>NZ_JBVJRP010000006.1:0-542690 GCF_055607525.1 Kitasatospora sp. NPDC036993 | reverse complement strand
CGTCACCCTCGACGCCCGCCGCCGCGACAGCGCCAAAAGCGCCCTCATCACCCTCGTCGAACACGCCCTCCTCGCCCGACTCCGGTGACCGCGGGCGCCGAGCCTGCGGGAAGCGCGCGAGCACCTGTGGCCCGTCGGACTCCACGCGGAGTCCGACGGGCCACGGGCGTTCCCGGGAGCGGCTACTCGGTGGGCTCCAGGCCCGCCCTGACCAGGCCGTAGGTGTACGCGTCCTCCAGCGCCAGCCAGGAGGCGGCGATCACGTTGTCGGCCACACCCACCGTCGACCAGGTGGTGGTGCCGTCGGTGGACTCGATCAGCACCCGGGTCTTGGACCCGGTGCCGTGCTGCCCCTCCAGGATGCGGACCTTGTAGTCCACCAGCTCGAAGCCGGCCAGCGGCGGGTAGATGCCCTCCAGGGCCGCGCGCAGCGCCTGGTCCAGCGCGTCGACCGGGCCGTTTCCCTCGCCGGTGGCGATCCGGCGCTCGCCCTTGGCCCACAGCTTGACGGTGGCCTCGTTGCCCGCGAAGCCCTTCGGGCCCTGCTCGCTGATGGTCCGCCAGGACTCCAGGGTGTAGAAGCGGTCCCGGCTGCCGCGCACCTCGTCGCGCAGCAGCAGCTCGAAGGAGGCGTCGGCGGACTCGTAGGTGTAGCCGAGGTTCTCCTGCTCCTTCACCTTGGCCACCACCCGGCCGGCCAGGTCCCGGTCGCTGGAGAGGTCGTAGCCGAGTTCCTTGCCCTTGAGCTCGACGGAGGCCCGGCCGGCCATGTCGGAGACCAGCATCCGCATGGTGTTGCCGACCCGCTCGGGGTCGATGTGCTGGTACAGGTCGGGGTCGACCTTGATCGCGGAGGCGTGCAGGCCCGCCTTGTGGGCGAAGGCCGAGAAGCCGACGTACGGCTGGTGGGTGGCGGGGGTCAGGTTGACCAGCTCGGCGATCGCGTGCGAGATCCGGGTCATCTCGGCCAGCCGGCCCGCGGGCAGCACCCGGCGGTCGTACTTGATCTCCAGCGCGCCGACCACCGGGAACAGGTTGGCGTTGCCGACCCGCTCGCCGTAGCCGTTGGCGGTGCACTGGACGTGGGTCGCGCCGGCGTCCACCGCGGCCAGGGTGTTGGCCACGGCGCAGCCGGTGTCGTCCTGGGCGTGGATGCCGAGCCTGGCACCCGTCCTGGCGAGCACGTCGGCGACGATCTCCCGGACGCCGCCCGGCAGCATCCCGCCGTTGGTGTCGCAGAGCACCACCACGTCCGCCCCGGCCTCGTGCGCGGCACGGACCACCGCCACGGCGTACTCGGGGTTCGCCCGGTACCCGTCGAAGAAGTGCTCGCAGTCGATGAACACCCGCCGCCCCTGGGCGCGCAGGAACGCGACGCTGTCCCTGACCATCTCCAGGTTCTCGTCCAGGGTGGTGCGCAGCGCCAGCTCCACGTGCCGGTCGTGCGCCTTGGCCACCAGGGTGATCACGGGCGCGCCGGAGGCGACCAGCGCGGCCAGCTGCGGGTCCTCCGCGGCCTTGCCGCCGGCCCTGCGGGTGGCGCCGAAGGCGACCAGCCGGGCGTGCTCCAGCTCCAGCTCGGCGGCGGCGCGGGCGAAGAACTCGGTGTCGCGCGGGTTGGCCCCGGGCCAGCCGCCCTCGATGAAGCCGACCCCGAACTCGTCCAGGTGCCGGGCGATGGCCAGCTTGTCCGCCACCGTCAGGTTGATGCCCTCCCGCTGTGCTCCGTCGCGCAGCGTGGTGTCGAAGACGTGGAAACTGTCGTCGGTACGGGTGACCTCGGTCATGACCCCTGGTTCTCCGTTTCGGGGAGGTTGGTACTGCTCTGCCGGATGTCGTCCCGGCTCCACTGTCCAGGATCCCGCGCGCGGTCCCGGTGTCCCCGGGCCCCTTGTGGGGGCCCTCGGCCGGTCCGGGGGAGGTGCTCGATGGGGCGGTGCCCAAAAAGCAAAAGACCCCTCGCGGGTGCGAGAGGTCTGCGCGCGGGTCTGGACGCTCGTGGTCGCTCCGCATCGGGTCCTGCGGGAGCGGTCACTGCGGACCGGCGCGCCTGCTGCTAATAATCATCGACAGCGTGGACACGCTCGCAGTCTGGCACAGCTTCCGGGATCCGGCCCGCCCCGTCTCGCGATGCGAAACGGGGCAGGCCGGGCGGGGTGCCGACTCAGACGATCTTGTGCAGCCAGCGGTGGGTGTCCGGGGTCTGGCCGCCCTGGATCGACAGCAGCGCCCGGCGCAGCTCCATGGTGACCGGGCCGGGCTCGCCGGCGCCGACGGTCCAGTCGGCGGCGGCGGACTTCACCGAGCCGACCGGGGTGATGACGGCGGCGGTGCCGCAGGCGAAGACCTCGGTGAGGGTGCCGTCGGCGTTGGCCTGCTGCCACTCGTCGGTGGAGATCCTCCGCTCCTCGACGGCGTAGCCGAGGTCGGAGGCGAGCTGGAGCAGCGAGTCACGGGTGATGCCGGGCAGCAGGGCGCCGGACAGCTCCGGGGTGACGATCCTGGCGTCCTTGCCCTCGCCGAAGACGAAGTACAGGTTCATCCCGCCCATCTCCTCGACCCACCGGTGCTCGGCGGCGTCGAGCCAGACCACCTGGTCGCAGCCCTTCTCGGCGGCCTGGGCCTGGGCGACCAGCGAGGCGGCGTAGTTGCCGGCGCACTTGGCGGCGCCGGTGCCGCCGGGCGCGGCCCGGACGTACTCCTTGGAGAGCCAGACCGAGACCGGCTTGATGCCGCCCTGGAAGTAGGCGCCGGCCGGCGAGGCGATGATCATGAACAGGTAGGAGTTCGCCGGGCGGACGCCCAGGCCGACCTCGGTGGCGAACATGAACGGGCGCAGGTAGAGGCTCTGCTCCGGCTCGTTCGGGACCCACTCCTGCTCCTGGCGGACCAGCAGCTCGACGGCCTCGACGAAGGTCTCCACCGGCAGCTCCGGCATCGCCAGGCGGCGGGCCGAGGCCTGGAAGCGGGCGGCGTTGGCCTCCGGACGGAAGGTGGCGATGGAGCCGTCGGCCTGGCGGTAGGCCTTCAGACCCTCGAAGATCGCCTGACCGTAGTGCAGGGTCATGTTCGCCGGGTCGATCTCCAGCGGCGCGTACGGCGCCAGCTGGGCGTCGTGCCAGCCCACGCCCTCGGTCCAGCGGATGGTGACCATGTGGTCGGTGAAGACCCGGCCGAAGCCGGGGTTGGCCAGCCGGGCCTCGCGCTCCGCTGCGGGCAGCGGGTGGGCGGAAGGCTTGAGGTCGAACGTGATGGGCGCCTGGGTGGCCGTGCTCATGGCTGTTTCCTTCACCGTGGGGTTGGTCCGGGCCGCCACCGCCTGCGGATACTTTCGGCAAAGATCACCGAAACGGACGCAGAACGGCACGGCCCACTGTCGATACTCGCATCCAGAGGGCCGTGCCGAACAGCTGCCCGCCCTGTTTCAGGGCGGCACGCTGCGGATATGCGGTCCGGCCCGCCGGGCCGGAACCTTGTCGGGTCCGGCCCGCTAGCCGGAACCCCGCTCTCGGATCCGGCCCGCTAGCCGGAACCCCGCTCTCGGATCCGGCCCGCTAGCCGGAACCCCGCTCTCGGATCCGGCCCGCTAGCCGGATACTCGGGCGACGAGCGCGTCGCCGACCTGCGAGGTGCTGCGGGCGCCGGAGCGCTCGGTCAGGTCCGCGGCGACGGCGGCCTCGACCTTGGCGGCCTCGGCGGCGAAGCCGAGGTGCTCCAGCAGCATCGCGACCGACAGCACGGTGGCGGTCGGGTCGGCCTTGCCCTGGCCCGCGATGTCCGGCGCCGAACCGTGCACCGGCTCGAACATGGACGGGAACTCGCCGCTCGGGTTGATGTTGCCGCTCGCGGCCAGGCCGATCCCGCCGGTGACGGCGGCGGCCAGGTCGGTCAGGATGTCGCCGAAGAGGTTGTCGGTGACGATGACGTCGAACCGCTCCGGCTGGGTGACGAAGAAGATGGTCGCCGCGTCCACGTGCAGGTAGTCGGTGGTGACCTCGGGGAACTCCGCGCCGACCTCGGCGAAGATCCGCGTCCACAGGTGCCCGGCGTGCACCAGCACGTTGTTCTTGTGCACCAGGGTGAGCTTCTTGCGCGGCCGCGCCTGCGCCCGGCGGTAGGCGTCGCGCACCACGCGCTCGATGCCGTACGCGGTGTTCAGGCTGACCTCGGTGGCCACCTCCTGCGGCGTCCCGGTGCGCAGCGTGCCGCCGTTGCCGACGTACGGGCCCTCGGTGCCCTCGCGGACGACCACGAAGTCGATCTCCGGCTGACCGCCCAGCGGGGACTGCACGCCGGGGAAGAGCCGGCCGGGACGCAGGTTGATGTGGTGGTCGAAGGCGAACCGCAGCTTGAGCAGCAGCCCCCGCTCCAGCACGCCGGACGGCACGCTCGGGTCGCCGATGGCGCCCAGCAGGATCGCGTCGTGGGACTTCAGCTCCGCCAGCACGTCGTCCGGGAGGGTCTCGCCGGTCCGGTGGTAGCGCCGGGCCCCGAGGTCGTACTCGGTGGTCTCCAGCTTCACGTCGGAGGGAAGCGCGACACCCAGGACCTTGAGGCCTTCGGCCACGACTTCCTGGCCGATGCCGTCACCGGGAACAACTGCGAGACGAATGGTGCGAGACATGCTCGGACCCTACTCCGCCGTCCCAGGTACTGACACCACGCGTCCACGATCCGGACGTTCAGGTCAGGTCGATCTCGATGTCGAAGGGCTGATCGACCTTCAGTTGCTTGTGGTGGATCCCGGTCGGGACGTACCGCTTGGAGGCCGGTTCAAGCTCGAACGTGTAAACCACGGGACGGCCCTCGTTGCACTCGACGCGCCAGAAGTGGCGAATGCCGGCAGCCGCGTACTTACGCGGTTTGATCTCCCGGTCACGCTCGCGGGACTCCTCGGAGACCACCTCGACCGCCAGAAGAACGTGCTCGGCGGATAGGCCCGTCTGGCGATAGCCGGTGTCGGAGTCCTCGTGGACCACCAGCAGATCGGGCTCCGGTCGATTCCGGCGGTCGAGCGTGACCGTCATCTCGGGCCGCACCTCCCAGCCCTCCGGAACCGCGGCCTCCAGCCCTCGCTCCAGCACTCGCTTCGCTCGCACGTGGAACTTTGTCTGTGGACTCACGAAGATCAGGCTCCCGTCGAGCAGTTCGGTGTGCGGCGGGAGATCAGGCAGCCGGTCGAGATCCTCTGCGGTGTAGCCACCAGCAGGAGGCCGAATCCAGTCGGGGTACGGCGCGATGCTCATGGTTCCTCCCATACGGGGATTCCGGCGGCCGTTCCAGGCTACTCGGCGAAACCGTCCCTGGAACCAGTCTTTCGAGGGAGCGCGCCGGGGACGGTGGGGCGCCCCCGGCGCGGCGGTCACGGCAGGTCGAGCACCTGGGCCCGCCGGCCGGCCGGGTTGAGGTGGTACAGCAGCAGGAGCCGCGTGGGGTCGCCCTCCGCCCGGCGCGCGGCGAGGACGGCGCCGGGGCCCGCCGGGGCCATCACGGCGGCCGGGCCGGTGAGGCCGGACCGCGCGGTGAGCGCCGGGTGCAGGACGTCCAGGGGGACGGACGGGCGGGTGCCGTCCAGCCCGATGGCGGAGAGGGCCTCGGCCACGTCCGGTGTGCCGCCCCCGGTGTAGCCGGTCCACACGCCGTAGTGGACGGTGCTGTGCCCGGGCGTGATGCCGGGCAGGGCGCTCAGCCGGACGGGCAGCAGCAGAACGTCGCTGTCCAGCAGCCCGGTGTCGGTGTCGCCCCGGCGGGCGTTGAGCGGCTGGACGTCGAGTTCGGCCCCGGTACGGGCGTCCAGGGCGCGGGAGACCAGGACGTCGCCGCCGCGCTGCCGGTCGGCCTTGAGGATGACGTCGGTGCTGCCGTCGCCGTCGGTGTCCAGCGCCACCCGCACCCCGTACAGTCCCACCGGCGTCACCGCGGGCTCCCACAACTGCGCTCCCACGTACAGCAGTTCGGAGTCGACGGCGGCGCCCGCCGCGCGCAGGTCGGCGGACCGCTCGCCTGGGTGCTCGACGCAGGTCTCCTCCTCCGCCTGGTCCGTCCCCTCCCCCGCGTCCGCGGGCCGGATGCCCGCGCCCGGCCGGGCCGCCGCGCCGCTGCCGGCGGCCTGGCAGTCGGGCCGGCGGGGCCCCTCGCCGCCGAGCGCGAGGGCGCTGACCAGCCCGGACTGTTCGCCCGGCGCGGCGCGGCCGCCGAGGGCGACCAGGGTGCCGTCCCTGGCGGTGCGGACGGTGGCCGCCGCCGTGAGGTCGCCGGTCGGGCGCGGGGCGGCCAGCACCGGGATCCGCAGCTGCGGCGGCCCGTCGTCCCCGACCGGCGTGAGCAGCACCCGGCCGGAGAGTTCGCCCCGGTAGCTGCGGGCCCGGCCGCCCTGCACGGTGTCGATGGTCGGGTCGGGCACGCGCCCCAGCTCCCCCGGGACGGACAGCGTCACCCGCACCCGCGCGGTGCCGCCCGCCGGGACGTCCACCCGGGCCGGGGCCACCCGGTAGGAGGCGCCGGGCAGTTCGGTGGCCGCCGCGTACGAGGTGCGGTAGCCCAGCGGCGTTCCCGAGGTGTTGCGCACCTCGATCTCCCGGGTCGACGCGGTCGGCCCGCCCACCTCGACCGGTCCGAAGGAGACCCCGACGCCGCCCTCCACCGCGCCCTCCCCCGCCGCGTAGGCGACGGCGGGCGTGCGGACCGCCCGGTCCACCCGGACCCGTCCGGCCCCGGTGCGCTCGGGCCCGTAGACCGGCCCGCCGTGGTCGTCGTCGAGGTAGGTGTCCACGGTGGTGTTCATCAGCGCGGCCTTGACCTGCTCGACCGGCCAGTCCGGGTGCGCGGCGCGGACCAGCGCGGCGAGCCCGGCCACGTGCGGGGTGGCCATCGAGGTGCCGCTCTCGCGCTGGCCGCCGGAGCCGCTGCCGACCAGAGTGGACCAGATGCTCTCGCCGGGGGCCGCCAGGTCGGGCTTGACCACGCCGGGCACGCCGATGCCGCGCGAGGTGAAGTCGGTCAGGGTGTCGGCCCTGGCCGGCTGGTCCTGCGGGACGGAGCCGTGCAGCGTGTTGCCGGGCGCGGCGAGCCGCACCCGCACCGGCCCGGCGGCCGAGGCCTGCCGCAGCCGCTCGCCGTCGGCGCGCGCCAGCAGGACGGCCGGGACGCGGTCGTTGCCGGCGATCTCGGCGAGGTGGTCGGAGTCCGCGGCGTACAGCGCGCCGATCGCGCCCGCGTCGGCGGCGTGGTCGGCGCGCGGTCCGGAGTTGCAGGCCCGGTCGGCCTCCCGGGTGCGCCAGGTGAGCAGCGCGATCCGTCCGGCCAGCCGCCGTCTGTCGGCCTCGCTGAAGTCGGCGCAGCCGTCGGACTGGTCTGCGGGCAGGGCGAGTTCGCCGCTGACGTCGGCGGTGGACCAGCCCTGGTAGCGCTCGCTCCAGTGCGCCGGGACGACCCCGGCCTGCGCGGCGGGGGCGAGCACGGTGATGCCGTCCACGTCGGCGTGTCCGTGCACCGAGGCGGCGACGGTGATCGCCCGGGCGGCGGTGCCCGGGCTGCCGCCGATGCCGTACACGTCGCCGTCGTTGCCGGCCGCCGCGACCACGACGGTGCCCAGTTCGGCGAGCCGGTCGACGGCCAGGGCGTCGGTGTCGTCGGTGCTGCCGAAGCGGCTGCCGAGCGAGAGGTTGACGACGTCCAGCCGGTCGCTCAGGTCGCCGTCCCCGTTCGGGTCTGCGGCCAGGTCGAGCGCCTCGGTGACCCGGTCGGTGGAGCCGTCGCAGCCGAACACCCGGATCGCGTACAGCTGGGCGCCCGGGGCGGTGCCGGGGCCGATCCGGAAGGCGGCCGGGTCCAGCCCCGGCCCGTACGGACCGGTGTACGGCCGGCCGTCGGCGGTGACGCCGTACCCGGCCGCGGTGCCGGCCACGTGGGTGCCGTGCCCGTTGCGCACGCAGTCGATCGGGTTGTCGCTGGGGTGCGGCACCGGCTGGTGGTGCGGGGAGGCCGGATCGGGGTCGTAGTCGTCGCCGACCAGGTCCTTGCCGCCGACCACCTTGGCGTTGGGGAACAGCGCGGGCGGCGCCGGCCTGCCGCGCTCGACCGAGCGGAACGCCTCCTCGGTGCCCGGGCCGCCGAAGTCGGCGTGGGTGTAGTCGATGCCGCTGTCGACGATCCCGATCCGGGTGCCCCGGCCGGTCCCGGTGGCCGGGTCGCCGGCCCAGACCCGCGGGGCGCCGGTCAGCGGGACGGAGTGGGCGTTGTCGCGCCGCTTGACGACGATCGGGTGGACGGCCAGGACGCCGGGCAGCGCCCGCAGCGCGGGCAGCCGGTCGGCGGGCGCGTCGACCGCGAGGCCGGTGAGCACGGTCCGGGTGCGGTAGAGCTCCCGGGCGGCGGGGGCCGCGCGGTGGACTGCCCCGGCGAGCCGGTCGAGCGCGTCCCCGGCCGAGGAGCGCTGGGCCGCGCCGGCCCGGGCGGCCTCCCGGTGGACGGCCTCCGGGGAGCGCTGGGCCCGCCGGGCCCCGTCGGCGGCGCGCCGCCAGGCCGGACCGGCCGCCTCGGTGGTGAGTTCGAGCAGGACGGAGGCCGTTCGGCCGGCCCCCGGAGGTCCGGCGGCCGGTGGCCCCGCGGACGGTGGGCCCGCGGACGGTGGGCCCGCGGACGGTGGGCCGCCCGCCGCCGGGGTGGCGGCGAGGACGGCGCTCCCGGCCAGCAGGGCCAGGGTGAGGCCGATCCGGGCGGCGGGTCGGCGGACGGGTGGCAGACGCACTGGGCCCTCTCCCCCGGCAGGGGGACTGATCCGCACTCCGTGTCGCTGACGCCCGCCCGTGCGGACGTCGATCACCCCTCCCGGAGGCCCCAAATTAGGATGATCGCGCCGACGGGGACGAGCAACTTCCCTCGGATGGAACGGGGTTGCACTCTACTGGGTGACGGCCGGCCACCCCGTACGGCCCATTCGACCGATGAACGCCAGCGTCGCCCCGACGATGGGAGCCGGGCGCTCAGTGGCCGGTCACGCCGCCGTTGTCCCGGCGGTCCAGCGAGCGCTGGAGGGCGGCGGCCGCGAAGGGGTTCCGCTCGGCGGCCCGGCGGCGGCGCGGGGCGCGGACGGCGGTGGCGGCGGGGGTGGACGTGGCGTGGCGGTCGGCGGCGGTCGGCGACATACCGGGCTCCTCGGAAGCGGCGCTGCGCGAGCAGCGCGAGGGGGAGGGAGGTGCCGCGCGCAGCGCCCCGGGACGGGCGCCGACGGGCGGCGGAGGGTACGCGCGGAGCAGGGATCGCCTGCTCGGAGGGCGCACGCGCACACGGGCCGCGAGCCCTGGCTACAGGGGCGGCACACCGTATGGCCCTTCCACGGTACGACCCCGTCCCGGCCGTGTCTGCACGAATACTTGGATTTCCTACTATCTGAGACGGGCGTCACCCGGGGGAACGCGGCGAGGCCCGGACCACCGTGCGAACGGTGGTCCGGGCCCCGGAGGAGCGTGCGAACTCAGCCCAGGTCGACCGAGCGCGCGAAGCGGGCGCCGATCTCGGCGGCGATGGCCGAGAGCACCTCCTGCGGGATCTCGGTGTCCACGGTGATGGAGGCCAGCGCGTCGCCGCCGTCGCGGGCGACCTGCATGCCGGCGATGTTGATGCCCGCGTCGCCGAGGTGGCGGCCGAGCACGCCGACCACACCGGGGCGGTCCTCGTACTTGAAGAAGGCCATGTGGTCGGTGAGCGCGACGTCCACGTCGAAGGCGTCCACGCCGACGATCTTCTGGGTCTGCTTGGGGCCGGCCAGCGTGCCGGAGATGGCGATCTCCCCGCCGCCCGAGAGCGTGCCGCGGACGGTGATCACGTTGCGGTGCTCGGCGCTCTCGCTGGAGGTGGTCAGACGGACCTCCACGCCGCGCTCCTGGGCGAACAGCGGGGCGTTGACGTAGGACACCGTCTCCGCCACGACGTCCTCGAACACGCCCTTCAGCGCGGACAGTTCGAGCACCTTCACGTCGTGCTGGGTGATCTCGCCGCGGACCTCGACGTCGAGGCGGACGGCCACCTCGCCGGCCAGCGCGGTGAAGATCCGGCCGAGCTTCTCGGCGAGCGGCAGGCCCGGGCGGACGTCCTCGGCGATCACGCCGCCCTGGACGTTCACCGCGTCCGGCACCAGCTCGCCGGCCAGCGCCAGGCGCACCGACCTGGCGACCGCGATGCCGGCCTTCTCCTGCGCCTCGTCGGTGGAGGCGCCCAGGTGCGGGGTGGCGACCACGTTGTCGAAGGCGAACAGCGGGGAGTCGGTGCACGGCTCCTTGGCGTACACGTCCAGGCCCGCGCCGGCCACCCGGCCCTCGCGCAGGGCGCTGGCGAGCGCCTCCTCGTCCACGATGCCGCCACGGGCGGCGTTCACGATGCGGACGGTCGGCTTGACCTTGTGCAGCGCCTCGTCGCCGATCAGGCCGATGGTCTCCGGGGTCTTCGGGAGGTGGACGGTGATGAAGTCCGAGACCTCCAGCAGCTCCTCCAGCGAGACCAGCTTGACGCCCATCTGCGCGGCGCGGGCGGCCTGGATGTAGGGGTCGTACGCGACGATCTTCATCCCGAACGCGGACATCCGCTGCGCGACCAGGACGCCGATCCGGCCGAGGCCGACCACGCCGAGGGTCTTCTCGCTCAGCTCGACGCCGGTGTACTTGTTGCGCTTCCACTCGCCCTGCTTGAGCGCGGCGTTGGCCGGCGCGATGTTGCGGGCGACGGAGACCAGCAGGCCGCAGGCCAGCTCGGCGGCGGTCACGATGTTGGAGGTCGGCGCGTTGACGACCATCACGCCGGCCTTGGTGGCGGCGGCGACGTCCACGTTGTCCAGGCCGACGCCGGCCCGGGCGACCACCTTGAGCTTGCGGGCGGCGGCCAGCGCCTCCGCGTCGACCTTGGTGGCGGAGCGGATCAGGATCGCGTCGACGTCGGCGATCGCGGTGAGCAGCTCGGTGCGGTCGGCGCCGTTGCAGTGGCGGATCTCGAAGTCGGGGCCGAGGGCGTCGACGGTGGCGGGCGAAAGCTCTTCGGCGATCAGTACGACGCCGGTCTTCGCAGTGGTCACAGTGCTCACGACAGTGGGTCCTTAACTGTCCGGTCCCCCCGGGCACGTAGGTGGCGTGGAGGGCGGGGGAAGGTGGCATGCCGCGTGAGTAGACGCACGACGCTGTGGGCCTGACGCGCACTCGGAGTGTATCGACGGGGTGGGTAGCGGGCTGCTCCCGTCCGGCGAAATCACCCGGACGAGAGCAGCCTACTTGTACAAGGACGTAACAAAACCGGGGCCGGGAAAACGGCCCGGAGGAGGTCAGGCGTTCTCGTTGACCCAGCTCATCAGCGAGCGCAGCTTCTTGCCGGTGGTCTCCAGCAGGTGGTCCTCGTCGGCCTTCTTGTACTCGTTGTACTTGGGCAGACCCGCCTTGTACTCGGCGATCCAGGTGTTGGCGAAGGTGCCGTCCTGGATCTCGGTGAGGACCTTCTTCATCTCGGCCTTGGTGGCGTCGGTGATGATCCGCGGGCCGGTGACGTAGTCGCCCCACTCGGCGGTCTCGGAGACCGACCAGCGCATCTTCTCCAGGCCGCCCTCGTACATCAGGTCGACGATGAGCTTCAGCTCGTGCAGGCACTCGAAGTAGGCGATCTCCGGCTGGTAGCCGGCCTCGACCAGGGTCTCGAACCCGGCCTTCACCAGGGCGGCGGTGCCACCGCAGAGGACGGCCTGCTCACCGAACAGGTCGGTCTCGGTCTCCTCGGTGAAGGTGGTCTTGATGACGCCGGCCTTGGTGGCGCCCAGGCCCTTGGCGTACGACAGCGCCAGGTCGAAGGCCTTGCCCGAGGCGTCCTGCTCGACCGCGACGATCGCGGGGACGCCGCGGCCCTCCTCGTACTGGCGGCGGACCAGGTGGCCCGGGCCCTTCGGGGCGACCATGCAGACGTCGACGTCCGCCGGGGGCTTGATGAAGCCGAAGCGGATGTTCAGGCCGTGACCGAAGAACAGGGCGTCGCCGGCCTTCAGGTGCGGGGCGATGTCGGCCTCGTAGACGTCGGCCTGGATCGGGTCCGGGACCAGGATCATGATGACGTCGGCCTCGGCCGCGGCCTCGGCCGGGGTGACGACGCGCAGGCCGGCCTCCTCCGCCTTGGCACGGGAGGTGGACTCGGGCTTCAGGCCGACCCGGACGTCGGCGCCGGAGTCGCGCAGCGACAGCGCGTGGGCGTGGCCCTGGCTGCCGTAGCCGATGACCGCGACCTTGCGGCCCTGGATGATGGACAGGTCGGCGTCGTCTTCGTAGAACAGCTCGGCCACGGGGGTACTTCTCCTTGCGTGATGGATGCCGGGTACGCGGTGTTCACCGTATGCGCACGCGACGTGGTGTGGGGTCTTTGCTTGAAAGGTGCCGCGCGCCCTTGAAAGGCGGTGGCGGGCGAGACGCGCGCTGTTTACGCGCTGCGGTCCAGGGCGCGCAGCGAGCGGTCCGTGATGGAACGCGCGCCGCGGCCGATGGCGACCAGGCCGGACTGGACCAACTCCTTGATGCCGTAAGGCTCCAGCATCCGGAGCATGGCCTCCAGCTTGTCCGAACTGCCGGTGGCCTCGATGGTCACCGCTTCCGGCGACACGTCGACGGTCTTGGCACGGAACAGCTGGACGATCTCGACGATCTGCGACCGGGTCTCGTTGTCGGCGCGGACCTTCACCAGGACCAGTTCCCGCTGGATCGCAGCGGACTGGTCGAGTTCGACGATCTTTATCACGTTCACGAGCTTGTTGAGCTGCTTGGTGACCTGTTCCAGCGGGAGGTCCTCGACGTTGACCACGATCGTCATCCGGGACACGTCCGGGTGCTCGGTCGAGCCGACGGCGAGGGAGTCGATGTTGAAGCCCCGACGGGAGAACAGCGCGGCGATGCGGGCGAGCGCGCCGGGCTTGTTCTCGACCAGGACGGAGAGGGTGTGCTTGGCCATGGGATTCCTCAGTCGCTCAGGAGGGGTCCGGCGTAGCCGGTCCCGAGAAGGGCGGTGGCGGGCGACGGGTGGGTAGCAGGGGGCGTCAGTCGAGGTCGTCGCCGAAGTCGGGGCGCACGCCCTTGGCGAACTGGATCTCGTCGTTGCTGGTGCCGGCCGCGACCATCGGCCAGACCATGGCGTCCTGGTGGACGATGAAGTCGATGACGACCGGGCGGTCGTTGATCTCCATCGCCTGCCGGATGACCGCGTCCAGGTCCTCGGGGCGCTCGCAGCGCAGGCCCACGCAGCCCATCGCCTCGGACAGCAGGACGAAGTCGGGGATCCTGGTGCCCTGGGCCGGCGGCTCGATGCCGTCGTGGCCGGGGCCGGAGTGCAGCACGGTGTTGGAGTAGCGCTGGTTGTAGAACAGCGTCTGCCACTGCCGGACCATGCCGAGCGAGCCGTTGTTGATGACCGCGACCTTGATCGGGATGTCGTTCAGGGCGCAGGTGGCCAGCTCCTGGTTGGTCATCTGGAAGCAGCCGTCGCCGTCGATCGCCCAGACCGCGCTCTCCGGGCGGCCGGCCTTGGCGCCCATCGCCGCGGGGACGGCGTAGCCCATCGTCCCGGCGCCGCCCGAGTTGAGCCAGGTGCCCGGCTTCTCGAAGCCGATGAACTGCGAGCTCCACATCTGGTGCTGGCCCACCCCGGCGGCGTAGATCGCCTCGGGGCCGACCAGCCGGCCGATCCGCTCGATGACCTGCTGCGGCGAGAGCTGCCCGTCCGGGGCCGGCTCGTAGCCGAGCGGGTAGGTCTTCTTCCACTCGTCGAGCCGCTCCCACCACTCGGTGTAGTCGCCCTTGTGGCCGGCGTCGAACTCGGCCTGGACGGCGACGATCAGGTCGGCGAGGACCTCCCGGGCGTCGCCGACGATCGGCACGTCCGCCGGGCGGTTCTTGCCGATCTCGGCCGGGTCGATGTCGGCGTGGACGACCTTGGCGTTGGGGGCGAAGCTGTCCAGCTTGCCGGTGACCCGGTCGTCGAAGCGGGCGCCGAGGGTGAACAGCAGGTCGGACTTCTGGAGCGCGGTGACGGCCGGGACGGAGCCGTGCATGCCCGGCATGCCCAGGTGCTGCGGGTGGCTGTCCGGGAAGGCGCCGAGCGCCATCAGGGTGGTGACCACGGGGGCGCCGGTCAGCTCGGCGAGGATCCGCAGCTCGGCCGTGGCCTGCGCCTTGATCACCCCGCCGCCGACGTACAGCACCGGGCGCTTGGCGCCGACCAGCAGCTTCGCGGCCTCGCGGATCTGCTTGGCGTGCGGCTTGGTCACCGGGCGGTAGCCGGGCAGCGCGGTCTCGACCGGCCAGCGGAAGGTGGTGGTGGCCTGGAGCGCGTCCTTGGCGATGTCGACCAGGACCGGGCCCGGGCGGCCGGTGGAGGCGATGTGGAAGGCCTCGGCGATCACCCGGGGGATCTCGGCCGGGTCGGTGACCAGGTAGTTGTGCTTGGTGATCGGCATCGTGATGCCGCAGATGTCCGCCTCCTGGAAGGCGTCGGTGCCGATCGCCTTGGAGGAGACCTGGCCGGTGATCGCGACGACCGGCACCGAGTCCATGTACGCGTCGGCGATCGGGGTGACCAGGTTGGTCGCGCCCGGGCCCGAGGTCGCCATGCAGACCCCGACCCGGCCGGTGGCCTGGGCGTAGCCGGTGGCGGCGTGACCGGCGCCCTGCTCGTGCCGGACCAGGATGTGGCGCACCTTGACGGAGTCCATCAGCGGGTCGTACGCGGGAAGGATGGCGCCGCCCGGGATGCCGAACACGGTGTCCGCGCCCACGGCCTCCAGGGAGCGGATGAGCGACTGGGCGCCGGTCATGGTCTCGACGACGTGCTGGGGAGCGGGAGCGTTCGCGGCCGGGTTGTCCCCGCGGCGGGGGGATGCGGCGTGCTCGGTCATCTGCCTGTCTCTTCTCGGGTTTTGCCGACTCGGTGCTGCGGGCCCCGGTGCTGCGAGGGAGGGGTCCCGGTCCGGGTCGATCGCCGGCTCTGCCTCGATCGTCCCGCTCTGGTCCGGTACGTCGGACGTGCTCGGGCGGCCGAGGCCAGGGGTCTTGCGGAGGTGGAACAGCGTCAGTGCAACAAAAAACCCCTCGTGCCCAAGGGCATGCGAGGGGTGGCGCGTCGGTCTGTCACGAGCAGGGCGTTCGAGCCCACTCAGCCGACGCGCCCGCCAAGTACGAGAATTCGGGTGCGCATGGCAACGACCTTCCTCCCGTGCGGGGCGGCATGTCAAGCAGGTGGGATGACCGTCTCGCCATGCGGACCGCCGGACGGGCCGGTGGCGGCACGGCGTTCGGGCAGGTCAGGACCGCCGTGGTGATGTGCGCCACGTCCCGGCGTGGCGTCCGTCCTGGCACCCGCCCGGCCACCCGCCCGGGTGTCGGCGGCGGCGGCCGGGTACGGGCGCCGGGCGGAGAGCGGGCCCGGCGGCGTGGGCAGCGGATAGCTCCGGCGGGCCAGCGCCCGGCGCAGCCGGGGCTCGTCCAGCGGCGGGGCGAAGGCCGAGCCCTGGGCCTGCCCGCAGCCCAGGTCCTGGAGCGCGGCGACCTGCCGGGGCAGGTCCACGCCCTCCGCGGCGGTGGCCATGCCGAGGTCGCGGCCGAGCCGCAGCGCGTGCCCGGCGAGGGTACGGCTGAGCGGGGACTCGCCGAGGTCCTGGACGAGCGTGCGGTCCAGCTTGAGCCCGTCCAGCGGCAGCCGGGCGAGCGCGCCGAGCGAACCGCCGCCGGCGCCGTACCCGGCCAGCCAGGTGGAGACGCCGAGGCCGCGCAGGGCGGAGAGCCGGCGGCCGAGTTCGTCGGCGAGCGAGTCCGGGCCCATCCTGGCCACCTCGATCACCAGCTCGTCGGCGGGCAGTCCGCTGTCGCGCAGCGCCGCGGCCACCGTCTCGTACAGGCCGGGCGAGCAGAGCCGTTCGACGGAGAGCCGGACGGCCACCGGGACGGGCTCCGGCGCGACGCGGCCCCTGCCCGGCAGGCCGCGCCGCTCGGCGGCCGCGGTGACCGCCTCCAGGACCAGCCAGCGGGAGAACCGGGTGGCCGCGTCGCCGTGCTCGGTCGAGCGCAGGAACTCGGCCGGGGTGAGCAGCAGGCCGCCCAGCGAGCGCCAGCGGGCCTGTGCCTCGACGCCGGTCACCGTGCCGCTGGAGAGGTCGACCACGGGCTGGTGGAGCAGTGTGAAGCCGCCCTCCCGGACGGCCAGCCGCAGCCGTTCCTCCAGCTCGGTGCGGCGCTCCAGGTCGGCCCGCATCGCGGGGGCGTAGAGCACCACCCGGCCCTTGCCCTCGGACTTGGCCCGGTACATCGCGAGGTCGGCGTTGCGCATCAGCTCGTCGGCGGCGGCTCTGGGGTCGGCGGCCGCGCCGCGCTCGGGGGTGCCGAAGGCGATGCCGATGCTGGCGGCGACACCGAGTTCGGCGCCGCCGATCCAGTACGGGTCGGAGAGCGCGAGCCGCAGCCGCTCGGCCAGCTCCTGGACCTGGAGGCGGCCCAGCGGGCCGCAGACCAGGGCGGCGAACTCGTCGCCGCCGAACCGGGCGACGGTGTCCCCGCAGCGGACGGCGTTCTGGAGCCTGCGGGCGGCCTGCACCAGCAGCTCGTCGCCGACCTGGTGCCCCGCGGTGTCGTTGACCGCCTTGAAGCCGTCCAGGTCGATGAAGAGCACGGCGATCCCGGCGCCCGTGTCGCCCAGCTGGCCACGGGCGCCGAGGGCGGCTCTCAGTCGCTGGGTGAACAGCGCCCGGTTGGGCAGGTCGGTGAGCGGGTCGTGGAAGGCGTTGTGCTGCAACTGGGCCTGGAGCATGACGCGTTCGGTGACGTCCCGGCTGTTGAGCAGCAGGCCGTCGCGGTGCCGGCTGATCGTGGACTCGACGTGCAGCCACTCCCCGGAGCCGGAGCTGATCCGGCACTCGACCCGGGTGGAGAGCTCGGCGTTGCCGGGGCCGCGGTGGGTGGTGAGCCGGACCCTGGCGACGTAGCGGCGGACCTCGGAGAGCACCCGGCCGACGTCCTCGGGGTGGACCAGGTCCAGCAGGTTGCCGCCGACCAGCTCCTCCGGGTCCCGCCCGTAGACGCCGAGCGCGGCCGGGGAGACGTACGAGAGCACGCCGTTGGCGCCGGCGATCATGATGACGTCGCTGGAGCCCTGCACCAGGGAGCGGAAGTGCGCCTCCTTGTGGGCGAGTTCCTGGGCCAGCGACAGGTTGTCGAGCAGCATCACGCCCTGCCGGAGGATCAGCGCCAGCCCGACGGTGCAGGCGGCGGCCGCCACCACCCGGTCCAACTCCCGCCCGCCGAGGGCGTTGTAGAGGATGCCGGCGGTACAGACCGCGGCGGCGGCGTACGGGGTGAGCGCGCTGAAGGTGGTGGCCACCCGGCGGCGCGGCAGGCCGCCGGCCGAGGGGTGCTCGCGCAGCGGGCGGCGCCGGCGCGGCGACCACGGCGCCCAGGCCAGCAGCAGACTGCCGGAGAACCAGCCGGCGTCCAGGAGTTCGCCCGAGTGGTAGCTGCTGCGCAGCTCAGGGGAGGTGAACAGGGCGTCGCAGGTGACGGTGACGGCGAGCGCCAGCATCGCGGTGTGCACCGCGGCCCGGTTGCCGTCCCGGCCCCCGAAACGCAGTCCCACCACCAGGCTGACCAGCAGGATGTCCAGCACCGGGTAGGCCAGGTTGAGGGCCAGCCGCAGCGGGGAGCCGTCCTCGCCGGCCGCGATCCGGCCGAGCGCCAGGCTCCAGCTCAGGGTGAACAGCGAGCCGGCGATCAGCCAGCCGTCGAGCAGCAGGCAGAGCCAGCCGGCCGCCGTGCGCGGGTGCTTGGCGAGCACCAGGACGCCGGTGATGGCGAGCGGGGCGAACAGCAGGAAGGCGTACTCGGCGAGCGAGTCCTTGGGCAGCGGGGTGCGTTCGACCAGCTCGTACCAGCCCCAGGTGCCGTTGCCGAAGGCCACCATGAACGAGGAGAGGCCGAACAGCAGCCAGGCAGGGCGGGCGTGCCCGGCGGCCGTGCAGCCGTACACCAGGCACGAAAGCGCGGCCGCCAGGGCCGCCGCGGCCAGGCCGAAGTCGCCCATGAAGACGGACAGTTGGTGCGATCCCCAGCCGGCCGCGGCGCCGCTGGCGTAGGCCAGGCAGAGCACGCCCAGGACGAGGCCGGGCAGCGTGCGGCTCTCCCGGAACCGCCACAGCGGGCAGCGACGGGCCGGCGCGGGCACGTCGGCGGCGGACGTGTCGGTGTGCGGTGCGTCCGGCCGTCCGGTTCCGGGCAGCACCGTTTCGGTGGAGCTCACTCGGCCTCTCCCCCTCCGGCCCGGGGCCTCGCGCCCCGGCCACGGGCCACCGGCCGCGCACCTCTCGGCCGTGCGCGGTGGCCTGGCGCCCCGTCAGGGCGGTGGCCCAGGGGGTGGGCGGCCTTCCGACCGCCACACCGTACCGATGCTCCCAAAATGGACCCTACACCAATTCCGTCACTCAATGACACGCACACTCAACTTAGAGTAATGGCGAAAGGGTGGGGAAATGCCCCTGATTCCTACGGATAGGCCCGGTTGGCGGCGGCGCGCGGGCGGGGGCTCACGCGGCGCGCACGGGAGCATGAGGCGGCGCCCGAACACCGGTTCCAGGACGGACGAACGGCGGTGCCGGGCAGGCGCGACGACGATGCGGAGCGACGGTGCCGGGCAGGCGAAACGGCGGGCCCGGACCGGTCGAAGCCGGTCCGGGCCCGTGGCGGGGCGTGTCTCAGCGGCCGGAGGGGGCCAGGTCGTCCGGGAACAGCCGCAGCCGGTGCGCCAGCGCGGCCGCCTCGCCCCGGCCGCCGACGGCGAGCTTGCCGAGGATGTTGGAGACGTGCACGCTCGCGGTCTTCGGAGAGATGTACAGTTCCCCGGCGATCTGCCGGTTGGTCCAGCCGCGCGCGAGCAGCCGGAGCACGTCGCGCTCACGGGGAGTGAGGTTGAAGGAGTCCCCGGCGCTCTGGACCGGTACCGCGGCGGCCGTCCGCCCGGCCGGGGCGAGGCTCAGCCCGGCCCGTTCGGCCAGGGCGGCGATCTGCCCGCCGAGCAGCCGGTCGTCCCGGACGGCCGCCAGTTCGGCCGCCTCGCGCAGCAGTTCGGCGCCGGCCTCGCGCCGCCCGGCCTGCACCGCGGCCTCACCGGCCCGCAGCAGGGCGAGCGCGAGCGGGTACGGCAGGCCGGTCGGCCGCAGTGTCTCGACCGCGGCGGCCCAGCCCTCCGGGGTGTCCGCACCCTCGGCGCGCGCCAGTTCGGCCTCCAGCAGCCGGGCCCAGCCGTGGTGCAGCGGCGCCCTCGGCCGCAGTTCGGCGGCGGCCGCGGCGATCGCCGCCAGCGCCCCCGCCCGGCCCGCCTCGGCCTGTGGCAGGCCCCGGCTGTCCGCCTCCACCGCGGCGGCCTCGGCCAGCAGCGGGTAGACGTCGGACTCGTTGCCGCTGCGCCCCTCCTCGGCGAGCGCGGCGAGCAGCTCGGCCCTGGCCTCCAGCGGCCGGCCGCCGAGCGCCGCGAGCCGCACCGCCAGCCGGCTGATCGGCACGCTGTGCTGGACCTGGCCGACCCGGTTGGCCGCCCTGGCCTGCGCCAGCATGGTCGCCGCG
This sequence comes from Kitasatospora sp. NPDC036993, assembly GCF_055607525.1. Classification (NCBI taxonomy): domain Bacteria; kingdom Bacillati; phylum Actinomycetota; class Actinomycetes; order Kitasatosporales; family Streptomycetaceae; genus Kitasatospora; species Kitasatospora sp. NPDC036993. The sequence continues at coordinate 523,080 of NZ_JBVJRP010000006.1, read as the reverse complement.
ACGGGCAGGTCGCCCTTCAGCAGGGCGAGTTCGCCGCGCATCCGGTCCAGGAACTCGGCGTGGGTGCCGGTCAGGCTGGTCAGCTCGCAGGCGGCGAGCACCTCGGCGGCCTCCCCCACCCGCCCGAGGTCGGTCAGCGCCTCGACCAGGTTGCCGGTCAGGATGGTGCCGATGTTGCGCAGCAGGCCCTTGCCGTCGGCGAAGTCCAGGCCCTCCCTGCTCAGGGCGACGGCCTCCTCTGACCGGCCCAGCCCGCGCTGCATGCTGGCCAGGTTGTTGATGCCGCGCAGCAGCAGGTCGGGCACGCCCAGCAGGCGGGCCCGCTCGACCGCGCCGGCGAGTTCGGCCAGCCCGCCCTCGGCGTCGCCCTGCAACTCGTAGCGCAGGCTGCCGAGGGTCATCCTGGCGTGCACCTCGACCGAGTGGGCGCCGACCTCCTGGGCGGTCCTGATCGCCCGCTCGGCCAGCCCGACGTGCTCGGGGCCCGGCTTCTTGAGCATGGCGGACCCGGCGCCGAGGGCGAACACCTCGGCCTGCACGGCGGACGGCGCCAGGTGCTCCACCAGCCGGTGCGCGTGGGCGATCTCCTCGTCGTCCCCGGAGCGGCGCAGACTGCCCAGCATCCGGGCCCGGTTGATCCGGAACCAGGCCGCCCGCACCGGGTGTTCGGCTTCGTCGACCAGCCGGATGCCGCGCTTGGCCAGGCTCAGGCCGCGCTCGCGGTCGCCGCTGCGCCGGGCCGCGACCACCGCCTCGGCCAGCACGTCGACCAGCTGGATCCGGCCGCAGTCCTCGTCCGCGCCACTGTGGTCGCAGGAGCCCGGCGGGTAGGTCTCGGCCCAGTCGTACGGGCGCAGGGTGTGCGCCAGCACCTCCTCGGAGACCAGGTCCCACAGCTCCAGGGCCCGTTCCAGCATGCCGAGTTGCTCGGCGAAGGCGTTGCGGCGGCGGGCCGCGCGGGCGGCGTCCAGGGCGGTCGGCAGGGCGCGGGCCGGATCGTGCGCGTGGTACCAGTAGTTGGCCAGCCTGGCGGGCAGCGCGTCACCGGGGACGAGCTGCGGCTGGGCCTCCACGGCGAGTGCGAACTTGCGGTTGATCCGGTGCCGTTCGCCGGGCAGCAGGTCGTCCGAGACCGCCTCGCGGACCAGCGCGTGCCGGAACCGGTAGCCCTCGCCCTCACTGTCCGGGCGCAGGATGTTGGCGCCGACGGCCACCCGCAGGGCCTCGATCAGCGCCTCCTCGTCGTCGTCCAGGACGGCGGCCAGCAGGGCGTGCTCGACGTGCGAGCCGCCCTCGGCGGCGATCCGCACCACCCGCTGGGCGTCCTCGGCCAGGCCCTCGACCCGTACCAGCAGGATGTCCCGCAGCGAGTCGGTCAGCCCGGCGCCGCAGCCGTCCTCGAAGGCGGTGGCCAGCTCCTCGACGAAGAACGGGTTCCCCTCCGAGCGGCGGTGGATGCGGTCCACCAGCTGGCGGTCGGGGGCGGTGGTGCCGAGGATGCCGGCCAGCTGGGCCGCGACCTCGCGACGGTCGAACCGGGCGAGCTCCAGTCGCTGGACGGTGCGCAGCCGCTCCAGCTCGGCCAGGAAGGGGCGCAGCGGGTGCCGGCGGTGCAGGTCGTCGGTGCGGTAGGTGGCGACCAGCAGCACCCGGGAGCGGTGCAGGGTGCGCACCAGGAAGGCGAGCAGCTCGCGGGTGGAACGGTCGGACCAGTGCAGGTCCTCGACGGCGAGGACGAGGGTACGGTCCGCGCCGAGCCGTTCGAACAGCCTCGCGGTGTGCTCGAACAGCCGGGCCCGGCTGTACTCGTCGTTGGGTTCGCCGTCCACCTCGCCGAACTCGGAGAGCAGCAGGGCGAGATGACCCTCGCTGCCGGCCGCGGCGGCCTCCAGTTCGGCGCCCAGCGAGCGGTGCAGCCTGCGCAGCGCGGTGGCCAGCGGCGCGTACGGGAGCCCCTCGGCGCCGACCTCCAGGCAGCCGCCGAGCGAGGTGACCGCGCCCCGGGCGGCGGCGCGCTCCAGGAACTCCTCCAGCAACCGGGTCTTGCCGACGCCCGCCTCGCCGCCGATCAGGACGGCCTGCGGGCTGCCGGTGCCCGCGCGGCGCAGCGCGTCGGTCAGCTCGGTGATCTCGTTGCCACGGCCGACGAAGACGGGGCTGACCGATGTGTGCTGCATGGAGGCGAGCATGCCATAGCCGGTGGGGACCGGCCGAGGGGTTATCTCCCAGCGCGAACGGGGTGCGGGGCCCGAACGCCCGGAGGGGGAGACGCTCACTCGCAGCGTCTCCCCCTCCGGGACTCCGTCGGCACCGTCCGGGTGCCGGACCGTCAGCATTCGGGCTGACGCACGGGGCGCCGCTGGAAGCGGGTGGCCACCGGACGCTGCCGCAGCCGGCTCGCCTCCTTGGCCTCGCGCACCAGGCGCTCGTGCTCGGCGCGGGCCACGAGCTCGTGGGCCTGTTGCTGGAAGGTCTGGTACTCGATCATCTCTGCTCCCCCTGCGGGTCTCACTGCGTTTCGCCGTCCTGCTGACGAGTAAGAGCTTCCTCCGCCAGTGGGGGGTGCCGCATCGGGAGCGTGCCGCATCTTCCGGGGCCCGGAGGCCTTAGATCGGGGGCAGATCGGGCGCGGGAGAAGGTTTAAGGCCCGACCTCACCCCATTACAGAGGTGAGACCGGGCCTTAGGCCTTACTTAGAGGGCCTTAGATGGCTTAGATGCCTTAGGAAGACAGGGTTGACAGCCTGAGGAGCATCTCAGTCGGAGGCGCCCAGCTTTCCGGGCTGTGCCTACTGTCCTTCCACGGCAAGCCGCTCCAGGATCAGATCCTTCACCCGGGCCGCGTCGGCCTGGCCGCGGGTGGCCTTCATGACCGCGCCGACCAGCGCGCCCACCGCGGCGACCTTGCCGTCGCGGATCTTGGCGGCGATCGCCTCGTTCTCGGCGATGGCCTGGTCGACGGCGGCGCCCAGCGCGGAGTCGTCCGAGACCACGGCCAGGCCGCGCTTCCCGACGATCTCGTCCGGCTCGCCCTCGCCGGCCAGCACGCCCTCGATGACCTGGCGGGCCAGCTTGTCGTTCAGCTTGCCCTCGGCGACCAGCGCGGCGACCCGGGCGACCTGCGCCGGGGTGATCGGCTGCTCGCTCAGCTCGGTGCCGGTCTCGTTGGCGCGGCGGGCCAGCTCGCCCATCCACCACTTGCGGGCCTGGTCGGCGGGGGCGCCGGCCGCGATGGTCTCCTGGATCGACTCCACCGCACCGGCGTTGAGCACCGACTGCATGTCCTTGTCGGACAGGCCCCACTCGGCCTGGAGCCGGGCGCGGCGCACCCGCGGCAGCTCGGGCAGGGCGGCGCGCAGCTCCTCGACCCACTCCCGGGCGGGGGCCACCGGCACCAGGTCCGGCTCGGGGAAGTAGCGGTAGTCCTCGGCGTTGTCCTTGATCCGGCCCGAGGTGGTGCTGCCGTCCTCCTCGTGGAAGTGACGGGTCTCCTGGATGATCGTGCCGCCGTCGGTGAGCACCGTGGCGTGCCGCTGGATCTCGAACCGGGCGGCCCGCTCCACGCTGCGCAGCGAGTTGACGTTCTTGGTCTCCGAGCGGGTGCCGAAGGTCTCGGTGCCGTTCGGGCGCAGCGACAGGTTGACGTCGCAGCGCATCTGGCCCTTGTCCATCCGGGCCTCGGAGACGCCCAGCGCCTTGATCAGCTCGCGCAGTTCGGCGACGTACGCCTTGGCGACCTCGGGGGCGCGCTCGCCGGCCCCCTCGATCGGCTTGGTGACGATCTCGATCAGCGGGATGCCGGCCCGGTTGTAGTCGAGCAGCGAGTGGGTGGCGCCGTGGATGCGGCCGGTGGCCCCGCCGACGTGGCTGGACTTGCCGGTGTCCTCCTCCATGTGGGCGCGCTCGATCTCCACCCGGAAGGTCGTGCCGTCCTCCAGCTGCACGTCGAGGTAGCCGTTGAAGGCGATCGGCTCGTCGTACTGCGAGGTCTGGAAGTTCTTGGGCATGTCCGGGTAGAAGTAGTTCTTCCGCGCGAACCGGCACCACTCGGCGATCTCGCAGTTCAGCGCGAGGCCGATCTTGACGGCCGACTCCACGCCGGTCGCGTTGACCACCGGCAGCGAGCCCGGCAGGCCCAGACAGGTCGGGCAGGTCTGGCTGTTCGGCTCGGCGCCCAGCTCGGTCGAGCAGCCGCAGAACATCTTGGTCTTGGTACCCAGCTCGACGTGGACCTCAAGGCCCATCACCGGGTCGTAGGAGGCCAGTGCGTCGTCGTAGGACACCAGATTCATGGTGCTCACAGGAATCCCTTCGTCTTCAGTGCGTCTTCGGTGTCCACACGCCATCGTTGGTACGACGGCAGCTGGGAGAGAAGCTCAAGGCCGATGTGTTTGGGCGGACGTCCTTGTTCTTCCCCGTGGGCACGGCGGGCCCGGGCCGTCAGCCCGGGCCCGCCACGGCTGCTAGCCCAGCAGCACGTCGTCGGAGCCCAGGTGACGCAGCTCGCGCACCAGCAGGGCGGTGCCGGTGACCAGCGCGGCCGCGCCGACCAGCGCGTTGACCAGCTTGAGGGTGTCGCTCTCCGCGCGGGCCTTGCGGACGTCCTTGGCGATGGAGATCGCGCCGAACGCGCTGGTGCCGATGGACAGCCACAGGCCGGGCTTCGAGTGCTTCCACCCCTTGAGCGAAGCGGACTGGGACTTCGCCTTCTCGATCTTGCTCACAGTGCCGGTGCCTCCTCCAGCAGGGTGTGCCCCCACTTGTCGTTGAGTGCGGCCTCGACGGCGCCGCCCACGCGGTACAGGCGGTCGTCCGCCATCGCGGGTGCGATGATCTGGAGGCCGACCGGGAGATTGTCCTCCGGGGCCAGGCCGACCGGCAGCGACATGGCCGCGTTGCCCGCCAGGTTCGACGGAATCGTGCACAGGTCTGCCAGGTACATCGCCATCGGGTCGTCGGCGCGCTCGCCGATCGGGAAGGCGGTGGTCGGCGTGGTCGGCGAGACCAGCACGTCCACGCCCGCGAAGGCGGCGTCGAAGTCGCGCGAGATGAGCGTGCGGACCTTCTGGGCCGAGCCGTAGTAGGCGTCGTAGTAGCCCGAGGACAGGGCGTAGGTGCCCAGGATGATGCGGCGCTTCACCTCGGGGCCGAAGCCGGCCTCGCGGGTCAGGGCGGTGACCTCCTCGGCCGAGCGGGTGCCGTCGTCGCCGACCCGCAGGCCGTAGCGCATGGCGTCGAAGCGGGCCAGGTTGGAGGAGCACTCGCTGGGCGCGATCAGGTAGTACGCCGGCAGCGCCAGGGTGAAGGACGGGCAGGAGACCTCGACGACCTCGGCGCCCAGCTCGCGCAGCAGCTCCACCGACTCGTCGAAGCGCTGCATCACGCCGGCCTGGTAGCCCTCGCCGGCGAACTCCTTGACGACGCCGATCCGCATGCCGCGGACGTCGCGCATCCTCGCGGCCTCGACCACGGCCGGGACGGGCGCGTCGATCGAGGTGGAGTCCAGCGGGTCGTGCCCGGCGATGGCCTCGTGCAGCAGCGCCGCGTCCAGCACGGTGCGGGCGCACGGGCCGCCCTGGTCGAGCGAGGACGAGAACGCCACCAGGCCGTAGCGGGACACCGAGCCGTAGGTCGGCTTGACGCCGACGGTGCCGGTGACGGCGCCGGGCTGGCGGATCGAGCCGCCGGTGTCGGTGCCGATCGCCAGCGGGGCCTCGAAGGCGGCCAGCGCGGCGGCCGAACCGCCGCCGGAGCCGCCGGGGATGCGGGACAGGTCCCACGGGTTGCCGGTCACGCCGTACGCGGAGTTCTCGGTGGAGGAGCCCATCGCGAACTCGTCCATGTTGGTCTTGCCGAGGATGACCACGCCGGCGTCCTTGAGACGGCCGGTCAGCGTGGCGTCGTACGGCGGGATCCAGCCTTCGAGCATCTTCGAGCCGCAGGTGGTCGGGATGCCCTTGGTGGTGAAGACGTCCTTGAGCGCGAGCGGGACGCCGGCCAGCGGGCCCAGCTCCTCGCCCTTGGCGCGCTTCTCGTCGACGGCCCTGGCCGCGGCCAGCGCGCCCTCGGTGTCGACGTGCAGGAAGGCGTTGACCTTCTTGTCGACCGCGTCGATGCGGTCCAGGTGGGCCTGCGCGACCTCGACGGCGGACACCTCGCCCTTGGCGATGGCACCCGCGGTCTCGGCGGCCGTCCACTTGATGATCGGCGTGGGGATCAGCTCGGTCATTTCGGTCAGTCCTCCCCGAGAATCTGCGGCACACGGAATCGCTGCTCCTCGGCGGCGGGGGCGCCGGACAGCGCCTGCTCCGGGGTGAGCGACGGCCGTACCTCGTCCGCGCGCATGACGTTGGTCAGCGGCAGCGGGTGGGAGGTCGGCGGGACGTCCTGTCCGGCGACCTCGGAAACGCGGGCGACCGCGCCGATGATCACGTCGAGCTGCTCGGCGAAGTGGTCCAGCTCTTCGGGCTTCAGCTCAAGACGCGACAGCCGGGCGAGGTGGGCGACCTCCTCGCGCGTGATGCCAGGCATGCAGCGATCCTCAGGGTGAGTTCTGGTGAGGCCCGGCGGTGCCTTGCGGACGGTGCCGGGCCCGGGTCGGAGCAGCCGGGTTCGACGCTCCGTCCTCGTGGTCTTTGGACCCCATCCTATGGGGCCGGGACCGGCCACCGGCCAACGCGTGAACCGAGGCGCCCGTCACCGCCCCGTCACCACCCCGTCACCGCCCCGGCGCGACGTCCTGCGGGTGCCCCCGGCCGCGCCGTCCGCCGGGTTCCGCCGCGGCCTGGTGCAGCCGCGGTCTGGTGCTACTGCGGCCTGGTGCGGGCCCAGCCCTGCGGATTGATCTCCATGTGGGCGGCCTGCGCCACCTGCGCCACCTGGGCCACCGGCGCCACCGGCGGCAGCGTGGGCGGGATGACCGGCGGCCGGCACGGCGGGAGCGTCGGCGGCAGCACCGGCAGCACCGGCGGCCTGACGGGCTGGGCGATCGGCCTGGTGCCCTGGGCCGGCTGGAAGCCGGCGTGCAGCTGGGGCGGTACGCCGAGCCGCTCCACCGGCGGGGCGCCGGTGCGGTGCACCCGCAGCCAGGCGGTGGCCTGCTCGGCCGGCAGCGCCGCCGACACCAGCCAGCCCTGGACGGCGTCCACGCCCATGCAGTGCAGCCGCTCCCAGGTCTCGTCGTCCTCGACGCCCTCGGCGACCACGGTCAGGCCCAGCGAGTGGGCGAGCTCCACCGAGCAGCGGACCACCGCCGCGTCGTGGTCGTCGGCGACCATCCGGGAGACGAAGGAGCGGTCGATCTTCAGCTCGCCGACCGGCAGGCTGCGCAGCCGCACCAGCGAGGAGTGCCCGGTGCCGAAGTCGTCCAGGGACATCCCGACGCCGTAGCCGCGCAGTTCGGCCAGGGTGTCGGCGGCCCGCCGGGAGTCGTCCAGCAGCAGCCGCTCGGTGATCTCCAGCTGGAGCGCGTGGGCGGGCACCTGGTGGCGCACGAGGTGCCCGGCCACCCGCTGGGCGAAGCCGGGGTTGAGCACGTCGCGCGGCGAGACGTTGACCGCGACCTGCACCTGGAGGCCCTGTTCGCGCCAGTACGCGAGCTGGCCGACGGCCGCCTCCAGCACGTAGTCGGTGAGCCGGGGCATCAGGCCGCTGGACTCGGCGAGCCCGACGAACTCGTCCGGCGAGACCTTCCCCTGCCCTGGCCGCTCCCAGCGCAGCAGCGCCTCCAGGCCGACCACCCGGCCGTCGAAGGCCACCTTCGGCTGGTAGTGCAGCTGCACCTCGCCGGCCTCCAGCGCCCGGCGCAGGTCCCCCAGCAGACCGATCCGGTACGGGGTGTCGGCGTCCTGGGTCTCGTCGTACTGGGCCACGCCGCTGCATCCGCGCTGGGCGTGGCCCATCGCGACGTCGGCCCGGCGCAGCAGCGACTCGGCGTCCTGGGCGTGCTGCGGGTAGACGCAGACGCCGCCGCTGGCCTCCAGGACGAGCAGCAGTCCGTCCAGCCGGATCGGGGCGGCGAGTTCGGCGATCAGCGCCTTGGCGACCCGTTCCAGGCTGTCCGGGCAGTTGATGCCGGGCAGCAGGACGGCGAACTCGTCGCCGCCCATCCTGGCCACCATCGGACGGCCGCGGCGGTAGTGCCTGGGCAGGCCGGCGAAGACGTCGTCGATGGACTCCCGGGTGGCGCTGCCGGCCGGACCGCCGGAGCGCAGTGCCCGGTGCAGCCGGCGGGCGATGTGAACCAGCAGCCGGTCGCCGGCCGTATGACCGAGTGTGTCGTTGAGCGACCGGAAGCGGTCGAGATCGAGCAGGATGAGACCGACGCTGTAGCCCTGTTCACACTCCGCGATCGCCTCCTGGGCGGCCAGCAGCAGGGCCTGACGGTTGGGCAGGTCCGTCAGGGGATCGGTCAGCTGGTCGCGGGCGCGGTCCCGGGCGATCCGCCAGGCCGCCACCAGCACCGCCAGGGGCACGGCGAACAGCGGCAGCAACTCGGGTTCGTACCGGTAGACCAGGACGGCCAGCGGGATGAGCGGCGCGGCTCCGGCCAGCAGCACGCCGAGCAGCAGGACCGCCCCCGCCACCCCCTGCGGCGGGCGTGTGGGCGCACCGCCGGTCGTACGATCCATAAGCCCTGTCCTCCGTCGGGCCCGCCCCGTCAGGCCGCCTTACGGTGAGGCACCGTGCCGGTACCGACAGCTGCCGGGCATGGAGCGACCCCGCGGAACACCGGCCCAGCCGGTGCCCCCACCCCTGCTGACACTCTGTTGCGCTCCAGGGTATGCCGGGGTCCACCCGGTGGGCAGACTTTCGGACAACCGGAAACGCGCCACCGCGCCCGGGTGTCGCACAGTGACACAATGCCCGCTTTCACAGGGCGGCACCCGATGACGCTGCATCAGGACGATAACAACACCGATCCGGTCACCGGCCGCCCGGGTCAGTCCTCGACGGGCTCCTTCTTCGCCTCCTCCGCCCCCTCCGGCTCCGGAAGTCCCAGGTGGGCACGGGCGGCGGCCGGCCCGTCGGCGAGCAGCACGGCGAACCCGGCGTCGTCCAGGACCGGCAGGCCGAGCTGAACGGCCTTGTCATACTTGGACCCTGGATTGTCACCGGCGACCACAAAATCGGTCTTCTTCGAAACCGAACCGGTCACCTTCGCTCCGCGCGAGGTCAGCGCCTCCTTGGCGCCGTCCCGGGTGTGGCCGGCCAGGGTGCCGGTCACCACGACGGTCAGGCCCTCCAGCGGACGGTCCGCCTCCTCCTCGTCCGCGAACTCCTCGGTGAAGCGGACGCCGGCGGTGCGCCACTTCTCCAGGATGTCGCGGTGCCACTCCTCCTGGTACCACTCGACCACGGACCGGGCGATGATCGGCCCGACCCCCTCGACGGCGGCCAGCTCCTCCTCGGTGGCCGAGAAGATCCGGTCCAGGTCTCGGAACTCCCGGGCCAGCTCCTGCGCGGCGACCGGCCCCACGTGCCGGATCGAGAGCCCGTTGAGGAAGCGCCAGAGCGGACGCTCCTTGACCTTCTCCAGGTTCTCCAGCAGGAGACCGGCCGTCTTCTTGGGCTCGCCCTTCTGGTTGGCGAAGAAGGTGGCCTTCTTCTCCTTGCCGGTCCGGTCGTCCAGCTTCGGCATGCCCGTCTTCTGGTCGCGCACCAGCACCTGGATCGGCAGCAGCTGCTCCATGGTCAGCCCGAAGATGTCGCCCTCGTCCTTCACCGGCGCCTCGGCCGGCTCCAGCGGCTGGGTCAGCGCGGTGGCCGCGACGTAGCCGAGGCCGTCGATGTCCAGCGAGGAGCGGCCGCCCAGGAAGGCGATCCGCTCCCGGATCTGGGCCGGGCAGAACTGGGCGTTGGGGCATCGCAGATCGATGTCGCCCTCGGACATCGGACGCAGCTCGGCCCCGCACTCGTGGCAGTGCGAGGGCATCACGAACTCCTGCTCGGTGCCGTCCCGCAGGTCCTCCACCGGCCCGAGGATCTCCGGGATCACGTCACCGGCCTTGCGCAGCACGATCGTGTCGCCGAGCAGCACGCCCTTCGCCTTGACGATCTCCTGGTTGTGCAGCGTCGCGTACTGCACCATCGAACCGGCGACCTTGACCGGCTCGGCCAGCACCGCGAACGGGGTCGCCCGGCCGGTGCGCCCGATGCCGACCCGGATCTGCGCCAGCCTGCCGGTGACCTCCTCCGGCGGGTACTTCCAGGCGATCGCCCAGCGCGGGGACTTGGAGGTGGATCCGAGCCGGCCCTGGAGGGCGATCTCGTCCACCTTGACCACGACGCCGTCGATCTCGTGCTCGACCGAGTGCCGCTGCTCGCCGAACTGCCGGATGAACTCCCGCACCTCGTCGAGGGTCCCGACCACCCTGTTGTGCCGGGCGGTCGGCAGGCCCCACGCGCGCAGCAGGTCGTAGGCGTGCGACTGGCAGTCGATGTCGAACCCCGTCCGGGCGCCGATGCCGTGCACCACCATGTGCAGCGGACGGGAGGCGGTGACGTGCGGGTCCTTCTGGCGCAGCGAACCGGCGGCGGCGTTGCGGGGGTTGGCGAACAGCTTGAGGAGGGCCTGCGGGCGCTTGCCCTCCTCGGCGCGCGCCTCGTTCTCCGCCCTGCGGCGCTCGTTCTCGGCCGCGAGCGAGGCGTTCAGCTCCTCGAAGGCCTCGGTCGGGAGGAACACCTCACCGCGGATCTCCACCAGCTCGGGGATGTCCTCGCCCTTGAGGCGGTGCGGGATCTCCTTGATGGTGCGGACGTTGGCGGTGATGTCCTCGCCGACCCGGCCGGTGCCCCGGGTCGCGGCGAGCACCAGCTCGCCGCGCTCGTAGGTGAGGTTGACGGCCAGGCCGTCCACCTTGAGCTCGCACAGGTAGTGGTAGTCGATGCCGTCCAGCTCGCGGGCGACCCGCTCGGCCCAGGCGGCGAGTTCCTCGTCGTCCATCGCGTTGTCGAGGCTGAGCAGCCGCTCCCGGTGCTCGACCTTGGTGAAGCCCTCCGCGACGTCGCCGCCGACCTTCTGCGTCGGCGAGTCCGGGGTGACCAGGGCCGGGTGCTCGGCCTCGATCACCTCCAGCTCCCGCATCAGGGCGTCGAACTCGGCGTCGCTGACGATCGGGGCGTCCTGCTCGTAGTACCGGGCGCGGTGGTCGGTGATCTCCTGTGCCAGCTCGGCGTGCCGCCTGCGCACCTCCGCCGGGACGTCCTCCCAGCCCTCGACAGCCGTCACCGCAAGCCCTCCTACGTTCTCATTCCGGGTTGTCCACCAGGCTCTGTGCCGCCCGCGACGCGAGCGACAGCGCCTTGCGCGCGTACGCCGGGGAGGCCCCGGACAGCCCGCAGGTCGGCGTCACCAGCACGCGGCGGCCCAGCAGCTCCGGGGCGAACCCGAGCCTGCGCCACAGGGTCCTGACACCCTGGACACTACCGGCAGGGTCGGACACTGCCTGGTCAGTGGCGGGAACGACACCAGCGAGGATCGCCGTGCCCGCCTCCACGGCCTCGCCCAGGTCGTCGTCCTGGCGCTCGGTGAGGAGGGAGAAGTCGAGGGAGATCCCGGCGACTCCGGCGCGGCGCAGCAGCGGGACCGGGACGTCCGGGGCACAGCTGTGCACCACCACGGGCACGTCGAGGCTCCGGATCACCTCCCGCAGCACCTCCTCGGCGACCTGCCGGTCGACGGCGCGCAGCCGCTGGAAGCCGCTGGCGGTCTTCACCGACCCGGACAGGACGGCGGGCAGCGAGGGCTCGTCCAGCTGGAGGACGAGCTGCGCGCCCGGCACCCGCCCGCGGACGTCCGCGAGGTGGCGGCGCAAGCCCTCGGTGAGCGAGCCCGCGATGTCGCGGCAGGCCCCGTGGTCGGACAGCGCCTTCTCGCCGTGCTTCAGCTCGACGTTCGCCGCCAGCGTCCAGGGGCCGACGGCCTGGAGCTTGAGCGCGCCCTGGTAGCCCTGGGTGAACTCCTCCAGCGCGTCCAGGTCCTCGCCGAGCCAGGAGTGGGCCCGCCGGGTGTCCCGGCCGGGACGGTCGGCGAACCGCCAGCCGCTGGGCTCGGTCTGCGCGAACAGCTCGACCAGGAGGCCGGCGCCGCGCCCGATCATGTCGGCGCCGGGCCCGCGCGCGGGCAGCTCGGGCAGGAACGGCAGGTGCTCCAGCGCGCCGGTGGCGGTCTTGGCCGCCTCCCGGGCGTCGGTGCCGGGCAGCGAGCCGACGCCGGTGGCGGCGCCGCGCAGGTCGGGGAAGGGATGTGGGGTGCTCACCCGCCCGAGCCTACTCAGCCGGGCGGGGCCCGCTCACGCCGACGGCCCCGGTACCGGGCGCGGGGCTCGGTACCGGGGCCGTTCGTTCGCCGGCGGGATCAGTACGCCTGGTAGCCGGACAGGTCGACGATCAGGTGCAGCGGAGCGCCGCTCGCGTTGTAGAACGAGACCTTGCCGTCCTTGATCGGGACGACCACCTGGTTGGGGATGGTCTCGCCGGGCAGGAAGTTCAGGTTCGAGGCGTTCGGCGCCGCGCCGCCGTGCGGATACACGGTGAGGTGGCCCTCGGTGCCCGGCTCGGTGACCGTCACGTTGAGGGTCAGCGCCGTGGCGCCGGGGACCTCGAACGGGACGTCCAGCGTGCCCCACGCCGGGACGGTGCCCGCGGGGCGGGTGCCCGACTCCCAGTAGGTGTCCTGGCGGGTGTCGAGGACCCGGTACGGACCGGCCGGGCGGTAGCTGAGCTTGCCGTCGGTGGCGTAGTAGCCGGCGAGGTCGGCGATCACGTGCACGGTGCCGCCGGAGGCGTTGTGGAACGACACCTTGCCGTCCTTCACCGGCACCGTCACCAGGTTCGGGATCGTCCGCCCCGCCGTCCAGTTGAGGTTGGAGGCGCTCGGTGGCGCGTCACCGTGCGGGTAGACGGTGAGGTGGCCCTCCTGCTTCGGGTCGGTCACCGTCACGTTCATCGTCACCGCGGTGACACCGGACGCCGGGACGCCCGCGGCACCGCTCACCGGGAGGTCGACGGTGCCCCAGGCGGGCACGGCCTGGGCGGCCGGGACGCCGATCGGCGCGCGGGTGTCCAGCAGCCGGGTCGGGCCCTGGGGGTGGAACAGCGAACCCTTGGGGCTGAAGTAGCCCTCCAGGTCGGCGATCACGTGGGTGGTGCCGCCGGAGGCGTTGTAGAACGACACCTTGCCGTCCTTCACCGGCACCGTCACCAGGTTCGGAATCGTCCGCCCGGCCGTCCAGTTGAGGTTGGAGGCGGTCGGTGCCTCGTCACCGTGCGGGTACACGGTGAGGTGCCCGTCCTGCTGCGGGTCGGTCACCGTCACGTTCAGCGTCACGGCCGTCACGCCCTCCGCCGGAACGCCGGCGACGCCCGTCACCGGGAGGTCGACGGTGCCGAACGCCGGGACGGCCCGCGCCGTCGGCACGCCGATCGGCGCGCGGGTGTCCAGCAGCCGGGTCGGACCGGCCGGGGTGAACGCGCTGCCGGTGTCGAGGTCCTCGTAGGCGCCGCGGTCGCGGATGCCGCTGCCGGTACCGGTGTTGGCGATCGTCGGGTTGTCGACCGGGGCCCAGGCGCCGCGGTCGGACGGCAGCATGCCGGGGGCGTTCTCGTCGGCCGAGTCGATCCGGTGGTCGACGGGCGCGTCCGGGCCCTTCTGCACCCAGGTCGAGGCGACGAAGTCGTGCGTCCCCTGGCCGGTGGCCCCGGTGAACGCGGCCTGGGTGGTGTACGGCGTGCCGGCCCACTTGTAGGCCGCGGCACCGCTGCTCGGGTCGATCAGGTTGTAGTCGGCCTTGGTGCCCGCGACGGCGTTCGCCCCGACGGTGATCCCGGTGGCGGTGGCCGGGTCGGCGCAGGCCGAGTTCTGGTTCTTCGCGGTGTTCACCACGTTGTTCTCGACCACGGCGCCGGTCGAGGTGCCGTCCAGCACGATCCCGGCGAAGCAGGAGGAGGTGACACTGTTGCTCACCACGACGGTGTTCGGGGCGTCCTTGACCAGGATGCCGGTCATCTCCGGCACGTAGTTGGCCTGGACCTGGTTGGTGGTCACCACCGTGCCGGTGGAGCCGCCGTCCACGGTGACCGCCGGACCCTGCACGTAGCCGAAAGCGCCGCGGCCGAAGAGGACCTTGTCCGAACCGTTGGTGATCCGGATGCCGTTGCCGCCCGAGACGTCGATGTTGTCGAACGACACGTCGTGGGCGCCGTCGACCAGCACCGTCGGCTTCTGGAAGGCGGAGTTGACGATGAGGTTCTCGAAGCGGAGGTAGCCGGCGCCCTTGACCACGAGGCCGTTGACCGGCTTGTTCCAGTCGCCGATCCTCGCGCCGCCGCCCGGGGAGAACTCCTCCTTCCTGGCACGGAAGGTGATCGGCGCCTCGGCCGTGCCCGACCGGGTGAAGGTCAGGTTCTCGGCGTAGACGCCGTCGGCGATCTCGACCGTCTGTCCCGGCTGGACGACGGCCGCCGCAGCGCCGATCGTGCAGAACGGCGCCGGCTGGGCGCCGCTGCCGCTGTCGGTGCAGTTCGCACCCGCGGCGTTGTTGACGTGGAGCGTGCCGCCCGCCGCGGCCGCGACACCCGCGCCGACGGCCGGCAGGCCGACCGCCCCGAGCAGCGTCGCACCGACAGCGAGGGCTGTGCGGAATCTGGAAATGGGAGCCCCCTGGCACTCTGAAGCGCCGATGGCGCTTTCTGCCCCTCCTGTGTCCGAAAGTGATCGACTGGAGGGCGGAGCGGATCATTCCACAACCGAATGGGCTGCGACAACGTCTTTCCGCAGGCCAACGGACCGCATGCGAACGGCCCCCGTGTCCGAGCGCGGGGCTCGGACACGGGGGCCGGTTGCCATGGGAGCCGGGCCGGGCGGGACCACGACCCCGCGGCGAACGCGTGGGAAGTCGGCCGGGCCGACGTCCCGTGCGGCGCGCTACCGTCCGGGGCGGACGGTGATGTCGGTGATCTCCGCGTCCCGGGAGGCGTCGAGGGCGGCGAGGACGGCCTTGGCGACGGACTCGGGCTCGATCCAGCGGTCCGCGTCGTACTCCTTGCCCTCCTGCTGGTGCACCTTGACCTGCATCGCGGTGGCGGTCCGGCCGGGGTAGACCGAGGTGACCCGGACCCCGTTGGCGTGCTCCTCGACGCGCAGCGAGTCGGCGAGCGCCTTGAGGCCGTGCTTGCTGGCCGCGTACGCCGACCACTCGGCGTCGGCGCGCAGGCCGGCACCGGAGTTGACGAAGACGACGTGCCCCTTGGCGAGCCGCAGGGACGGCAGCAGCAGCCGGGTCAGCTCGGCGGGGGCGACGAGGTTGACGTTGAGCGTCTCCTGCCAGGCCTTGGGCGTCAGGTCGCCGACCGGGCCGAGCTCGACCACGCCCGCGACGTGCAGCAGCGAGTCCAGCCGGACGGGCAGCTGCTGGTGGCCGAAGGCCCAGGACAGCTTGCCCGGGTCGCCGAGGTCGCCGGCCAGCGTCTTCGCCCCGGGGAAGCGCTCGCGCAGCTCGGCGGCCCGACGGGCGTCGCGGGCCAGCAGCCAGAGCTCTTCCCCGCGCTCGGCGAGCTTCTCGGTGAGGACGGCGCCGATGCCGGAGCCGGCGCCGGTGATCAGATGTGCAGCCATGGTTGCGATCCTCTCAGGCCTTGAGCTGGGCGAACACCTCGGCGGGCGTCTGCGCGAAGGTGATCAGCTCGGCGAGCGGGCGGGGCAGGAAGCCCTCGGCGTCCATCCGCTCCATCTGGGTCCGCAGGCCCGAGTAGAAGCCCTCGGTGTCCAGCACGACCACCGGCTTGTCGAACATCCCGTGCTTCTTGAGCTCCAGCACCTCGGTGACCTCGTCCAGGGTGCCCAGCCCGCCGACCAGGACGACGATCGCGTCCGCCCGCGAGGCCAGCTCCCGCTTGCGCTCCGGGAGGTCGGCCGTCCAGACGAGTTCGTCGGCGCCGACGTACGCCTTGTGCCTCAGCATCTCGACCATCACACCGACCAGTCGGCCGCCGGCCGCCTTCACCTCGTCGGCGAGGAGCCCCATCAGCCCGGCGTTCGAGCCGCCCCACACCAGGGTGTGCCCGCCCTCCCCCAGGAGCCGGGCGAACTCCGCGGCGGGGGCGGAGTAGCGGTCGTCGAGCGAGTACGCGGAGCAGAAGACAGAGATGTTCATAATGTCGTCTGGTCTATCACGCGCCCGGCCACCCGCTCACCGGAATTGCCCCGGGCGGGCTCCTGGGACGGATCGCCGGACGCCGGCCAGTGCTTCGGCGGGCCCGCGAACGTCCTGCCGCTCAGGCGGTGACGGCCGGACGCTCCGTGCTCGCGATGGTCGCCGAACCGACGACGCGGGTGCCGTCGTACACCACCACGGCCTGGCCGGGGGCGATGCCCCGCACCGGGGTGTCGAGCCGCACCCGCAGCTCGCCCTCGACCACCGAGGCGTGCACCGGCACCTCCTCGCCGTGGGCCCGCAGCTGGGCCGTGTAGCGGCCGTCGGCCAGCGGCTCGGTGCCGCACCAGCGCGGGCGGATGGCGGTCAGCCCGGTGACGTCCAGGCCCTCGACCGGGCCGACGGTCACGGTGTTGTTCACCGGGGAGATGTCCAGCACGTACCGCGGCTTCCCGTCGGCCGCCGGGCGGCCGATCCGCAGGCCCTTGCGCTGGCCGATGGTGAAGCCGTACGCGCCGTCGTGCTCGCCGAGCTTGGTGCCGTCGGCGTCGAGGATGTCGCCGGTCGCGGTGCCGAGGTGCTTGGCCAGGAAGCCCTGGGTGTCGCCGTCGGCGATGAAGCAGATGTCGTGGCTGTCGGGCTTCTTGGCGACGGCCAGGCCGCGGCGCTCGGCCTCCGCCCGGATCTCCTCCTTGGTGGTGTCACCGAGCGGGAAGAGCGAGTGGGCGAGCTGGTCCGCGTCCAGCACACCGAGCACGTACGACTGGTCCTTCGCCGCGTCGACCGCCCGGTGCAACTGGCGGTCCCCGGACGGCAGGTCGACGATCCGGGCGTAGTGGCCGGTGCAGACGGCGTCGAAGCCCAGCGCGACCGCCTTGTCCAGCAGCGCCGCGAACTTGATCTTCTCGTTGCAGCGCAGGCAGGGGTTGGGCGTGCGCCCGGCCGCGTACTCGGCGACGAAGTCGTCGATCACGTCCTCGCGGAAGCGCTCGGCGAGGTCCCAGACGTAGAAGGGGATGCCGATCACGTCGGCCGCGCGCCACGCGTCCCGGGAGTCCTCGATCGTGCAGCAGCCGCGCGCGCCGGTCCGGAAGGACTGCGGGTTGGCCGACAGCGCCAGGTGGACGCCGGTCACCTCGTGCCCCGCCTCGACGGCGCGGGCGGCGGCGACGGCGGAGTCGACTCCGCCGGACATCGCCGCGAGCACGCGCAGACGGCCGGTGGACGGAGTGGTCGGGGCACCCGGGAAGTCAGTCATGGTGGGTACAAGCCTACGGGGCCGCCGGACATGCCCACCCACGCGAGGGACTACCGGCGCACGGAGGCCAGTCCCGCGTTCCTGGCCCGCTCGACGACCGGCCCGATGGCCTTCGCCAGCTCCGTGACGTCCTCCCGCACCGAGGTGTGCCCGAGCGAGAACCGCAGCGAGGCGCGCGCCAGCAGCGGGTCGACGCCCATCGCGAGCAGCACGTGGCTGGGCTGCGGCACCCCCGCGGAGCAGGCCGAACCCGTCGAGCACTCGATGCCCTGGGCGTCCAGCAGCATCAGCAGCGCGTCGCCCTCGCACCCGGGGAAGGAGAAGTGCGCGTTGGCGGGCAGCCGGCCCTCGGCCGCCGGGTCGCCGTTGTACACCGCGTCCGGGACGGCGGCCAGGACGGAGGCCACCAGCTCGTCCCGCAGCGTGCCCAGCGTGACGGCGTGCTCGGCCCGGCGCTCCACCGCGAGCGCCGCGGCGGCCGCGAAGCCGGCCGCACCGGGGGCGTCGAGGGTGCCGGAGCGCACGTCGCGCTCCTGCCCGCCGCCGTGCAGCAGCGGTACGGGCGCGGCACCCCGGGAGAGCAGCAGCGCGCCGATGCCGAACGGGCCGCCGATCTTGTGCCCGGTGACGGTGAGCGCGGTGAGGCCGGATTCCGCGAAGGAGACCTGGACCTGGCCGAGGGCCTGCACCGCGTCGGCGTGCACGGGGATGCCGTACTCGGCGGCCACCGCGGTCAGTTCGTGCACCGGCTGGACGGTGCCGACCTCGTTGTTGGCCCACATCACGGTGACCAGCGCGACCGACGCCGGATCGCGCTCGATCGCCGCGCGCAGCTCCGCGGGGTGCACCCGGCCCAGCGGGTCCACCGGCAGGTACTCGACCTCGGCGCCCTCGTGCTCGGAGAGCCAGTGCACCGCGTCCAGCACCGCGTGGTGCTCGACCGGGCTGCACAGCACCCTGGTCCTGGCCGGGTCGGCGTCCCTGCGGGCCCAGTACAGGCCCTTGACCGCCAGGTTGTCGGATTCGGTGCCGCCGCCGGTGAGCACGATCTCGCTCGGACGGGCACCCAGGGAATCGGCGAGCGACTCCCGGGACTCCTCGACCACCCGGCGGGCCCGTCGGCCGGCCGCGTGCAGGGCCGAGGCGTTGCCGACCACCCCCAGGTGCGCCGTCATCGCGGCGATCGCCTCGGGCAGCATCGGCGTGGTCGCCGCATGGTCCAGGTATGGCATAACCATCCGATTGTAGAGCGCGGCGCCGGGCACTCCTCCAGGGCTGCGCACTGATCCGGCCACCTGCCGCCCGCACCGGCCCGGCGCACCGCTGCCGCCCGTCCGACGCGTCACGGTGCCCTCCCGGTGCACCACGGCCGGACGGCCGCGTCCGGCACTGGTTTGTACCACTGAGCCACCCAGCGGTTAGCCTGACGCCACCAGTCAGCCGGATCCACGGGAAAACGCCATGTCGCAGTCGGTCGACCGCGCGCTGACCCTGCTCGACGCACTCGGCGACGCGCCGCTCTCGCTGGAGCAGGCCGCCAGCAGCCTCGGGGTGCACAAGTCCACCGCCCTGCGGCTGCTGCGCACCCTGGAGGAGCACGGCTTCGCCCGCCGCCAGCCCGACCTGCGCTACCGGATCGGCGGCCGGGTGCTCTCGCTGGCCCACCGCGCGCTGGAGGACTTCGACGTCCGGCAGGTCGCCGCGCCGTACCTGGCCGCGCTCAACGCCCGCTGCGGCTACACCGTCCGGCTCGCCGTGCTGCACGACGGCGAGGTGCTCTACCTGGACGAGGTGGCCGGTCCCGCGGGAGCCGAACCGTCCCGGATCGGCCGCCGGGCCCCGGTGACGGGTACGGCGGTCGGCCGGGTGCTGCTCGCCGGGCTGCCCGCGGACGGCGCCCTCACCGAGGAGCTGTCGGACCAGCTGTCGGACGAGCTGGCGGCGGTGCGCCGCCGGGGCTGGGCGGCGGAGTCCGCCGAGCACCGGGAGCCGGTGACCTGCGTGGCCGCGCCGGTGGCGGGCAGCGGCGGACGGGCGGTGGCGGCCTGCGCGCTGAGCGCCCCGGCCGGCCTGGTGCCGCCGGCCGAGCTGGCCCGGATGGTGCCGGAACTGCTCTGCACCGCCGAGGCGATCTCGCTCGCGTACGGCGGCTCGCCTACTCCTCGCTGGTGCGAGAACCGTTGCGGTGCCAGGCCCGCGGCGCGCGCCAGCCGTACTTCAGCGCGAGCATCCGCAGCACGAACGCGGTGAGCGCGGCGGCGGTGCCGGTCACACCGGTGAGCCGGTCGACCGCGATCAGCAGCGCGACCATGGTGGCGCCGACCAGGGCCGGGACGGCGTAGATCTCCCGGTCCCAGCGCAGCAGCGAGGGGATCTCCCCGGCCAGCACGTCGCGGATCACACCACCGCCGGCCGCGGTGACCATGCCGAGCGCGATCGCGGCGACCGCGCCGAGCCCGAAGTCGTGCGCCTTGGCGGTGCCGGTGACGCAGAACAGCCCGAGCCCGAGCGCGTCCAGGGTCTGCACCGCCCGGTTGATCCGCTCGACCTCCGGATGCAGGAAGAACACCACCAGCGCGGCACCCAGCGGGGTCACGAAGTACCCGAGGTTGGTGAACGCGGCGACCGGCGTCGCGCCGATCACCAGGTCGCGCATCACCCCGCCGCCGAGCGCGGTGACCTCCGCCAGCACACAGATCCCGAAAATGTCCATGTTCTTGCGGACGGCGAGCAGACCCCCGGAGAGGGCGAAGACGAAGATGCCGACGAGGTCCAGCGACTGCTGCACGTCGGTCGGGAAGAGCTGGGATGTCACCGTCCATGTGTACCCGATGCGCAGACTTGTCCGGTGAACGGTCACGGTCGGGATACGGACGTCCGTCTTGGGCCCGAACGGACAATCCCCCCCGGTGCGGCCGAACGTATTCCGCTAGCCTCCGCCCTGTGAAGCTCGTGAAGCCCAGGCCGACACCGAGGTCGACGCCGATGCCCAAGCCCCCCTCCTCCGCCAGGCTCGGCTGGCTGGACGCCCTACGCGGCATCGCCGCCCTCGCCGTCGCCATGCACCACTTCGGGCTGCTCGACAAGATCCCGCACGGGGCGAAGGTGCCGCAGTACCTGGACCTCGGATTCTTCGGCGTGATGCTGTTCTTCCTGGTCAGCGGGTACATCATCCCGGCCTCGCTGGAACGGCGCGGCGATGTGCGGGCGTTCTGGGCCGGCCGGTTCTTCCGCATCTACCCCGCGGTGATCGTCGCGGTGGTGGTGAGCCTGCTGGTGCTGCCGCGCAGCAACCAGATCATCCAGGGCTGGAGCTTCGACCACCCCGCCCTGTCGCTCGGCGCCAACGGCCTGCTGCTCCAGGACCTGCTCGGGGTGCCCGGCACACTCGGCGTGATGTGGTCGCTCGCCTACGAGATGGTGTTCTACTACTTCGTCTCGGCCCTCTTCGTGCGGGGCTGGCACCGGCACAGCGCGCCGATCACGATCGGCTTCGCGTCCGTCGCCCTGGTGCTCGGCGCCTGGCTGCCGGTCAGCGCCCTCTCGGTGGACCTGACGGCGACCAGGCACCTGGTGGCCGCCACCGGGATCGTGGTGCTGATGGCGCTGGCCTGCATCGCCACCGCCCGCCCCGACCTGGTCCGCTGGGGCGCGACGCTGCTCGGCGGCCTGGGCCTGGCCCTGGCCGTACTCAACACCCGCACCACCGGCTTCGAGACCATGCTGATCTTCGCGACCATGTTCGCCGGCACGGTGCTGTACCGGCTGGAGCACGGCCAGATCGACAAGGTCCCGGCCCTGCTCTGCTGCGCCTTCGTCGTGGTGGCCGGCGTCTCGGTCGGCTACCTGTACAACCGCGACACCGCGCTGTGGCACACCTGGACGCCCTCGTGGCAGTCCTTCTCGTACGCCTACCTGGCCGCCTGGGCGCTGTTCGGGGGCGCCATGCTGCTGCGCCACCGCCGCTTCCCGCGCTGGCTCAGCGGGCTCGGCACGATCAGCTTCTCGGTCTACCTGCTGCACGGCCCGCTGATGTACTTCATCGGGTGGAAGCTCCAGAGCTACCCGCCGATCGTCGGCCACAAGGGGCAGGCCGTCCTCACCGCCGGCTACCTCGCGGCACTCGTCGTGTTCGGCTACCTCTCGTACCGGCTGGTCGAGATCCCGTTCCAGAACCTCGGCCGCAAGGCGGTCAAGGCACTGAACCGCCGCTTCCCGGCCGCCCCACTGCACACCGGACCGGCCGCCGAGCAGGCCCCGGGCCCGCGTGAGCCGGAGCGTGAGCCGGAGCCGGCCGCCGGCGCCTGACACCCGGACACGGAAGAGGCCGCCCGCCCCGGAATCCCGGGGCGGGCGGCCTCTCTCGTACGAGCCCCGGCGGTCAGGACGCGGCAGCGCCGGCCGGCGCGTTTTCCGGACTGCGTCAGTCGTTCCCCTCGCTCCGCTCGGGACTGCGCTAGTCGTTCCCCTCGCTCCGCTCGGGACTGCGCTAGTCGTTCCCCTCGCTCCGCTCGGGGAAGTGACAAGCCACCTGGTGCCCCGACTCCAGCGCCACCAGCGGCGGCTCCTGGCTCGCGCACACGTCCTGCGCCTTCCAGCACCGGGTGCGGAAGCGGCAGCCGCTGGGCGGGTTGATCGGCGAGGGGACGTCGCCCTTGAGCAGGATGCGCTCGCGGCCCCCGCTGTGGCGCCGGCGCGGGTCGGGGACGGGCACCGCGGACATCAGCGCGTTGGTGTACGGGTGCATCGGGCTGCGGTAGAGCGCGTCCCGGTCGGCGATCTCCACGATCTTGCCGAGGTACATCACCGCGACCCGGTCCGAGACGTGCCGGACCACCGAGAGGTCGTGCGCGATGATCAGGTAGGTCAGCCCGAGTTCCCGCTGGAGGTCGTCCAGCAGGTTGACCACCTGCGCCTGGATCGAGACGTCCAGCGCGGAGACCGGCTCGTCCGCGACGATCATCTTCGGCTTGAGCGCGAGCGCGCGGGCGATGCCGATGCGCTGGCGCTGGCCGCCGGAGAACTCGTGCGGGTAGCGGTTGTAGTGCTCGGGGCTGAGTCCGCACAGTTCCAGCAGTTCCTGGACGGCCTTCTTGAGGCCGCCCGCGGGCACCGCGTTCTGGAGCCTGAACGGCGCGCCGACGATGGTGCCGACGGTGTGCCGGGGGTTCAGCGAGGAGTACGGGTCCTGGAAGATCATCTGGATGTCGCGGCGCAGCGGCCGCATCGCCCCGACGCTCAGGTGGGTGATGTCGGTGCCCTCGAACTCGATGGCCCCGCCGGTGGGTTCGTCGAGCCGGGTGACCAGTCGGCCCATGGTCGACTTGCCGCAGCCGGACTCGCCCACGACGCCCAGCGTCTCGCCGGCGTTGACCGTGAAGTCGATGCCGTCGACGGCCCGCACCGCGCCGGTCTGGCGGCGCAGCAGCCCGCTGCGGATCGGGAAGTGCCGGGTCAGGCCGGTCACCTTCAGCAGCGGTTCGCGGCCGGGGGCGGGTGCCGGCGACGGGGTCCCGGTCGTCTGAGTGTCCGTCATCGGTTCTCTCCAGAAAGGTGGTACGAGGCCGGGCTCACAGCCGGGGCGCGATCTCTTCGGCGAAGATGCGGTGCCGTTCGCCGGCCGCCAGGTGGCAGGCCGCGAAGTGCCCGGGCGCGGCCTCGGCCAGCACCGGGACCTCGCCCGTGGAGCGCCCCTCGGTGAGGGCGGCGTACGGGCAGCGCGGGTGGAAGGCGCAGCCGGACGGCACGTTGATCAGGCTGGGCGGGGTGCCCCTGACCGGCACCAGCCGGTCCTGGAGTTCCCGGTCCAGTCGCGGCATCGAGCCCAGCAGGCCCCAGGTGTACGGGTGTTCGGGCGCGTCGAAGAGGGTCTCGGCCGGTCCGCGCTCGATGCACTTGCCGCCGTACATGACCAGGATGTCGTCGGCCAGCTCGGCGACCACCCCGAGGTCGTGGGTGATGATGATGACGGCGGAGCCGAACTCCTGCTGGAGGTCGCGGATGAGGTCCAGGATCTGCGCCTGGACGGTGACGTCCAGGGCGGTGGTGGGCTCGTCGGCGATCAGCAGCGAGGGGTCGTTGACCAGCGCCATGGCGATCATCGCGCGCTGGCGCATGCCGCCGGAGAACTGGTGCGGGAAGTCGTCCACGCGGCGGTCGGGCTGCGGGATGCCGACCCGGTCGAGCATCTCGACCGCCCTGGCCCTGGCCTGCTTCTTGGAGGCCTGGGGGTGGTGCACCCGGTACGCCTCGACGATCTGCTGCCCCACCGTGTAGTACGGGTGCATCGCGGTCAGCGGGTCCTGGAAGATCATCGCCAGTTCCCGGCCGCGCAGCCGGCGCACCCGGTCCGGGCCGGCCGCGATCAGGTCCTCGCCGTTCAGCCGGATCTCGCCGCTGATCCGGGCCCGCTTGGAGCGGTGCAGGCCCATGATGCCCAGCGAGGTGACGGACTTGCCGGAGCCGGACTCGCCGACGATGCCGAGGGTGCGTCCCTTGTGCAGGTCGAAGCTGACCCCGTCCACCGAGCGGACCAGGCCGTCGTCGGTGTCGAAGTGGATCCGCAGGTCCCGGACCGAGAGGAAGGGGTCGCCGGGCGGGGTCTGCGCGGCGTCCGCCGTGGTCTTCTTGAGCTCGGTCACGAGAGCCTCACGCGGGGGTCGACGAGGGCGTACAGGAGGTCGACCACGAGGTTGCAGGCGACGATGAAGAAGGCGGCGAGCAGGGTGACGCCGAGGATCTTGGGCAGGTCGTTGTCGGAGATCGCCTGGACGGCGAACTGGCCGACGCCCTGGAGCGAGAAGACCTGCTCGGTGATCAGCGCGCCGCCGAGCAGCAGCCCGAGGTCCATGCCGAAGATGGTGACGATCGGGGTGAGCGCGGCGCGCAGCCCGTGCCGGGTGACGACCTTGCTCTCGGCCAGGCCCTTGGCCCGGGCGGTGCGGATGTAGTCCTCGCTCATGGTCTCCAGCATTCCGGCGCGGGTGAGCCGGGCGTAGAGCGCGGAGTAGAGGAAGGCCAGCGAGATCCAGGGCAGGATCAGGTTGCGGGCCCACATCAGCGGGTTCTCGGTGAAGTCGACGTAGTGCAGGTTGTCCAGGATCGGCCACTCGTAGCTGAACACCGTGAGCAGCAGCGCGCCGGTGAAGAAGACCGGCAGCGAGACGCCGGCGAGCGCGACGCCCATGGAGAGCCGGTCGAAGATCGAGCGCGGCTTGAGGGCGGAGACGACGCCGGTGGCGACGCCGGAGACCAGCCAGAGCACGGCCGCGCCGGCGGCGAGCGACATGGTGGTCGGGATGCGCTTGGTCAGCTCGGGCCAGACCTCCAGGTGGTTCTTGAAGGAGTAGCCGAAGCAGGGCACGTGGCAGGTGGCCGGTTCGGGCCCGAAGTTGTACTCGGCGCCGCTGACCAGTCCCTTGAGGAAGTTCCAGTACTGGGAGTACAGCGGCTGGTCGAGACCGAGGTTCTTCTTGACCGCGGCGATCGCGTCGGGTGAGGGGTTCTTCCCGATGTACTGGGCGGCCAGTTGGTCGGCCGTCTCTCCGGCGAGGCGCGGGAGCAGGAAGAAGATCGCGAAGGTGACAGCGCTGACGACCAGCAGCAGTATCGCCGCCGCGATGATCCTGCGGATGATGTAGGCAAACACAGTTGGGCGGCTCCGGCGGCCCGCCGCCGTCCGGGGTCTACCGGACGGCGGCGGGCGCCGCTGCCTTCACCTGCCTTCAGGGATGCGGAGCCAGGCTCTTACTTGGTGGTGCCGATGTTCAGGTAGTCGTACTCACCCGAGAACGCCGAGGTGGAGACCATGTTGGTGGCGTTGTCCGGGCGGTACAGGAAGACCTTGAAGTAGGTCAGCGGGACGTAGACCGCCTGGTCCATGACCTTCTTGTCGATCTCGCTGTAGATCTTCTCGCGGGCCGTCTTGTCCGGGTTGATCGCGGCGTCGTCGATCAGCTTGTTGACCGCCGGGTCGTCCAGCTGGGCGAGGTTGTTGTTGCCGGACGGCTTGATCGTGCGGCCGTCGACGATCTGCTGGAGGAAGCCGTAGCCGGTCGGCCAGTCGGCGCCCCACTGCATCATCATCAGGCCGATGTTGTGCTCGGCGGCGAACTGCGGCGAGCCGGCGCTGTCCTGGAGGTACTTGCCCTGCGGGTACTGCTGGATCTCGGCGTTGATGCCGACCTTCTTCAGCGCGGCCTGGATCGAGGTGGCCGCGGCGACCTCGGTGGCGCGCTCGGTGCGGGCCGAGAGGACGGTGTTGATGCCGCCCTCCTTGCCGCAGGCCTTCAGGGCCTGCTTGGCCTTGGCCTCGTCGCCCTTGTTGTCCTTGGTCTCGTACGTGTTGAAGTCCTGGTGGCCCGCGATGTCCGGCGGGAGCACCGTGTTGGCGATCTGGCCGCGGATCGGGCCGCCGACCGCGGTCTGCACCGAGACCTTGTCGATCGCGTACTGGACGGCCTTGCGGCACTCGACGTTGTCGAACGGCGCGAGCTTGGAGTTGATCGCCATGTAGACCAGGCGGCCGCCGTAGGCGTTGTCGGTGCTGGCCTTCAGCTTCGGGTTCTGCAGGATCTGCGCCTGGGTCTGCGGGTCGACGCCGCCGCCCACCAGGTCGACCTGGGCGTTGCCGGCCAGCAGGTCCTTGTCGATGGTGGCCTGGTCGATGTTGAACTTGAGCAGGAGCTTGTCCGCGAGCTGCTTGCGGATCGGGTCGGTGCTCGGGTCCCAGTTGGTGTTCGGCACCAGGACGGCCTGCTTGCCGTCCTCGTAGGACTCGAACTTGTAGGAGCCCGAGGACGCGATGTGCTTCACGTACTCCGAGCCGCTGTCCTTGGCCTGCGGGACCGGCGCGGTCTGCGGGGCGCTGACCAGGTAGTCGAAGTCGGCGAAGGGGTGCTTCAGGTGGAAGACGACCGTGGTCTCGTCGGGCGTCTCGATCGAGTTGAGGCCGCCCTCCTTGTCCTTGTACGGGCCGGCGTACGGCGTGGCGTTGTCCACCAGCAGGTCGTGGAAGTAGACCGGGCCGTTGGAGTTCACGTCCAGCGCGTAGTTCGAGCGCTCGACGGCGTACTTGACGTCCTTCGAGCTGATCGGGGTGCCGTCGTCGTACTTCAGGCCCTTGCGCAGCTTGTACGTCCAGGTCAGGCCGTCGGCGCTGGGCTGGCCCATCGACTCGGCGAGGTCGGGGACGAGCTTGTTGCCCTCCTCGCCCGGCGCCGGGTTGAAGGTGGTCAGCGGACGGGCGTACAGGCGCGAGAAGTTGTAGATGTACGCGTAGTACGTGTTGCCCGGGTCGAGCGAGTCCGGGGTGCCCTTCATCTCGAAGGTCACCGTCCCGCCCTTCTTGTCCGAGGCGTTGACGACGCCCTTGGTGGCGGCGTTGGCGCCGGAGCCGCCCGCGGCGTCACCGGAGGCCGAGGAGGACCCTCCGCTCTTCGACGAACTGGTGCAGCCGGTCACGACCAGGACCACGGCAGCGGCCGCGGCGGTCAGGGCGACGGTACGGGACCTACGCATGGGTGAGATCAACCCCTAGAGGATGTGGAGGCGATGGAGGGAGCTTTGACGTCGGGTCATGTGATGTGCAGTCAGCATGACGCCGGATCAGGGAGCCGTGAAGTCAGTTGTTCTTGGGGTCGAGGGCGTCGCGCAGCCCGTCGCCGAGCAGGTTGAAGGCGAGCACGGTGACGAAGATCGCCAGGCCGGGGACCACCATGTACTGGGGGTCCACCTGGTAGTACCGGATCGCGTCCTGAAGCATCCCGCCCCAGGAGGCCTGCGGCGGCTGGATGCCGACTCCGAGGAAGCTCAGCCCGGCCTCGAAGAGGATGTTGGTCGGGATCAGCAGGGTCGAGTAGACCAGGATCGGACCGACCAGGTTGGGCAGCAGTTCCTTGAACAGGATGAACGGGCCGCGCGCCCCCAGGCTGCGGGCCGCGTGGACGAACTCCCGTTCGCGCAGCGACAGCGTCTGGCCGCGCACGATCCGGCCCATGTAGGGCCAGTTGAAGAAGCCGATCACGAAGATCAGCACCAGCATGTGCAGCGGAAGGCCGTGCAGGCCGAACGCCCCGCCCTGGAGCGAGGTCGAGATCGCGATCGCGAAGAGCAGCAGCGGGAACGCGAGGAAGACGTCCATCACCCGGCTGATCAGGGTGTCCACCCAGCCGCCGTAGTAGCCGGCCATGATGCCGAGCACGGTGCCGATGGTGTTGGAGAGCAGGGTCGCGCCGAAGGCGACCAGCAGGGAGACCCAGGAACCCTCGATGACGCGGGTGAGCAGGTCACGGCCCTGGAGCGGGTCGACGCCGAGCGGGTGGTCCCAGCTCATGCCACCCCAGTCGCCGAGCGGCAGACCGCCGAGGTCGGCGTCCAGCAGGTCCTGGTTGAGGGCGTCCGGGTTGAGCCCGAACAGCGACTCGATCGGCTTGGCCAGCACGGCGAGCGCGATCAGGAGGATCACCACGACACCGCCGGCGACGGCGGCCTTGTCCCGCTTGAAGCGGGTCCAGGCGATCTGGCCGAGGGAGCGGCCCTCGATCTTCTTGGCCGGGCTCGTGGCGGAGGAGGTCTCCGGATCGTTCCCGGCGGTGGTCACGGATGCGGTCATGGTCAGTTGGTCCCCTCGCCGACGGTGGCCGGCCCCACGGGTGCCGGTCGCCGGCTTCGGCGGTGCGGCTGCGGACGTGCGGAGGTGCTTGGCAGGAGCGGGTGTTGACGGCAGTGCGTCGTGCACAGGCACTGCCACCACGCGGGATGGGCGTCGCGCGGACTGGCTGTCGGCGTCCGCGCTCACCTTTGTGGGGTTCCAGTACACGCGGTGCGTTGCGCAGAACTCTCTGCCATCCGAACTGGCTTGCGCCAGCCCTGACAACCGACAGATGCCCAACTGTGATCTGCGTACATGCACCTCCCCGATCTTCGGCATATACCTCTTCACATGGCTGTAACTGCCATGTCAAGATGATCGGGTCACACTTCCGGAAATTCGTCCGGAAAGCATCGAAGCCGACTTGACGGACAATCAAGTCGGCTTCGGGGAATGGGTTTTGGGAATCAGCGCCCGGGGTATCCGGGCCACGGCCGCTGCGGGTGCTGCGGTGACTGCTGCTGCCAGCCCTGCGCCGGCGGCTGGGTGCCGTAGCCGTAACCGGGCACCGACTGCCCGGGGTAGGGCGGCGGGGGCACCGGCGGGTACGGGCCGGTCGGCGGGCGTCCCGCCTCCCGGTCGAAGAACGGCCGCGCGTTGGCGCGCATCCACAGCGCCACCGGGTCGTACTCGTCCGACATCGCCACCGTGGACACCGCGAGCCCCTCCGGGGCCACCGCGATCGCGCGCTGCATCAGCGCCCGCACCGCCTCCACCGCCGGCGGCGAACTCTCGTACAGGTCCAGGCCGATGGCCAGGTACGGCTCCCCCACCGCGGGCTGCACCCAGGCCCGGCGCAGCGCCCGTACCGCTCGCACCTCGCCGGCCTGCCGCTCCAGCAGCGCGAAGAAGGGCTGGGCGTTCAGCTGCGGCTCGCTGAGCTTCAACGGCCCGGCCGGCAGCCGGTCCAGGCCCGCGGCGACGCGTCTGAGGTCCGCCCAGGGCACCCCGACGCCACCGCCGGGCGCGTGCGGGTTGAGCCACAGACCCCAGCGGGTGCGGTACAGCGAGGCGGCGATCTCCCGGCCGGAGATGACCTCGTGGGCCCGCGCCCAGCCGGAGGAGGTCAGCTGCTCGGGCGAGGTGACGGCCGGCGCGTAGCCGTGGCCGCTGATCTCCATGTTCCCGTACTGCGCGTCCGGGCTGCCCGGGGTGCCGTGCCACAGCAGCATCCAGACCTTGCCGTCCGCCAGGGCGTGCAGCAGCCGCTCGTACGCGTCGTAGCGCTCCGGCGCGACGTCGCGCAGGGCGCGCTCCAGCGCGCCCGGGTCAGCTCCCGGGTGCCCGGCCGGTGCCTGGCCCCAGGGCCCCGGCACACCGCCCGCTCCCGCTCCCGCACTCATGCGCCCACCTCGCCGCGCCTCTTTCCCTCAACCCGCCGGCCCGTCGGCCGTCTGCACGCACCCTATGGCGCGGCACCGGCCACCGCCACGGCGACGTGCCTTGATCCGGACCCCGCTCACACCCGCGCGTAGAAAGGCATCACCCGGGTGAGCAGCCACTCGACCACCGGGTCGTCGGCGAGGTCGAGCAGTACGAGGTGGACGCCGCCGGGCAGCGGCGCGGTTCCCAGCGCTCGGCCGAGCGCGTCGTTCACCGCGGCCGGATCGGCCGGCGCCGCCGGGTCCAGCTGGACGCCCACGAACATCACGGTCGGCTCGCCCTCGACGCTGGCCAGCGCCCTGCGCGCGGTCAACACTCCGGGCAGGGCCGACAGTTCGCCGCGGCAGGCGGCCAGGAAGTGCTCCGGGTCCTCGCCCGGCACCGGCTCGCGCAGCGCCACCCGCCCGCCGGTCGGCTCCGCGGCGTCGCCGGCGGCCTCCCAGCGGTCCTCGCGCGGACCGCGGCGCAGCTCGGCGACCCCCTGCGGCGGCACCGGGATGCCCACCGCCGCGTCCGGGTTCACCGCGATGCCCAGGCCCAGCGGCAGCCCGCGGGCGAACTCCCACACCGGCGCGATCGCGAAGGCCATTCCCGGCGCCTGCTGGAGGAACACCTCCTGCGAGGAGAACACCGGCACGTACGGGTCGCCGCCCAGCTCGACGGTCGGCAGGTCCAGCGACTGCCCCTGCGGGTCGGCCCCGGCCGGCAGCGGCACCCACACCTGGCTACGGGCCAGCACCTCGATCACCCGGGGCGTCGCGCCCGGGTCTCCCAGGGCCGCGGTCAGCACCTGCTCCAGCTCGTTGGCCGGCCAGGAGCCGCCCGACGGCGCCTCCTCCGGTCCGCCCCACCCCTGCTGCTGCTCCACCGGGTACCCCATGCGCCGCCGATTCCGCCCTCTGCCGGTCGGCCGCCCTCTGCTGCGCCGACGCGCAGCAGTCTAGGGCCCCCGGCCCGATCGCCTTGGGGCTCGTGTTCGGTACCGGGTGATGTGACCGGGTCCCCTCTCCCCTCGTCGTCCCGGACGTGCCATGATGTGCGCGTCCGACGGCATGCGCCGCGGGCCCCCACAACTCCATACCGGCCGCTCGAACCCGCGCGGGAGAGCCCGGAGTGCCGATCAGGCACAGCCGGCGCCGAAGGAGCAAGTCCTCCCCGGAATCTCTCAGGCACCCCTACCGCACGGGTTAGGCACATCTGGAAAGCGGCGCCCGGCCCTGTCGTGCGCCCACCCACGGTGCAAGCCGCCATGCTGTCCCCCAAGCTGGAACCAGCCCGACGCTGGAACGGCTGCGGGCAGGTGGGCGGTGAAGCTCTCAGGTTCGACGACAGATGGGGAGACCCACGCCGCCGCATGCCCGCGCGCGGGGTCGGCCCCCGAGCGGGTCCGTTCCGGCGCGCGCACCCCTGAGTGCCCCGACCGAGGAGTTCCTGGCCATGTCGTCCCCCCGCCTGACCGCGCTCGACACGCTGCACCGCGCCCTCGGCGCGACCATGACCGACTTCGCCGGCTGGGACATGCCGCTGCGCTACGGCAGCGAGCGCGAGGAGCACCTCGCCGTCCGCACCAAGGCCGGCCTGTTCGACCTCTCGCACATGGGCGAGATCACCGTCACCGGCCCGCAGGCCGGCGAGATGCTGGACCACGCGCTGGTCGGCTTCGTCTCCGCGCTGGGTGTGCTGCGCGCCCGCTACACCATGATCTGTGCCGAGGACGGCGGCATCCTGGACGACCTGATCGTCTACCGCCTGCGCGAGGACGCCTTCCTGGTGGTCGCCAACGCCTCCAACGCCCAGCTGGTCCTCGACGAGCTGATCGCCCGTGCCAAGGGCTTCGACGCCGTCGTCACCGACGACCGCGACACCTACGCGCTGATCGCCGTCCAGGGCCCCGAGGCCACCGGCATCCTGGCGGAGACCACCGACGCCGACCTGCCCGGCCTGAAGTACTACGCGATCCTCCCGGCCCTGGTGGCCGGCCGCGAGGTGCTGCTCGCCCGCACCGGCTACACCGGCGAGGACGGCTTCGAGATCTTCTGCCACCCGGTCGACGCCGAGCCGGTCTGGCAGGCGCTGACCGCCGCCGGCGAGGGCCGCGGCCTGGTCCCGTGCGGCCTGTCCTGCCGCGACACGCTGCGCCTGGAGGCCGGCATGCCGCTGTACGGGCACGAGCTGTCCACCGACCTCACCCCGTTCGACGCCGGTCTGGGCCGGGTCGTGCGCTTCGACAAGACCACCAACGAGGGCGCCTTCGTCGGCCGCAAGGCGCTGGAGCAGGCCGCCGCCGCGGCCGAGACCAACCCGCCGAAGGTGCTGGTCGGCCTGGTGTCCGAGGGCAAGCGGGTGCCGCGCGCCGAGTACACCGTGGTCTCCACCGAGGGCGAGCCGATCGGCCGGATCACCTCGGGCGCGCCGTCCCCGACCCTGGGGCAGCCGATCGCGATGGCCTACGTCGACGCCGCCCACGCCACCCCCGGCAGCACCGTCGCGGTGGACGTGCGCGGCAAGCACGAGCCGGTCCAGGTCGTGGCGCTGCCGTTCTACAAGCGCGCCCGCTGAGGCCCTCGGGCCCGTTTTCCCCCCGTACCCGCACGTCGCAGCCGTCCGAGTGACGGCCCGCTTCGCCGTGCCCGCTTCCCATCCTGGAGAATGACGCCATGAGCAACCCCCAGCACCTGCAGTACACCAAGGAGCACGAGTGGCTGACCGCCGCGGACGCGGACGGTGTCTCGACCATCGGCATCACCGAGCACGCCGCCACCGCCCTCGGTGACATCGTCTACGTGCAGCTGCCCGAGGTCGGCTCCACCGTGACCGCCGGTGAGACCTGCGGCGAGCTGGAGTCCACCAAGTCGGTCAGCGACCTGTTCTCCCCGGTGACCGGCGAGGTCACCGAGATCAACGAGGACGTCGTCGCCGACCCGGCCGCCGTGAACGCCGACCCGTTCGGGGCCGCCTGGCTGTTCAAGGTGCGCGTCGAGGCCACCGACGCGCTGCTCGGCTCGGACGAGTACGACGCGCTCATCAACCCCCAGGGCTGAGCCCCCTGACAGGGGCGGTCGCGCGGCGGCCGCCCCGCCCGGCCCCTTTCCCTCCTCCTCCCGGGAAGACCACCACCATGACGGTTCTGAACCAGTCCCTGCACGCCCTCGACCCGGAGATCGCCGCCGCGGTCGACGCCGAGCTGCACCGCCAGCAGACCACCCTGGAGATGATCGCCTCCGAGAACTTCGCCCCGGTGGCGGTCATGGAGGCCCAGGGCTCGGTGCTCACCAACAAGTACGCGGAGGGCTACCCCGGCCGCCGCTACTACGGTGGCTGCGAGCACGTCGACGTGGTCGAGCAGATCGCGATCGACCGCATCAAGGCCCTGTTCGGCGCCGAGCACGCCAACGTCCAGCCGCACTCCGGCGCGCAGGCCAACGCCGCCGCGATGTTCGCGCTGATCCAGCCGGGCGACACCATCCTGGGCCTGTCCCTGGCCCACGGCGGTCACCTGACCCACGGCATGAAGATCAACTTCTCCGGCAAGCTCTACAACGTGGCCGCGTACCACGTGGACGAGAAGACCGGCCAGGTCGACATGGCCGAGGTCGAGCGCCTCGCCAAGGAGCACCAGCCGAAGCTGATCATCGCCGGCTGGTCCGCCTACCCGCGCCAGCTGGACTTCGCCGCGTTCCGCCGGGTCGCCGACGAGGTCGGCGCGCTGCTCATGGTGGACATGGCGCACTTCGCCGGCCTGGTGGCCGCCGGGCTGCACCCCAACCCGGTGCCCTACGCGGACGTGGTCACCACCACCACCCACAAGACCCTGGGCGGCCCGCGCGGCGGCGTCATCCTGTCCAAGGCCGAGTACGCCAAGAAGATCAACTCCGCGGTCTTCCCCGGCCAGCAGGGCGGCCCGCTGGAGCACGTCATCGCCGGCAAGGCCGTCGCCTTCAAGGTCGCGGCCTCGGAGGAGTTCAAGGAGCGCCAGCAGCGCACCCTGGACGGCGCCCGCATCCTCGCCGAGCGCCTGCTCCAGGCCGACGTGGCCGAGGCCGGCGCGTCCGTGCTGTCCGGCGGCACCGACGTCCACCTGGTCCTGGTCGACCTGCGCAACAGCGAGCTCGACGGCCAGCAGGCCGAGGACCGGCTGCACGAGGTCGGCATCACCGTCAACCGCAACGCCATCCCGAACGACCCGCGTCCGCCGATGGTCACCTCCGGCCTGCGCATCGGCACCCCGGCGCTGGCCACCCGCGGCTTCCAGGCCGAGGACTTCCGCGAGGTCGCCGACATCATCGCCGAGGCGCTCAAGCCCGCCTTCGACGAGACCGTCGCCGACGCGCTGAAGGCCCGGGTCACCGCCCTCGCCGCGAAGTACCCGCTGTACCCGAACCTCTGATCACTCCGGTGACCGTTCGGGAGGGGTGATCGGCCTCACCCCGCCGGCGTACCTCGGACCCCGGGGCACCGCGCACACTGGACAGTGCGTGCGGTGCCCCGTCCCGTGTCCGCCTCCCCTGCCTGCAAGTCCTTCCACGAGACCAGACAAGGACGTCCCCCGTGGCCATCAGCGTCTTCGACCTCTTCTCCATCGGCATCGGCCCGTCGAGCTCCCACACCGTGGGTCCGATGCGTGCCGCCCGGATGTTCGCCCGCCGACTGCGCTCCGAAGGCCTGCTGGACGGGGTGACGGCCGTCCGCGCCGAGCTGTACGGCTCGCTCGGCGCCACCGGCCACGGCCACGGCACCCCGAAGGCCGTCCTGCTGGGCCTGGAGGGCAACTCGCCCCGTACCGTCGACGTCGACCGGGCCGACAAGGACGTCGAGCGGATCACCGCCGAGAAGCGGCTCAGCCTGCTCGGCGAGCACACCATCGACTTCGACCCGGACAGCCAGCTGGTCCTGCACCGCCGCCGCTCGCTTCCGTACCACGCCAACGGCATGACCCTGTGGGCGTACGCGGCGGACGGCTCGGCCCTGCTGGAGAAGACCTACTACTCGGTCGGCGGCGGCTTCGTGGTGGACGAGGACGCGATCGGCGCGGACCGGGTCAAGCCCGACGACACCGCGCTGAAGTACCCCTTCCGCACCGGTGACGAGCTGCTGCGGCTCAGCCGGGAGACCGGGCTGTCGATCTCCGGCCTGATGCTGGAGAACGAGAAGGCCTGGCGCAGCGAGGAGGAGATCCGCACCGGGCTGCTGGAGATCTGGTCCGTGATGCAGGAGTGCGTGCGGGCCGGCATGACCCGCGAGGGCATCCTGCCGGGCGGCCTCAAGGTCCGCCGCCGGGCGGCGGCCGCGGCCCGGGCGCTGCGCGCCGAGGGGATCGGCCCCGCCAACGCGATGGAGTGGGTGACGCTCTACGCGATGGCGGTCAACGAGGAGAACGCCTCCGGCCGCCGGGTGGTCACCGCGCCGACCAACGGCGCCGCCGGGATCATCCCGGCCACCCTGCACTACTACCTGAACTTCATCCCGGGCGCCGACGACGACGGCATCGTCCGCTTCCTGCTCGCGGCCGGCGCCATCGGCATGCTGTTCAAGGAGAACGCCTCCATCTCCGGCGCCGAGGTCGGCTGCCAGGGCGAGGTCGGCTCCGCCTGCTCGATGGCCGCGGGCGGCCTCGCCGAGGTCCTCGGCGGCAGCCCCGAGCAGGTCGAGAACGCCGCCGAGATCGGCATCGAGCACAACCTCGGCCTCACCTGCGACCCGGTCGGCGGCCTGGTCCAGATCCCCTGCATCGAGCGCAACGGCATGGCCTCGGTGAAGGCCGTCACCGCGGCCCGGATGGCGCTGCGCGGCGACGGGCGGCACCACGTCTCGCTGGACAAGGCGATCAAGACGATGAAGGAGACCGGGGCCGACATGAAGATCAAGTACAAGGAGACCTCGCGCGGCGGCCTCGCCGTGAACGTCATCGAGTGCTGATCGCCTGATCCGGGTGCCGACCGCCTGATCGAGCGCGGACCTCCTGACGGCCGGACGGCCCCCGGGCGGAGTTCCCCTCCGCCCGGGGGCCGTCGCGTTGCCCCGGATCCTCCCCGGGCGCTCCCCGGATCACCGCGCCGTGCCCGCCTCCGCGGGTGCGGCGGCCTTCGCCGGCTCCAGGGGCTCCTCCCGCCGCGGGCGGGCCAGGCAGGCCACCGCGGTGGCCACGGCCGCCAGCAGCACACCGCCGGCCACCGCCCCGTGCAGGCCCGCCGTCACCGCCGTGCCGACGGCCTCCCGGACGGTGCCGGGCAGCCCGGTCAGGGCGGCCGGGGTCAGGCCGCCACCGCCGGTGAGCCGGGCCGCCTCGTCGGAGCCCAGCCGGGCGGCGAGCGAACCGGTGAGCCGGGCCGTGTAGACCGCGCCGAGGGCGGCCATGCCGAGCGAGCCGCCGATGCCGCGCAGCAGGGTGACCACGCCCATCGCGGCGCCCATGTCCCGGGGCGGGACGGCGCTCATCGAGGTCAGCATGGTGCTCTGCAGCACCAGGCCGAGGCCGACCCCGGCGACGGTGGTGAGGGCGGAGGCGAGGGCGGTCGGGGTGTCGGCGCGCAGGAGCAGCAGCAGCGCGGAGCCGGCCAGGGCCAGCCCCCCGCCCAGCAGCGGGTAGCGCCGCTCGCCGCCCGGCCGGCCCATCAGCCGGGCCGTCACCAGCTGGGCGCCCAGCATGCCGAGCATCAGCGGCAGCAGGAGCAGGCCGCCGGCGGTGGGCGAGGCGCCCCGGGCCAGCTGGAGGTACTGCGGCAGGTAGCCGACCAGGGCGATCATCAGCGCGCCGGCCAGGAAGCCGAGCACCTGGGCGACGGTGAAGTCGCGGTTGCGGAACAGCGCGGGCGGGATCAGCGGCCCGGGGGCGCGCAGCTCGGTCCGGGCGAACCAGCCGAGCGCGGCCACCGCCACCGCCGCCGTCCCGAGGATCCACGGGGAGGTCCAGGCGTACGCGGTGCCGCCCCAGCTGCCCACCAGGGTCAGCGCGGTGATGCCGGTGGTCAGCAGGGCGACCCCGGCCCAGTCGAAGGGCGCCCGCACCCGTTCCGTCCGCAGCCGCACCCCCGTGCCGACCGCGAGCAGTGCCAGCAGGCCCACCGGCACGTTGACGTAGAACGCCCAGCGCCAGCTGAG
Organism: Kitasatospora sp. NPDC036993; assembly: GCF_055607525.1. NCBI lineage: Bacteria > Bacillati > Actinomycetota > Actinomycetes > Kitasatosporales > Streptomycetaceae > Kitasatospora > Kitasatospora sp. NPDC036993. Next base: position 486,537 of record NZ_JBVJRP010000006.1, on the reverse strand, counting down.
CCGGTCGGTGAGGAGGCCGCCGAGCAGCGGCCCGCCGATGATGGCGATCGGCATCAGCACGCCGATCACCGACTGCACCCGCCCCCGGTCGGACGCGGGGACGAGCACCCCGATCACCGAGAGGGCGCCGACCATCAGCCCGCCCGCGCCGACCCCCTGCACCGCCCGGAAGGCGATCAACTCCCCCATGTCCTGGGCCAGTCCGGACAGCATCGAGCCGGCCAGGAAGAGCACCACCGCCCACTGGTAGGCGCCCTTGCGCCCGTACAGGTCGCCGAGCCGGCCCCAGAGCGGGGTGGCGGCGGCGGAGGTCAGCAGGTAGGCGGTGACCGCCCAGGAGAGGTGCTCCAGTCCGCCGAGGTCCCCGACGACGGTCGGCAGCGCGGTGCCGATGATCTGCCCGTCGAGGGCCGCCAGGAAGATGCCGAGCATCAGGCCGATCACGCCGAGCAGCGGCGGCCTGGGCCTGTCCTCGACCGGCTCCGCGGCCATGTGCGTTCCCCCTCCGTCCCCCTCCACCGGGCTCAGGCCGCGAACGGGCGGGCCTGCCGGGCGTCCCGCAGCGCCCGGGCCCACCAGGTGAGCTGGTCGAGCATGGTCTTCGCGGCGGCGTCCGCGGCCGGGTCGGTCGCCCTTCCGTCGGCGTCGAAGCACTGCGCGGCGCCGTGGAAGCTGACCGTGTTGCGGATCGTGGCGGCGTTCAGCTCGGCCATCACCACCCGGAGCTGCTCGACCGCCCGCAGGCCCCCGGACAGGCCGCCGTACGAGACGAAGCCGACCGGCTTGCCGTGCCACTGCCGGTTGTGCCAGTCGATGGCGTTCTTGAGCGGGGCCGGGAAGCTGTGGTTGTACTCGGGCGTGACGATCACGAAGGCGTCGGCCGCCTCCAGCCGGGGCGACACGGCGGCCAGCAACTCGGCGTCGCCCGGCGGCAGTTCACCGCCGAAGGACGGGAAGGTGGTGGGCAGCGGGGTCTCCACCAGGTCGATCCGGTCGGCGGTCAGACCGCCGTGGGCTTCGAGGTGGCCGAGCAGCCAGTCGGTGACGACCGGGCCGAAGCGGCCCTCTCGGGTGCTGCCGACGAGGACGGCGACCTTCAGGCCCTGCTCCGCGCTCTGCTCCGCGGGCTTCTGCTCCGTGGACATGGGGATCCCCCTCCGGGATGACTGCTGTGTACGACGTATCCGTCGTGGATACAACGTACACAGCGACGCGTACGCCGTCCACTGCCGATACGCCGTACACCGTGAGTGCTACGGTGAGAGCGTCCCCGGCCGGAAGGAGCCCGCCCGATGCCCGCCCAGCAGGCCCCCAGTGGCGCCAGCGACAAACCCCAGGTCTCGCTCTGGGAGCGCCTGGAGCGCCCGGCCCCCGCGCCGCGCACCACCCTGACCCCGCACCGGATCGCCGAGGCCGCGGTCGCCATCGCCGACGCCGAGGGCCTGGACGCCGTCACCATGCGCCGGCTGGCCACCGCCCTCGGCGTCGCCCCGATGGCCGCCTACCGGTACGTCTCCGGCAAGGACGAACTCATCGAGCTGATGGTCGACTTCGTGTACGGCCAACTCCCGCTGGACGCCCCCGCGGAGGGCTGGCGGGACGCCATGCGCGCCCTGGCCGTCCACCTGCGCGCCATGCACCTGGCCCACCCGTGGACCGTCCGGGCGGCCACCCCGTTCGCCCTCAGCCCCCACCAGCTCGCCGTCCCCGAGCGCGCCTTCGCCGCCCTGGCGGGCCACGGCCTGGACGCCGACACCACGATGGCGGTGTTCCGCACCGTCACCGGCTACGTCCACGGCTCGGTCACCGCCGAGGTCACCCTGGACGCCCTGCGCCGCGAGCGCGGCTGGTCCGACGGCGACCAGACCAGGGCCGGCCTCGCCCCCCGGATGAGCTGGCTGATGGGCACCGGCCGCTACCCCGGCTACCAGCGCTACCTCCAGGAGGCCACCCGCAAGGACGACCCCGACTGGCAGTTCGAGACCGGCCTCGACTGCGTCCTGGCCGGCATCGCCGCCCACTTCGGCCTCTGACCGGCCCGGCCCAACGCGGCCTTCGCGGCCGACGGGGCGCTCTACATCTCCCCCGACATGGTCATCGAGCACCCGAGCGGCTGTTACAGCGCTCCCGTCTACCCGCTCGTCCCGCGGAACCAGAGCGATGGGTACGCCCTCGTGTACGACGGCCGGAACTGCACCGGCCACGTGATCGCGGTGGTCCCTCCCGGTGAGCAGACGACCCAGGAGTTCGGCTCCAGCGTCTTCGTCAAGTAGCCGCAGCAGCGAGCCAACCGATCACCCCCGCACGGGACGTCGGCCCGGCCGACGTCCCGTGCGGGCTGTGCGACTACCGCTTTCCGGGGAGGGCGAGGAAGGCCAATCCCCCGGCCAGGACGGCGAGTCCGCACCAGGAGACGGCGGGCAGGCGCTCGCCGAGGGCGGCCACGCCGAGGACCGCCGCGACGGCGGGCTCGGCGAGGGTCAGCGTGGTGGCCGTCTGGGCGGTGGTGTGCCGCAGGCCTCGGCCGAACAGCCAGTACGCGAGGAAGGTGGTGATCACCGCGAGGTGCAGGACGACTCCCGCCCCGCGCGCCGAGGCCAGCCACCCCAGGTCACCGGCGAGCAGCACCGGCAGGACGATCAGCGCACCGCCGCCGAACATCGCCCCCATCACCCCGCCCGAGGGGTGCCCGTGCGAGATCAGCCGTCCGCCGATCAGCGAGTACACGGCGTACGAGAGCCCGGAGAGCGCCGCCAGCAGCACGCCCAGCGGGTCCACCGCCCCACCGCCACCGGCGAGTTCGGGGCCCAGCACCAGGAGCACGCAGCCGAGCACGGCGAGCGCCGTGGCCCCGGCCCACCGCCCGCCGGGCCGCCCCTGCCGGGCGAGCCACCCGAGCAGCCCGGTGAACACCGGCGCGCTGCCGAGCGCGATCACGGTGGCCACCGCCACCCCGGTCCGGCTCACCGCCGGGTAGAAGGTCAGCGGGTACCCGGCCACCGCGACCGCGCCGGCCGCGAGCAGCCACCGCTCGCGCGGCCCGCAGGCCCGGGGCAGCGCCGGGGCCGATCGGTCGGTGAGGAACAGCAGCAGCCCGCCGAGCACCAGCCCTGCGGCCCCGATCCCGGCCGCCGGGGCGCCCCCGGGCGCCAGCGAACCGGCCGTCCCGGTGGTGCCCCAGAGCACGGCGGCGATCAGGATCGGCACCGCGCCGCCGCGCGGACGGGCGCGCCGGGGAGTCGCGGACAGGGAGCGGGCAGGTGAGGACAAACGATTCGGCACAGTCGTGAACTTCCGTCGTCGAAGACCGTCAGAGGGGGTTTCGAGAACGGGCGCACGCCATCAGCCCTCGGCGGCCCTCATCGGGCCGAGCCGGGGTCGCAGGGGATCAAGCCACCGGAGCGCGCGCCCGATCAGGCGCTGAGCGGTGGCAGCACGACGTGCCAGTACAGGTTCACGGGTCGATGGTACCGACTGGCCGGCGTGAGAAGTCGGCCGGTCCGACTTCTCACGCGGCCACCCCGGAGCGGTAGTCGGGGCACAGGCGCCCCACCGGTCTCCGGGGCGTTGTCCAGCCCCGCCCGGGGGCGCGTTGTCTCTCGCGCACAACGACTGGTGGCCCGATGAGCGGCTTCCGGTCGTAGCGGATCGTCCATTGGTCCCTACGCTGAGTGTCGGCCCATCGGCTCACCGAAAGGACCCGCTCATGCGCCGCTCCCGTCTCGTGCTGCCCCTGGCCCTGACCACCGTGGTCGCCTCCGCCCTGGTCGCCGCCGACGTCGTGCGCGACGGGCCGATCCCGTCCGTCAGCCTGCCGGTGCTCCGTGACCCGCAGGCCCAGCAGCTGCTCCACCACATGACGGACCCGGTGCAGGACTGGGTGGAGTCCGGGGACCCGGCGGCGGCCGGCTACGCCGGGACCGTGATCGACGCGTCGAACCAGCACGCCGACATCTACTGGAAGGGCGAGGCCCCGGCCAGGGTCAGGGCCCTGCTCGACGCGAACGCCGGCCCCGGCTACACCGTCGACGTCCACCGGAGCCCGCACTCCCGCGCGGAGATGCGCGCCGCGATCGACCGGTTCACCGCCGCCGTCGCCCGCGACGCGTGGACGTCGATCGGCCCGCAGGAGGACGGCGCCGCCATCACGATCACGTACGCGCAGGCGAAGGCGGCGCGGCTGACCGGCGGCGACACGACCCAGCAGGCGTACTCCTCACGGGCCGCCGAGATCGCCGGAATGCCGGTGACGGCCGGCGTAGAGGGAACGCCGGTGGCGCTGTCCGGCAGCCGGCACTCCGACGGCGCGCCGTACTACGCGGGCGCCGAGGTGAACACCGCGAAGGCGTCGTTCTGCTCGACGGCGTTCAGCGGCTGGAAGGGCGGCGCGAAGGTGGTGCTGACCGCCGCGCACTGCGGCGGCGGCCGGTACTACAACGGCACCGGCAGCTACATCGGCGACCTGTCCGCGACCGGCGACGGCCTGGACGTCGGCACGATCGCGGTCAACGGCAACGGCGGCGGCCGGTTCTACGACGGCCCCTGGTCGGACGGCGGCGGCTCGTCCCGGCACACCTACGGGATCGGGCGGAACAACGTCGGGGACCTCGTCTGCCTCAGCGGCGCCCAGTCGGGGTGGAAGTGCGACGTGCAGATCAAGAGGGTCGACGTGGAGACGACGAACGACGCGGGCACGAAGATCAAGCCGGTGGACGTCGTGGAGTCGAAGGGCGGCGACCGGCGGGCGATCGCCGCGAAGGGCGACAGCGGCGGCCCGGCCGTGGCGAACCCGTCCGGCGCGAACGGCGACATGGAGGCCCGCGGCGTGATCGTGGCCGCCCGGTCCGAGGTCGGCTGCCCGGCCGGTTCGACGGCGCACACGACGACCTGCTACTCGCAGGTGATGTACGTGCCGATGACCCCGGTGGTGAACAAGCTGGGCTTCTCGCTCTCCTGACCAGGGCCGGCGGACGGGCCGGCCTCGTGCTCACCCCCTGACTCAGCCGGTTGCTCCGCCCCGACGCGCAGCCGACCGCCGGTGCGAGAAGTCGGCCGGGCCGACTTCTCGCGCGGCGTCAGTCGGTCTTGCGGACGGGGCCGAGGCGGGGCCGGCCGCTCATGACGCCCGCGAGGCCGCGCCTTCGCCGGCTCGGCTGCGGGCGGTGGCGCGGCCGTCCACACCGTTCGGCCGGAGGATCCGGGACCAGTCACCGCGCGCCCGGGTTCAGGCCTCCGATCGGCCAGCGCGGGCCGGTGTCCTGGTCGCCCTGCCACGCCCACTGGGAGTCGGAGGTGACGGTGACGCCGTAGTCGTAGAGTTCGGGGCGGCCGAGTTCCTCCCACTGGGACCAGGCGGCCACCAGTTCGTCGCCGATGCGGCGCGGACCGCCCTGCGACAACGAGGGCCCGCCATCCCCGTCCTGACGGATCTCGGCCCACGAACGGTCTCCGTCGTGGACCACGGTGGCCGGCCCGCCCTCGCTCCGGTCGGTGAACAGCACGGCGTCCGGGACGGCGACGCGCAGCGCGAACCTGAGGTGCCAGTCCTCCAGGCCCGCCGGGTCTCGGTCCAGCGGCCGGCAGGCCTCGGGTTCGGCGCCGCCACGCACCTGCGCGTACGCGGCGGGCCCACTGCTCGGCTGGGCCGGACCGTGCCGGTCGCCCATGAACTGGGCCAGGCCGTGGACCCAGCCGTGCGCCGCGCCGTCGTCGGCGACGGTGAGGGCGACGTATCCGAGTCGTCCCCAGGGGTAGACGATCCGTCCACCCGGGCGCACCGCCTCCACCCAGGACCACGGGACGATCTCGACGGCGTAGGTGGCGTGGAGCCGGTCGACCCGGCCGCCACCGGGCAACCCGCCGCCGGTGCCGTCGCCCGCCCCCGCCTCGACGTCGAGTCCGGCGTCCGCGAGCCTGGCCCGGGCGAACGCGGCCAGGTGCTCGTCCACCTCGGTGGTGACCACCAGGCCAGGCCCGGCCCGCCAGGCGGCCAGCGCCGCTGACCAGCCCTGGCCGGTGCCGACGTCCCACACCCGGTGCCCCGGCTCCACCCTGAGGCTGTCCAGCATGTCCGACACCACGGAGGGCGCGGACAGCGACGACGACGGGAGGCCGCCGGTGAGCTGGGTGACGGCCGGCGCGTCGACGCCGGAGTACAGCTCGGCGGCCCACCCTCCCGGGTCGTCCTCCCGGTCGACCGGCACGTAGGCCCAACCGTCCCACCTCCACAACCGGTCCGGCGCGAACCGGTCGCGCGGCAGCGCGCCGAAGGCCTCGCGCAGCCACGGCGAGTCCTCCGGCCACGCCCCGCGCCGCTCCATCTCCACGTGCAGGCCTGCCCGGTACCCGGTCAGGCTCCCGTCGTCGCTCGGCATCACTTCTTGTGCTTGCCGTCGCTCGGCGGCGGCGGGGTGACCTTCCCATCGGCGTTGTTCGGCGGGGGAGTCCCCTGGCTCGGGTCCTGCGGCGGCTTCGAGTGTTCTCCCATGCTGCCCCTCCTGATGATGAGACGGACACAACCGGTTGCCATCCTGGCGCCGCACCGCATCCGAGTCGACCGGCGTGCGGAAGCGGGCCGGGGGCGCATGCGCGAGAAGTCTGCGGGGTCGACTTCTCGCGCAGGTCGCAGGTGAGCCCTGCGATTCGGTGGTGGCAGGATGCGGGGATGTCGACGAATCGGCCGTGGGCGGGACTTCACGGCGACCTGCTGGCGGCGAAGGCATCGGTGTACGACCCGAGCGGCTTCAGCTGCTCACAGCCCGTGCCCGAACCGGAGAGTGCCGAGTACGTGGCTCACGGGTTCACGCTCGACCGGCTCTCGGTGCGGTTCCGCGTGGCCAAGACGACTCCGACGAAGGCCGGCCAGTTCGTCACCTTCTGGCTGCGGTCCGACGAGGGGCCGATCCGGCCCTTCGACACGAGCGACGGGGTCGACCTCTTCGTCGTCAGCAGTCGCGACGGCGACCGCGTCGGCCAGTTCGTGTTCCCGCGGGACGTGCTGTGCGAGCGCGGCATCGTGTCCCGGAACCGCACCGGCGGGAAGCGGGCGTTCCGCGTCTACCCGCCCTGGGTGACCACCACCAGTCGCCAGGCCCACGGCACCCAGGCGTGGCAGGTGGAGTACTTCCTGCACCTCGGAGAGGGCGGGCCGGTCGACCTCGCGCGGGCCCGGGCCCTCTACCACCCGTAGGCCCGGGTTCACCGTCAGGCCCACGTGACCGCCCCACCCGGCGGGGCCCGGCGCGAGAAGTCGGCGGGGTCGACTTCTCGCGCGCGGGGTGGGGTGGCGGTGTGGGGCGGCGGGGTCAGTCGTGGGGGTTGGCCGGGGTGGGGAGGGCGAGTTCGCACCAGACGGTCTTGCCGGCGTAGCCCTCGCCCCGGAGGTGGGCGCCCCAGGAGGTGGCGAGGGCGGCGACGAGTTCGAGGCCACGGCCGGACTCGTCGTCGGGGGTGGTGCGGCGGATCCTCGGGAGGTCGGTGCTCCCGTCGGAGACCTCGATCCGGAGAAGGGAGTCGGTGGGGAGGACGACGCGCACGCCGATCATCCGGTCACGCTGGGAACGGGCGTGACGGCAGGCGTTGGTGACGAGTTCGCTGAGGAGGATCAGGCCGGTCTCGGCGGAGTCGATCGGCACCTCCCACTCGAAGACCTGCCGGATGAAGCGGACGCGGGCGCGGCCGGCGCTGCGGGGGAGGCGGGGGAACATCCACTCGACGAGGTCGACGGGCTGAGTGAGCATCAGAGTCCTTGGGGGGTGTACGGGGGCTTCACTCGTGAGGGCTGAGTTCGGCCATTTCACCCTTCAAGGGTCGACAGCCGGGCATAGCCTCAGCAGTAACGCCATTTGTACAGCGAGAGCTTGAACCGCCCTGCGACCAGGGCAGGGAGGGGCGCAAGGCCGTGAGCCTGCCGAAGGAAAACCCGATGTCGTGGAAGTACTGCGGCGATCAGCTCAAGCGGTGGCGCACCCTCGCGGGCGTGACCCGGGAGCAGTTGGCCGCGGAATCCCACTACGACATCGAGAGCGTGCGGTCGATGGAGGCGGGGAGGAGAAGGCCGTCGCTCAAGTTGCTTCAGGCGGCCGACGAACTGTGCGACGCGAAGGGCCTACTGGTGGGGGCGACCAACTTCCTGGCACCGGAGAAGTTCGCGTCCTATTCGAGGGGCTATGCGGACGCCGAGGTCGAGGCCATCGCGATCCACTCATACGAAGCCTTGTTCATCCCCGGGCTGCTTCAGACCGAGGAGTACGCCAGAGAGCTGATCAGCCACTCGTACCCGCCGCTGGACGACGAGACCGTCGAGGCTCGGGTGGCCAGTCGCATGGAGAGGCAGGAGAAGCTGCGTCGCTCGCCCACCGTGTTCTTCGGTTTCGTCATCTACGAGGCCGCGTTCCGAGCGCTCGTCGGCAGTGAAGGCGTCATGAAGCGGCAGCTGGAACGCCTACTTGAGGTCGGCGAACTGCGGAACGTCACCATCCAGGTGCTGCCGGTCGACCGGGTGGCCCATGTCGCATTGGAGGGACCAATGGTGATCCTGGAGACGCCAGAGCACGATCAACTCGGCTACGTGGAAGGGCAGTACGCGGGATTCCTGTCCGCCGACATCGAGAAGGTGAGCATCCTCGTGCAACGCCATGGCATGATCCGCTCGCAGGCCCTCAGTATTGAGGAGTCGGAGGCACTCATCAGAACAATGGTGGAGCAGCTATGAAGTGGTTCAAGTCCAGCTACAGCGACACCCAGGGCGGCAACTGCGTCGAGGTCGCCGCCTCCTGGACCAAGTCCAGCTACAGCAACCACGAAGGTGACGAGTGCGTCGAGGTCGCCTCCTCCGCCTCCACCGTCCACGTCCGCGACTCTAAGGACAAGGCCGGCCCGACCCTCACCTTCTCCCCCGAGGCCTGGTCGACCTTCGTCTCCTTCGCCTCCGAAGCTCAAGTGCCACGGGCCGAGTGACCCTTTAACGGAATGGGCGGGTAAGAACCTTCCAACCACCCCCGCGCGCAGCACATATGACTTATCGTCACGACTACACCACAGCCGGTTCCCCCGTGTAGCGTGCGCACCAACGAAACAACCCCCGCCGGTGCTACCAACACCGAACGGGGGTCTGACCGGCACGATCGAAACGGACCTCGATCCTGTGGCTACCCACGACAATACCGCCATGGCCGCGCCCGGATACGGCAAGCAGTCCGCCCCGGAGCAACTCCCCCGCTCCGCCACAGACTTCGCCCACCTCCCGGCCCGCGAGGCCTACCTCGCCTCGCTCATCGACCACCTCCCCGACGGCGCCGCCATGGACGTCAAGACCCTCGCCGTCCTCCAGCCCCACTACGGGCAGATGGCCTGCCGCACCGCCCTCACCAGGCTCTCCACCGCAGGTCACCTGCGCCGCGTCCGCGAACGCCTCAGCTCCACCGACTGCCGCTGGGTGTTCCACACCTACTTCTCCCGCACCCCCCGCCCCGACGCCTGGTGGGCCGGCTTCCTCGCCACCGGCGAGGCGTCAACGCCGGCCGCCCCCGATCCCCCCGACGTGCGAACGCGCAACCGCACCTCCCCCGTCTCGGCCGCCTACGCCGCCCTCGCCGGCCTCGGCCTCGCCGACCCCCGCCTCGCCCTCTCCGCCGCCGACTGCGCCGCGCTCGAACCGCTCGCCGCCGAGTGGCTGGCCCGGGGCACCACCCCGGCCCTCTTCACCGCCGCCCTCACCGCGGGCCTGCCCCGGGACGGCGTCCACAGCCCGGCGGCCTTCACCCGCCGCCGCCTGATCGACAAGCTGCCCCCGGAACGCCCGCAGCCCCAGCAGCAGCCACAGCCCGCCCGCATCCTCGAATGCACGGCCTGCCGCACCCCCTGCCGCCCCCACGCCCTCCTCGGCGGCCTCTGCCGCACCTGCCACGGCGGCACCCCCACGAACCCGCCGCCCCACCGCCCCGACCGCCTCTCCCCCACCGCCGTCCACGCCCACGCCGCCCGCGCCCGGGGCGCGCTGAGCCGCGACGCGTCACGGACGGGCGCCGGACGAACGTGACCGGGGGCCCGCGAAGGTCCGCACCGCCTCCATGCCGACACCCGGCACTCCCACTGCGTGACCATTCGGCGAGCACAGGGTGAGCAGCGCCATCGCGATCATGAATATTCACAGGCAATGGCGTTAACCTATGCAAATTCCAAAGGTGAACTAGGTAACACGCCTTGCATTCGAAGTCATCTGGTTTGCCCACATGCTGAGATCCATGCGATAGTCAAGGCAGCCCAACGGCGGGCGACACCGCACGCCGCCCTGGGCCGATGACTTCGGCGGGCCCGACCTGGCACTGCCGACGCCCATCGCGCGGCACGCACCCCCTTGGCCGGCGCGATGACTTGCAGGGGCCCCCATCCGCCGGACCACGGCGAATCCGGGGGCCCCGCGTGTTTCCCGGACCCTGCGTGTTTCCCGGGGCCCCGCCGCCCGGGAGCCCTCAGCCCCGCTCGCGCACCTTCAGCTCGAACCAGACGCCCTTGCCCCGCGGCAGCAGGTTCGCGCCCCAGCGGTCGGCGAGGTCGTCGACGATCCTCAGCCCCCGCCCGCGCTCGTTCACCGGCCTGGCCTCGGCGAGGATCATGCAGGGCAGGGCCCGGGAGGAGTCGCGGACCTCGATCCGCAGCCAGCCGGGCTTGCGGCTCACGTGCAGGCCGATGGTGCGCCCGGCCGCGTGCCGCACCGCGTTGGCCACCAGCTCGCCGGTGAGCAGTTCGCCGACCTCCAGGTGCTGGTGGAGCTCCCAGGACTCCAGGACGGAGAGCACCAGCCGGCGGGCCACCGGGCCCGACTCCGGCCGGGACGGCAGCCGCACCTCGTTCGGCGCGGACTGGTCGCAGAGTCTGCCGGAGTACATCTCCTCCAGTTCCTCGGAGGTGAGCCGCTCCAGCGCCGGGAGCCCTTCCCGTACATCGAGGAAGGACACCTCGGCGGCCACCGCACCGGCCCCGGATACCGACGACTGATCTGCTTCGCCCCAACCCGCCATGCGGACCATCATTGCGGAACGCAAGCGGCCGCGTACGGACAATGAGCAAACGATCTCTCCGCGTCGGCATATGCCGGAAGCAAGAAGGGGCCGACCGGGCCGACTTTCGTCAATCCCGGTTGACCCCACCGCCCGTCAGCTGCCGGCTACCAGGTGCTCCACGGCACGTTCCAGCCGCTCAGTCCGTTCGCCGGGTCGAGCGTCTCCTTCTTCGTCGAGTTCTTCACCACCATGACGTCCCCGACCAGCGAGCCGTCGTAGAACCTGCCCATCGTGGTGGCGTCCCCACCGCCCTTGACGTCCTTCAGGCCCACGCAGCCGTGGCTGACGTTGTCCTCACCGAAGGCGTCGCTCCAGTAGTTGCCGTGCACGTACGTCCCGGACTCGGTGAGCCGCATCGAGTGCGGCACCTGGAGGTCGTACGGCGAACCGGTCATCCCCGGCATCGTGCTGGACTGCATCCGCACCACGCCCTCCTTGGACATGACCACCATCGTGCCGTTCCAGGTGGGGTGTTCCGGCGAGCCCGAGGTGATGTCGATCTCGTTCGTCTGTTCACCCTGTACGACCGTCATCTTGTGCGCCGCGGCGTCAACCGTCGAAATCTGGGACCGCCCGATCGTGAAGGGCTCGTCCCGGTCCCCGCCGTACACCCCCGGGGCGATCTCGACGCTCTTGAGCCGGTAGTGCACGACCACCTTCGTCCCGGGCTTCCAGTACTGCTCCGGGCGGAAGTCCAGCCGCCGGTCGTCGAACCAGTGGCCCTTCACCACGGTGCCGTTGTCGGTTTCGAAGGTGATGCCCCTGGCGACCTCCGCCCGGTTCCCGACGTCCTTGCTGAAGTTCACCGAGACGATCATGCCGACGCCGTACGTGGCGCCGTTGTCCACGTTGTCGGCGGCCTTGGCGAGCGCCGTCGGGGTCAGCGTGGTGAAGCTGCTGTCCGCCGTGGCGACCGCGCCGGCGGCGTCCGCGGCCATCGCGCTGACCTGGTAGGCGGTGCCCACCTCCAGGCCGGCCGACGGCGTCCAGCTGAGGCCGTCGGCGGCGATGGTGCCGGGGACCTCCTTGCCCGTCCGGTCGCTCACCTTGACGGTGGTGAGCCGGCCCCCGCTCGCGCCCACCTTGAGCGCGTTCGGCGCCACGTCCACCGAACCGGCCGCGGGCTCGATGCTCACCGCCGCCGTGGAGACCTTCGGCACCGAACTCGTGGGCGCCGCCGCGGGCTTGGCGGTGGCCGCCGCACCCGCCCCGAGGTCCGCCCTGACCGCGCTGCCGCCCCCGCCGCCCCCGCCACAGGCGGCCGTCAGCACCATCGCCCCGCCGACCAGGCCGGCCGCCACCACTGTGCGTATCGATCTCAACGCCGATTCCCTTCCTCAGAAAACCCGAGAAACTCCCCGTGGACCCGACGGACCCGAGCGGTACACGCACCCGGCCACCGGAAAGGTTGCGCCATGACCGGGGTTCGCCGCCCCGGAAACCGCGGCGGCCCGACCCCAACGGGTGAGGACCGGGCCGCACGACGGAAGAATCACCGGAGGCCCCGGAGCACCCGGGCCGGCCTCCGGACAGGGCCTACCAGCCGGCCCAGTCCACGTTCCAGCCGCCGAGCCCGTTGGAGGGCGAGACGGTCTTCTCCTTGGTGTTCACGACCTTGATGACGTCACCGACCATCGAGTCGTTGAAGAACTTGCCCGCGACGGAGGAGTCGCTGCCGCCCTTCAGGTCCTGCATCGACACGCAGCCGTGGCTCGCGTTCGTCTTGCCGAACGGGCTGGCCCAGTAGTTGCCGTGCACGAAGGTGCCGGAGGTGGTCAGCCGCATCGCGTGCGGGACGTCCTTGATGTCGTACTCGCCGCCGAGACCGACGGTCTGCGAGTTCATCCGGGTGACCTTCTCCTTGGACATGACGACCATCGTCCCGCCCCAGGACGGCGTCGCGTCCGCGCCCAGGGTGACCGGCACGGTGGTGCTCTGCCCGGCCCGTTCGACCGTCATCTGGTGCGACTTGGCGTCCGCGGTGGAGATCATCGAGCGGCCGATGGTGAACGGCTCGTCCTTGTCCACGTCGCCGTAGACGCCAGGGGAGACCTCGACGTTCTTCAGCCGGTACTTGACCGTCACCTTGGTGTCCGGCGCCCAGTACTGCTCAGGACGGAAGTCCACCCGCTTGTCACTGAACCAGTGGCCCTTGACCACCGTGCCGTTGCTGGTCTCGAAGGTGATGCCGTTGGCGACCGCTTCCTTGTTCTTGACCGGCTTGTTGAACTCCACCGAGACGATCATCCCGACGCCGTAGGTGGCGTTGTCGCTGATGTTGTCGTTGGTGGAGACCTTCTTCTCCGGCGTCAGCGTGGTGAACGAGGTGGTGGACGCGGCCACCAGGCCCTCGCCGTCCTTGGCCTGCGCGTTCACCTTGTACGCCATGCCGACCGCGAGCGCCCCCGCGGGCTTCCAGCCGGCACCGTCCGGGGTGATCGCCCCCTCGACGGGCTTGCCGTTCTTGTCCGTCACCTCGACCGTGGTGAGCTTGCCGTTGGCGACGGACACCTGGAGCCCGTTCGGCGCGACGTCCTGGGCACCGTCCTTCGGCTCCACGGCGAGCACCGCGGCCGAGGGCTTCGGCGTCGACGACCCGCCGCCGTCCCCCGCGGCCGGCGCCGACGCCGCGTTGCCGCCGGCACCCCCGGACCCCCCTGCGTCGCTGCCCTTGTCATCGCCGCACGCGGCGGTGAGCAGCAGGACCCCACCCATGACCAGCGCCATCGCACCCCTGCGCCCGTAGCGGTTGCTGGTGCGTATCGCGGCCCCGGCCGTCTTACCCGTCTTCACGGTTTCTCCCCTCCCGGTATTCACTCACTTGACGCGTTGAGTGCCCCCATGAGTTGCACCGCCCGCCGATCTTTCCGGGCGGGCCCGGACGCGCCGGAGCAGGATAGCCAAGCCATCCGGGTGAATCCTGGGAGGAGTCCCGTGGAGCGGGCGTGAAAACGCTGTGAAGACGGGTCAAACGGGGTGAAAGGCCCCTACGGTCGGCGCAGGGCGCTCCCGGCCAGCCACTGCTCCCACGGCACGTTCCAGCCGTTGAGCCCGTTCTGCGGCGGCACGAAGTCCCCGGACGAGGCCCGCACGTCCAGCACGTCCCCCGGGATGGTGTGCTCGAACAGCCAGCCCGCCGGGGAGTCCTTGCTCGCCCCGCCCTTGGCGTCGGCCAGCCCGATGCAGCCGTGGCTGGTGTTGGCCGAGCCGAACACCCCCGGGGCCGCCCAGTAGTTGCCGTGCACGAAGGTGCCGGAGGTGGTCAGCCGCATCGCGTGCGGGACGTCCTTGATGTCGTACTCGTCGCCCATGCCGACGGTCTGCGAGTTCATCCGGGTCACCGGGTACTTCTCCGACACCACCATCACCCCCCGGTAGGTGGAGTGGCCGCGGCTGCCGCCGGAGACCTTGAGCACCCGGACCACCTTGCCGCCCTGCCCCGCCCGGACGGTCAGGGTGTGCGCGTCCAGGTCGACGGTGGAGACCTGCGCCCGCCCGACGGTGAAGTGCAGGTCCCTGCTCTGGGTGCCGAACTCCCCCGGCGCGCCCTGGACGTCCTTGAGCCGCAGCGCCACCGTCACCCTGGTGCCGGCCGCCCAGTACTGCTCGGGGCGGAAGTCCAGCCGCTGGTTGCCGAACCAGTGCGCGGCCACCGGCACCGGCGGGTCGGCGGTGACCTGGACGGCCTTCTCCACCGCCGCCCGGTCCGCGATCGGACGGCTGAAGCGCAGCGAGACCGGCATCCCGACGCCGACCGTCGACCCGTCCTCCGGGGTGAAGAACGCCACGAAGGTGTGCGCCGGAGTCATCGTCGTGAACTCCGAGTGCTGGGCGGCCTTCTGCCCCTGATCGTCCTCGGCGACGGAGTCCAGCGTGAACGCGGTGGCGAGCGGCAGCGGCCCGTCCGGCACCCACGCGCCGCCGTCCGCGCTGATCGTGCCGGGCACCTCACCGCCCTTGGTGTCGGCCAGCCGCACGGACACCAGCCGCCCCTGCGCGACGGCCACCCGGACCGCCCCGGCCGGCTGCACGTCCTGCGCGCGGTCGGCCGGCTGCGCCGTCACCACCGCGCGGGAGGGCGCCGGCGGGGCGCTGTGCCCACCCGGCGTCGCCGCGTCGCCGGCGGACGCCCCCGGAGAGGCGCCACCACCACACCCCGTGAGAACGGCCAGGCAGCAGCCCACCGCCGCCGCACCCCGAGCCCACACCCATCCTCGGCGCCGCATCCCGGGGCCTCCCACTGTTCACGTCCGACACCCGGGACAACGAGGAGCACCGGCACGGGACACGCCGATCCCCGGGAATCCCACCCGCCATCCGCCGGTAAGCCCCCGTTCAACGGCTTCCGCCCTCCCCAATCCGGGAAAGAAAAGCTGAACGGGGCCCAGGACACCCCGCCCAGGGAGGTACGGCCATGGCGTCAGGGCAGAAGCTGGAAGCCGGGGTACGACCGGACACCCCTCCGTGGCCCGGCAGCTGGCAACCGCTCGGCGCCCGCTACCGGACCGCCCACACCACCCACCGGAGCCCCCCGGGGCCGCCGGGCCGACCGGGGCCCCCGGGCACCAACTTCGCGCTCTGGGCC
The DNA here is from genome assembly GCF_055607525.1 of Kitasatospora sp. NPDC036993. Classification (NCBI taxonomy): domain Bacteria; kingdom Bacillati; phylum Actinomycetota; class Actinomycetes; order Kitasatosporales; family Streptomycetaceae; genus Kitasatospora; species Kitasatospora sp. NPDC036993. Next base: position 470,889 of record NZ_JBVJRP010000006.1, on the reverse strand, counting down.
GCCGGCGCCGAGGCCGTCGACCTGTGCCTCTTCGACGAGGACGGCCGGGAGAGCCGCCACCGCCTCACCGAACAGGACTTCCACATCTGGCACGGCTTCCTCCCCGGCGTCCGCCCCGGCACCCGCTACGGCTTCCGCGTCCACGGCCGCTGGGACCCGTGGACGGGCGCCCGCTGGAACCCCGCGAAGCTGCTGCTCGACCCGTACGCCCGTGCCATCGACGGCTGTTACGCCTCCCACGACGCCGCCTGCTCCGCCGTCCGCAACTGGCCCGAGGCGGACGTCGCCGACACCGTCAGGGACAACCGCGACTCCGCCCCGTACGTCCCCAGGTCCGTGGTCGTCCACGACGACGACGACTGGTACGACGACCACCGCCCGAAGACCCCCTGGGCCGAGACGGTCCTCTACGAGCTGCACGTGCGCGGCTTCACCATGCGCCACCCCGACATCCCCCCGCCCCTGCGCGGCACCTACGCCGGCCTCGCCCACCCCGCCGCCGTCGCCCACCTCACCCGCCTCGGCGTGACCGCCGTCGAACTGCTGCCGGTCCACCAGCACGCCAGCGAGGACCACCTGCAGGCCCGCGGCCTGGTCAACTACTGGGGCTACAACACGATCGGCTACTTCGCCCCGCACGCCGGCTACTCCGCCTCCGGCTCCCGCGGCGGCCAGGTCGGCGAGTTCAAGCGGATGGTCCGCGCCCTGCACGCCGCCGGGATCGAGGTGATCCTCGACGTGGTGTTCAACCACACCGCCGAGGGCGGCGAACTGGGCCCGGCGCTCTCCCTGCGCGGCATCGACAACGCCGCCTACTACCGCCTCCCGCCGAACCGCCCGCGCGGCTACGCCGACTACACCGGCTGCGGCAACACCCTGGACACCCGCCGCCCCCAGGTGATCCGGCTGATCACCGACTCGCTGCGGTACTGGGTCGCCGAGATGGGCGTGGACGGCTTCCGCTTCGACCTGGCCGCCGCCCTGGCCCGCGGCGGCCCGCACGGCGGCGACGCCGTGGACCCGGACCACCCCTTCCTCGCCGCCGTCGCCCAGGACCCGCTGCTCAGCCGGGTGAAGCTGATCGCCGAGCCCTGGGACGTCGGCCCCGGCGGCTACCAGGTCGGCGGCTTCCCCCCGCTGTGGGCCGAATGGAACGACAAGTACCGCGACACCGTACGGGACTTCTGGCGCGGCGCCCGCCCCGACGTGCGCGAGCTCGGCTACCGCCTCTCCGGCTCCTCCGACCTCTACCAGCGGGCCGGCCGCCGCCCGTACGCCTCGGTCAACTACGTGACGGCGCACGACGGTTTCACCCTGCGCGACCTGGTCTCCTACGACCACAAGCACAACGGGGCCAACGGCGAGGACAACCGGGACGGCACCGACGACAACCGCTCCTGGAACCACGGCGCCGAGGGCGAGACCGCCGACCCCGAGGTCACCGCGCTGCGGCTGCGCCAACTGCGCAACCTGACGGCCACCCTGCTGCTCTCCGCCGGCGTCCCGATGCTCACCGCCGGGGACGAGCTGGGCCGCACCCAGGGCGGCAACAACAACGCCTACTGCCAGGACAACGAGGTCGGATGGCTGGACTGGTCGCTGCTGGCGGAGCCCGGCTGGCAGGAACTGTGCGCGCTCACGGCCCGGCTGGTCCGGCTCCGCCGGGCCCACCCGGTGCTGCGGCAGCGGGCGTTCTTCTCCGGCCGGGCCGCCACCCCGGGCGGCCAGCCCGACCTCGCCTGGTTCACCCCGCTGGGCCGGGAGATGACCGAGGCCGACTGGTTCGCGCCGACCGCCTGCCTCGGCATGCTGCTCTCGGGCACCGCGATGTCCGAACGGGACGGGGCCGGGCGGCCGCTGAGCGACGACAGCTTCCTGCTGCTGCTCAACGCGGGCCCGGACCCGGTGGTGTTCACCCTGCCCGGCGAGCCCTGGGCCGCGCCGGAGGCCCCGTACGAGACCGTGATCGACACGGCCGGCCAGGGTCCGGACCCTGGCCCGGATCCTGGCCGGCCGCACGGCACCGTCGTCCTGGGCGGGCGCTCGCTGCGACTGCTGCGCGCGCCCGCCCCCGCCGCCTGACCGCCGGACCGCCGGACGGAAAGACGCGCCTAGCTGCCGGCGTGCCCGACCTCGACGTTCTCCAGCACCCCGATCGCGTCCGGCACCAGCACCGCCGCCGAGTAGTAGGTGCTGACCAGGTACGAGGCGATCGCCTTCTCGTCGATCCCCATGAACCGGACGTTCAGGCCCGGCTCGACCTCGTCCGGGATGCCGATCTGGGTGAGACCCACCACGCCCTGGTTGTCCTCGCCGACACGCATCGCGATGAAGGAGGTGGTCTGCTGGCCGGACACCGGGATCTTGTTGCACGGGAAGATCGGCACCCCGCGCCAGGTCGGCCGGTGCTTGCCGAGGACGTCGGCGGTGGGCAGGTAGAGGCCGGCCCGGTTGCACTCCCGCTCGAAGGCCGCGATCGCCCGCGGGTGGGCGAACAGGTAGTCGGTGTCACGCCGCAGGCTCAGCAGCTCGTCCAGGTCGTCCGGGGTGGGCGCCCCGGTGCGGGTCTGGATCCGCTGGTCGAAGTCGGCGTTGCTGAGCAGCCCGAACTCCGGGTTGTTGATGATCTCGTGCTCCTGCCGCTCCCGCAGCGCCTCGATGGTCAGCCGCAGCTGCTCCTCGGTCTGGTTCATCGGCTTGTTGTAGAGGTCCGCGACCCGGGAGTGCACCTTGAGGACGGTCTGCGCGACGCTCAGCTCGTACTCGCGCGGCTTCAGCTCGTAGTCCACGAAGGCGCCGGGCAGCTCGTACTCGCCCTGGTGGCCGGCCGAGAGGTCGATCTCCGCCTCGCCGTGCTCGTTCTGCGCCTGCGCGGCGTCGGCGGCGAAGCCCAGCAGCTGCTCGCGCAGCGACTCGGAGCGACCGATCAGCTCCTGGAGCACCCCCCAGGACAGCGCCATCACGACGCCGGAGGTGCTCGCCTTCACGGTGTACGGCCAGTTGCCGCCGCCCTCGGTGATCGACTCGTCGCCGATCGAGTCACCGTCCGCGAGGCCGCCGAGCACGGTCTGCTCGCCGTACTTGCCGGTGCCGATCCGGTCCACCTTGCCGTGCGCGACCAGGAACACCTCCTCGATCGGCGCACCCTCCTGCACCAGCACGTCACCCGGCGCGAAGTCCCGCTGCACGAACCGGCGGGCCAGCTCGGCCAGCACCTCCTCGTCCTCGAAACCGCGCAGCGCCGGCACCTCGGCCAGCGAGGGGGCGATCACCGTCACCGCGGAGCCGGTCTTGGCGAAACTGACCCGGCCGCGCCCGGGGGCGAAGCTCAGCCGCCGGTTGACCCGGTAGGTGCCCGCGCTGACCTGCACCCAGGGCAGCATCTTCAACAGCCAGCGGGAGGTGATCTCCTGCATCTGCGGCTTGGACTTGGTCGTCGTCGCGAGGTTCCGGGCCGCGGTCGTGCTGAGGCTGAGCTGGGCCCGTACCTGCACCACTGCTGAGCCGGGTCCGGGGGTGGGCTCGGTTTCGACCGTCATCTGTGCACTCCTGTTCACTCGTGTATCAGTGGGCATCCGTCAGGAGATGTAATCGGCCGATCAGCAGGCGCTCGCAAGAGGCGCGCGGCGCACTCGTCCCCGCACGAACGGCGGCACGCGCCCCCTGTCGCACGCCCGTCTCGCCCGTTCGAGTGGCCGGTTCTCGCCGCGCACCATCGACAGGAGCGAAAAACCGGATGAGAAGTGACGGGATCTCTGCCTACTCTCACCGCGATGGCCGAGAACAGGCAGGACCCCGAGAACCCGACCCCGGGAAGCCCCCCAGCCGACGACACCCGCGGAACCGACACCGCCGGAGCCACCGGAACCGGCGGGCCCGGGAGAGCCGGCGGGCCCGGGCCGCGGCACTCCGCGGTCCGCTCGCTGCTGCGCCTGTGGCCGTACGCCCGCGCCGTCCGCGGCCGGCTGACCGTCTCGGTGACGGCCGCCTCCCTGGGCATGCTGAGCACGCTCGCCGTCCCGGTGGTCCTCGGCCTGATCGTGGACGGCCCGCTCGCCGAGCACGACCTGGCCGGCCTCTGGCCGCTCGCCGGCCTGCTGCTCCTCCTGGGCCTGGTCGAGTCCGCGCTGTTCTACACCCGCCGGGTGGTGCTGGCCCGCCCGCTGTCCGGACTGGAGACGGCGATGCGCGGGGACCTCTTCGCCAAGCTCCAGCGGCTCCCGGTCTCCTTCCACGACCGCTGGGGCTCCGGCCAGCTGCTCTCCAGGGCCACCGCGGACATGTACACCATGCGGCTGTTCCTGGCCTTCCCGCTGGTCTTCCTGATCGTCAACTCGGTGATGTTCCTGGCCGGCACTGTGGTGATGTTCACCCAGGACTGGCGGCTCGCCCTGATCACCCTGGTCCCGGTCGTCCCGCTGTTCGTGCTCACCCGGCGGTTCGAGGCCGGCTACTCCGGCGCCTCCCGGCTCGCCCAGGACCAGAACGGCGACCTCGCCACCGTGGTCGAGGAGTCCGTGCTCGGCATCCGCGTCCTCAAGGCCTTCGGCCGGCACCGCTCGATGGCCGAGCGCTTCCGCGCCCAGTCCCAGGAGCTGCGCCGCACCGAACTGCGCAAGGCGCACCTGCTCGCCAACCTCTGGGCGGTCGTCGTCGGCCTGCCGGAGATCGCGCTCGCCTTCGCCCTCGCCGTCGGCGCCTACCTGGTGGCCCACGACGAGCTGAGCGCCGGCGCCCTGGTCGCCTTCCTCTCCACCGCGCTCGCGCTGCGCTGGCCGGTCGAGTCGCTCGGCTGGCTGCTCGCCTACGCCAACGAGGCCGCCACCGCCACCGACCGCTTCTTCGAGGTGCTGGACGAACCGGAGACCCCGGACGCCGGCACCGCCACCGGCCTCGCCGCCCCGGACGGCATCCGCTTCACCGGCGTCCGGTTCCGCTACCCCGACGCCCCCGAGGACAGCCCCGACCTGCTGGACGGCATCGACCTGCACATCCGCAGCGGCGAGACGATGGCCCTGGTCGGCACCACCGGCAGCGGCAAGACCACGCTCACCGCGCTGCTCCCCCGGCTGTACGAGGCCACCGCCGGCGCCATCACGCTGGACGGCCGGGACATCCGCGAGCTGCCCAGGCAGCGGCTGCGCGAACTCGTCGCGGTCGCCTTCGAGGAGCCCACCCTGTTCTCCGCCACCGTCCGGGAGAACGTCCTGATGGGCGCCCCCGGCGCGGGCGACGCACAGCTGCGCACCGCCCTCGCCACCGCCCAGGCGGGCTTCGTCGAGAAGCTCCCGCAGGGCCACGACACCGAGGTCGGCGAGCAGGGCCTGAGCCTGTCCGGCGGCCAGCGCCAGCGCCTCGCGCTGGCCCGCGCGGTGGTCGGCGACCCGGCCTTCCTGGTGCTGGACGACCCGCTCTCCGCCCTGGACGTGCACACCGAGGCACTGGTCGAACGGGCGCTGCGCGAGGTCCTCGGCACCACCACCGCCCTGGTCGTCGCCCACCGCCCCAGCACCGTGCTGCTCGCCGACCGGGTCGCGGTGCTGGCGGACGGCCGGATCACGGCCGTCGGCACCCACCAGGAGCTGCTGCGCGACTGCGCGCACTACCGGGAACTGATGTCGGGCGAGGCCGCCCCGGTCCCCGAGGGCCCCCTCACGTCGAAAGCAGGGCTCGCATGACGACCACCGCCGAACCCACCAGGGCCGGGGCCGCCGAACCGGTCGAGGAGGAGCTGCCCGCCCCGCCGGCCGACGAGGAGGACATACCCGTCCCGCCCGGCGCGCCCCGGGCACTGCTGCGCTCACTGCTCGGCCCGCACCGGGCCAGGATCACCGTCGCGATGGTGGTGATCCTGGTCCAGCAGGCCGCCCTCCAGTCCGGCCCGCTGCTGGTCGCGGTGGCGATGGACCGCGGCATCCCGGCGCTGCGCGACGACGACGCGGGGCCGCTGGTCGCCGTGGTCGCGGCCTACCTGTTCTTCGCGCTGCTCAGCCCGGTGCTCCAGTGGGTGTTCATCAAGATCAGCGCCCGGGTCAACCAGGACATCGTGCTGGAGCTGCGCGGCCGGATCTTCCGCCACGCCCAGCGGCTCAGCCTGGACTTCCACGAGCGCTACACCTCGGGCCGGATCATCTCCCGCGCCACCAGCGACATCGACGCGCTGCGCGAGCTGCTCTCCGAGGGCCTCCAGGAGCTGCTGACCGTCCTCCTGTCGGTCTGCTACATCTCGCTGCTGCTGGTGGTGCTGGACTGGCAGCTCGGCCTGGTCTCGCTGGCGGCCTTCCTGCCGCTGGCCCTGATCGCCCACTCCTTCCGGACCCGCTCGCGCCGGGTCTACCGGCGCTCGCGCACCTCGGCCGCCTCGCTGATCGTCCGCTTCACCGAGACCATGAACGGCATCCGCCCGGTGCAGGCCTTCCGCCGCGAGAAGGCCAACGACGCCGCCTTCGCCGTGGTCAACGGACAGTCCGCCACCGCGACCGCGGACGGCCTGCTGGAGATCGCCCGCTACGTCGGACTCTCCCGTGCCACCGCCAACCTGTGGACCACCGGCGTGGTGGTGCTCGGCGCCTACCTGGTCGTGGACGACGCGCTCGAACTGGGCGTGCTCACCGCCTTCGCGCTCTACCTGCGCCGGCTCTTCGACCCGATCGACCAGCTGGCGATGTTCCTGAACAGCTACCAGTCGGCCGCCGCCGCCCTGGAGAAGATCTCCGGCCTGCTCGCCCACGAGCCGACGGTCGCCGAGCCGGCCGAGCCCGCCGAGCTGCCCGGGGCCACCGGGAAGGGCCGCGAGGTCTCCTTCGAGGGCACCCGCTTCACCTACCGCACCGGCAAGGAGGTGCTGCCGCCCTTCGACCTGCTGATCCCCGCCGGTCAGACGGTGGCGGTGGTCGGCGCGACGGGCGCCGGCAAGTCGACGGTCGCCAAGCTGCTGGCCCGCTTCTACGACCCGAGCGACGGCCGGATCCGGCTGGACGGCGTGGACCTGCGCGAACTCGCCACGCCCGACCTGCGGCGCGGCGTGGTGATGGTGACCCAGGAGTCCTTCCTGTTCTCCGGCACCGTCGCCGAGAACATCGCGCTCGGCCGCCCGGACGCCACCCGCGAGGAGGTCGAGCAGGCCGCCCGGGACATCGGCGCGTACGAGTTCGTCGCCGCCCTGCCGAACGGCTTCGACACCGACGTGCGCAAGCGCGGCGGCCGGATCTCGGCCGGCCAGCGCCAGCTGGTGGCCTTCGCCCGCGCCCTGCTCGCCGACCCCGCGGTGCTGATCCTGGACGAGGCGACCAGCTCGCTGGACGTCCCCGGGGAGCAGGCCGTCCAGCGGGCCATGCGCACCGTCCTGGCCGGGCGGACGGCCGTGATCATCGCCCACCGGCTCTCCACCGTGGAGATCGCCGACCGGGTCCTGGTGATGGACCGGGGCCGGATCGTGGAGGATGGCTCCCCACAGGAGCTGATCAGCGGCTCCGGCCGCTTCGCCGCCCTCCACCGGGCCTGGCGGGACAGCCTGGTCTAGGACCAGGCCGTCCCCGGCCCCACGAATGTGCCCGGCCGGGTGCGCCGTCACGCACCCGGCCGGGCCACCCCACTTCCCGAGGGACGGAACGGGAACGGCCGCGCGCACGGTTCACGGCCGCCCCGGACGGCCGCCCACGCCGGCGGCCGTCCGGGGGTCAGCGCAGCAGCCCGGCGTCCATCCCGGCCGACTCGGCGGGCAGGGCGACCAGCCCCAGCTCGGCCGGCGAGGCCAGCCGGGGGTGTGCGGGCAGCACCCGGACGGTGTAGCCGAACGGTCCCGTCCGGCACAGCTCCAGCGAGCCCTCGTAGCGGGTGCGGCCGTCCAGGTCGGGCCCGCCGACCGGCTTGAGGGCGAGCAGGCAGGCGTCCGAGATGCGGTCCCGCTCGTCGACCCGGCCGGAGACCGCCTGCACCTCGACGTCGGCCGGCTCCAGCGTCCCGAGCCCGACCTGCACCCGCAGCGCCAGCGAGCTGCCCAGCTCCTGCGCGTCGGCCGGGCAGTCCGCCTCGACGTGCTCCACCCGGACGGCCGGCCACGCCTCCCTGACCTTCGCCTTCCACACCGCCAGCTCGCGCGCGCTGCGGCCCTGCCGGTCCGCCAGCTCCCGCTGGGCCTGCGCCGCCGGCGCGTACAGCCGTTCGACGTACTCCCGGACCATCCGCCCGGCCAGCACCTTGGGCCCGAGGGTCACCAGGGTGTGCCGGACCATGGCGATCCACTGCTGCGGCAGCCCGTCCCCGTCCCGGTCGTAGAACCGGGCGGCGACCTGGTTCTCGATCAGGTCGTAGAGCGCGGCCGCCTCGATGTCGTCGCGCCGCTCGGCCTCGCCGCTGTCCGGGTCGAGCACCCCGCCGCTCTCGTCGGCGGTGGGGATCGCCCAGCCGTTGCGGCCGTCGTACCACTCGTCCCACCAGCCGTCCAGGACGGACAGGTTGAGGCAGCCGTTGAGCGCGGCCTTCATCCCCGAGGTGCCGCAGGCCTCCAGCGGGCGCAGCGGGTTGTTCAGCCAGACGTCGCAGCCCGGGTAGAGGCGCTGGGCCATCGCCATGTCGTAGTCGGGCAGGAAGACGATCCGGTGCCGCACCGCCGGATCGTCGGCGAAGGCGACCATCTGCTGGATCAGCCGCTTGCCGCCGTCGTCGGCCGGGTGGGCCTTGCCGGCGACCACGATCTGCACCGGCCTGGTGGGGTGCAGCAGCAGGGCGCGCAGCCGCTCGGCGTCGCGCAGCATCAGGGTGAGCCGCTTGTACGAGGGCACCCGGCGGGCGAAGCCGATGGTCAGCACGTCGGGGTCGAGCACCGAGGAGACCCAGCCGAGTTCGGCCTCGCCGGCCCCGCGCCGGCGCCAGGAGGCGTACAGCCGGCGCCTGGCCTCCTCCACCAGCTGCGCCCGCAGACTTCGCCGCAGCTCCCAGACCTCGGTGTTGCCGATCAGCTCCAGGCCGGTCCAGCGCCGGGTCTCCCCGGTGGTCATCGCCTCCTCGGCGCGCTCGGCGCCGATCTCGGCGGCGCCGAGCCTGACCACCGCCGGGTCGATCCAGGTGGCGGCGTGCACCCCGTTGGTGACCGAGGTGATCGGTACCTCGGCCGGGTCGAAGCCGGGCCACAGGCCGTTGAACATCGAGCGGCTGACCTCGCCGTGCAGGGTGGAGACCCCGTTGGCGCGCTGGGCCAGCCGCAGGCCCATGGCGGCCATGTTGAAGAGCTTCGGGTCCCCGTCGGGCCAGCTCTCGGCGCCGAGCGCGAGCACCTGGTCGACCGGCACACCGGGCAGCGCGGCGTCGCCGCCGAAGTGGCGGGCGACCAGCTCGCGGTCGAACCGGTCGATGCCGGCCGGGACGGGGGTGTGGGTGGTGAAGAGGGTGCCGGCCCGCACGGCCTCCAGCGCGGCGGCGAAGTCGAGGCCCGCCGGGGCCTCGGCGACCAGCTCCCGGATGCGTTCCACGCCGAGGAAGCCGGCGTGGCCCTCGTTGGTGTGGAAGACGTCGGGGGCGGGGTGCCCGGTGAGCCGGCAGTGGGCGCGCACCGCCCGGACGCCGCCGATGCCGAGCAGCATCTCCTGGAGCAGCCGGTGCTCGCTGCCGCCGCCGTACAGCCGGTCGGTGACGTCCCGCTCGGCCGGCGAGTTGGCCTCGATGTCGGAGTCGAGCAGCAGCAGCGGGACCCGCCCGACCTGGGCCTTCCAGATGTGGGCGGCCAGGGTGCGGCCGCCGGGCAGGGCGAGGTCGATCCGGCTGGGGGTGCCGTCGGCCTCCCGGAGCAGGCTGACCGCGAGTTCGTCCGGATCGAGCAGCGGATAGCGCTCCTGTTGCCAGCCGTCCCGGCTCAGGGACTGGCGGAAGTAGCCGTGCCGGTAGAACAGGCCGACGCCGATGACCGGCACCCCGAGGTCGCTGGCGGCCTTGAGGTGGTCGCCGGCCAGGATGCCGAGTCCGCCGGAGTACTGGGGCAGCGCGGCGGCGATGCCGTACTCGGGTGAGAAGTAGGCGATCGCGGCGGGCAGCGGGGCGGCGTCGGCCGCCTGACGGGTCTGGTACCAGCGCGGGCCGGTCAGGTACTCGCGCAGGTCCTCGGCGAGGTCGCCGAGTCTGCGCAGGAAGCGCCGGTCGGTGGCGAGCGCGGCGAGCCGGGTGGCCGGGACCTCCCCGAGCAGCCGCACCGGGTCCTCGCCGGTCGCGGCCCAGACCTCGGGGTCCACGGACCGGAACAGGTCCCTGGTCTCGGGGTGCCAGGACCAGCGCAGGTTGAGGGCCAGCTCGTGCAACGGCTGGAGTTGTTCGGGCAGGACGGTGCGGACGGTGAATCTGCGGATTGCCTTCACGGCGTGAAGCGTAGCCTCGGCGATCGGTCCGACAGAGCGTCAAGTGGACTATTGGGCATCCGTTCGGCCTATTGATGAGATCGCATTCGGCGCATTGGTCTGCACGGGGGGCGCGCGCGGCGCACATTTCCGGGGCCTGCGCTACCAATACGTGAACTCTTCGGTACGGGTCCATTTCCGATGGCTCATCCACTCGGGAGAAGACCCGAAACTACTGTCGTACCGCTGCAAAAACCCCGCCTCCGGTGCGAGGATGGCCGAAGGTCGTTCGATGCTGTGGGCAGTGCGACGACGGGTGGCGTCCCCCTCGAAGCAGCACGTCCGAATCCTTTTCGCGTTGACCGTTCCCGTCCTTCTTGGCCCATTCGGCGCTCACCGCGCACGGACGCGTGTCCTCGCGCCCGGTCCGCTCGTTCACGGGTGGACCGGGTCGCCCAAGACGCGTGCCCCGCGGAGGCGTGCGCCGGGACGCACACGGGCTCCGGGGCGCCCCGCCGCCGGCTCGGCGGGCGCCGGGCAGGTTGCCGGGAACAGCGGCGCGGGCAGGCTCCGGTCGCACGTCCTCCCCACCCAGCAGTCTTCCCGGTACTCCCCCGGCCTCGGCCCGCGGGGAGCTGCCGCCGATCTCGGGCAGGAGCTTGGCATGCACGGCGACACGCGGGACCAGTCCACACCGGTGGCCGACACCCTCGACGCAGCGGTCGCGGAATCCGCCGGACGGATGGATTCTGACACTCGGACAGATCCGGCGATGCCGGCGCCGAGGGCGTCCGGGGCGGTCGGTGGCGGATCCTCCGAAGCCCGGCCCTCCACGGCCGGGCCCTCCCCGGCGGACCGACACCCAGGGGCCGAGGAGGACAGCACCGCGGCACCCCGCAGGCGCACCACCACGCGCCGCACCACGGCCACCGCGTCGGCCACCACCCCGAAGGGCGGCGCCGGGGCCGATCCGGCGCCGCGCCGGACGTCCGCCGCCAAGGCCTCCGCGGGAGAAACCCCCACGGGGAGGGCAGCCGCGGGGAAGACCGCGGGCAGGTCCTCCACAAAGGCCGCCGGCAGGACCCCCGCCAAACCCCCCGCCAAGGCCACCGCCAAGCCCTCCGCCCGCAAGACGACAGAGAGCGACACCGTGATCGGCCGCATCCCCGTCCTGGACGTCAGTCCCCTCGTCGACGCCGGCCGCCGCCCGGCCAAGGCCGTCGTCGGCGAGACCTTCCCGGTCACCGCGACCGTCTTCCGCGAGGGCCACGACGCCGTCAACGCCAACGTGGTGCTGCGCGACCCGCGCGGCCGCAGCGGCCCGTGGACGCCGATGCGCGAGCTGGCCGAGGGCACCGACCGCTGGGGCGCGCACGTGACCCCGACCACTCCCGGCCGCTGGTCGTACCTGGTGGAGGCGTGGAGCGACCCGGTCGCCACCTGGCGCAAGGCCGCCGCGGTGAAGCTGCCCGCCGGGATCGACACCGCGCTGGTCCTGGAGGAGGGCGCCCGGCTGCTGGAGCAGGCCGCGGCCGGGGTGCCCAAGAAGGAGGGCCGCGCCGACGTCCTGGCCGCCGCCGACGCGCTGCGCGACCCGTCGCTGCCGCCGCTGTCCCGGCTGGCCGCCGCGGTCGCCCCCGAAGTGCTCGACGTGCTGGCCCGCCACCCGCTGCGCGAGCTGCTCAGCGCCTCCCGCCCGCTGCCGCTCCAGGTGGACCGCGAGCGCGCGCTGTTCGGCTCCTGGTACGAGTTCTTCCCCCGTTCGGAGGGCGCGGTGGTGGACCCGGCCGGCGTCGAGCCGCCGCGCCACGGCACCCTGCGCACCGCCGCCGAGCGGCTGCCGGCCGTCGCCGCGATGGGCTTCGACGTGGTCTACCTGCCGCCGGTCCACCCGATCGGCCGAGCCTTCCGCAAGGGCCCGGACAACACCCTGACGGCCGGTCCGCACGACGTCGGCTCGCCCTGGGCGATCGGCTCCCCCGAGGGCGGCCACGACGCGCTCCACCCGGACCTCGGCACCATCGAGGACTTCGACCACTTCGTCGCCGAGGCGCAGGCGCTGCACCTGGAGGTGGCGCTGGACTTCGCACTCCAGTGCTCCCCCGACCACCCGTGGGTGAACAAGCATCCGGAATGGTTCAACCACCGCGCGGACGGCACCATCGCGTACGCCGAGAATCCGCCGAAGAAGTACCAGGACATCTATCCGGTCAACTTCGACCAGGACATGGACGGAATCGTCAAGGAAAGCATCCGGATCCTCCGCTTCTGGATGTCGCACGGCGTCCGGATCTTCCGGGTCGACAACCCCCACACCAAACCGGTGGTGTTCTGGGAGAAGGTGCTCGCCGACGTCGCCCGCACCGACCCGGACGTCGTGTTCCTGGCCGAGGCCTTCACCCGCCCGGCGATGATGCACACCCTGGCGAAGATCGGTTTCCACCAGTCGTACACGTACTTCACCTGGCGCACCACCAAGCAGGAACTCACCGAGTACCTCACCGAACTCAGCGGTGACGCCGCCGCCTACATGCGGCCCAACTTCTTCGCCAACACCCCGGACATCCTGCACGCGTACCTCCAGCACGGCGGCCGCGCCGCCTTCGCGGTCCGCGCGGTGCTCGCCGCCACCCTCTCCCCCAGCTACGGCGTCTACGCCGGCTACGAGCTGTACGAGAACGAGCCGGCCCACCCGGGCTCCGAGGAGTACCTGCACTCGGAGAAGTACGAACTGCGCCCGCGCGACTGGAGCCGCACCGACACCCTGGCCCCGCTGCTGACCGTGCTGAACCGGCTGCGCCGCCGCCACCCCGCCCTCCGGCAGCTGCGCGACCTGCGCTTCCACCCCACCGACAACGACCAGGTGCTCGCCTACTCCAAGACCGCGACCACCCCCGAGGGCCTCACCGACCAGGTCATCACCGTGGTGAACCTCGACCCGCACCACGTCCAGGAGGCCACCGTCACGCTCGCCCTCCCCGGGCACGACACGGACGGCCCCTACGCGGTGCACGACGAGCTCACCGGCGCCGTCTACACCTGGGGCCGGCACAACTACGTCCGGCTCGATCCCTCAGCCGAGCCGGCTCACCTCCTCACGGTTCGGAGGAACCCAGCGTGACAGTGAACGAGCCCGTCCCCGACACCTTCCCCGAGACCTCGAAGAAGAAGCTCGACCCCGAGTGGTTCAAGCGTGCGGTCTTCTACGAGGTGCTGGTGCGGTCCTTCCAGGACAGCAACGGCGACGGGGTCGGGGACCTCAAGGGGCTCACGGCCAAGCTCGACTACCTCCAGTGGCTCGGGGTCGACTGCCTCTGGCTCCCGCCGTTCTTCGCCTCGCCGCTGCGCGACGGCGGGTACGACGTGTCCGACTACACCTCGGTGCTGCCGGAGTTCGGCGACCTCGCCGACTTCATGGAGTTCGTCGACGCCGCGCACGCCCGCGGCATGCGCATCGTCATCGACTTCGTCATGAACCACACCAGCGACCAGCACCCGTGGTTCCAGGCCTCCCGGTCGGACCCGGACGGGCCGTACGGCGACTTCTACATGTGGGCCGACGACGACAAGCAGTACCCGGACGCCCGGATCATCTTCGTCGACACCGAGACGTCCAACTGGACCTACGACCCGGTCCGCAAGCAGTACTACTGGCACCGCTTCTTCTCGCACCAGCCGGACCTCAACTACGACAACCCCCGGGTCCAGGCCGAGATGATCGCCGGGCTGCGGTTCTGGCTCGACCTCGGCATCGACGGCTTCCGGCTGGACGCGGTGCCGTACCTGTTCGCCCGCGAGGGCACCAACTGCGAGAACCTGCCGGAGACCCACGAGTTCCTCCAGCGGGTCCGCAAGGAGATCGACGCCAACTACCCGGACACGGTGCTGCTCGCCGAGGCCAACCAGTGGCCGGAGGACGTCGTCGACTACTTCGGCGACTTCGCCTCCGGCGGCGACGAGTGCCACATGGCGTTCCACTTCCCGGTGATGCCCCGGATCTTCATGGCGGTGCGCCGGGAGTCCCGCTACCCGGTGTCGGAGATCCTCGCCAAGACCCCGCAGATCCCGGGCGGCTGCCAGTGGGGGATCTTCCTGCGCAACCACGACGAGCTGACCCTGGAGATGGTCACCGACGAGGAGCGCGACTACATGTACGCGGAGTACGCCAAGGACCCCCGGATGCGCGCCAACGTGGGCATCCGCCGCCGGCTCGCCCCGCTGCTGGAGAACGACCGCAACCAGATCGAGCTGTTCACCGCCCTGCTGCTCTCCCTGCCCGGCTCGCCGGTCCTCTACTACGGGGACGAGATCGGCATGGGCGACAACATCTGGCTCGGCGACCGGGACGGCGTGCGCACCCCGATGCAGTGGACCCCGGACCGCAACGCGGGTTTCTCGTCCGCCGACCCGGGCAGGCTCAGTCTGCCGCCCATCATGGACCCGGTGTACGGCTACCAGGTGACCAACGTCGAGGCGCAGCAGAGCAGTTCGAGTTCACTGCTGCACTGGACCCGTCGCATGATCGAGATCCGCAAGCTCAATCCGGCGTTCGGCCTCGGCAGCTACGCCGAACTGCCCTCCAGCAATCCCGCCGTGCTGGCCTTCGTGCGCGAGCACGAGGGGGACCTGGTCATGTGCGTGAACAACTTCTCGCGGTTCGCGCAGCCGACCGAGCTGGACCTCCGGCAGTACGGCGGACGGTACCCGGTCGAGCTGATCGGCGGGGTGCGCTTCCCGTCGATCGGCGAGTGGCCCTACCTGCTCACCCTGGCCGGGCACGGCTTCTACTGGTTCCAGCTCCGGCAGCCACCGCGCCTGAGCGGGACCAGGCGGTCGAAGTAACGATCCGCCGCACCCGGAACACCAGCGTGAACAGCAGCACCAGACCCTCCGGGGGCGCGAGTTGAACCCCCGCGCCCCCGGAGTTCTCTGCACCACCGCGTACGGAGAACAGCCCAACGGCCACCCACACGAAGGCGTGACACCCGAGCCGTGTGCTCGCGTGCCGCGACCGCCGCGCCGCCGCAATCCGGAAGACTGACGGACCCGGCCACGACCCGTCGGGCAGTCCGCGCGCGCTTCCGGGGAAAGGGAGTCATGTCCGAAACCTCCCGTTCTCAAGCCCACCTCCAGGACGACGCCCCCACCGGTTCCGCCGCACCGGCGGGCACCCGGGCCACCGGGTCCAGGAGAACCGCCCTGGGGGTCAGCGAACTCGTCCAGGCGGCCCTGCCACTGATCGCCGCGTGGCTGCCCAGCCAGCGCTGGTACGCGGGGAAGGGGAGGCCCATCACCGGCCTCACCCCGGTGGTCGGCACCCCCCTCCAGGTCGGCGACCCGGCCCTGCTGCACCTGCTGCTGCGGGTCGAGCACGCCACCACGGCCGGCGCCCCGCACGGCGACATCTACCAGCTGCTGCTCGGCATCCGCTCGGCCGGACTCGGGGACATCGGGCCCGGCGCCGTGCTCGGCCGGCTCAGCCAGGGCCCGTACGACGGCGCGACCCTCTACGACGCGGTGCACGACCCCGAGCTCACCGGGCGACTGCTGGAACACCTGGCCACCGGTGACCGCTTCGGCGCCCTGTCCTTCCGCCGCACCCCGGGCTCCGGACTGCCCGCCAACCTCCCCGGCCGCGCCTCCACCGCCGAGCAGTCCAACAGCTCGGTCATCTACGGCACCTCGTACATCCTCAAGCTGTTCCGCCGCATCCACCCCGGCACCAACCCCGACCTCGAACTCTCGCTCGCGCTCTCCCGGGCCGGATCCACCCGCATCCCCCGGGTCGCCGCCTGGTTCGAGAGCCGGATGGAGCGCGCCGAGCCCGCCACCCTCGGGCTGCTGCAGCGCTACCTGCCGGACGCCGAGGACGGCTGGGAACTCGCCCTCGACCAGGTCGGCCGGCTCAAGGGCGACCGCTCCCCCGGCAACTTCGCCATCGAGGCGCACCGGCTCGGCCGGGCCACCGCCGAGGTGCACCGGGTGCTGGCCCGCTCGATGCCGGTGGCCAGACTCGACCGCACCCAGACCGGACGGCTGGCCGGCGCGATGGCCGACCGGCTGGACAGCGCCGTCGCCGCCGTCCCCGGGCTGCTGCGCTTCCGGGCCGCACTGCGCGCCGCCTTCCAGCAGCTCGCCGACGCCCACCCGGACGGCCTGCCGGTCCAGCGCATCCACGGCGACCTGCACCTCGGACAGGCGATGCGGACCCCGCACGGCTGGGTGCTGCTGGACTTCGAGGGCGAGCCGGCCAAGTCGGTCAACGAGCGCCGCGAACCGCAGCCTGCCCTGCGCGACATCGCCGCGATGCTGCGCTCCTTCGACTACGCGGCCGCCCACCTGCTGGCCGGCGGCCCGGTCGATCCGGAGCTGGCCCACCTGGCCGCCGCCTGGGCCCAGCGCAACCGCACCGCCTTCTGCGCCGGCTACACCGCGGGAGGCGGTGCCGACCCGGCGGCCTCGCCGGAGCTGATGCGGGCGCTGGAGATCGACAAGGCGGTGTACGAGGTGGTGTACGAGGCCCGGCACCGGCCGAGCTGGCTGCCGATCCCGCTGGCCGCGATCAGCCGACTGGCCCTGCCCGTCTGACCCCGCCCGTCCGACCCCGCCCGTCCGACCCCGCCCGTCCGACCCTGCCCGTCCGACAACGCCCGCCTGACAAGACCCGCCCCGCTTCCTGTCCCGCCCGCAGGAGTTCGCCCACCCCCGCCGCAGGAGGACCCCGCCGTGACGCCGATCGACCCGACCGGCCGCCCCACCCCCAGCCCCGTACCGGCCACCTTCCTGGCCGGGCCGCTCCCCGCCGAAGGGGGGCGCGCCGGCCAGGAGCGCGAGGCGCGCCGGACGACCGAGGAGGGAGGGAACGCCGACCCCGGGGCGGAACCCCCCGAGCCGCTCCCGCCCGCGCAGCTCCCGCCCGCGGCCGCGGACCCCGGGGGAGCCGGACGCCCGGCCCCCACCGGGGCACTGCGGCTGCCCGAGGCACCGCTGCCGCCGGCCGAGGTCGACCGGCTGGTGGGCGGACAGCACCACGACCCGCACGCACTGCTCGGCGCGCACCCGGTGCACGGCGGCACCGCGATCCGGGTGCTGCGCCCCCTCGCCGAGCGGGTGGTCGTCGAGACCTCCCAGGGGCCGGCCGAACTCACCCACCAGCAGGGCGGGTTGTTCACCGGCCTGGTGGCCGGCGGCGAACCGCCGGAGTACACCCTGCTGGTGACGTACCCGGGCAGCGAGCCGCTGCGCCAGCACGACGGCTACCGCACCCCGCCCACGCTGGGCGAACTGGACCTGCACCTGATCTCCGAGGGCCGCCACGAGCAGCTGTGGCGGGCACTCGGCGCGCACGTGCGCACCGTCGACGGGGTGCCCGGCACCGCCTTCGCGGTCTGGGCGCCGAACGCCGCCGGGGTCAGGCTGATCGGGGACTTCAACCACTGGGACGGCACCGGGCACCCGATGCGCTCGCTCGGCTCGTCCGGGATCTGGGAGCTGTTCGTCCCCGAGCTGGCCGAGGGCGCCACCTACAAGTACGAGGTGCACACCCGGGAGGGCTGGTTGCTGGACAAGGCCGACCCGCTGGCCAGGGCCGCCCAGTGCCCGCCCGGCACCGCCTCGGTGGTCACCTCCTCCTGCTACGCGTGGCAGGACGGCGAGTGGATGGCCCGCCGGGCCCGCGCCACCCACCACAGGGCGCCGATGTCGGTGTACGAGCTGCACCTGCCCTCCTGGCGCCCCGAGCTCACCACCTACCGCGCCATCGCCGAGGAACTGCCGCGCTACCTCCAGGAGTTGAACTTCACCCACGTGGAGCTCATGCCGGTGATGGAGCACCCCTTCGGCGGCTCCTGGGGCTACCAGGTGTCCGGCTACTACGCCCCCACCGCCCGGCTCGGCGGCCCCGACGACTTCCGGTACCTGGTGGACACCCTGCACCGGCACGGCATCGGCGTGATCGTCGACTGGGTGCCCGCCCACTTCCCCAAGGACGACTTCGCGCTCGCCCGCTTCGACGGCGAGCCGCTGTACGAGCCGGCCGACCCGCTGCGCGCCGAGCACCCGGACTGGGGGACGCTGGAGTTCGACTACGGCCGCAAGGAGGTGCGCAACTTCCTGGTCGCCAACGCGGTCTACTGGTGCGAGGAGTTCCACGTCGACGGCCTGCGGGTGGACGCCGTCGCCTCGATGCTCTACCTCGACTACTCCCGCGAGGGCGGCGACTGGACGCCCAACCGGTTCGGCGGCCGGGAGAACCTGGACGCGGCCGCCTTCCTCCAGGAGATGAACGCCACCGTCTACCGGCGCTGCCCCGGCGTGGTGACCGTCGCCGAGGAGTCCACCGCCTGGGACGGGGTCACCCGCCCCACCGACGCCGGCGGCCTCGGCTTCGGCCTGAAGTGGAACATGGGCTGGATGCACGACTCGCTGGTCTACATGTCCAAGGAGCCGGTGCACCGCAAGTACCACCACAACGAGATCACCTTCTCGATGGTGTACGCCTACTCGGAGAACTACGTCCTGCCGATCTCGCACGACGAGGTGGTGCACGGCAAGCGGTCCCTGGTCTCCAAGATGCCCGGCGACTGGTGGCAGCAGCGCGCCAACCAGCGCGCCTACCTCGGCTTCATGTGGTCCCACCCGGGCAAGCAACTGCTCTTCATGGGGCAGGAGTTCGCCCAGGGCGCGGAGTGGGACCACGAGCAGGGCCCGCAGTGGTGGGTGCTCGACGAGCAGTGGCCCGCCCACCGGGAGCACCTCGGGGTGCGCCGGCTGGTCCGCGACCTCAACCGCCGCTACCTCGACACCCCGGCGCTGTGGGAGCTGGACACCGTCCCCGAGGGCTTCCGCTGGCTCGACGGCGGCGCCGCCGAGGACAACCTGCTCTCCTTCGTCCGGTACGCGGCCGACGGCTCGCCGCTGGTCGCGGTCTGCAACTTCTCGCCGGTCGTCCGGCACGGCCACCGGGTCGGCCTGCCCCGGCTGGCGGGCCGCGAACAGCTGTGGGAGGAGGCGCTGAACACCGACGCCGAGGAGTACGGCGGCAGCGGCGTCGGCAACTCCCACCCGGTCAAGGCCGAGCCGGTCGCGTGGGACGACCAGCCGCGCTCCGCCGAACTGGTGCTCCCCCCGCTCGCCACCGTCTGGCTCCGCCCGGCGCGCTGAGGAACCGGGTGCCCGCCCGCCCCTCCGGGCGGGCACCCGGGCGGGACCTCCGGCCCCTTGCCCGAACCTCGCCGTTCTGCTCGCGGACGGCCGTTCGGGGTGCGAAGGTATGGTCGATATGACCACTTTCCGAGACGACGGGACGGAGACACCCACGTGGCGCGCAGCGTGTACGTGACCGGTATCGACCGGGGGGACGGCCGCCAGGCGGTCGAACTCGGGGTCATGGAACTGCTCACCCGCCAGGTGGACCGGGTCGGGGTGTTCCGCCCGCTGGTGCACGCCGCCGCACCCGGGCAGCCGGGCTCCGACCACGTCGTCGAGCTGCTGCGCGGCCGCTACCGGCTCGACCTGCCGAGCGCCGGGCTGTACGGCCTCACCTACGAGGAGGCCGCCGCGCTCCAGGCCGCCCGGGGGCAGGACGAACTGGTCTCCGTCCTGGTCGACCGCTTCCACGCGCTGGAGCGGCGCTGTCAGGCGGTGCTGGTGCTCGGAACCGACTTCGCCGACACCGGCATCCCGGACGAACTCGCCTTCAACGCCCGCCTGGCGAACGAGTTCGGCGCCGCCGTGCTGCCGGTGGTCGGCGGGCACGGCGAGGACGCCGAGACGGTGATCGCCGAGGTCCGCAACGCGCACCGGGCGTACACCGACCTCGGCTGCGAGACCCTGGCGATGATCGCCAACCGGGTCGCCCCCGGCGGCAAGCAGCGGATCCAGCGCACCCTCACCGAGAAGCTGCCGATCCCCGCCTACGTCATCCCCGACGAGCCGGCGCTGGCCGCGCCCACCGTCGCGCAACTGGTCGAGGCGACCGGCGCCGAGGTGCTGCTCGGGGACGCCGCCGGCCTCGCCAGGGACGTGCGCGGCTACGTCTTCGGCGGCGCCATGCTGCCCACCTTCCTCGACGCGCTGACCGAGGGCGCCCTGGTCGTCACCCCCGGGGACCGCGCCGACCTGGTGATCGGCTCGCTGGCCGCGCACGCCGCCGGCGCCCCGCCGATCGCCGGCGTGCTGCTGACGCTCGGCCAGCACCCCGGCCCCAACGTGATGGCCCTGGCCGCCCGGCTCGCCCCCGGCACCCCGGTCGCGGTCGTCCCCGGGGGCAGCTGGCCGACCGCCGCCCATCTGACCCACCTGGAGGGCAAGCTCACCTCGGCCAGCCCCCGGAAGGCCGAGATCGCCCTCGGCCTGTTCGAACTGCACGTCGACACCGCCGAGTTGACCAACCTGATCGAGGTCGGCCGGTCCGAGCGGGTCACCCCGATGATGTTCGAGCACGAGCTGCTGGAACGCGCCAGGGCCGGGCGCCGGCACGTCGTCCTGCCCGAGGGCACCGAGGAGCGGGTGCTGCGCGCCGCCGAGATCCTGCTGCGCCGCAACATCTGCGACCTCACCCTGCTCGGCGAGCCGGACGCGGTGCGCCGCACCGCCGCCGCCCACGGCATCGAGCTGCCGCAGGTGGGGGCGCCGCCCGGCCTCGGGGCCGGGGAGGAGCCGGACGGCGACCGGGCCCGGGTCCGGATCGTCGACCCGGCCACCAGCCCGCTGCGCCGCCAGTTCGCCGAGCTGTACGCGAAGCTGCGCGCCCACAAGGGGATGACCGTCGAACTGGCCCTGGACGTGGTCACCGACGTCTCCTACTTCGGCACCCTGATGGTCCAGGAGGGCATCGCGGACGGCATGGTCTCCGGCGCGGTGCACTCCACCGCCGCCACCATCCGGCCCGCCTTCGAGGTGGTCAAGACCTCGCCGGACGCCTCGATCGTCTCCTCGGTCTTCTTCATGTGCCTGGCCGACAAGGTGCTGGTGTACGGCGACTGCGCGGTCAACCCCGACCCGGACGCCCAGCAGCTGGCCGACATCGCCATCCAGTCCGCCGCCACCGCCGCCCAGTTCGGGGTGGAGCCGCGGGTCGCGATGCTCTCGTACTCGACCGGCACCTCAGGCTCCGGCGCGGACGTCGACAAGGTGCGCAAGGCCACCGAACTGGTCCGCGAGCTGCGGCCCGACATCCTGGTCGAGGGCCCGATCCAGTACGACGCGGCGGTGGACGCCCACGTCGCGGCCACCAAGCTGCCGGGCTCCCCGGTGGCCGGGCGGGCCACCGTGCTGATCTTCCCCGACCTCAACACCGGCAACAACACCTACAAGGCGGTCCAGCGCTCGGCCGGCGCCGTCGCCGTCGGCCCGGTGCTCCAGGGGCTGCGCAAGCCCGTCAACGACCTCTCGCGCGGCGCGCTGGTGCAGGACATCGTCAACACCGTCGCGATCACCGCCATCCAGTCCCAGGACCGCAAGGAGCCCACGGCATGAGCGATGGCACCCGCGTTCTCGTGCTGAACGCCGGCTCCTCGTCGGTGAAGTACCAGCTGATCGACATGCTGGACGGGGCCAGGCTCGCCGCCGGGCTGGTCGAGCGGATCGGCGAGACCGGCGGGCGCCTGGTGCACACCCCGCGCACCGGCGAACCGCGCGAGACCGTCCGGGTCTTCCCGGACCACGCCGCCGCGCTCAGGGCCGTCGCCGCGGAGCTGTCCGCCGACGGCCTCGGGCTGGACTCCCCCGAGCTGGCCGCGATCGGCCACCGGGTGGTGCACGGCGGCCTGCGGTTCACCGAGCCGACCGTGATCACCGACGACGTGCTCAAGGAGATCCGCCGGCTGATCCCGGTCGCGCCGCTGCACAACCCGGCCAACATCACCGGCATCGAGGTGGCCCGCGCGCTGCGCCCCGACCTCCCCCAGGTGGCCGTCTTCGACACCGCCTTCCACGCCTCGATGCCCGAGTACTCGGCCCGGTACGCGATCGACAAGGCCGTCGCCGACCGGCACCGGGTGCGCCGCTACGGCTTCCACGGCACCTCGCACCAGTACGTCTCGCGGGCCACCGCCAGGCTGCTCGGCAAGGACCCGGCCGAGGTCAACGTGATCGTGCTGCACCTGGGCAACGGCGCCTCCGCCTCGGCGGTCAGCGGCGGGCGCTGCGTGGACACCTCGATGGGCCTGACCCCGCTGGAGGGCCTGGTCATGGGCACCCGTTCGGGCGACATCGACGCCGGCGTGGTGTTCCACCTGCACCGGGTCGGCGGGCTGTCCGTGGACGAGATCGACGACCTGCTCAACCGCCGCAGCGGCCTGCGCGGGCTGTGCGGCGAGAACGACATGCGCGAGATCATGCGCCGGGCGGACGAGGGAGACGAGGACGCGAAGCTGGCCTTCGACGCGTACGTCCACCGGCTGCGCAAGTACATCGGCGGCTACTACGCGGTGCTGGGCCGGGTGGACGCGATCGCGTTCACCGCGGGCGTCGGGGAGAACGCGGCGCCGGTGCGCGCGGCGGCCACCGCGGGACTGGAGGAACTGGGCATCGCCGTCGACCCGGAGCTGAACTCGGTGCGGTCCGGCGAGGCCCGGATCATCTCGCCCGGGTACGGCCGGGTGGCGGTCGCCGTGGTGCCCACCGACGAGGAGCTGGAGATCGCCCGACAGTCCTTCGCACTGGTGCACGAGGAATGCCGGGAGTCCGAGGACTGACACGGAAACGTCTCACTCCCCGGAACCATTCGTCGGCGATTCCTCCTGGTGTGCGCCGAATGCACCTATAACACGAACGGATAGACTGATCCATATGCGCCGAGCGAAAATTGTCTGCACCCTGGGTCCGGCGACGGACTCCTACGAACAGCTGAAGGCCATCGTCGAGGCGGGCATGAACGTCGCCCGACTGAACATGAGCCACGGCAACCACGCGGACCACGAGGAGCGGTACCGCAAGGTCCGCCAGGTCTCGGAGGACACCGGCAAGGCCATCGGCGTCCTGGCCGACCTCCAGGGTCCGAAGATCCGTCTGGCGACCTTCGCCAACGGCCCGGTGACCGTCGACAACGGCGACGAGTTCACCATCACCACCGAGGACGTCCCCGGTGACCAGCACATCTGCGGCACCACCTACAAGGGCCTGCCCGGCGACGTGAAGCCCGGCGACCCGGTCCTGATCAACGACGGCGTCATCGCCCTGGAGGTCGTCAGCGTCGACGGCCCGCGGGTGAAGACCGTGGTGATCGAGGGTGGCGTGCTCTCGAACAACAAGGGCATCAACCTGCCCGGCGCGGCCGTGAACGTGCCCGCCCTGTCCGAGAAGGACAAGGACGACCTGCGCTTCGCGCTGCGCCTGGGCGTCGACATGGTCGCCCTGTCCTTCGTCCGCAACGCGGACGACGTCAAGGACGTCCACGAGGTCATGGACGAGGTCGGCATCCGGGTGCCGGTCATCGCCAAGATCGAGAAGCCGCAGGCCGTCGAGGCCATGGAGGAGATCGTCCTCGCCTTCGACGCCATCATGGTCGCCCGCGGCGACCTGGCCGTCGAGTACCCGCTGGAGCGGGTGCCGCTCGTCCAGAAGCAGCTGGTCACCCTGGCCCGCCGCAACGCCAAGCCGGTCATCGTCGCCACCCAGATGATGGAGTCGATGATCCACGCCTCGCGCCCGACCCGCGCCGAGGTCTCCGACGTCGCCAACGCCATCCTGGACGGCGCCGACGCGGTGATGCTCTCCGCCGAGTCGAGCGTCGGCAAGTACCCGATCGAGACCGTCCGCACCATGAGCCGGATCTGCGAGAAGGCCGAGGAGGAGCTGCTCTCCCAGGGCCTCCAGCCGCTCAACCCGGGCCGCAAGCCGCGCACCCAGGGCGGCTCCGTCGCCCGTGCGGCGTGCGAGCTGGGCGACTTCCTGGACGGCAAGGCGCTGGTCGCCTTCACCAAGTCCGGTGACACCGCCCGCCGGCTGTCCCGCTACCGCTCGCCGATCCCGGTGATCGCCTTCACCCCGGACACCGCCACCCGCAACCAGCTCTCGCTGAGCTGGGGCGTCGAGGCCTACGTGACCGAGCAGGTGGCCACCACCGACGCGATGGTCGCGCAGGTCGACCGGGAGCTGCTGCGGCTGGGCCGGCTCGGCGAGGGCGAGACCGTCATCGTCACCGCCGGTGTCCCGGTCGGCATCCCCGGCACCACCAACATGGTGCAGGTGCACCACCTGGGCACCCAGGGCGAGTGAGCGCCCGTCGGTCCTGAACGCCCGTGGGGCGGTCCTCCCGAGGGAGGGCCGCCCCACGGGCGTGACGGCGTCCGCTACGCGTCGCTGTAGGGGGCGTCGTCGTTGAACAGGCGCATCCCCGGGATGTGCAGGGTGCCGCCGAACTGACCGGCCTGCTTGACCGTGACGCCGGTCAGCTCCAGGTCCAGCGGGATCGGGATGGCGCCGATCAGGTCGTACAGCCAGCGCGGCAGGGTGTCCGGGGTGAGGGTGATCTCGCCCAGGTCGATCGGGATCGGCAGGCCGAGCACCTTGGAGAGGTGGCCGGACAGCCGCTCCACGTACATGGTGACCGGGCCCTTGCGCATGGTCGAGGTCGAGCCGGGGGCGCCCTGGACGTGGAAGGTGACGCCGTTGCCCTCCAGGGTCGACATGTCGAGGTTCTCGATGTCCACGCTGTCGACCACGAACTTCAGGACGCGCTTGCTGCCGGTCGGCGTCCGCACGTCGTAGACGCCGTGGAAGGCCGCGCCGTGCAGGCCGAGCCGGCTGGTCTTCAGGGTCCAGTTCTGCTCGGGGACGACGTGGCCGGGGGCGGCCGCGCCGGCGGTCAGGCCCCGGGTGTCCACGTCGCAGTCGGGGTTCTCGGTGGGCGTGGCCGACGGGGAGCCGGAGGCACTCGCGGTGGGCGCCGCCGTGGCACCGGAGGACGGCGTCGCGGAGGGCGTCGGCCCGGTGCTCGCCCGGCCGCTCGGTGTGGCGGTGGGCGAGGGCTCGTCGGTGGCGGGCCCGGTCGCCGGCGGCGCGGTCTGCCGGGTGGCGTCGGCCTGGGCCTGCGACGGGGCGGACTGCGCCGGGGTGCCCGTGCGCGGGGCCGGAGCGGCCTGGCCGCCGGGCGCCGCGGGGGTGGTGGGCGCCGCGGGGGTGGTGGGCGCCGCGGGGGTGGTCGCCGGGACGGGGGTGGTGACCGGGGCGCCGCTCGGAGTCGGGCTCGGCGAGCCCTTCGGGTCGAACAGTCCGCCCAGGCCGCCGACGAGGTCGTCGATCAGCCCGGCCTGGGTCGCCGTGCCGGTGCCGCCGCCCTGGTGGACCGCGTTCACCGTGGCCGCGCCCCCGGTGGCCGACGGATCGACCGGCGGGGTGGGCTGCCGGGCGTGCTCGGTGGCCGGCGCCTGGGTCGGGGCCTGCGTGGGAGCCTGGGTCGGTACCTGGGTCGGTATCGAACCCGGGTCGGTCGAGGGACCGGCGGAGGGCGCGGTGGTCGGGGCCTGGCTCGGCGCGCCGGAGGGTCCGGGCGGCGGCTCGGGCAGCTCGCTCCTGGGCACCGGCGTCTCGATCGGCGCGACGTCCGGCACCGTGGCCGGCGCGGTGCCGCAGGGCTTGCCCGCCGCGGACTCGGCGACCGCCGGGTTGGGCGTGTAGGCCGCGGCCATCAGCAGCGCGGTCGGCACCGCCGCCATCGCCAGCGCGCGGCCTCTCAGCCGGATCCGTACGGGCGTGCGCGGGGCCGCGTGCCGGCCGGAGCGCTGCGCGGGAACGGTCGTACCGTCGGCTTGCTCGGCCGGCCCGGTCACCGCGCCTCCTCCTGGTCCACGGCTCCGGTCTGCTTCGGGACGGCCGCTCCGGCGGCTTCGGTGGCTTCGGAAGCGCCGCCGGTGGCAGCGGGTCCGGCGGCCTGCGGCCCACCCTGGGCGGGCAGTTCGGCGGTGGGCGCCTCGGCGGCTCCCGCCGCGACGGCCCCGGCAGGTCCGGCGGCCGGCCCGGCGGCGACGCTCTGCGCCACGGCGTTCCCGGCCGCGCCGCCCCCGGCGTCCCCGGCCCGGTGCCGACGCCCGGCCTTCGCCGCCGGCTCGGTCTCCGGCACCGGGGCCCAGGAGACCATCAGCCCGCCGCCGATCAGGCCCGGCAGCAGTGCCAGGCCGAAGCCCGCGAGGTTGGAGACCGGGATCGAGACCAGCGTCAGCAGGATGGTCGCGATGCCCGCGAAGACGCGCACCGCGGGCTGGAACCAGGCGGTCAGCCCGAGGATGATCATCAGGACCCCGATGATCATCGATCCGGCACCGGCCGTGGTGGACATCGCGATGGTCAGACCACCGAACGACAGGTGGGCGTAAGGGAAGTAGAGGATCGGGACGCCGGCGATCATGGCCAGCAGTCCGCCCCAGAAGGGCCTGGTGCGGCGGAATTCACGGAAGTGCCGCCAGAGCCACCCGACGGGGTTCTGCCGGCGGGGCCGCGTCTCGACCGTTGCGCTGGACATGGTGCAACTCCTCGACGTCGCTACGAGGGAAGAACAATGGGGGATGGGCCGGGGGCGGTGGAAGACCGCCCCCGGCCCCGTGCCGTCACTCGGGCACGCCGGTCCGGCGCACCGTCAGGCGAGGCTCAGAAGCACTCGTTGCCCTTGCCGTCACCGCTCTTGAGGGAGAGGTTCAGGCCGTTCAGCACGAACGTGCCGGCCGAGGTGGCCCGCGCGGTCTGCTGGACGCCGCTCAGGTCGGCGACCTTGGCGGACTGGGCGAACCCGGTCGCACCGGTCGGCAGGCCGGCGCCGCCGCCGCCCTTGGTGACGCCCGCGTGCGGGGTCCAGCCCTGGGTGGCCGTGCCCGAGAGGGTGGAGGCGTCCTGACCGATGTTGATGTCGGTGAAGGTCGCGTCCGCGTTCAGCTGCTCCAGGTCGATCAGCAGGTTCGTGGCCTCGACCGGCTTGTCCTTGTCCGTACCGGCGTGCAGCTGCAGGGTGATCTTGCCCATGCCGAACGCGGTCAGGTCCGTCACCACCGACTGGCACAGGTTGGTGATGGTGGCGTGGTCGAAGGCCGAGACCGCGACCGGGTGCGGCTTGCCGTTCGCCTCGATGTCGATCGAGCCGAACTGGGCGAAGTTGGTGCCGTGCAACGTGTCGGTGCTGACCTTGAACTGCTGGCCGGAAATGCTGAACGAGGCGGCGAGCGCGCTGTTGGCGATCGAGACGCCGACCATCGCGGTGGCCGCGACGCTCGGCACCATCACCAGTGCGAAGCGCTTCCAGCGGGTCTTGCCGTAGGCCTTGGACATGCGAGTCCTCCTTCTAGGACGTACATCTCCGGCTCCCCGGCGGCGCGTCCCGCGCCGGTGGGGGCCTGGGATGGGAGAGAGCTACGTCCTCGGTAGCGGAGAGCGCCTTGGGCGTCGTCGGACGCGGGAACGGCCCGCGTGCGGCGGACCTCCCGTCCCGGCACCGGACGTCCTTGCGGGACGACGGGCAGGACCGACGACATCGGCGATCACCCCCGAGCGACAACCAGCGACCGCGCAGGGCCGCGCGGCCGGTCGAAGGACAGGAACCGCCGTGGGACCGCGGATACCCCCTGCCCTCCCTCCCGTCGGCCTGGGGTCGACGGATCACCCGGTGGGGATCCCGCGCTCCGCGTGCCGACCTGTGGCCGGAGGGTGTGGAGCCCGGGACCGGGCGTGGCCGATCGTGCTTGAATCCCGGGCGAAGCACAAGAGGTGCCTTACTGACGGGTAATGCAACATCAGGCGACGTTGATCATGGAATCCGCGCCGCCCGCACCGTGCGTGACCCTCTGGAGAAACCGTGATGGCGAAATCCGCCGGAAACACCAGCGAAACACCCGCGGGTGGTCACACATGGTGACCACCCGCGGGTGAAATCAAGATTTGGTAAACCTCTGTCCAGTTGACCGGATTGTCGCCAAATCACCAGGCGACACCGCAGGTCATCCGAGGTGCCAGCCGGCGGGCCCGAACGGGGCCCGAACCGGGCGCGGGGCCGGGCACAAGGCGAGGCACCGCCCAACGGCTCAGAACAGCACGCGCGCCAGTGCCGTACGGGCCGCGACGACCCGCGGGTCCTCCGGGCCGATCACCTCGAACAGCTCCAGCAGGCGCAGCCGGGCGGTGTCCCGGTCCTCGCCGGCCGTCCGCCCGACGGTGGCGACCAGGCGCCCGAAGGCGTCCTCGACGTGACCGCCGACCAGGTCCAGGTCAGCCGCCTGGAGCTGGATCCCGACGTCCTTCGGGTCGGCCGCGGCCGCCGCCCGGACGGCCTGGAGGTCCAGGCCCTCGATCCGCTGGAGCAGTTCGGCCTGGGCCAGGCCCAGCCTGGCCTCGGTGTTGCCCGGCTCCTCGGCCAGCACGTTCCGGTAGGCCTGGATGGCGCCGGCCAGGTCGCCGGCGTCCAGCGCGTCGTGCGCGGCGGCCAGCGCCGGGTCCTCGGGGTACTGCGGGGCGACGGCCTGGGCCTCGCCCGGAGCGGCCGCACCGCCGGCCACACCGAAGCGCTGCTCGGCGACCAGGATCAGCTGGTCCAGGATCTTGCGGATGTTCGCGGCACTCTCCGCGCCCTGGAACAGCGGCACCAGCTGACCGGCCACCACGGCCATCACGGCCGGGATGCCCTGGATGCCGAACTGCTGGGAGAGCTGCGGGTTGGCGTCCACGTCGATCTTGGCGAGCACGAAGCGGCCGGCGTACTCCTCGACCAGCCCCTCCAGGACCGGGCTCAGCTGCTTGCAGGGCCCGCACCACTCGGCCCAGAAGTCGATGACGACCGGCACCTCGGTGGAGCGCTGGACGACCTCGGTCTCGAAGGTGTCCTCGGTGACGTCGATGACGAGCTGGTACGCGGACTGGGCGGGGGCGACTCCGGCCGACTCGGCGGCGGCCGCCTGACGGGCCCGCTCGGCCCGGGCCTGCTCGGCCTTCTGGGCGGCTTCGCCGGCCGCCTTCACTGCGGCGAGGTCGACCGCACCGCGCAGGGCGGCACTGTTGAGACGCGAATTCCGTGGCTGCATGGCACCATCCTCCCCCGTCGGCGCTGCCGGCGGGCACCAACCCCGGGAAAGTCGCACCGTACGGGCCGCGCGACGCGGATTCCCGGGCGCCGCGCCCCTCCCCCGGTAGCCTGAACCGTTCGGCGCGGATCCCCACCCGCGCCCGCGCCGCCCCGTCCCACGGGATGCGGCGCCTGGTTGACACTGCTTTCGCTACGAGTCGTAGCGTAACTGGAGGCGGTGCCCCGCCCGCAAGCCCCACCGGCGGTCCGGGGACGTGACCTGCCCCACTTTCCCGTGACGCCCGGCTCCCCGAATCGGCGAACAGTCGCTACCGTTACCAGCCCCGCCCAAGTTACTTACCAGTAGAGCGCAAGGAGGCCCGGTGCCGGCCGCCCAGCCCCCAGCGATCCCGGGGTCCGCGGAGCCCGCGGAAAGCACGGAGCCCGCAGAGAGCACGGAGAGCACGGACCAGGCGCGGCCCGACCCGGCCACCGCGGCCCGGTCCCCGGTCCTGGCCCCGGAGCCCGCGGGCGCCGTCCGGGCCAAGGGCCGCCCGCGCAGCGCCGCCGCCGACCGCGCGATCCTCGACGCCACCCGCGAGACCCTGGCCGAACTCGGCTGGGGCGGGCTGACCATGGGCCACGTGGCGAGCCGCGCCGGGGTCGCCAAGACCACCCTCTACCGCCGCTGGCCGTCCAAGAACGAACTCGTGGTGGACGCCGTCGCCAGCCTCTTCGACGAGCTGGAGATGCCCGACCTGGGCAGCCTGCGGGCCGACATCGAGGCCGTGGTGGCCCAGTTCGCCGACCTGCTGGCCCGCCCGGAGACCCAGGCCGCGCTGCTCGCGCTGTTCGCCGAGGGCACCCGCGACCGGCAACTGCGCCGCCGGATCCGCGAGGCCATCGTGGACCCGCAGAAGCGGCTGGTCCGCCAGGGCCGGACGGCCGCCCAGGCGCGCGGCGAGCTGGCCGCGGACACCGACCCCGACGCGGCCCGCGAGGAGGTCGACATCATCTTCGACACCATCGCGGGCACCGTCGAGCACCGTGTCCTGGTCAGCGGCGAGCCGATCACCGCCGAGTGGACCCGCCGCTTCACCGACCTGCTGCTCGGCCCGCTCACCGCCGGCTGAGCACACGACGAGGAGCCGCCGCACGGACTCCCGCACGGCGGCTCCTCGTCGGCCACGGCCTCAGAACATCGCGTTCTCCTGGTACGTCCCCCACTCCTGCCGCAGCGCGTTGCAGATCTCGCCCAGCGTCGCCTCGGCCCGCACCGCGTCCAGCATCGGCGGGATCATCGACTCGCCCGAGCGCGCCGCCGCCAGCATGGCGTCCAGCCCGGCCCGGACGGCCGCCTCGTCCCTGGCCCCCTTGCGCTCCTTCAGCGCCCGGACCTGCTCGCGCTCGACCTCGTGGCTGACCCGCAGGATCTCCAGCTCCGGGGTGACGCTGCGCGGGTGGCAGTTGACGCCGACCACGCGCTTGTCGCCCTTCTCCACCGACTGCTGGTACTGGAAGGCCGCCTCGGCGATCTCCCCGGTGAACCAGCCCTCCTCGATGCCGCGCAGGATGCCGGAGGTGATCGGGCCGATCTCGTGGTCCTCGCTGCCCTTGTCCAGGATGCGTTGGAAGATCGCCTCGGCCTGCTGCTCGATCCGGTCGGTCAGCGCCTCGACGTACCAGGAACCGCCCAGCGGGTCGGCCACGTTGGCGACGCCGGTCTCCTCCATCAGCACCTGCTGGGTGCGCAGGGCGATCTCGGCGGCCTGCTCGGAGGGCAGCGCCAGGGTCTCGTCCAGGGCGTTGGTGTGCAGCGAGTTGGTGCCGCCGAGCACCGCGGCCAGCGCCTCGACGGCGGTGCGGACCACGTTGTTGTACGGCTGCTGCGCGGTCAGCGAGACGCCCGCGGTCTGGGTGTGGAAGCGCAGCCACTGCGCCTTGTCGGTCTTGGCGCCGAAGCGGTCGCGCATCCAGCGGGCCCAGATCCGGCGGGCGGCGCGGAACTTGGCGATCTCCTCGAAGAAGTCCAGGTGCGCGTCGAAGAAGAAGGACAGGCCGGGCGCGAAGACGTCCACGTCCAGGCCGCGGGACAGGCCCAGCTCGACGTAGCCGAAGCCGTCCGCGAGGGTGTACGCCAGCTCCTGCGCGGCCGTCGCCCCGGCCTCGCGGATGTGGTAGCCGGAGACGGACAGCGGCTTGTACGCCGGGATGCCCTGGGCGCAGTACGCCATCAGGTCGCCGATCAGGCGCAGGTGCGGCTCGGGCGCGAAGAGCCACTCCTTCTGGGCGATGTACTCCTTGAAGATGTCCGTCTGGAGGGTGCCGTTGAGCACCGCCGGGTCGACGCCCTGGCGCTCGGCGGCCACCAGGTACATGCAGAAGACCGGGACGGCCGGGCCGCTGATCGTCATCGAGGTGGTGACCTCGCCGAGCGGGATGCCGGCGAACAGCACCTCCATGTCGGCGGCCGAGTCGATGGCCACGCCGCAGTGGCCGACCTCGCCGAGCGACTTGGGGTCGTCCGAGTCGTAGCCCATCAGGGTGGGCATGTCGAAGGCGACCGAGAGGCCGCCGCCGCCCGCGTCCAGGATCATCCGGTAGCGCTCGTTGGTCTGCCGGGCGTTGCCGAAGCCGGCGAACTGCCGGATGGTCCAGGTGCGGCCCCGGTAGCCGGTCGGGTGCAGACCGCGGGTGTACGGGTACTCGCCCGGCCAGCCGATCCGCTCGAATCCCTCGTAGGCCTGCCCGGCGGGCGGGCCGTAGACCGGCTCGACCTCGTCACCGGAGAGGGTGGTGAAGTCCGCGTCACGCGTGCGGGCCCTGTCGTACCGCTGCTGCCAGCGCTGCCGGCCGCGCTCGATCTCCTCGGCGTCCATGACCCCGAACTCCGCTCCGTACGGCCGCCACGGAGACGGGCGGCAGCTAGTAGGACGTCCTAACAATTTACTCGGACGTCCTACTACTTGTCGACGGATGACGCCCCCCGATCGGGACGGCGGAGGGCCCCTCCCCCGGGCAACGGGGAAGGGGCCCTCCGGAAAGACGTGCGGTCCGGCTCAGACGGCGGCCGGCCGGCGCTCGCCGGTGCCCGCCGCGAGCTTCTCGGCGGCCTCGCCGGCCACCTTGCGCTCGAAGACGAAGGAGAGGAACGGGATGCAGCCCGCGGCCAGGGTGAGCACCAGCCGGCCCATCGGCCACTTCAGCTTCTGCCCGAGCATGAAGGTCACCACGAAGTACCCGATGTAGAGGTAGCCGTGCAGCATCGCGACGTAGGTGGTGACGTCCTTGGCGGCGTCGAAGCCGTACTTCGCCACCATGAAGCCGCAGAACACCAGCAGTGCCACGCCGGTCGCGACGGCCAGGGCCCGGTACCAGCCCAGCAGGGGGGTCGCCTTCATGATCTTCCTCGCCTCGCTCGGCATTCTCGGCCGGTGCGCCCCGGATCCGCGCACCGCTCACACGAGGGTAGCCGCCTTCACACCGTCTCCTTCGCAGCCCCCTCGGCCGGCTCGGCGAAGTCGCCGGCCGCGACCCGCAGCGGCCTGAGCAGTTCGAACACCTGGCGGCACTGCTCGGCGTCGTACTCCTCCAGCCCGAACTCCATCGCCATCAGCTTCCGGGTGGCCTCCTCGACCACCTCGCGGCCGCGCCCGGTGATCGCGGCCAGCACGCCGCGGCCGTCCAGCGGGTTGGGGCGGCGGGCGACCAGGTCGGCCCGCTCCAGGCGGTCGACGGTGTTGGTGACGCTGGTCGGGTGGACCATGAGCCGCTCGCCGATCTTGGAGAGCGAGAGCTCGCCGGTGCGGCTGAAGGTCAGCAGCACCAGCGCCTCGTAGCGGGCGAAGGTCAGCCCGTACGGCTTGAGCACCGCGTCCACCCGGGACAGCAGGATCTGGTGGGCGCGCATGACCGAGGTGATCGCCGCCATCGAGGGGACTCCGCCCCAACGGCGGGTCCACAGCTCGTCGGCACGGGCGATCGGATCGAAGTCGAGAGCGAGGGGCTTGGCCACCCCCTTACCGTACCGGCGGAAGGGACGTGTGCTACCAGCCGTCCTGATGGTGGACAAGCGCGACACGTGGCGGGAACCCGCCAACCGGACGGCCAGGTCCATACCAGGACATTGCGCCGGTGTGAACGCCCACCAACGGGCGCCCGGTGCCCCGTGGTTGGCCCCGGATCGGGCCGGCGCCGCACCAGCAGGCCTCGGTTCGGGCGGCAACCCGCCGCACGGGCGGGCTATTCGCCCCTTTTGTCCGGTCGTTCACATTCCCCCGCTTTGGCGGGACTTGGCCAATCAATGAGCGAGACCTGTCATTTGACGTGCTTGATTGTCATGCTTTCGACCAACCCCGTACGGCAGCCACCGCCCCCACCCACCGGTGGCGAAGCCGTTCCGACCGCACGGGGAGCAGCACGTCAGCGCCCGTTCCGCCCCTCAGGTGCCGTCCCCGGCGCCCGGAACGCGGTGCGACCGCGTCCGCTCGCGGTTTCCCGGAAGGACTCGTTCGTGAAGCGAAAGCTCGCCGCAGTCGCCGTACTCTCCGCCACCACCCTGCTCACCGGTGTCGTCCAGGTCAGCACCGTTGCCGTCGCGGACCCCGCCCCGCACGCCAGGGACGGCCGGCAGCGCGCCGACCTGATAGCCCTGGCCGACGGCCAGGCCGGCAGGGTGGCGCAGACCCTGGCCCTCGGCGGCCAGGAGCGACTGGTCGCCAAGGACGCCGTGGTGGACGCCGACGGCACCCGCCACCTGCGCTACGAGCGCACCTTCGCCGGCCTCCCGGTTCTGGGCGGGGACCTGGTGGTGCACCAGAAGGCGGACGGCTCGACCGCCTCCGTGGACAAGGCCACCGGCGCGACCATCGCCCTGCCGAACCTCACCCCGCGGATCCCCGCCGACCAGGCCGCCGCCCAGGCGACCGGCGCCGTGCAGTCCACCGTGGGCATCGCCGCCGACGAGGACGAGTCCCCGCTGACCGAGGTGCGCCAGACCGGCGCCGCGAAGCTGGTGGTCTGGGCCGCCGACGGCAACCCGCGGCTGGCCTACCGCACCACCGTCGAGGGCCTGCGCGCCGACGGCACCCCGAGCAGCCAACTGCTGGTCACCGACGCCGCCACCGGCCGGGTGCTCTCCACCCACGAGCAGGTGCAGACCGCCGCCGGCACCGGCAAGGGCGTCTTCGTCGGCAGCGTCCCGCTGACCACCACCCAGAGCGGCTCGGCCTTCCAGCTGAAGGACGCCTCCCGCGGCGGCCAGTCCACCAGCGACCTCAAGGGCAAGACCTCGGGCAACGGCACCCTGTACACCGACGCGGACAACGCCTGGGGCGACGGCACCGTCTCCAACGGCCAGTCGGCCGCCGTGGACGCCCAGTTCGGCGCCGCCGCCACCTGGGACTTCTACAAGAACACCTTCGGCCGCAGCGGCATCAAGAACGACGGCGTCGGCGCCACCAGCCGGGTCCACTACGGCCGCAACTACGTCAACGCCTTCTGGAACGACAGCTGCTTCTGCATGACGTACGGCGACGGCGCGAGCAACACCCACCCGCTGACCGCGCTGGACGTGGCCGGCCACGAGATGAGCCACGGCGTCACCTCCGCCACCGCGAACCTCAACTACTCCGGCGAGTCCGGCGGCCTCAACGAGGCCACCTCGGACATCTTCGGCACGATGGTCGAGTGGTCCGCCAACCTGGCCGCCGACAAGCCGGACTACCTGATCGGCGAGCAGATCAACATCAACGGTGACGGCAAGCCGCTGCGCTACATGGACCAGCCGTCCAAGGACGGGCGCTCGGCCGACTACTGGTCGTCCTCGGTCGGCAACCTGGACGTCCACTACTCCTCCGGCGTCGCCAACCACTTCTTCTACCTGCTCGCCGAGGGCAGCGGCGCCAAGACCGTCAACGGCGTCGCGTACAACAGCCCGACCTCCAACGGCTCGGCCCTCGCCGGCATCGGCCGGGACAAGGCCGCCGCGGTCTGGTACCGCGCGCTGACCACCTACTTCACCTCCACCACCAACTACGCGGCGGCCCGCACCGGCACCCTGAAGGCCGCCGCCGACCTCTACGGCGCGAGCAGCGCCGAGTACGCGGCCGTCGCCGCGACCTGGGCCGCCGTCAACGTCGGCTGACGTACCCGGACAGCACACCCGGCGCCCGGGGCCTCCGGCGGGAGGACCCGGGCGTCCGCCGTCGCCGGCGGCTGTCAAGGCCGTCCGGCTGGCGGAGTCCCGCCAGCCGCGACGAACCCGGCGAAACCGGTCACCGGGCGGCAACCGAACCATCAGTTACCGGAGTTGGCGATTCTCCGCCAATCCCCGGAGGCGGCCTGTCCATCCCTGCCAACAATTGTCATGCTTCTGACCAAGTCCCGTCCGACCCTCCGCCGCCCCACCCAATTCCGACGGAGTGTCAGGAACCGCACGGGACCGGCACGTCCGCGCCCTACCGCCCCCAAGGTGCCAACCCCGGCGCCCCGGTACGCGGCGCACCCGCACGCACCTCGCGGGTCTCGTGGAAGGAACCCCCGCACGTGAAGCGAAAGCTGACTGTCGGAGCCGTACTCTCCGCCACCGCCCTGCTCGCCGGCGTCATCCAGATCGCCGCCGTCCCCGCCCAGGCCGCCGCCCCCTCGCCGGCGCAGCAGCAGTCCGCGCTGCTCGCGCTGGCCTCCGGGCAGAGCGCCCCGGTCGCCCAGGCCCTCGCCCTCGGCGGCCAGGAGAAGCTGGTGCCCAAGGACGTGGTGGTGGACCGGGACGGCACCCGTCACCTGCGGTACGACCGGACCTACGCGGGCCTCCCGGTGCTCGGCGGCGACCTGGTCGTCCACCAGAAGGCCGACGGCTCGGTGAAGTCCGTCGACCGGGCCTTCGCCGGACAGCTCTCGGTGCCGAGCCTGACCCCGGGCCTCGCCGCGCCCCAGGCCGCCGAGGCGGCCACCGCCGCGGTGCGGGCGACCGTCGGCATCGCCGCCGACGCGGACGAGGCCGCGCTCAGCCGGGTCGACGGCGCCGGCGCGCCCGAGCTGGTCCTCTGGGCCGCCGACGGCACCCCGCGACTGGCCCACCGCACGGTGGTCGAGGGCCAGCGCGCGGACGGCACCCCGAGCCGCCAGGAGGTGGTCACCGACGCCGCCACCGGCCAGGTGCTCGCCACCGACGAGCAGGTGCAGACCGCGACCGGCACCGGCAAGGGCGTCAACGTCGGCACCGTCACGCTGACCACCACCCAGAGCGGCAGCTCCTACCAGCTGAAGGACGCCTCCCGGGGCAACCAGTCCACCACCGACCTCAAGGGCGGCACCTCGGGCAGCGGCACGCTGTTCGCCAACACCACCAACAGCTTCGGCAACGGCCTGGCCTCCAACCGCGAATCCGCCGGCGTGGACGCCCAGTTCGGCGCGGCGGCCACCTGGGACTACTACAAGAACACCTTCGGCCGCAACGGCATCAAGAACAACGGCGTCGGCGCCTCCAGCCGGGTGCACTACAGCACCAACTACGTCAACGCGTTCTGGGACGACTCCTGCTTCTGCATGACGTACGGCGACGGCTCCGGCAACTCCCGCCCGCTGACCGCCATCGACGTCTCCGGCCACGAGATGAGCCACGGCGTCACCTCCGCCACCGCGAACCTCAACTACTCCGGCGAGTCCGGCGGCCTCAACGAGGCCACCTCGGACATCTTCGGCACCCTGGTCGAGTGGTCCGCCAACCTGCCGGCCGACCCGCCGGACTACCTGATCGGCGAGAAGCTCAACATCAACAACAACGGCACCCCGCTGCGCTACATGGACAAGCCGTCCAAGGACGGCGCCTCGGCCG
The DNA here is from genome assembly GCF_055607525.1 of Kitasatospora sp. NPDC036993. Classification (NCBI taxonomy): domain Bacteria; kingdom Bacillati; phylum Actinomycetota; class Actinomycetes; order Kitasatosporales; family Streptomycetaceae; genus Kitasatospora; species Kitasatospora sp. NPDC036993. The sequence goes on along the minus strand of NZ_JBVJRP010000006.1, from coordinate 433,745 downwards.
ACTACTGGTCCTCCACCGTCGGCAACAAGGACGTCCACTACTCCTCGGGCGTCGCCAACCACTTCTTCTTCCTGCTCGCCGAGGGCAGCGGGTCGAAGGTCATCAACGGGGTCAGCTACAACAGCCCGACCTCCAACGGCTCGACGATCACCGGCATCGGCCGGACCAAGGCGGCCGCGATCTGGTACCGCGCGCTGACCGTCTACATGACCTCCACCACCAACTACAAGGCCGCCCGCACCGCGACCCTGAAGGCCGCCACCGACCTGTACGGCGCGAGCAGCACCGAGTACAACACGGTCGCGGCCGCCTGGAGCGCGGTCAGCGTCAACTAGCGGTACCCGTCGACCGGGCGCCGGACGCCGGCCCGCCCGGCCCGAGCCACTCCCGGTAAGAAACGGCGACAGGCTGCCGCGGCCCTTTGGGAGAGGAGGCCGTGGCAGCCTGTCGACCGTCCACGCGGAAGCCGGGGATCAGGCGGTGGCGGGCTTGAGCTCGCCCCGCTCCTCCTTGGCCAGCATCCGCTCGGCGAAGAAGCCGCCGGTGGGCAGCACCGCGAGCACGAACATCAGGACGCCGCGCTTGGCGTCCCACTTCTGCGTCTGCCAGGCCTGGATCCAGAAGACCACGTACAGGATGAACAGCACGCCGTGGACCATGCCCATCACCGGGACGGCGTCGAACGAGGTGGTCCGCTTCAGCACCGAGCAGATCAGCAGCAGGATGAAGGAGACCCCTTCGGGGCCGGAGACCAGGCGCAGGCGGTGGACGGCGCTGCTGTTCACGATGGGTTCCTCAATACGTGGGGTCGGAGGCGCGGGCGAGCTTGTGAAGCGACTCACAAGCCTTCGGCCCATTATCGCCGAGCACACGCCCAGGCCCCCGGCCGGGGGTGGCCGCCGTGCCCGATCTCACAGCGCCCGCCGGCCGTGTCACAGCTGTGTGCCGGAACGCCGCCGGGCGGGACCGCCCGCCCCCGGGAGCCCCTATCCTGCTGCCCGCGCGCCCACCGATCCGGGCGCCGACGCATCGCACACGGGGGTAGTCACCGCATGTTCACACGCGACTGGGACCGCAGGACCTGCGCCAAACGCGGCCACGTCACCTACGCGCCGACCGAGCCCGGGCTGGCCTCCCGGCTGCACGCCTCGACCGCCCTCGGCGACGCCTGGCGCTGCCTGCGCTGCGGCGACTTCGCGCTGGGCGCCCCGCACGGCTCCGGCCCCGCCGACGAGGCCCCGCTGGTGCCCCGCGGCAAGGCGCTGCGGGACCTGTTCATCCTGCGCTTCCTGGCCGTCGAGCGGGTGCTGCGCGGGCTGCTGATCATCCTGGTCGCCTGGGCCGTGTGGAAGTTCTCCAACAGCCAGGACGCGGTGCACCGGGTCTTCGACGAGAACCTCACCGTCTTCAGGCCGGTCACCGACCACTTCCACTGGGACCTCGAACACGCGCCGATCGTCGAGACGATCCGCAAGACCTTCGAGTTCAGGAAGAGCACCCTGCTGATCGTCGCGGGCGCGCTGCTCGTCTACGCGGCGATCGAGATCGTCGAGGCGGTCGGCCTCTGGCTGAACAAGCGCTGGGCCGAGTACCTGACGGTGGTCGCCACCGCGGCCTTCCTCCCGCTGGAGGGCTACGAGTTGAGCCACCACGTCAGCGCGCTGAAGATCTGCACCCTGGCGCTGAACATCGCGGCGGTGCTCTGGATCATGCTCTCCAAGCGCCTGTTCGGGCTGCGCGGCGGCGTGGCCGCCTTCGAGGCGGAGCGCCACTCGGCCTCGCTGCTGGAGGTCGAACAGGCGGCCGGGGCCGTTCCGGGCCCCGGACAGGGGGCGCGCGCCCGGACCTGACCGGCGCGTTTGTCGCAGCCCGGTACCAGTTGGCCCGCGCACTCTCCCCGTACCGCCTCCACAGCGGCTAGATTGCGGCCGTGGCACAGTTCAGACTCCAGGGATCACGCGTGCTCGCCGTCGAGCTGGGCGGGGACGGCGTCAAGGCGCGACACGGTTCGATGGTCGCCTACACCGGGCAGATGGCCTTCAAGAAACTGACCGGCGGCGGGGACGGCCTGCGCGGCATGGTCACCCGACGACTGACCGGCGAGAAGATGACGGTCATGGAGGTGAAGGGACAGGGCACCTGCTACTTCGCCGACAAGGCCACCGAGATCAGCCTCGTCCGGCTGAACGGCGAGACGCTGTACGTCGAGTCGGACAACCTGCTCTGCACCGAGTCCGGCCTGCACACCGGCACCAGCTTCACCGGGCTGAACGGCATGTCCTCCGGCAACGGCCTGTTCACCACCAAGGTGGAGGGGCACGGCTGGGCGGCCCTCACCTCCAACGGCCCCGCGGTCATCCTGCGGGTCGACAAGAGCATGCCGCTGCGGGTGGACCCGGGCGCGTACGTGGCGCACACCGGCACCCTGCACCGCAGCCTGAAGTCGGGCGCGGGCTGGACCACGGTGATGGGCGAGGGCGGCGGCGAGGCCGTCCAGATCGAGTTCACCGGGGAAGGTCTGGTGTACGTGCAGCCCTCCGAGAAGATCACCATCGGGGGTGACGTCTGATGGGCTTCACGAAGATCAACGGCAAGATGGTCGAGGCCCAGGTGCTGCCCGGGCAGCGGCTGTTCAGCCAGCGCGGCGCGATGCTCGCCTACAGCGGCGAGGTCCGCTTCACGCCGAACATCACCGGCGGCCAGGGCGGCGTGATGTCGATGATCGGCCGCCGGGTGGCCAACGAGGACACCCCTCTGATGACCGTCGAGGGCCAGGGCCGGGTGATGTTCGGCCATGGCGGCCACCACGTCCACGTGATCGACCTGTTCGGCGACACCCTGTACGTCGAGGCGGACCGGCTGCTCGCCTTCGAGGGCACCCTGCGGCAGTCCACCATGTTCATGGGCTCGCAGGGCGGGGTGATGGGCATGGTCCGCGGCCAGGTCACCGGGCAGGGGCTGTTCACCACCAAGCTGGAGGGCCAGGGGTCGGTCGCGGTGATGGCCCACGGCGGCGTCTTCGAACTGCCCATCGTCCCCGGCCAGTCGGTGCACGTCGACCCGCAGGCGTACGTGGCGCACCGCGGCGACGTGCGCAACAAGCTGTCCACCGCGCTCGGCTGGCGCGACATGATCGGCCGCGGCTCGGGCGAGGCGTTCCAGCTGGAGCTGTCCGGACAGGGCGCGGTGTACGTCCAGGCGAGCGAGGAGAAGCTCTGATGTCCTACCCGCCGCAGCCCCCGTACGGCTCGCCGCACGACCAGCAGACCCAGCCCGGCTTCGCGGTCCCGCCGCCCCCGCCGAACCACGGCCCGCAGCAGGGCTACCCACCACCACCGCCGCCCGCCCACCAGGCCCAGCAACAGCCGTACGCCCAGGAGCAGTTCGGCGGCCCGGTGGCCCCGCTGCCGAGCGGCCACGGCGGCACCGGGCCGGTGGTGTGGGACGTCCACAGCCTGCCGGCCGGCGACAACGTCAACCCGTACGCCTTCTCGGTCGAGCTGAACGGCTCGTACTTCCTCCAGAAGGGCAAGATGGTCGCCTACTACGGCGACATCACCTTCAAGGGCGTCGGCGCCGGGGCGCTCGACCGGATGCTCGGGCAGCACTTCAACTCGCCGATGCACGCGTCGGACTGGGTGGTCGCCGAGGGCCGCGGCAAACTGCTGCTGGCCGACCGGGCGTACGACCTCAACTCGTACGACCTGGAGGACGGCAACCTGACCGTCCGCTCCGGCAACCTGCTGGCCTTCGACCCGACGCTGCGGCTCAAGCAGTCGATCATCCCCGGCTTCCTGACCCTGCTCGGCACCGGCCGCTTCGTCGCCGCCTCCAACGGCCCCGTGCACTTCGTCGAGCCGCCGCTGCGGGTGGACCCGCAGGCACTGGTCGGCTGGGCGGACTGCCCGGCGCCGTGCCACCACTACGACCACGACTACATGCACGGGCTGATCGGCGGCCTGCGGCGGCTGACCGGCCTCGGCGGCGCCTCCGGCGAGGAGCACCAGTTCGAGTTCATCGGCGCCGGCCAGGTGCTGTTGCAGTCGAGCGAGAAGCTGCTGGCGGAGCGCTCGGTCGGACAGGTCGACGCGGAGGCGGGAGTGCCGGTCGGCGGGGTGCCGAACCAGCCGGCGACCCACGCCGGAGGGAATCCGAACGTACCGGGCCTCGGTAACCTGGGCGACCTCGGACGACGTTTCGGCCTGTAAACTCGTACAAGATTGAACTAAATCGGCTATGCTGGACGGCATGGAATCGCACACGATCGACACTGCGGCCACCCCTCCGTCGCAGCCCGAGGAGGAGACTCCCTGGCTGACCGCCAGGGAGCAGCGGATGTGGCGCGCCCATCTGGAGGTCGCCAAGCTGCTGGAGTACCAGCTCAGCCGTGAACTCCAGCCGCACAACCTGGCGATCAACGACTACGAGATCCTGGTCGTGCTCTCCGAGGCCCAGGACCGCCGGCTGCGGATGACCGACCTCGCGACCGCGACCCTCCAGTCGAAGAGCCGCCTCTCGCACCAGATCACCCGCATGGAGAACGCCGGTCTGGTGCTCCGCCAGGAATGCCCCGGCGACCGCCGGGGCCTCTACGCCCACCTCACCGAGCACGGCTGGGAGACCATGCAGCGGGTCGCCCCCGACCACGTGCGCAGCGTCCGGGCGCACTTCATCGACCGCTTCACCGAGGAACAGCTCGACGCCATGTACGAGGCCCTCGCCCCGATCGCGGAACACCTGCGCGGCCTCCGCGGCCGGCCGTAGGGCCCGGCAGCCCAGCGCGGTTCCCCGCCGCCCCGCCGCGACCGTGATCGCGGCGGGGCGGCGGGGGTACCGCTCAGCTCCTGGTCAGGCCCGCGACCAGTTCGTCGGCCGCGCCGTACGGGTCCAGCGCGCCCCCGGCCACCCGCTCGGCCAGCACGGCCAGGTGCCGGTCCCCGCGCAGGTCGCCGATCCGGGCGCGCAGTTCGGCCAGCGCGATCGCCTCGATCTCCTCGGCGGCCCTGCGGCGGCGCCGCGCGGCCAGCTCGCCGTGCTCCTCCAGCCAGGCGCGGTGCTTCTCCAGCGCCTCGACCACCTCGTCCACGCCCTCGCCGCGCGCCGCGACGGTCTTGACGATCGGCGGGCGCCAGTCCCCCGCCTCCCTGGCCTCGCCGAGGCCCAGCATGTGGTTGAGCTCCCTGGCGGTGGCGTCGGCGCCGTCCCGGTCGGCCTTGTTGACCACGAAGACGTCACCGATCTCCAGGATCCCGGCCTTGGCGGCCTGGATGCCGTCGCCCATCCCGGGGGCCAGCAGCACCACGGTGGTGTCGGCCTGGGCGGCGACCTCCACCTCGGACTGGCCCACCCCGACGGTCTCGACCAGGATCACCTCGCAGCCGGCCGCGTCCAGCACCCGCAGCGCCTGCGGCGCCGCCCAGGAGAGCCCGCCGAGGTGGCCGCGGGTGGCCATCGAGCGGATGAACACCTCGGGGTCGGTGGCGTGGTCCTGCATCCGGACCCGGTCGCCCAGCAGCGCGCCGCCGGAGAACGGCGAGGACGGGTCGACGGCCAGCACCCCGACCCGCTTGCCGAGCCGCCGGTAGGCGGAGACCAGCGCCGAGGTGGAGGTGGACTTGCCGACCCCGGGCGAGCCGGTCAGGCCCACCGTGTACGCCCGCCCGGTGTACGGCGCGAGCGCGGCCATCGCCTCCCGAAGCTGCGGAGCGGCGTTCTCGACCAGCGTGATCAGCCGGGCGACCGCCCGCGGCCGGCCCTCCCGGGCCTGCTCGACCAGCGTGGCGACATCGATCATCAGGAGCTCCTAGCGCAGATGCCGAAAGGGGCCGCGGACCGCTGGTCGCGGTCCGCGGCCCTGGAGGCCGGATCGGCCGGTCAGACCTTCGGGACGCGCACGATCAGCGCGTCGCCCTGGCCGCCGCCGCCGCACAGCGCGGCCGCGCCGACCCCGCCGCCGCGGCGCTGGAGCTCCAGCGCCAGGGTCAGCACCACGCGGGCGCCGGACATCCCGATCGGGTGGCCGAGCGCGATGGCACCGCCGTTGACGTTGACGATGTCGGAGGAGACGCCCAGGTCCTTCATCGACTGGTGGGCGACGGCCGCGAACGCCTCGTTGATCTCGATCAGGTCGAGGTCGGCGACCTCCAGGCCCTCCTTGGCCAGCGCGTGCCTGATCGCGTTGGACGGCTGCGACTGGAGCGAGTTGTCCGGTCCTGCCACGTTGCCGTGGGCGCCGATCTCGGCGAGCCAGGTCAGCCCCAGCTCCTCGGCCTTGGCCTTGCTCATCACGACCACGGCGGCGGCGCCGTCGGAGATCTGCGAGGAGGTGCCGGCGGTGATCGTGCCGTCCTTGGTGAAGGCCGGGCGCAGCCTGGCCAGGCCCTCCACGGTGGTGTCGGCGCGGATGCCCTCGTCCTGGCTGAACAGCACCGGCTCGCCCTTGCGCTGCGGGACGGCGACCGGGGCGATCTCGGCGTCGAAGACGCCGTCGGCCTGCGCCTTGGCCGCCCGCTGGTGGGAGGCGGCGGCGATCTCGTCCTGCGCCTCGCGCGGGATGCCCAGGCGGGTGTTGTGCTTCTCGGTGGACTCGCCCATCGGGATGTTCTCGTAGGCGTCGGTGAGGCCGTCGTACGCCATCGCGTCGAGCATCTCGATCGCGCCGTACTTGAAGCCCTCGCGGGACTTCGGCAGCAGGTGCGGGGCGTTGGTCATCGACTCCTGGCCGCCGGCGACCACGATGTCGAACTCGCCGGCCCTGATCAGCTGGTCGGCGAGCGCGATGGCGTCGAGGCCGGAGAGGCAGACCTTGTTGATCGTCAGCGCCGGGACGCTCATCGGGATGCCGGCCTTGACGGCGGCCTGGCGGGCCGGGATCTGGCCGGCGCCGGCCTGGAGCACCTGGCCCATGATCACGTACTGGACCTGGTCGCCGGTGACACCGGCCCGCTCCAGGGCCGCCCTGATCGCGACGCCGCCGAGGTCGGCGCCCGAGAAGCCCTTCAGGGAGCCGAGCAGGCGGCCCATCGGGGTCCGCGCACCGGCAACGATCACAGAGGTGGTGTTGGTCATGGGACGGGCCCCTTCGCACGTCGTGGCCAGGTGAGAATGCGCTCAATGTACTGACCTGTTACCCGCCCGTCACCGGAGCGACGGTGTGATCGAGCGCACTGGCACCATCCAGTCAACACCGTGCCGACCCGGTCCGGGTGAACCGCCGGCCGTGTGAGCAGGCTCGCACGCCGGGTACTGGCGTCCGTCGCGGGCCATGCGCTGCACTTGGTGCACCTTCTCCCCACCACCCGGAGGTCACCGTGCTGACCCGCATCGACCACATCGGCATCGCCTGCCGAGACCTCGACAAGACGGTCGAGTTCTACCGCGCCACGTACGGTTTCGAGGTCTTCCACTCCGAGGTCAACGAGGAGCAGGGCGTCCGCGAGGCCATGCTGAGGATCAACGGCACCGACGACGGCGCAGCCTCCTACCTCCAGCTGCTGGAGCCCATCAGGACCGACTCCCCGGTGGGCAAGTGGCTGGAGAAGAACGGCGAGGGCGTGCACCACATCGCCTTCGGCACCGCGGACGTGGACGGCGACTCCGAGGCCATCAGGGACAAGGGCGTCCGGGTCCTCTACGACCAGCCGCGCGCCGGCTCGATGGGGTCGCGGATCACCTTCCTGCACCCCAAGGACTGCGGCGGCGTGCTGACCGAGCTGGTCACCTCCGCGCAGCAGGCCCAGGACGGGCACTGACCGGTGCCAGGACCGCCCCGGGGCGTGCGGCGCCCCGGGCGGCAACCGACGCCCCGTCGGTCATGACCCGTCAGTAACCTGGCCGGAAGAGCCGGAAAACCCCCCTGCGGCCATTCCCCCGCGGTGCGCTCCCACTACAATGCCCAGGTGCGCGAAGGCTCCGGGGGACGGAGGCGACGGGCACGGCCGATGACAGGCCCGTCCGCCCTCCGGTGGTGGGCCCGTCGCAAGGGGAGTCCATTACGCGGGCACGGCTGAACAGTCGCAAGACGGATCTGTCACCATTCTCCACAAGGCAAGAGTTCGCCCAGGAGTCCACTCGGACGGGGGAGCGCGGAAAAACTCCCGCGATCCCGCGCCCCGGACTCCGACGACCGCGGCGGGCGGCCCCTGATTGGCGGGGAGCCGTCCACCGGCCGCGGATGCAAGGACCAGTCGGACCGGCCCCCGGAAAACGGGAGCCCGGCACCGGCCGGGTCGAGGACGCGACCAGGAGATGGATGGGACCGCGGAGTGCGGGGCAACGACCGCTACGAGGTTGACGATCACCTCTCCCAGTTCGAGGCCGAGATGGGTCGGACTCGGAAGGAGCGGGACAAGGCAGTCGAGCATGCCGAGGACCTCGCCTACCAGGTGGAGGTGCTCCGGGCGAAGCTGCACGAGTCCCGCCGCATGCTCGCCCAGCCGCGCGCCTTCGACGCCGTTTCCGGCCAGGCCGAGCAGATGCTCCGCACCGCCGAGATGCAGGCCCAGCAGCTGCGCGCCGACGCCGAGCGCCAGCTGCGCGACTCCCAGGCCGCCACCCAGCGGATCATGGCCGAGGCCGCCGAGCGCACCTCCCGGCTGGAGGCCGAGCTCACCGCCCGCCGCCGCCAGCTCGAGGACGAGCTCGCCGAGCTGCGCCGCTCCGCGGAGCAGCACGTCAACGGCTGGGCCGAGCAGACCAGGGCCGGCTCCGAGCAGGAGGCCCAGCGGCTGCTCCAGGAGGCCCGCGCCGAGTCCGAGCGGATGGTCGCCGCCGCCCGTGCGGAGGCCGTCGCCCTCGCCGACCAGGCCCGCGCCAGGACCGCCGCCGACGTGGACGCCGCCCGCGGTGAAGCCCAGGCCGCCGCCGAGGCCGCCCTCCACCGGGCCCAGACCGATGCCGAGCGCCTGCTGCGCGCCGCCTCCGAGCAGGCCCAGCAGGCCGGTGCCCAGGCCGCCGCCGACGTGGACGCCGCGCGCGGCGAGGCCCAGCAGCAGCTCGCCGCCGCGCACGCCGCCGCCGAGGGCCAGCTGGCCGCCGCGCAGGCCGAGATCGGCCGGCTCACGTCGCAGGCCTCCGCCGAACAGGCCAGGGCCGAACAGCAGCTCTCCGCCGCCAAGGCCGAGATAGAGAGGCTGCGCGCCGAGGCCATCGCCGAGGCGGAGCGCACCCGCCACGAGGCCACCGAGCTGCGCAACCAGGCCGAGCAGGCCGCCGAACAGCTCCAGGCCGACGCCGAGGCCGCCGCCGAGCGCAAGGTCGCCGACGGCGAGGCCGCCAACGAGCAGCGCTCGCAGACCGCCAGGGCCGAGGTGGCCCGGATGGTCGCCCAGGCCACCAAGGAGGCCGAGGCGATCCGCGCCGAGGCCGAGGCCGTCCGGACCGAAGCCACCACCAAGCAGGCCGAGGCCGACGCCGCCAGGGCCGCCGCGGCCGAGGAGAGCGAGCGGCTGCGGGCCACCGCCGCGTCGGTCGCCACCGAGCTGAAGTCCGAGGCCGAGGCGGCGATCGCCGAACTGCGCGCCCAGGCCGAGCGGGACGTCGCCGAGCTGCGGGCACAGGCCGAGGCCGACGCCCTGCGGCTGCGCGGCGAGGCCGAGGAGGCGGGCCGGGCGGCCGGCGCCAAGGACGCCACCGTCCACCTCGCCAAGGCCGCCAAGACCGCCGAGGAGGTGCTCGGCCGGGCCGACCGGGACGCCGAGACGGCGCGCGGCGAGGCCGCCGCCGAGGCCGAGCGGATCCGTGCCGAGGCCGCCGCGGAGGCGCAGCGGCTGCGCGAGCAGGCCCAGGCCGCCGTCGAGCAGGCCCAGAACGCCGCCCTGGACGACGCCGCCGCGATCCGCGAGCGGATCGAGCAGATGCAGGACGAGGCGGCCCGGCTGCGGGCCGAGGCCGAGGAGCTGCGCGCCCAGGCCGCCGCCGAGGCCGACCGGGTGCGCGGCGAGGCCCGCCGCCAGGCCGTGGCCCAGATCGAGGAGTCGGCGAAGAACGCCGAGGAGCTGCTCACCAAGGCCAAGGCCGACGCGGACGACCTGCGCGCGGGCGCGGCCGCGGAGGTCGAGCGGCTGCGCGAGCACGCCCAGGAGCAGGCGGCCGAGACCCAGGGACGGGCCGAGCAGACCCTGACCCGGGCCCGCGCCGAGGCCGGGAAGATCACCGGGACCGCCGAACAGCAGGGCCAGGACGCGCTCGCCTCCGCCAAGGCCGCGGCCGCCGAGAACCGGGCCGCCGCCGAGCGTGAGACCGCCGAACTCCGGCGCGAGGCAGCCGAGTTCGACCAGCGGGTGCGCGCCGAGGCGACCGCCGCCGCGGAGGCCCTGAGCACCGAGGCGCAGGCCGGGGCGAACTCCGTCAGGGACGCCGCGGTGGCCGACGCCGAGCGCGTGCGCACCGAGGCCGACACCGAGGCCGCCCGCACCAGGGCCGAGGCCGACGCGGCCGCGAACGCGCTGCGCGAGGAGAGCCGGCGCGAGCGCGAGGAGGCCGCCGACGGGCTGCGCCGCGAGCGCGAGGAGACCGCCGAGCAGCTGACCACCGCCACGGCCGCCCGCGAGCAGGCCGAGCAGGCCGCCGAACAGCTCCGGGCCGAGGCCGAGCACGCCGCCGCCGAGCTGCGGGCCCTCGCCCAGCGCGAGACCACCCGGCAGCGGGAGACCGCGGAGGCCTACGCCGACCGCCTCCGCACCGAGGCCGAGCAGCACGCCGCCGACCTCACCGAGCGCACCGCGGCCGAGACGGCCGAGGTCCGCGAGGCCGCCGCCAAGCACAGCGCCGAGGTCCGCGAAGCCGCCGACAAGCACGCCGAAGAGGTCTGCGAGGCGGCCGACGCCTACGCCGCGGAGCAGCACACCACCGCGGACGCCTACGCCGCGCAGACCAGGGCCGAGGCCGAGCAGCACGCCGCCGACCTCACCGAGCGCACCGCGGCCGAGACGGCCGAGGTCCGCGAGGCCGCCGCCAAGCACAGCGCCGAGGTCCGCGAAGCCGCCGACAAGCACAGCGCCGAGGTCCGCGAAGCCGCCGACGCGTACGCCACCGAGCAGCACACCGCCGCCGACGCCTACGCCGCCGAGACCAGGGCCGAGGCCGACCGGCACAGCGCCGACGTCCGCGAAGCCGCCGACGCCTACGCCGGCGACGTCCACGAGCAGGCCGACGCCTACGCCGCCGAGCAGCGCACCGCCGCCGACGAGGTGCTGGAGCGGTCCCGGGCCACCGCCGAGCAGTACCGGACCGAGGCCGCCAAGGACGCCAAGGCGACCCGCGAGAAGGCCGCCGCCGAACTGGCCCTGGCCAACGAGCAGGCCGAGACCGTCCGGGCCGAGGCCGGCCGCGCGCTGTCCGAGGCCCGCGCCGCCGCCGACGGCATCCGCACCGAGGCCGCCGCCGAGCTGGAGCAGGCCAAGGCCGACCGCGCCGAGCTGATCGCCGCCGCCAAGGCCGAGGGTGCCGAGCTGGTGGCCACGGCCGAGGAGGAGGCCGCCGAGGTCCGCCAGTCGGTCGCCGGCATGCACGAGGCCGGCGCCGAGCAGATCGCCGCGCTCAGGGCCGCCGCCGAACAGGAGGTCGCCGAGGTCCGCGAGGCCGCCGAGCAGGACGCCACCGAGCTGCGCGCCCTCGCCGAGCGCGAGACCACCGAGCAGCGCGAGTCCGCCGACGCGTACGCCTCCGAGCTGCGCGCCCTGGTCGAGCGCGAGAGCGCCGAGCTGCGCGAGCTCACCGACCGCGAGACGGCCGACCTGCGCGCCCGCGCCGAGGCCGAGACCACCGCCCTGCGCGAGCAGACCGAGCTGGAGCTGGCCGCCGAGCTGGAGGCCGCCGAGAACGAGCTCGGCCGTCTGCGTGCCGAGGCCCACGCCTACGACGAGCAGCTGCGCGCGGACGCCGAGGCCGAGCTGCGCGCCGCCCAGGAGGCCGCTGAGCAGCTGCGCGCCGACGCCGGGGCACAGGCCGCCCGTACGGTGGCCGAGGCCGAGGCCAGGGGCGCCCGCGCCGTCGCCGACGCCGAGGAGCTGGCCGCCGGTCTGCGCGCCGAGGCCGAGGAGTACGCCCTCGCCACCCGCACCCTGGCCGACGACTACGACTCCGCCACCCACGCCCGCGCCGACGCCTTCGACGCGGAGACCAGGGAGGCCGCCGAGCAGTTCGACAAGTCCACCCGCGCGCGGGCCAAGTCCGTTCTGGAGAAGGCCTTCGCGGACGCCGAGGCGCTCGGCGAGGACGCCCAGACCACCGCGCTGGCCACCACCGCCGCCGCCGAGGAGCAGGCGGACGCGATGGTCGCCGCCGCCCGCAAGGAGGCCGGCCGGCTGGTCGCCGCCGGCGAGGCGGCCGGTCAGGCCGAGGTCGAGAAGGGCCGCTCCGACGCGGACGCCCTGCTCGCCGAGGCCCGCCGGGACGCGACCGCGATCCGCGAGCGCGCCGAGGAGCTGCGCGAGCGCACCGACGCCGAGGTGGAGGCGCTGCACGAGCGCGCCCGCAAGGAGAACGCGGCGGCCATGAAGTCGGCCGGCGAGCGGGTGGACGCGCTGGTGACGGCCGCTCAGGAGCAGCTGACCGAGGCCGAGGAGCAGGCGGTGGCCACCGTCGCCGAGGCCGAGGACCGGGCGGCGACCCTGGTCGCCGCGGCCGAGGACCGGGCCGCCGAGCTGACCTCGGAGGCGTCCGCGGAGGCCAGCAAGGTCCGGATCTCCGCCGTCCGCAAGGCCGAGGGCCTGCTGAAGGAGGCGGAGACCAAGCTCGCCGACTCCACCGGCCGCGCCGAGGCGCTGATCGTCAAGGCCGAGGCCAGGTTCCGGTCGTCCGAGACCGAGGCCGAGGAGCGGCTGGAGCAGGCGTCCACCGAGGCGGAGAAGCGGCTGCGGGACGCCGACGAGGCCGCGGACGAGCAGATCGAGCTGGCGAAGGCGGAGGCCGAGCGGCTGCTCGCCGAGGCCAAGGCCGAGGCGAAGCGGGTCACCGACGAGGGCCGGCGCGAGCTGGACGAACTGGTGCGCCGCCGCAAGGACATCAACACCGAGATCTCCAGGGTCCAGGACGTGCTGTCCGCCCTGGAGGCGTTCGAGGCGCCGTCACCGGTCGCCCAGGTCAACGGGGGAAGCAGCACCAAGAAGGACGGGGGCGCCAAGGCCGGTGCCGGAGTTGGCTCCCCCCGGTCGGGTGGCAATCGCTCCAAGAGCTCACCACCCGATTGAGCGGACATTGGCGGCCATTGTCCGTGAGAGGACGGCGTATCGCCGTCGACACTCCGGTACCGTGTCAGGATTCCCTCAACCACCTCAGCGGTTTGACGACAGGAAGCCCAGAACCCCATGAGCGACAGTCACTCCCCTCACGGCTTCGACCTGGTGCGCCGTGGGTACGAGCGCGCCCAGGTCGACGAGCGGATCACCAAGCTGGTGGCCGACCGTGACAGTGCCTTGACCCGGATCAGCGCGCTGGAGAAGCGCATCGAGGAGCTCCACCTGGAGACCCAGACCGCCCAGGCGGCCGTGGTCGAGCAGGAGCCCTCCTACGCCGGCCTCGGCGCCCGGGTCGAGAAGATCCTGCGACTCGCCGAGGAGGAGGCCAAGGACCTGCGCGACGAGGCGCACCGCGCCGCCGAGCAGCACCGCGAGCTCGCCGAGGCCGCCGCCCAGCAGGTCCGCACCGAGGCCGAGAACTACGCCAAGGACCGCAAGGCCAAGGCGGAGGACGAGGGGCTGCGGATCGTCGACAAGTCGAAGAGCGACGCCGCCCAGCTGCGCGCCGAGGCCAACAAGGACGCCCAGAACAAGCGCGAGGAGGCGGACGCCCTCTTCGAGGACACCCGCACCAAGGCCGCCCAGGCCGCGCTGGAGTTCGAGACCAACCTGGCCAAGCGCCGCGAGCAGTCCGAGCGCGACCTGGCGGCCCGTCAGGCCAAGGCGGAGAAGCGCCTGGCCGAGATCGAGCACCGGGCCGAGCAGCTGCGCCTGGAGGCCGAGAAGCTGCGCACCGACGCCGAGCGCCGCGCCCGCCAGACCGTCGAGACGGCCCAGCGCCAGTCCGAGGACATCGTGGCCGACGCCAACGCCAAGGCGGACCGCATCCGCAGCGAATCCGAGCGCGAGCTGGCGGCGCTCACCAACCGCCGCGACAGCATCAACGCCCAGCTGACCAACGTCCGCGAGATGCTGGCGACGCTGACCGGCGCGGCCGTGGCCGCCGCCTCGCTGCCGAACGACGACACGATGGGCGTGCCCGCCCAGCAGTCGCGCTGACGCACCGGACCCAGTGGCACCGCAGGCCCTCACCCGCCAGGGTGAGGGCCTGCCGGCTTTCGCGCCGTCATCACCTCGGGCACTTCCCGGCCGGACGCACGGCTACCTCGGGTACGCCCCGTCCGGCCGCTGGTAACCGCTGCTGAGCTGGTTGCCCTCGTCGTCCGAGACGGTGCCGAACCAGGAGGTGCACCAGACCGACACCGAGTCGGGCCAGTACTGCACCTCGAAGGGGTGCCCGAGCCCGTAGTCGCCGTACGAGGTGACGATGAAGGTCTCCCCGGGGCGCATCCAGTAGTCCTCGCCGAGCGGTTCCAGGGTCAGTTCGACCAGCGCCTCGCTCCGGTTGGTCACGGGCATCCGGCCGGTCACCTCCAGCGCGGAGAAGTCCCAGGCCGCCGCGTCCTGGCTCTCCTGGCTCATCCGGCGGCCACCCGGGCGAGCAGGGTGCGCACGGCGGCGTCGAAGGCCTCGGGCGCCTCCAGGGCGCTCAGGTGGCCCACCCCGGGGACGACGGTCAGCTCGGCGTCCGGACTGGCCCGCACCATCAGCTCGGCCTCCTCCGGCGCCACCAGGGCGTCCCGGGCGCCCGCCACGACCGCGACCGGCACCCGCAGGGCGGCCAGCACGTCCAAGGCGTCCGGGCGGGCCGCCATGGCCCGCTGGGCCCAGGCGACGGCGGCCGGCGGCGCGGCGGCGACCATCGCCCGCACCCGCTCCACCAGCTGCTGCGAGTCCGGCCCGAGCTGCCCGGCCGCGACCTGCTCGTCCAGCAGCAGCCGGACGCTGTCCCGCGCGGTGACGGCGGCGGCGATCCGTTCCCGGTTGGCCCGCACCGCGTCGGTGTCGGCGGTGGCCCGGGTGTTGGCCAGCAGCAGGCCGGACAGCCGGCCGGGGTGGCGGCGGGCGAAGGCCAGCGCCACGTAGCCGCCCATGGACAGCCCGCCGACCACCGCGCGTTCGATCCCGGCCGCGTCCAGCAGCAGGGCGAGGTCGTCCGCGACCAGGTCCAGCGAGGGCTCGTCGGCGCCCAGCCCGGTACCGCCGAACCCCCGCTGGTCGGGGGCGAGCACACGCGCTTCGTCTCCGGTCATACCGGGCAGCGCGTCCAGTTGGGACGACCACATCGAGGCGTTCAGCGGGAAGGCGTGCAGCAGCACGAGTGGTGTTCCGGTACCGCTCTCGCGGACCGACACTGCGGAGGGACTCTGGGTCATGTGCCCAACCTATTGCGGCTCGACCGGGCGGCCCACTCGGCAGGTTCACCCGACGGGCCCGTACACCCGCTTTGTCCTAGCCTGACAGGGAGTAAGGGAGCGCGAATGATCGAGTTGCACGACCTGACAAAACGTTACGGCAAGACGCTCGCGGTGGACCGGCTCAGCTTCCAGGTGCCCCGGGGCCAGGTGACCGGCTTCCTCGGCCCCAACGGCGCCGGCAAGTCCACCACCATGCGCATGATCCTCGACCTCGACCGGCCGACCGCCGGCCGGGTCACCATCGACGGCAAGCACTACGGTCAGCTGAGCGAGCCGCTCAAGTACATCGGCGCGCTGCTGGAGGCCAAGGCCGTCCACCCCGGCCGCACCGCCCGCGACCACCTGCTCTGGCTCGCCCAGAGCAACCGCGTCCCGGAGCGCCGGGTGGACGAGGTGCTCGCCCTGGTCGGCCTCACCCCGGTGGCCCGCAAGCGGGCCCGGGGCTTCTCGCTCGGCATGGGCCAGCGCCTGGGCATCGCCTCCGCCCTGCTCGGCGACCCGGAGATCGTCATGTTCGACGAACCGGTCAACGGCCTGGACCCGGAGGGCATCCTCTGGGTCCGCAACCTGATGAAGCGCCTCGCCGCCGAGGGCCGGACGGTCTTCGTCTCCTCCCACCTGATGAGCGAGATGGCCCTCACCGCCGACCACCTGGTGGTCATCGGCCGGGGCAGGCTGCTCGCCGACCTGTCGATGCCGGAGTTCATCCGGCGCAACTCCCGCTCCGCCGTCCGGCTGCGCGGCCCGGAGCCGGAGCGGCTGCTCGACGTGCTGGCCGGGGCCGGCCTGCCGCACGAACCGGGCCCGGACGGCTCCTACGAGGTGGTGAACGGGGACATCGCGCGGCTCGGCGAGCTGTTCGCCGGGCACGGCGTGGTGCTGCACGAGCTCAGCCCGCAGCAGGCCTCGCTGGAGGAGGCCTTCATGCAGATGACGGCCGACTCGGTGGAGTACCACGCGGGCGAGCGCCCGGGCCAGGACGCGGCCGGCGCGCCCACCGAGTGGGGCGCCGGCTGGAAGGCGGACGGCACCCGGCCGGCCACCACCGAACGGCAGGAGGAGAACTGAGATGACGTCCTTCCCGGCGATCCTGCGCTCCGAGTGGACGAAGATCCGCACCGTCCGCTCCACGCTCTGGACGCTCGCGCTGACCTTCGTCGTCACGGTCGGCATCGGCGCGCTGCTGTCCCTGCTCACCAACAACAACTTCGCCGAGTTCAGGCAGCACGACACGAACCCGTTCGACGCCACCGGCACCGCCTTCTCCGGCATCGTGCTCGGCGAACTGGCGATCATCGTCTTCGGCGTGCTGGCGATCGGCAACGAGTACAGCAGCGGAATGATCCGGCTCACCCTGGCCGCCGTCCCGCAGCGCGCCACCCTGCTCGCCGGCAAGACGGTGGTGCTCGGCGCCCTCGCCCTCGCGGTCTCGGTGGTGACGGCCTTCGTCACCTTCTTCGCCGGACAGGCGCTGCTCGGCTCGCACTCCACCACGATCGGCGAGCCCAACGTGCTGCGGGCGGTGTTCGGGGCCGCGCTGTACCTGACGATGCTCTGCCTGTTCTCGGCGGGCGTCACCACGATGCTGCACAACCAGACGCTCGCGCTCGGCGTGCTGGTGCCGTTCTTCTTCCTGCTCTCGCCGATCCTCTCGGCGGTGCCGAAGGTCAAGACCCTGGCCCACTACTTCCCCGACTACGCGGGCTCCCGGATGACGCTGGTGTACGAGCAGCACGGCCAGCCGTACGGGCCCTGGGCCGGCTTCCTGATCTGCCTCGCCTGGACGGCGGCGGCGCTGGTCGGCGGCGCGCTGGTGCTCAAGAGGCGCGACGCCTGACGGATCCGCGCGACCGGACTCAGTAGCGCGGCGCGCCGCGGCCCCGCAGCACGTTGGAGGCCCGGCGCTCCCGCGCTCCCCAGCAGGCGCGGTGCCAGTGCCGCCGGTCGTCCACCCCGGCGCCGTGCATCGGCCAGGCCACCACGTGGCCCATGCCCGGCGGGATCTCCTGGTCGCAGCCCGGGCAGCGGTAGTGCCGTCCCGCCGTCCCGGCGACGGTCTGGACCACCCAGTCGTCGCCCTGGTAGCTCTCGGTGCGGCGCAGCGAACCGCCGAACGGGGTGGCGGCCGGTGCGGCGCTCTCCTCGGGGGCGGCGCTCTTGATCCGGTTGCGGCGCGGCGACACGGCGGACTCCCTCTCCTGCTGGGCTCTGGATCGTTCCAGCCTACGGCCGGCCGGGCTCCCGCACGGCCACTACCACGGCCTTGTCCGGCACTTCGGCGTTTTTGCCGAGATCCACCCGATCATCGGGGAAATCCGGGGTTCCGCGTGCCATTGGCACATGACATCGGATACCCAGAGGGGGAACAGGCGGGGCCCGCAGACCCTGCGCGCACCCGAGGAGGCCCCAGGATGAGCAAGACCAGCGCCCGTGCCGAGAACCGCCGGCCCGTCGGGGTCGGGGTGCCCTCCCCCGGCCCGACGCTGAGCGCCCCGACGCTGAGCGCCCCGACGCTGAGTGCCGTCCCCCCGGTGACGGCCGTCGCGGGCGAGCCGCTGCCCGCGGTCCAGCGGGCGGGCGCGCTGCCACCGGCCACCGGGCCGCTGCGGGTCGGACTGTTCCTGCTGTCCGCGCAGTTCCCCGGGCAGAGCCACGGCGAGGCGCTGGAGCGCACCGTCCGGTCCGCCGTCGAGGCCGAACGGGCGGGCCTGGACAGCGTCTGGCTGGCGGAGCACCACTTCGTGCCGTACGGGGTCTGCCCGGACGCCGCCACGCTCGCCGGGATGCTGCTCGGCCGCACCCGCAGGATCGGCGTCGGCACGGCGGTGAGCGTGCTCTCCACCCGTCACCCGGTGGCACTCGGCGAGCAGGCGGCGCTGCTGCACCTCACCTCGGGCGGACGGTTCACGCTCGGGGTGGGCCGCGGCGGGCCGTGGATCGACCTGGACGTGTTCGGCGGCGGCGTGGACGCCTTCGAGAAGGGCTTCCCGGAGCGGCTGGACCTGCTGCTGCGCTGGCTGCGCGGCTCCCGGGTCGGCGCGGACGGCCCCCAGTTCGCCTTCCCCGAGGTCCCGGTGGTGCCGCGGGCCACCGAGCCGGTGCGGCGACCCCAGCTGAGCAGCTGGCTGGGCCTCGGCGGGCGGTCAGGCCCGGTGCGCTTCCCGCGCCAGCGCCGGGAGGACGAGGGCCTCGGCGAGGAACTCACCACCGCCGGGCGGCCGGTGGCCGGTCCGCCGGTGGTGGTCGCCTGCACCTCGCCGGGCGGGGTGCGGCTGGCCGCCGAGCGGGGCCTGCCGATGCTGCTCGGCATGCACTCGGGGGACGACGACAAGCTGCGGATGCTGGAGCTGTACCGGACCGCCTGGCTGGCCGCGGGGCGCGGCGAGGAACAGCTGCGCCGGGTCGGCCGCCGGCACGTCGCGGCCGGGGTGGCCCAGGTCGACGACCGGGCCGCGGCCGCCCGGTCCACGCTGCTGAACGCGATGCCCGGCTGGTTCGAGTACGGGCTCGGCGCCCACCGCACCGTGGACGGCCGCGAGCGCAAGATGCGCGACCCGCGCCAGTACACCGAGCTGCTCTGCGACCTGCACGCGGTGGGCACCCCGCGGCAGTGCGCCGACCGGCTGCTGGCCACCGCCGAGCGCACCGGCATCCGCCGCTTCGCCCTGCTCGCCGAGGGCAGCGGCGAGAACGAGGCGACCCTGCACAACATCGCCCGGCTCGGCTCGGAGGTGCTGCCGCAGCTGGGCTGAACCCGCGGGCCCGGGCCGCCGCCCCTCCCCCCGCACCGGGGGACGGGGGCGGCCGGCACCACGGCCGGGGTACGACGGGGGTCAGCAGTCCCGCAGTTCCTCGGACTGGTTGAGCAGCTGCTCCCGGACGGAGGTGAAGCGGCCGTACCGCGCCTCGTTGGTGTCCGACGGCAGGAACACCGCCACTCGGTGGCAGTTCTGGAACGCCAGCCGGACGCCGAAGTGGCGCTGGAGGGCGCCCCGGATGGCGTCGCTGGCGAGGGCACGCAGCAGCTGGCCACGGGCCTGCTCGCTGGGCGGCGGTACCTGGTTGTCGGCGAAGTCGGTGCCGTCGACCTTCGCCTGGGCGACCAGCGAGCTGATCAGGTCCCAGGCGTACGGCAGCGAGACGCGGACGCAGTCGACGAATTCCCGCTCGTCGACCTCGCCCCGCTGGGCCTTCTCCAGCAGGGCCGGTGAGACGTCGAGCGACATGGATTCTCCTCTCGCGGTCCACCCGCGCGGCGCCCGGGTGGTCGTGCGTAGGTCAAGCTCACAGTGAGGGTGGTGGATGCGCACGGGGGCGTCCGGAACACCGAGGGACAGGGGTTTCCGGCACCTTCGCGACAGCGGCGGCACCACGGGACGTGACGCCCTGGATACCGAACGCACTCAGGACAGCGTGGCAGTCAACGACGCGGCAGGCCGGTCATTCCTGTGGATTGCTTCGGAAATATGTTGCGGTGCACCGGATTGGCCGGATCCTGTCGGACCGTTCATCTGAAGTCTCCGTCCCCGTTGACAGCGATCCCGCGAGCATGCCGTCACACACCGTAGCGACCTGAAGGTGGGGGCGCCAGACCTCGGCGGGAGGCAGTCGGGACCGCGGGACCTCCATGTTGGCCGGGTTCGCGCTTTCTTCACCCTGCCGTCGCGGAATCGCATCAACTGGCCCCGGTGGGCTAGCGTGGTCGACCGTGCGTCTCGTAATTGCCCGCTGCTCAGTCGACTATGCCGGTCGGCTCTCCGCCCATCTGCCCTCCGCCACCAGGCTGATCCTGGTCAAGGCCGACGGCAGCGTCAGCATCCACGCCGACGACCGTGCCTACAAGCCGCTGAACTGGATGTCCCCGCCGTGCGTCCTCAGGGAGGCCGACGGGGTCTGGACGGTGGAGAACAAGGCCGGCGAGAAGCTCATCATCACGCTGGAGGAGGTGCTGCACGACTCGTCCCACGAGCTCGGGGTCGATCCCGGTCTGATCAAGGACGGCGTGGAGGCCCACCTCCAGGAGCTGCTCGCGGACCGGATGGAGGTGCTCGGGTCCGGCTGGTCGCTGATCCGCCGCGAGTACCCGACCGCGATCGGCCCGGTCGACATCCTCTGCCGCGACTCGGACGGCGCCACGGTGGCCGTCGAGATCAAGCGCCGCGGCGAGATCGACGGCGTCGAACAGCTCACCCGCTACCTCGAACTCCTCAACCGGGACCCCCTGCTGGCCCCGGTCAAGGGCGTCTTCGCCGCGCAGGAGATCAAGCCGCAGGCCCGCGTGCTGGCCACCGACCGCGGCATCGGCTGCGTGGTGCTGGACTACGACGAGCTGCGCGGCATCGACGACGACAAGCTCAAGCTGTTCTGACCGCTCAGGGCGGCGTCACCGGGGCGGTCGGGCTGGCCGAACCGCTCGGGGTCGTCGGCGACCCGGACGGTGAGGCGGTCGGGTCGGGCGACGCGGTCGTCGGGGTGTGGCTCGGCTCCGTCGGCTTCGTGGGCTGACCGGTCTGCGGCGGCGGGGACTGCCCCGGCTGCGTCGGGACCGGCGGCTGCGGCTGGCCCGGTGCGGGCGGCTGCGACTGCGGGGGCTGCGAGGCCGGCGACCCGGACGCGCCGGGCGAGGAACTCGGCTTCCTCGTCGGCGAGGCGCTCGGCGAGTGCGAGGCGCTGCCGCTCGTGGACGGGACCGGGCTGGTCGCCTGCCCGGCCGGGCTGCCGGGATCGGTGGCGGCCGGGGCCGGGGAGCCGCTGCCCGAGGACTGCGGGAACGGCGCGTCCTGGGTGCCGCCGCCGTCCAGCCGGCCGTTGCCCGGGTCCTTCCCCTTGACCTCCTCCGGCCCGCTGAAGCTCATCGCCACCGCCGTGCCGAGCACCCCCAGGGTCAGCACGGCCGTGCAGACCACGGCCACCCGCCGCCGTCTGCTGGACTTCAGGCGGGCCGGCACCCGGGCCGCGATCTTGCGGATCACCGGCGCCCGGCCGGACGCCGCCACGGCGGGCGCGGCGGCCGGCAGCTGCCGGCCCTCGGCGCGCAACAGGTCGAGCATCCGGCGGGCGGAGGCCGTCCCGCGCTGCTCCCCCGCCGAGGTCCGCAGGGTGAGCGCGGTCTCCAGCTCGGCGATGGCCCGGGAGGGCTGCCGGAGGCAGATCGCGTGCACGCCCGCCTCGTGGTGGAACCAGGCCTGGTCGACCGGCGAACCGGTCCTGCGGGCCGCCTCCAGGCCGAGCTGGAGCACCCGCTCCCAGGCGCCCCAGCGCAGCGACAGCGCGAGCGCGGGCGCCGCCGCCCTGGCGAGCCTGACCACCGCGTCGTGCCGCCCCGCGGCGCGGTCGGCGAGCAGCACGCCGACCACCACCTCCGCCTCGGCGGCGATCTGCTCCAGCGTCACCGAGCCGTGCCCGACCCACCAGGCGAAGTGCTGGGCGGCACCGTCGACGCAGCCGCGGGCCGGCCAGTGCGGGACGAGCAGTTCGAGCGCGCCCGCGGTCAGCCGGTGGTGCCCGCCGATGGACACCGCCAGCCCCGCGTCGGCGAGTTCGGCGAGGGCGGCCTCGCCCTGCCCGACGTCGATCAGGGCCGGCAGGTGCGGCGCGGTGGGGCACTCGCCGCCGAGCGCGACGGCGAGCCGCAGCACGGCCTGCGCGGGCTCGCTCAGCCCCTCGGCGAGCCGGACCGCGGGCGAGGCGGTCTCCGCCACCGAGGGCAGCGGGACGGTGCGGCGCAGCGCGTTCTCCCGGATCGCCGGGTCCGGGTCGTGGACGGGCTCGTCGAGCGCGCCGAAGACGCCCATCCGGTCGTCCTCGGCGGCGACCAGCGCGTCCACCGACACGTCCCGCTGGCGCAGCAGCGCGGCGGCCTGGACGAAGCGCAGCGGCAGTCCCTCGGACTCGAACCAGAGGTCCACCGCCCAGGCCTTCTCGTCGACGTCCAGCGGGCGCCCGGCCAGCCGGGCGGTGAGGGCGAGGCAGGCGGAGCGGGAGAGCCCGGCCACCAGGTGGTCCTGGAGCCGGGAGCCGGCGGGCAGCGGCGGGTCGTCCGGGGCCGCCGAGATCACGAAGGCGCAGCCGGGGGCGGCGGCGAGCAGTTCCTCCAGCTCGGCGCCGGAGGGTTCGGCGGCGTCGATCACCACGATCGCGCCGACCTCGGCGAGGTGGGCGGCCAGCTGTCCGGGGTCGGGGCGGTAGCCGGGGGCGTGATGGGTGGCCGCGAAGAGGTCCTGGAGCAGGTCGGGGACGGTCCTGCGGTGGCCGCAGAGCTGCACCACCCCGCCGGGGGAGAGGTCGGCGGCGGCTTCGGCGACGGCCGACAGCAGTGCGCTGCGGCCCGAGCCGGCCTGGCCGACCAGGCGTATCGAGCGGCCCTGGGAGAGCAGGCCGAGCAGCTCGGCGACGTCGGCCTCGCGGTCCAGCATCGGCAGGTCGGCGGGCCCGGCGCCGAGCGCGAGCGGGCCGACCGCGCGGCCGACACCGCCGACCGGGCCGCGGGCGGGTTCGCTGCGTTCGATCCGGTGCGGACGCGGCCGCCACTCCTCGGGGCAGGGCCCGGCCTCGGAGCCGTCCGGAGCGCCGACGCCCACCAGCAGGCCGCCGGAGACCAGTTCGCCGCCGCGGGTGCGGGCGGCCTCCTGCCGGAACTCCCCGGATGGCTCTGCCACGTTCTGCTCCGCATCGTGCTCGGCCGGCGGCGCCCCGCGCCGCCCGGCTGACGTCCGGTCACGGCCTCGGCCGGGCTGGAGGCAGCCCCGGCGGCCGTCTTCTGACGGGCAGACTCTTGCACATCGGGAGCCGGCCGTGCAGAGCGGTCCGCTGCGGACGGCCGGCCGGGGGCGCTGACCAGGGACGTTGCGTGGTGGGGGCGAGGGGTGTGCGGGCGCGTGCGGCGGCGCGACGACGGGTTACAGCGCGACCCCGTGCGCCTCGGTGACCCCGTCGACGGCGAGGATGCGGTGCAGCTTGGTGGCCACCAGCAGCCGCTGGAGCTGGGCCGGGACGGAGCGCAGCACCAGCCGGCGGCCGATCCGGCCGGCCCTGCGGTGGGTGCCCATGATCACGCCGAGTCCGGTGGCGTCCCAGAACTCCAGCCGGGCGAGGTCGAGTACGAGGTCGCCGAGGCCGCCGTCCACCGCCTGGTGCAGCCGGGCCCGCGCGTCGGCGGCGGTGCGCACGTCGAGGCGGCCTTCGATGGCCAGCGCCGTGTGGTCGCCGGTGATGCGCATGCTCTCCTCCTTCGCCTGGACGGCCTGGTGCGGGGCGGGTCCGCCCCGGCCGTGCCGGGTGCGGGAGCGGGGGGGTGTCGCCGGGCGGGCCGCAGCCCCACGTCCGGCCCCGGGCGGAATGCCGGGTTCCCTCATCTGACGGTGAACCGGCTCCGCAGGTTGCTGGTTCCGGCCAGATCTGAAGCAACTTCACCCGTCCGAGGGAATATACGCAGGTCGGCCCCACACCTACGCTCGATTACCGCCCAAATCACCCGTCTGCGGCACCGGCGTGAGGAAACTCACCCGCCCCGGTGGAGCGGGCCGTACGGTGCTCGGTCGCACGGCCCGCCGCGTCGTCAGCCCGGCCGGCTCACTTGCCTTCGTACGGGTAGAAGCCGCGGCCGCTCTTACGGCCCAGGTCACCGGCGGTGACCATGCGGGCCATGATCTCCGGCGCGGCGAACTTCTCGTCCTGGGTCTCGGTGTAGATGTTGCGGGCGGCGTGCAGCAGGATGTCCACGCCGGTCAGGTCGGCGGTCTGGAGCGGGCCCATCGCGTGGCCGAAACCGAGCCGGCAGGCGGTGTCGATGTCCTCGGCGGTGGCCACGCCCGACTCGTACAGCTTGGCGGCCTCGACGACCAGCGCGGTGATCAGGCGGGTGGTCACGAAGCCGGCCACGTCGCGGTTGACCACCACGACCTCCTTGCCGACGCCCTCGGCGTAGGCACGGGCGGTGGCCAGCGCCTCGTCACTGGTCTTGTAGCCGCGGACCAGCTCGACCAGCTTCATCATCGGGACCGGCGAGAAGAAGTGGACGCCGACGACCGACTCGGGGCGCCGGGTGGCGGCGGCGATCCGGGTGATCGGGATGGCCGAGGTGTTGGAGGCCAGCACGGCGCCGTCCTTGGCGAGCTTGTCGAGCTCGCGGAACACGCCCTCCTTGACCTCCAGCTGCTCGAACACGGCCTCGACCACGATGTCGGCCTCGGCGACGGCGCCCAGGTCGGTGGTGGTGGTGATCCGGCCCAGCGCGGCCTCGGCGTCCTCGGCGCTCAGCCTGCCCTTGGCGACGAACTTGTCGTAGGAGGCGCGGATGCCCGCGAGGCCCCGCTGGAGCGCCTCCTCGGTGACGTCCCGCAGCACCACCGGGTGGCCGGCCTGCGCGGACACCTGGGCGATGCCGGCGCCCATCAGGCCGGCACCGATCACGGCGATCTGCTTGCTGGACGCATTGCTCATGGCTGGGTCTCCCGATGCCGTCGCCGCCCCGCGGGCGGGCCCTGAAGGCGGCTCAGGGCAGGGATCACCGCCGCAGTAGAGCCGCATCGCTCAATTCTCCCGCCGCGCTCGCGCCCGGCAGTCGCTTCCGCGGAGCTCGCGCCCTCCTTCAGGTCGCTCGCTCCGCTCGCTTAAGCCGGGACTCTAATGCCGAATCCCCCCGTGCAATAGCAATCGGGAGTGTGATCTGCAACCGACCTGGTCAGGTGACCATGTGATCGGTCGACCAGCTCCTCAGATGGTCAGCCCGAGGTCCTGGGCCAGGATCGCCGCCTGGACCCGGCTGCGCAGCCGCAGCTTCGCCAGGATCCGGCTGACGTGCGTCTTGGTGGTGGCCTCCGCCATCTCCAGCCGGGCCGCGATCTCGACGTTGGACATCCCGGCCCCGAGGCAGGCCAGCACCTCCCGCTCCCGGCCGGTCAGCGCCCCCACCGCCGCCCTGGCCTCGGGCCCGACCGGCCGCTCCGGGCGGGCGAAGGTCCCGATCAGCCGCTTGGTCACCGAGGGCGCCAGCATGCCGTCCCCGCGCGCCACCGTACGGATGCCCTCGATCAGGGCGTCCGCCTCCAGGTCCTTGAGCAGGAACCCGGACGCGCCCGCCCGCAGCGCGCCGTAGACGTACTCGTCCAGGTCGAAGGTGGTCAGCACGAGCACCTGGCCGGCCCCGGCCGCGACCACCTCCCTGGTCGCCGAGACGCCGTCCAGCCGGGGCATCTGCACGTCCATCAGCACCACGTCGGGCCGCAGTTCCAGCGCGAGCCGGACGGCCTCCTCGCCGTCGGCGGCCTGCCCGACCACCTCCAACTCCGGTTCGGCGCGCAGGATCATCACCAGCGCCGCCCGGACCGCCGCCTGGTCCTCCGCCACCAGCACCCGGATCGTCATGCCCGCCCCCCGCTCTCCTGGGCGCGCGGCAGCACCGCGCGCACCCTCCAGTACCCGGCCTCGGGCCCGGCCTCGAAGCTGCCGCCGAGCAGCCCGGCCCGCTCCGCCATGCCCACCAGGCCGGCCCGGGCGCCGGGCAGGCCACGGCCGGGCCCGCCCCGGTACGGACTGTCGACGGCGATCCGCAGTTCCTCGGGCGCGAACTCCAGCCGCAGGCTGACCAGTCCGGGCCCGGCGTGCTTGAGCGCGTTGGTCAGCGACTCCTGGACGATCCGGTACGCGGCCAGCCCGACCGGCACCGGCACCTCACCGCGCTCGCCGCGCTCGTCCAGCTCGAACTCCAGCCCGACGTCCTGCCCGGCCGCCCTGGCCTTCGCCAGCAGGGAGTCCACCGCGGCCAGGTCGGGCGCCGCGTAGGACTCGTCCGCCTCGCCCCCGCCGCTGTCTCGGAGCAGTCCGATCATGCGACGCATTTCGGCCAATCCCTGGACGCTGTTCTCCCGGATCACCGCCAGCACCTCCACCAGCGGATCGTCGGCGGCCAGCCGCCGCCGTCTGGCCACCGCCTGCGCACCGGTGGCGTGGATCGCGATCGCCGACAGGTGGTTGGCCACCACGTCGTGCAACTCCCTTGCCATCCTCGCCCGTTCGGCGCCGATCGCCTCGCGCCGGTCCAGCTCCGAGAGCAACGCGGTCTGCTCCGCCCGCAACCGCTCGGTCTCCGCCTCCTGCCGGTGCTTGCGCACCACGTCGCCGGTCCACACCGGCCCCAGGAAGACCAGCGAACTGACCACCGCGATCAGCAGCCCGTCGGAGGTGCCGCCGTACATCGCCGCCAGTACGGAGAGCGACAGCACCGTGGCCCCGCCGCTCAGGTGCAGCACCCGGGACACCCGCGGCGTGCCGTAGATCACCGCCGCGTACAACAGGTCGGTGTACATGATCAACGTCGCCATCAGGCTGCCGGCGAACAGGCTCGCCGCGAAGGCCAGCCCGCCGACCGACACCGCCAGCACCGGCCTGGTCCGCCGGACCAGCTCCAGCCCCGCCATCACCAGCAGCGGCGGCAGCACCGCCCACAGCGGCATGTCGTCGGCCCGGTCGTACACCTTGAAGACGATCAGCACCGTGCCGCCGAGCAGCCCGGCGAGAGCGATCAGCCGGTCCTGCCGGCGCGGGGAGAGAGCGGGGAACGGGAAGGCCACGTTCCCATCTCACCATCCCCGGCGTCCCGCCCGGCTCCGGTCCGCGGAGGAGCCCGCTACATCGAAAGATGCAG
Source organism: Kitasatospora sp. NPDC036993 (assembly GCF_055607525.1). Lineage (NCBI taxonomy): Bacteria > Bacillati > Actinomycetota > Actinomycetes > Kitasatosporales > Streptomycetaceae > Kitasatospora > Kitasatospora sp. NPDC036993. The sequence continues at coordinate 406,605 of NZ_JBVJRP010000006.1, read as the reverse complement.
CACCGGACGGCACCGGACGACGACGACACCGGCGCGCCCGCGCACGAGCATGGAAGCACCACCGAATCGCCCGGGAGCAGAACGTGATCGTCACTCTCATCGTCGCGGCCGAGGTCTCCTTCTGGATCCTGCTCGGCCTCGGACTCGCCACCCGCTACCTGCTGCGGTGGCGCCGCGCCAGCACCGCGCTGCTGGTCGGCCTGCCCGTGGTGGACCTCACCCTCTACGCACTCACCGTCCTCGACCTGCGCGGCGGCGCCACCGCGAGCTGGACCCACGCCCTGGCCGCGAGCTACGCGGGCTTCTCGATCGGCTACGGCCCCTCGCTGGTCCGCTGGGCCGACCGGCACTTCCTGTACCGCTTCGCCGGCGGCCCCAAGCCGCTGCCCTCGCCGAAGTACGGGCCCGAGCGGACCAGGTACGAGTGGCAGATCGCCGGCCGGACCGTCGTGTCGGCCGCCGTCACCCTGACCCTGATCACCCTGCTCGTGCCGCTCTCCGCCGGCTCCGCGCACTTCGGCACCTTCACCCAGTGGTACCTCAAGCTGGGCATCGCGGCCGCGGTCAACGTGATCGTGGCCGGCTGCTACTCGCTCTGGCCCAAGGAGGCGCCGGCCGGCGTGCCGGTCGAGAACGGCCGGGTGGTCACCGGGAAGACCCTGGTCGGCACCGGCGCCCACGCCCCGGCCGACCGGCCCTGAGGCCTCGCGGCCCGTCCCCGGACGTCCCCGCCCCGCGGGGGCCGGGGGCGTGCCCTTCGGCGGGCTCTAGCGGTTCTCCCCCGGGACCCAGAGCACGTCGCCGCGCTCCTTGTTGGCCACCCGGGCCAGGATGAACAGCAGGTCGGAGAGCCGGTTCAGGTACTTCGCGGTGAGCGGGTTGACGCTGTCACCGTGCTCCGCGATGGCCGCCCAGGTCGAACGCTCGGCGCGCCGCACCACCGTGCAGGCGAGGTGCAGGTGGGCCGCACCGGGCGTGCCCCCCGGCAGGATGAAGCTGCGCAGCTTCTCCACCCGCTCCAGGTACTCGTCGCAGTCCGCCTCCAGCCGGTCGACGTAGGACTGGAGCACCCGCAGCGGCGGGTACTTCGGGTCCTCGACCACCGGGGTGGACAGGTCGGCGCCGACGTCGAACAGGTCGTTCTGGACCCGGACGAGCACCGCCGAGACGTCCTCCGCCAGCTCCCCCACGGCCAGGGCCACCCCGATCGCCGCGTTCGCCTCGTTGGCGTCGGCGTACGCGATCAGCCTCGGGTCGGTCTTGGTGGTCCGGCTCATGTCGCCGAGCGCGGTGGTGCCGTCGTCGCCGGTACGGGTGTAGATGCGCGTCAGATTGACCATGCGGCCAGACTAACCGCCGGGTTAGGCCGCGTTAACCCCGAGCCGGGCAGCCGACCGTACGGCTACGCGACGTTGACCTCCCCCAGCCTCCGGCCGGGAGGTGCCCCCAACCCGAGAGTCTCGTCGCTACGCGACGTTGACTCTCTGCCCCGGCGGGGCGGCTTCCAGCCAGGCCAGGAAGCCGGTCAGCGCGTCCTCGCTCATCGCCAGCTCCAGCGGCACCCCGTTGTGCAGGCAGCGCAGCACCACCGAGCCGGACAGCAGCGCCAGCTCCTCCTGGCCCTCCGGGTAGCGCCGGCCGAGCACCTCGATCTCGCGGCGCGGCAGCAGCCGGCGCGGCCGCGGGGCGTAGGAGAAGACCCGGAACCACTCGATCGAGTCGCCGCTGTAGCGGCCGATACCAAAAACCCACCCCTTGCCGTCGGTCGGAGGGACCGGGGCCGAGGTGGGTTTGCCGTTCTCGTCGAGGTCGGGCTGCGTCGAGGCGTCGGCGGGCATTTTGAGCCGGTAACTGCAATCGAAGGTGCCGCCGACCCTCTGGATCAGGCGGCGCCGGACGGCGAAGGCCATCAACCCGATCACTCCCAGGGCCACGACCGCCGCACACACCACAAGCGCGAGGACCATGCTCACCCACCTCCTCGCTACCCGCGTTCCCCGTAGCGGTCGTATCAAGCGACCGCCCTGACCTACCAACTACGACGACAGTCCCGGGGTCACGCTCACGCGTCCCCGGGACCGTCGGTAGACCCCGCTAAGCCGGGATCCGGCGCACTCAGACGTGGGCCTTGAGGCCGCGCGCCGCGAACAGACGGACCTCGGCGCGCCGCTCGGCGTGCTCGTCCAGGCCCGACTTGGCGTTCTCCAGCGCGCGCTCGGCACGGGCGACGTCGATCTCGTCCGCCAGCTCGGCGATCTCCGCGAGCAGAGACAGCTTGTTGTCGGCGAAGGAGATGAAGCCGCCGTGCACAGCGGCGATCACGGTGCCGCCGTCCGCCGTGCGGATGGTGACGGGACCGGTCTCCAGCACACTCAGCACCGGGGTGTGGCCCGGCATGATGCCGGTGTCACCGGAGGCCGTACGGGCGACGACGATGGTGGCCGCACCGGACCACACCTTGCGGTCGGCTGCGACCAGCTCGACGTGCAGCTCAGCCAACGTGGGCTCCTAGGCTCATGCAACCCCCGATTACTCGGGAGTTTCGGTAAGAATAACGGCCCCGCGCCTCCGGCATGAAACCGGCGGCACGGATTTGACCGGAATCACAGCCGATGCGCCGTGAGGGGCGGTCCCCAGGCTCGGGGGCCACCCCTCACGTCACGCACAGCTGCTACCGGCCGCGATTACTTCTTCGCCAGCTCGGCGGCGTTCTTCTCGAGGTCCTCGATGCCACCGCACATGAAGAAGGCCTGCTCCGGGACGGAGTCGTACTTGCCGTCCGCGATCGAGTTGAAGGCCTCGATGGTCTCCGACAGCGGGACGGTCGAGCCCTCGACACCGGTGAACTGCTTCGCCACGTAGGTGTTCTGCGAGAGGAAGCGCTCGATGCGACGGGCACGGTGCACCGTGACCTTGTCCTCTTCGGACAGCTCGTCGATACCGAGGATCGCGATGATGTCCTGGAGGTCCTTGTACTTCTGCAGGATCCCCTTGATACGGATGGCCGTCTCGTAGTGGTTCGCCGCGATGTACCGCGGGTCGAGGATGCGGGACGTGGAGTCCAGCGGGTCGACGGCCGGGTAGATGCCCTTCTCCGAGATCGGCCGCGACAGAACGGTCGTCGCGTCCAGGTGGGCGAAGGTGGTGGCCGGGGCCGGGTCGGTCAGGTCGTCCGCGGGGACGTAGATCGCCTGCATCGAGGTGATCGAGTGACCGCGGGTCGAGGTGATGCGCTCCTGGAGGAGGCCCATCTCGTCGGCCAGGTTCGGCTGGTAGCCCACCGCGGAGGGCATGCGGCCGAGCAGGGTCGACACCTCGGAACCGGCCTGGGTGAACCGGAAGATGTTGTCGATGAAGAGGAGCACGTCCTGCTTCTCGACGTCACGGAAGTACTCCGCCATGGTCAGCGCGGACAGCGCGACGCGCAGACGGGTGCCCGGCGGCTCGTCCATCTGGCCGAAGACCAGCGCGGTCTTGTCCAGAACGCCCGAGTCGACCATCTCGTCGATGAGGTCGTTGCCCTCACGGGTGCGCTCGCCGACGCCGGCGAACACCGACACACCACCGAAGTTCTCGGCGACGCGGTAGATCATCTCCTGGATCAGAACGGTCTTGCCGACACCGGCACCACCGAACAGACCGATCTTGCCACCGGTGACGTACGGGGTGAGCAGGTCGATGACCTTGATGCCCGTCTCGAACATCTCGGTCTTGGACTCGAGGTCCTTGAACTCCGGGGCCTTGCGGTGGATCGGCCAGCGGACCTCCACCTGCGACTCGAACTCGTCCTTGTCGACGTTCAGCACGTCACCGAGGGCGTTGAACACCTTGCCCTTGGTGATCTGGCCGACCGGGACGGAGATCGCGGCACCGGTGTCGGAGACCTGCGAACCGCGGACCAGGCCGTCGGTCGGCTGCATCGAGATGCCGCGGACCATGCCGTCGCCGAGGTGCTGGGCGACCTCGAGGGTCAGGGTCTTCCTGCCCGTGCCGTCGGGGTTGTCCACCTCGACGTGCAGGGCGTTGTACATCTCCGGAATCGCGTCGACGGGGAACTCCACGTCGACGACCGGGCCGATGACCCGCGCGACGCGGCCCGTCGCCGTGGTCGGCTCAACAGTGGTGGTCATACTCATTCGCTCCCGCGGCTAGCGTCGGCCAGCGCGTTGGCGCCACCGACGATCTCGCTGATTTCCTGGGTGATCTCGGCCTGACGGGCCGAGTTGGCAAGCCGCGTGAGCGACTTGATGAGCTCGCCGGCGTTGTCCGTCGCGCTCTTCATCGCGCGACGGCGGGCGGCGTGCTCGGAAGCGGCCGACTGCAGCATCGCGTTGTAGATCCGGCTCTCGACGTACCGCGGCAGCAGCGCGTCCAGGACGCCCTCCGCCGACGGCTCGAAGTCGTACAGCGGGAAGATCTCCGACTTGGCCGGCGTCTGGTCGCTGAGCTGGACCTCGTCCAGCTTCAGCGGCAGCAGCCGCGCGTCCACCGCGTTCTGCGTCAGCATCGACACGAACTCGGTCGAGACCAGGTGGAGCTCGTCCACGCCGCCCGTCTCGGCCGTGAAGGCCTCGATCAGGTCGGCCGCCACGGTCTTCGCGTCACCGTAGGTCGGCTTGTCCGAGAATCCCGTCCACGAGCCCGCGATCGTGAGACCGCGGAACGTGTAGTACGAGACGCCCTTGCGGCCGACGATGTACGTCACCACGTCCTTGCCCTCGGCCTTCAGGCGCTCGGTGAGCCCCTGGGCGGCCTTGATGGCGTTGGTCGAGTAGCCGCCCGCCAGGCCGCGGTCCGCCGTGATCAGCAGGACCGCGGCGCGCTTGGCGTCCGGGTTCTCGGTGGTGAGCGGGTGCTTGGCGTTGGACCGGGTGGCCACCGCCGTCACCGCCCGGGTGAGCTCATCGGCGTACGGAGTGGAGGCGGCCACCGCGCGCTGCGCCTTGACGATGCGCGACGCGGAGATCATCTCCATCGCCTTGGTGATCTTCTTCGTCGCGGTGACAGAGCGGATCCGGCGCTTGTAGACCCGAAGCTGTGCTCCCATGGGTCGTTACGTCCTTTCCCTCGCTACCGGACTCAGGCCTGCTCGGAGAGCAGCTTGCCGTCAGCGGTCTGGTAACCCTGCTTGAACGCCTCGATCGCGGTGGTCAGCGCGTCGACGGTGCCCTCGGCCAGCAGACCGGTCTCGACGATGCCGGCCAGCAGGTCCTTGTGCTGCAGGCGGACGTGGTCCAGGAACTCGCGCTCGAAGCGGCGGATCTCGGCGACCGGGACGTCGTCCAGCTTGCCGTTGGTGCCGGCCCAGATGGAGACGACCTGCTCCTCGACCGGGAACGGCTGGTACTGGCCCTGCTTCAGCAGCTCGACCATGCGCGCACCGCGCTCCAGCTGGGCCTTGGAGGCCGCGTCCAGGTCGGAACCGAAGGCGGCGAAGGCCTCCAGCTCACGGTACTGGGCGAGGTCCAGACGCAGACGGCCGGCGACCGAGCGCATGGCCTTGATCTGGGCGGAGCCACCGACGCGGGAGACCGAGATACCGACGTTCACGGCCGGGCGGATGCCGGCGTTGAACAGGTCGGACTCCAGGAAGCACTGGCCGTCGGTGATGGAGATGACGTTGGTCGGGATGTACGCCGAGACGTCGTTGGCCTTGGTCTCGATGATCGGCAGACCGGTCATCGAGCCGCCGCCCAGAGCGTCGTTCAGCTTGGCGCAGCGCTCCAGCAGGCGGGAGTGCAGGTAGAAGACGTCACCCGGGTAGGCCTCGCGGCCCGGCGGGCGGCGCAGCAGCAGGGAGACGGAGCGGTAGGCCTCGGCCTGCTTCGACAGGTCGTCGAAGATGATCAGGACGTGCTTGCCGTCGTACATCCACTCCTGGCCGATGGCCGAACCGGTGTACGGGGCGAGGTACTTGAAGCCGGCCGGGTCGGAGGCGGGAGCAGCCACGATGGTGGTGTACTCCAGCGCGCCGGCCTCCTCCAGGGCGCCACGGACGGACGCGATGGTGGAGCCCTTCTGGCCCACGGCGACGTAGATGCAGCGGACCTGCTTCTCCGGGTCGCCCGAGCGCCAGTTGTCACGCTGGTTGATGATCGTGTCGACGGCCACCGCGGTCTTGCCGGTCTGGCGGTCACCGATGATCAGCTGGCGCTGGCCGCGGCCGATCGGGGTCATCGCGTCGATGGCCTTGATGCCGGTCTGCAGCGGCTGCTTGACCGACTTGCGGGCCATGACGCCGGGGGCCTGCAGCTCCAGGGCGCGGCGACCGGTGGCGGCGATGTCGCCCAGGCCGTCGATCGGGTTGCCCAGCGGGTCCACGACGCGGCCGAGGTAGCCGTCGCCGACCGGAACCGAGAGGACCTCGCCGGTGCGGCGCACGGTCTGGCCCTCTTCGATACCGCCGAACTCACCGAGGACGACGACACCGATCTCGCGGGTGTCGAGGTTCAGCGCGAGGCCGAGCGTGCCGTCCTCGAACCGCAGCAGCTCGTTCGCCATGACCGAGGGCAGGCCCTCGACATGCGCGATGCCGTCCGCCGCGTCAGTGACCTTGCCGACCTCTTCCACAGAAGCGGCGTCCGGCTGGTACGACTGGACAAAGTCGGCCAGCGCGTCCCGGATCTCCTCCGGACGGATCGTAAGCTCCGCCATCAGGCTTCCCTGCTCTCCTAGTTTGCGATCCTCGGCCCGCCATTGAGGGCCGCAAGTATTCGACTCTCGGCCGGGTCTTCCGAACCGGCCGTACGATGTGCCGGCTCCTTGGGGAGCCGGTTTCCCGACCGAGGGTCGGATGTGCTGCTTCGGTGCTCAGCCTTCGAGCGACTGGCGAGCGCCCTCGAGGCGGCTCGACACGGTGCCGTTGATGATCTCGTCGCCGATCTGCACCCGGACACCGCCCACGACCTGAGGGTCGACGTCGATGTTCAGGTGGACCTGGCGGCCGTACATCCGGCCCAGAGCACCGGACAGGCGCTCCTTCTGGGTGTCCGACAGCGGCACCGCGGTGGTGACCAGGGCCACCACGCGGTCGCGGCGTGCGGCGGCGAGCTTGGAGTAGGACTCCAGGCCCTGCTCCAGGCTACGGCCACGCGGCGCGTTCACGACGGCGGTGACCAGCCGGACGGTGCCGGCGTTGGCGCGGCCGCCGAGCAGCTTCGCGATCAGCGCGGCCTTCGCGGCGGTGCCGGCCTTCGGCTCGGTCAGCGCGGCCCGCAGCTCGTGCGAACCGCTCACCACCCGGCCGAACCGGAAGAGCTCGTCCTCGACGTCGTCCAGGGAACCGGCCTTGTCCGCGGCGACGATCTCGGCGTACGCGGCGAGCTCCTCGGTCGCGTCCACCAGGTCGCGCGAGCCCGACCAGCGGGAGCGGACCAGGCCGGAGACCAGGTCGACCGTCGCGCCGGTGACCTGGCCGGTCAGCAGCGAGGAGACCAGCTGGGCCTTGTCCTCGCCCGACCGGGACGGGTCGGTCAGGACTCGGCGCAGCGACACCTCACGGTCCAGCACGGCCGTGACGGCGGTGAGCTCCTCGGCGAGCTTGGCCACGTCCACCGAGGTGGAGTCGGTCAGGCTCTCCAGGTTCTGCCGGCCGGCGGCGAAGGCCTCACGGCTGGCGCCGATCACTTGGCCGCACCCTGAGCAACGGCGGCCTTGGCCTCCAGCTCGTCCAGGAAGCGGTCGATGACGCCGCTCTGCCGGGTGTGGTCCTCCAGGGACTCACCCACGATGCGGGACGCCAGCTGGGTGGCCAGCGAGCCCACGTCCTGACGCAGGGCGGCAGTGGCCTGCTTCTTGTCCGCCTCGATCTGGGCGTGACCGGCGGCGACGATGGCCTCGCGCTGGCGCTGGCCCTCCTCGCGCATCTCGGCGAGCTGGGCGGCACCCTGCTCGCGAGCCTGCTCGACGATGCGGGCAGCCTCGTGGCGCGCCTCGGCGAGCTCGGCGCGGTACTGCTCAAGCAGGGCCTGGGCCTCCGCCTGAGCGGTCTCGGCGCGCTCCATCCCGCCCTCGATCGCGTCCCGGCGCTCCGACAGCACCTTCTCGATGCTGGGGAGGAGCTTCTTGCCGAGCAGACCGAAGACGATGAAGAAGCAGAGCAGGCCGATGATGATCTCGGGCCACGCGGGGAGGAGAGGGTTCATCTTCTCCTCGGACGCGAGCTGGACGATCGCCATGCTCATATCTGGACCTTCCTCAGAAAGGGTCTACGGCGGGATTACTTGTTGCCGAAGACGAACGGCATGACGATGCCGATGAGGGCGAGCGCCTCGGTCAGCGCGAAGCCGATGAACATGTTGGAACGGATGAGACCGGCAGCCTCGGGCTGACGGGCCATCGCCTGGACACCGTTGCCGAAGATCAGACCGACACCGATGCCGGGGCCGATGGCGGCGAGGCCGTAGCCCAGGGAGGCGACGGAACCGTAGACAGTGCCCTCAGCGAGGATGCTCATTGACGTTGTCCTTTGCAGGGTGGTGAACCGGTGGTGATTGGCCACCGGGCGATCCGGGAGGTGGTTCTGGGCGGGGCCTGGGCCCCGGGGCTCAGTGCGCCTCTTCGAGGGCACCGGCGATGTAGCTGCTGGCCAGCATCACGAAGATGTAGGCCTGCAGGAACTGGACCAGCAGCTCGAAGGCGGTCAGCGCGATGGTCACCACGAAGGAGACCGAGCCGTAGAGCGCGCCCAGGGTCGGGCTGAGCAGGTACCAGGAGGCGATGGAGAACATCACGATCAGCAGGTGGCCGGCGAACATGTTCGCGAAGGCTCGGACCGCGAGCGTGAAGGGGCGCACGAGGACGTTCGAGAAGAACTCGATCGGCACCAGGATGAACATGACCCAGCCCGGGATGCCCGACGGCCAGCAGAGGTTCTTCAGACCGCCGACGAAGCCGTGCTTCTTGAAGGTCAGCGTCATGTAGGTGAGCCAGACGATCGCCGCGAGGCCCGCCGGGAACGCGATCGCCGCCATCACCGGGAACTGGGCGAACGGGATGATCGACATGATGTTCATCAACCAGATGAAGAAGAACATCGAGACGAGCATCGGGACGTACTTCTCGCCCTTCTTGCCGATCGTCTCCAGCACGATGGAGCGCTTGACGAAGTCGTACCCGATCTCGCCGACCAGCTGGAGCTTGCCGGGGACCAGGCGCGGCTTGGCGAAGGCGGCCCAGAAGAAGCCGACCACCAGGAACGCGACGATGAACGACAGCAGCATCGGCTTGTTGAACTCGACGCTGCCGATCGAGAAGATCGGCTTGAACTGGAACTCGTTCAGGCCAGGGGCCGGGAAGCCGCAGCCAGCGTCCCCGAAGTGGCAACTGCCTGAGGCGAGGGACGTGAGTTCAGCACTCACCACGGACTCCTTCGTCGTGACGCATGGATACGGCAACCTCGGTGTGTCGGCGTGGCCTGCGGCCACGGAGCGGCACTGGAACTTGATGGGTTTCTCGCCGACCCCGCGCGCCGGTGCACTGCACCACAGCGGGATCATCGAAGACTGCCCGGATCAGGGGGGCGATCGGTCCGCTCTGCGGACAGACCAGGCCTCTTCCCGTACTCCGTTGTTGCGACGGACGATAGCAGCCCGTCAGTGCGGCATAAACACCGCCCCCCTCGTTGGGGGGACAGTCGGGCCTCGTCACTGTTGACGCCCCTTGTCGGAGGGCTTGTCGCCCTTCTTTTCGGAGGCGTCGGGGTCGACGTAGAAGGTCTTGGCCTTGAGTGCACCACGCACCTGGAAGCCCGTCCAGACCAGGGCGCAGCCGAGCAGCGTGAAGGCGAACGCCTGCCGGTTGAAGAGCTCGGTGTCCTGGAAGACCGCGAGCACGATGCCGACCAGCAGGATCTGCGTGGTGTACACCAGCAGCGCCGCGGCCATCATGATCTGCGGGTTCGACCTGGTCAGCCGGTCGAGCGCGACCTGGCCGAAGCTGAAGAAGGCCATCACGAGCAGTGCGCCGAACAGGGCGCCGAGCAGCCCCTTCCCGCCGGCGACTGCGAAGGAGATCGCCATGGCGATGATCCCGGCGACCGCAGTGGGAATCGCGGCGCCTCGGAGGATCCGGGCGTCGGTGGACGGCATGTCGGCAGCTCCGGCGGCATGTCGATGTGGCGGGGGGACGGGCACAGCGGTGGCGGGTGACGCCGGACCGAGGCATCGCCGCGGGCCGCCCGCAGGAACGGCGGGCCCGGTGAGGGAGACCGACAGGGACGGAAGTCATCCACCTGTCAGGTCTTTCGGCGTGTTCTCGATACTCGTGAACGGTATCACAAACTATTTGATGAGAGCTTTACCATGAATGTGTGGCACCTGTCACACCATAGGCGCAGCGGCTCCGCCATTCGGGTGAAGCGATCCGACTCGCCGCCAACTTCCTTGTCAGCGACGCCCGGTGGCCTTGTGGTGCTGGTCGGCCGCGGTGGAGCCGGTGCCGGAGCCCCGGCCGGCTTCACCCAGGAGTTGCTTGTCCTTCGCCGACAGTTCGGCCATCGGAGCGGTCTGCCGGCGGCGGTAGCGCGGGGGGACGAAGGACTGCACCGCCCGCGGGGCGCGCGGGCGGAACCGCGGGGTGAGCAGCACCACCAGGCCGACCAGGCAGAGCCCGGCGAGCGTCAGGACGACGGTGCGGCCGGTGTTGGTCACCGAGAAGGCCACCGAGCCGAAGGCGATCAGCGCGGCCCAGAAGTACATGATCAGTACGGCGCGGCTGTGCGAGTGCCCGACCTGGAGCAGCCGGTGGTGCAGGTGGCGCTTGTCCGCGGCGAACGGGGACTGGCCGGCCCAGGTGCGGCGCACCACGGCGAGCAGCAGGTCGGCCAGCGGCAGCGCGATGACCGTCAGCGGCAGCAGCAGCGGGATGTAGATCGGCACCAGGGTGTGCACGGTGGCGGTCTGCGAACCGGTCTCGCTGCTGATCAGGTCCGGGTCGACCCGGCCGGTGATGGAGATCGCGGCGACGGCCAGCATGAGGCCGAGCATCATCGATCCCGAGTCGCCCATGAAGATCCGCGCGGGGTGCATGTTGTGCGCCAGGAAGCCCAGGCACATGCCGATCAGCAGCACGCTGAACAGCACCGCGGGGGCCGCGTCGGAGATCGTGTAGCCGTACCAGAGCCGGTAGCTGTACAGGAAGAAGGCCATCGCGGCGATGCAGACCATGCCGCCGGCCAGGCCGTCCAGGCCGTCGATGAAGTTCACCGCGTTGACCATGACGACGACCAGGACGACCGAGATGACCATGCCCTGGGTCGGGCTCACCGCGACCGGGCCGACGCCGGGCACCGGGAGGGTGATCACCGTGACGCCCTGCCAGACCATCACACCGGCGGCGATCATCTGGCCGCCGAGCTTGACCAGCGCGTCCACGCCCCACTTGTCGTCGAGCACCCCGAGCAGGAACATGATCCCGGCGCCGGACAGCAGCGCGCGGATGTCGGTGCCCTGCGAGAACACCTTGCTCAGGTTGTCGAGCTGCGAGGCGACCAGGATGCCCGCGCACAGTCCGCCGAACATCGCGATGCCGCCGAGCCGCGGCGTCGGTTCGCGGTGCACGTCACGGGCGCGCACCGGCGGCATGGCGCCGGCCGCGATGGCGAACTTCCGGACCGGGCCGGTCAGCAGGTAGGTGACGGCGGCCGTGCAGAACAGCACCAGCAGATACTCACGCACCACTGGCCTCCTGCATCGCTGTCGAACCGGGGGGTACCGAAGGTACTCCCCTGCCTTCCCGGGTTTCGAGGTGCGTCGCCACGGCACACACCTTATTGAGTCGGACGCCGGGACCGTGCATCGCGGTTCGCCCTCCCGGGTAGGGGATCCGGATACCCGCGGACGATCTCCGTCAGGCCCGGTCGGCGAAGGCCAGCGCCAGCTCCCGCACCCGCGCCGCGGCCGGGGCCTGCGCACCCCCGGCGAGCACCCGCGCGATCAGCCCGGCGATCTCGGCCAGCTCGGACTCCCCCATCCCCTGGCTGGTCACCGTGCCCGTGCCCAGCCGGATGCCGGAGGCCTCGGCGGCCGGCGCCGGGTCGTACGGCAGCGCGCACTTGCCGAGCAGCAGTCCGGCCGCCGCGCAGCGCCGTTCGGCCTCGGCGCCGGTCACGCCGAGCGGGCTCACGTCGGCGGTCACCAGATGGGTGTCGGTACCGCCCGTCAGAGGGCGCGTGCCGGCCTCCGCGAGCCCCTCGGCGAGCGCCCGTGCCCCGGACACCGTCCGCTGCGCGTACGCCCGGTAGCCGGGCGTGGAGGCCTCCGCGAGGGCCACCGCCTTGCCGGCCACCTCGTTCATCGCCGCGCCGCCCTGGCTGAACGGGAACACCGCCCGGTCGATCCGCTCGGCCAGCTCGGCGGTGCACAGCAGCAGGCCGCCGCGCGGACCGCGCAGCAGCTTGTGGGTGGCCGCCACGGTGACGTCCGCGTACGGCACCGGGGAGGGCGCCACCCCGGCCGCGATCAGCCCGGTGGTCTGCGCGGCGGAGGCGATCAGATAGGCGTCCACCTCGTCGGCGATCTCCCGGAACGCCGCCCAGTCCGGGTGGCGGGGGTGCGAGATGGAGCCGGCCACGATGGCCTTGGGGCGGTGCCGCCGGGCCAGCTCGCGCACCTGGTCGAGGTCGATCAGCCCGTCGTCCTCGCGCACGCCGTAGCCGGTGAAGTCGAACCAGCGGCCGGAGAAGTTGGCGCGCGAGCCGCAGCTGAGGTGGCCGCCGTGCTCCAGCGACATCGCCAGCACCCCGTCGCCGGGCTTCAGCAGCGCCGCGTACGCCGCCAGCATCGCCGAAGTCGCCGACCGGGGCTGGACGTTGGCGTGCGGAGCGGCGAACAGCTCACGGGCCCGGTCGATCGCCAGCAGCTCGGCGGCGTCCGCCAGCGCGCAGCCGGTGTGGTGCCGGCGGCCCGGGTAGCCCTCGGCGTACTTGTCGATCAGCGGGCCGGTGAGCGCCGCCAGGACGGCGGGGGTGGTCAGGTTCTCCCCCGCCAGCAGCTGGATCGTTTCGGCGCGACGCTCGGCCTCCGCGGCCAGCAGGTCGGCCAGCTGCGGATCGGCCCGGTGCAGCACTTCGGACACCCGGGGGCGCCCTGTCGTCGTGGTCGGGCCGGACGCGGCATCGGTGACGGTCATGGCGGGGCTCCCGGGCGCTGCGGGGGACTGTGCCACCCAGCGTAGGACCGCCGCCGCCGCCCGGCCCGCCGAGCTGCGGCCGTCCGGCCCCTTCGGCGCCGGACCCGCCGCCGACCGGGTCAGCGCGGCGCGGGCACGCCCGTGAGCGCGGTGACCACCGGGTCGACCGCGTGGAATATCTCCTCGCCGCAGTTGCGGAACATGCCGATCGGCGCCCCGTACGGGTCGTCCACCTCGTCCGACTCCGGAGTGGCGGCCAGCAGCCAGCCGCGCAGCGCGGCGGCGGCCCTGACCAGCGCGCGGGCCCGCTCGGTGACGTCGGCGCCGCGCCTGGGGTCCGGCAGGGTGCCCGGGTCTATCGTCCGCACCAGCCGGGTGAACTCCTTCAGCGTGAAGGTGCGCAGTCCCGCCTCGTGGCCCATCGAGATCACCTGGGCGCGGTGGTCCAGCGTCGCGGTGAGCACCAGGTCGGCCTCGACCACGTGCTCGTCCAGCAGCTCGCGGCCGGTGAAGCCGCCGCTGTCGGCGCCGTACTCGTCGAGCACGGTCACGGCGTGGTCCTCCATCGGGGCGCCCACGTGGCCCCAGGTGCCGGCGCTCTCGACCAGGATCCGCCCGGCCACCCTGGGGCTCAGCCGGGTGTCCAGCTCACGCCGGGTCAGCCGCTCGGCGATCGGCGAGCGGCAGATGTTGCCGGTGCAGACGAACAGGATCCGGAAGTGGTCCAGCGGCCTGGGGCCCACGCTCAGGTACGGCGCTATGCCCGGCCCTGCGTGCAGCGAGACGGTCGGCGTCAACTGCCGGCCTCCAGGTCTGGGACGACCTCCCTCAGCTGCTCGACGCTGATCGCGCCGGCCCGCAGCAGGACCGGGACCTTGCCGGTGACGTCCACGATCGACGAGGTGGCGGCGTCCTCGGCCGCCCCGCCGTCCAGGTAGACCGAGACCGCGTCGCCCAGCTGGGCCTGCGCCTCGTCACAGGTCAGCGGGGACGAACCGCCGATCCGGTTGGCGCTGGAGACGGCCATCGGGCCGGTGGCGTTCAGCAGCTCGATGGCGACCGGGTGCAGCGGCATCCGGACCGCGACGGTGCCGCGGGTGTCGCCGAGGTCCCAGCGCAGCGAGGGCTGGTGCCTGGCGACCAGGGTGAGACCGCCGGGCCAGAAGGCGTCGACCAGCTCCCAGGCCTGCTCGGAGAAGTCGGTGACCAGGCCGTGCAGGGTGGTCGGCGAGCCGACCAGCACCGGCGAGGGCGTGTTGCGACTGCGGCCGCGGGCGGCCATCAGCTCGCCGACGGCCTCCGGGGAGAAGGCGTCCGCGCCGACCCCGTAGAGGGTGTCGGTGGGCAGCACGACGAGTTCGCCGCGGCGGATGGCCGAGGCGGCCTCCCGCAGCCCGGTGGCGCGGTCCCCGGCATCGGCACAGTCGTAACGGCGGCTCATCGGTGCGGTCCCCTTCCGGAGTGGCTCATGACGGTTACAGCACGGCCTTGCGCGCAGTCGTACTGCGCTTGAGCTTCACGACCCGACCCTCCGGGCGGTCGTACTGCGCTACATGCTTCACGACCCGACCCTCCGGGCGGTCGTGAAGCGAGGCCGGTTGTTCAGGTCACGGTGGTCGGCGGTGTCCGTCCAGCCGTGTTCCTCGTTGAAGATCCACGGCACCTGGCCGCCCTGCTGGTCGGCGTGCTCGATCACCACCGCGCCGCCCGGGCGCAGCAGCCGGGCGGCCACCCGCTCGATGCCGCGGATGGTGTCCAGGCCGTCCTCGCCGGAGAACAGCGACATCTGCGGGTCGTGGTCGCGGGCCTCCGGGGCGACGTACTCCCACTCGGTGAGCGGGATGTACGGCGGGTTGGAGATGACCAGGTCGAAGCGGCCGTCCCAGGAGCGGTCGTCCTCGAAGGCCTTGGTGGCGTCACCGGCGTGCAGGGTGACCCGGGCGCGGTCCTGGCTGGCCTCGATGTTGCGCCGGGTGTACTCCAGCGCGCCCTCGTCGAGTTCGAAGGCGTGCACGGTGGAGCGCGGCAGCTCCTGGGCCAGGGCGAGGGCGATCGCGCCGGAGCCGGAGCACAGGTCCACCACCAGCGGCTCGGCCACGTCCATGTCGCGCACCGCGTCTATCGCCCACTCGACGACCGTCTCGGTCTCCGGCCGGGGCACGAACACCCCGGGGCCGACCTCCAGTTCGAGGTAGCGGAAGAACGCGCGCCCGGTGATGTGCTGGAGCGGCTCGCGCGCTTCCCGGCGCGAGACCGCCTCCCAGTAGCGGGCGTCGAAGTCGGCGTCCTTCACCGTGTGCAGCTGGCTGCGCTTGACCCGATGGACGTAGGCGGCGAGCTCCTCCGCGTCGAAGCGCGGCGACGGCACGCCGGCCGCGGCCAACCGCTGGGTGGCCTGGGCCACCTCGGCGAGCAGCAGGTTCATCCGTACGACCTCTTGTTTCTGCGCTCCGGCTCCGGGCGGAAACGCGGGCTGGGGCGCGCCGGTCTCAGTTCTCTTGGGCCGCGGCGGCGAGCTTGGCCGCCGCGTCCTTGTCGACGCAGGACTGGATCACCGCGTTCAGTTCGCCGTCCAGGACCTGGTCCAGGTTGTACGACTTGAATCCGGTGCGGTGGTCCGAGATGCGGTTCTCGGGGTAGTTGTACGTCCGGATCCGCTCGGAGCGGTCCACCGTACGGACCTGGCTGCGGCGCGCGTCCGAGGCCTCCCGCTCGGCCTCCTCCTGCGCGGCGGCCAGCAGCCGCGACCGCAGGATGCGCATCGCCTGCTCCTTGTTCTGGAGCTGGCTCTTCTCGTTCTGGCAGGACGCCACGATACCGGTCGGCAGGTGGGTGATCCGGACCGCGGAGTCGGTGGTGTTGACCGACTGGCCGCCGGGGCCGGAGGAGCGGTAGACGTCGATCCGCAGGTCGTTGGCGACGATCTCGACCTCGACCTCCTCCGCCTCGGGGGTGACCAGCACGCCCGCCGCGGAGGTGTGGATGCGGCCCTGCGACTCGGTGGCGGGGACGCGCTGCACGCGGTGCACGCCGCCCTCGTACTTCAGCCGGGCCCAGACGCCCTGGCCGGGCTCGGTGCTGCCCTTGGTCTTCACGGCCACCGAGACGTCCTTGTAACCGCCGAGGTCGGACTCGTTGGCGTCGATGAGCTCGGTCTTCCAGCCGACCCGCTCCGCGTAGCGCAGGTACATCCGGAGCAGGTCGCCGGCGAACAGCGCGGACTCCTCGCCGCCCTCGCCCGCCTTGATCTCCAGGATGACGTCCTTGTCGTCGTTCGGGTCGCGCGGCACCAGCAGCAGCCGCAGCTCCTCGGTGTACTCGTCCCTGCGCGCCTCGGAGTCCTTCACCTCGGCGATGAACTCCGGCTCCTCGGCGGCGAGTTCGCGGGCCGCCTCGATGTCCTCGCCGGCCTGCCGCCACTGCCGGTAGACCCGGGTGATCGGGGTCAGCTCGGCGTACCGCTTGGCCAGCCTGCGGGCGTTGGCCTGGTCGGCGTGGACGGACGGGTCGGCCAGCCTCTTCTCGAGGTCGGCGTGCTCGACGAGGAGCTCTTCGACTGCCTCGAACATGGGGTGGCCTTCTTCCCGGGGAATCGGTACGTGTGGGGGTGGTTCGGTACGGGCGGAAACGCGGAACGCGCGGGGGGACGCGAACGGCGCCGGCCCCCTGGCACCCCCGACGACGAGTACGGGGGCACCGGGAACCGGCGCCGAGCGAGCGCTAGGCCTTCGCGCTGTGCTGCTTGCCGAAGCGGGCCTCGAAGCGGGCCACGCGGCCACCGGTGTCGAGGATCTTCTGCTTGCCGGTGTAGAACGGGTGGCACTGCGAGCAGACCTCGGCACGGATCTCGCCGGACTTCTCCGTCGAGCGGGTCGTGAACTCGGCGCCGCAGGTGCAGGTCACACGGGTGACCACGTACTCGGGGTGAACGTTGGACTTCAAGGGGATCTCCTAGGGTTCTGGAGGGCACCGGGTCGGCGGCTGGAGCGCCGCACGTGAACCGGGACCGACGGACCAGTCTGCCAGGACCGGCCGCTTCTTCCCAAACCGGGGGTCACTCCGGGATATTCCGGGCGCCGCTCAGCGCGCCGTGCCGGCCTTCGCGGTGGCCTTCCCCGTGCTCCTCGCACCCGTCGACGGGGCGGCCGTCGGAGCGGCCGTGGGGGCCGCCTGGGCGGGGTTCTCCGGCTGCGCGGAGACGACCGCCTGCGGGAACGGCCGGTCGGCCCTGAGCGCCGCCCAGACCTGGTCGGCCTGCGGCTGCTGCTGGACCACCCGGTTCGGGTCGCTGGGGGCGGTCTCCACCGGCAGGGTGACCATGCTCAGCTGGTCCGGGCCGATGCCCTTGAGTTCCTGGGCGAGCCCCACCAGCGAGTTCACCGAGCCGAGCGCGGAGTCGGTGGTGATGCTCCTGGTCGCGGTGTCGCCGATCGACCACAGCTTCACCGGGTTGGT
Source organism: Kitasatospora sp. NPDC036993 (assembly GCF_055607525.1). Taxonomy (NCBI): domain Bacteria; kingdom Bacillati; phylum Actinomycetota; class Actinomycetes; order Kitasatosporales; family Streptomycetaceae; genus Kitasatospora; species Kitasatospora sp. NPDC036993. Next base: position 389,022 of record NZ_JBVJRP010000006.1, on the reverse strand, counting down.
GAACAGCCCGGTCCCCCCGGCCTGCGCCAGCAGGGACTTCACCATCTGCTTCTGGAGTTCGATCCGGCCGAGGTCGCTGCCGTCGCCGACGCCGTGCCTGGTGCGCACGAAGGCCAGTGCCTGCTTCCCGTCCAGGTGGTGCTCACCGGCCGGCAGGTCGAGCCCGCTGTCCTTGTCGTGGATGGCCACCGTGGTGTTCACGGTGACCCCGCCTATCGCGTCGACGACCCGGGCGAAGCCGGCGAAGTCGATCTGGAGGTAGTGGTCCATCCGCAGTCCGGTGAGCTGCTCGGTGGTCTTGACCGCGCAGGCCGCGCCGCCGGCCTCGAAGGCGCTGTTGTACATCGCGCGCTTGGCCGCCGGCACCGCCCCGCCCTTCGCGTCGGTGCAGTCGGGGCGGGCGACCAGGGTGTCGCGCGGTATCGAGACGATCTGGGCGCGGGAGTGGTCCTGGCTGACGTGCAGCACCATCGCGGTGTCCGAGCGGGCGGTGTCGCCGGTGTCCCCGCCGGCCACCGAGCCGTTGTCGCCGGCCCGCGAGTCGGAGCCCAGCACCAGGATGTTGAAGGACCCGTCGGTGGCGGCCGGAGGCCTGGCGTCGCCGAGCCGGCCGTCGATGTCGACGCTCCTGATGTTGTCGTTCAACCGCACGTACGCGTAGACGGCCGCACCGGCGCCGAGGACGACGAGCGCGACGAACGCGCAGGCGGCCGTCCGCAGGACCTTGCGGCGGCGACTCGGGACCCTCTTGTGCTCGGCCATACGGTCCAGAGTAAATCGGACAACATGATCCAAAGGCCTCAACGTGTCCCAACTCTGGAACAACCCGGGCACGGACGCACGGAACCCCGGACCGCTCGCGCGATCCGGGGTTCCGTGCTTCGACAGCCGTCCGGCTACCGTCAGTCGCCGGAGCCGGGGGTGGTCTTGGCGATCTGCATCAGGAACTCGGCGTTGCTCTTGGTCTGCTTCATCTTGTCCAGGAGCAGCTCGATCGCCTGCTGCGAGTCGAGCGCGTGCAGCACCCGGCGCAGCTTCCAGACGATGGCCAACTCCTCACTGCCGAGCAGGATCTCCTCCTTGCGGGTGCTGGAGGCGTCCACGTCGACGGCCGGGAAGATGCGCTTGTCCGAGAGCTTCCGGTCGAGCTTGAGCTCCATGTTGCCGGTGCCCTTGAACTCCTCGAAGATCACCTCGTCCATGCGCGAGCCGGTCTCGACCAGCGCGGTGGCCAGGATGGTCAGCGAGCCGCCGTTCTCGATGTTGCGCGCGGCACCGAAGAACTTCTTCGGCGGGTACAGCGCGGTCGAGTCGACACCACCGGACAGGATGCGGCCGGAGGCCGGCGCCGCCAGGTTGTAGGCGCGGCCCAGGCGGGTGATCGAGTCCAGCAGGATGACCACGTCGTGGCCCAGCTCCACCAGGCGCTTGGCGCGCTCGATGGCCAGCTCGGCGACGGTGGTGTGGTCCTCGGCCGGGCGGTCGAAGGTCGAGGAGATGACCTCGCCCTTCACCGACCGCTGCATGTCGGTGACCTCTTCCGGACGCTCGTCGACCAGGACGACCATCAGGTGACACTCGGGGTTGTTGTGGGTGATCGCGTTGGCGACCGCCTGGAGCACCATGGTCTTGCCGGTCTTCGGCGGCGCGACGATCAGACCGCGCTGGCCCTTGCCGATCGGCGACACCAGGTCGATGATCCGGGTGGTCAGCACGCCCGGGTCGGTCTCCAGGCGCAGCCGGTCCTGCGGGTACAGCGGGGTGAGCTTGTTGAACTCGGGGCGGCCGCGGCCGCTCTCCGGGTCCATGCCGTTGACGGAGTCCAGCCGCACCATGGCGTTGAACTTCTCGCGGCGCTCGCCGTCGCGCGGCTGGCGCACCGCGCCGGTGATGGCGTCACCCTTGCGCAGGCCGTTCTTGCGGACCTGGGCGAGCGAGACGTAGACGTCGTTCTGCCCCGGCAGGTAGCCGGAGGTGCGCACGAACGCGTAGTTGTCGAGGATGTCGAGGATGCCCGCGACCGGGATCAGGACGTCGTCCTCGCCGATCGGCGTCTCGACGGGGCCGGCCTCGAAGCCGTCGCGCCCGCGGCGGCCACGGCGGTCGCGGTAGCGCCCGCGCCGGCCACGGCGGCCGTCGCCGAACTCGTCGTCCTCGTAACCGCCCTGCGGGGCCGGCTGCTGCTGGGCCGGCTGGGCCTGGCGACTCTGCTGGTCGGCCTGGCCGCCCTGCTGCTGGCCACCCTGGCGCTCGGTGCGCTCGGTGCGCTCAGTGCGGTCGCGGCGGCTGCGGCGGTCGCGACGCGACTCGCGCCCGTCGGCGTCCTGGGCCTCGCCGCCCTCCTGGCGCTCGGTGCGCTCGGTACGGTCGGTGCGCTCGCCGCGGTCGCGGCGCTCACGGCGGTCGCGACGGCTCTCCCGGCTGTCCTCGCGGCCCTCGAAGCCGCGGGTCTCGGCCGGGCGGGCCTCGGCCTGCTTCGGCTCGGCGACCGCGACGGTGGCGGCCTCGGCCTCGCCGGCCGGAGCGGTGGGGGCGCCGGCGGCCGCGGTGGCGCGGCGGCGGGTGCGCTCGGCACGGGCGGGGGCGGCGGTCTCCGCGGCGGCCTGGACCGGGATCTCGATCTGGGCCTGCGACTCGGCGGCGGCCGCGGCCTCGGCCTCCGCCTTGGCGGCGGCGGCCTTGGTGCGGCGGGCCGGCTTCTCGGCCGGGGCCTCGGCGTCCGCCTTGGCGGCGGCACGCTTGGCGGCCGGGGCGGTGCCACCGGCGGCGAGCAGCGGGTCCCCGCCGCTCTTCTCCTTGATGGTCTCGATCAGCTGGCTCTTGCGCATGCGTCCGGTACCGGTGATGCCAAGGTCCGCGGCGAGCTTCTGGAGCTCGGCCAGGACCATGCCGTCCAGGCCGGCGGCGGCACTGCGGCGGCGCCGCGCCGGGGCAGCGGGGGCGGCCGCGTCCGACGCTTCGGCGTCCGGGCGCGCGCCCATCAGATCGGTGGAGTCGCTCACTAAGGGTCCTTCCCTGGAGCGGACGTCGGCCTGTCTGGCTCGGCGACCGGTTGTGCTGTCCTGACCAACGCTCGACTGCGTCGGTCCGAGGCGGTGATCCCTCGAATGGCGGGAGCCCGTCGAGGGAGAGCTACGTACGAGGTGCGGTGCGTGAAGCACGGTGGTGCTGAGTGGCGCGTGGGCCGGTCGTGTGTCGACCTCCCCTGGGGGCGTAACCCCCACGCTTCCTGCGAATCCCGGGCCCCCGTCGCGTGACGGTGGCCCGCGCTCCGCCCGTCCTGGCCTCTAGGTGGGAGGCCGCGGGTGGGAGTCAGGTGCCGTCACGGCTTCGGGATGCGGCCGCATGTGCGCAGGCAGGCTGCGTACGCGCTGCGGTGGGCTCCCGGAGAATCGTCGCCCCGTGCATCGCCGGGACTCCACTGCCGTGGAGCGCGGGGATCGGGACGCGGTGCACCTAGCCCCGGAGGGCACCTGGTGCAGCAATGAGGTTAACACTACCGACCCCCTGAGACATTCCCCAGCCTTGCGCTTGCCAATCGTGTCCGTCGGGGCCGGCTCGGCAGGGTGCCTGCGCCGGGCCCCGGACGGGCCGTTCGCGCTGCTCAGACGTCCAGTGGGAGCACGACGGCCCCGGCCCGGTCGACGTCCAGGCGGTGCGCGGCGAACGCCGGGTCACCGCCGTGGCCGTGGTGCCCGGCGAAGGAGAGCACCCCGTCGGCGCCCGCCTCGTCGGTGAGCGCCAGCACGGTCGGACCGGCCCCGGAGATGACCGCGGGGACGCCCTCGGCGCGCAGTGCGCCGACCAGCGCGGCGCTGTCCGGCATCGCGGAGGCGCGGTAGTCCTGGTGCAGCCGGTCCTCGGTGGCGGTGAGGAGCAGTTCCGGGCGCCTGGTCAGCGCCTCCACCAGCAGCGCGGAGCGGCCGGCGTTGACGGCGGCGTCGGCCAGCGGGACGGTCTTCGGCAGCAGTCCGCGCGCGGTCTCGGTGAGCACCTCGCCGGCCGGCACGAACACCACCGGGACGACCTGCTCGGACGGCTCCAGCGCGACCGCCCTGGCCGACTCCTCGTCGGTCCAGGCGATGGTGAAGTTGCCGCGCAGGCAGGCCGCGACGTTGTCCGGGTGGCCCTCCAGCTCGGAGGCGAGGGCCAGCAGCGCGTCGTCGTCCAGCGCGGACGGTCCGCCGATCGTCACCGCCCGGGCGGCCACGATGCCGGCGCAGATGGCGGCCGAGGAGGAGCCGAGGCCGCGGCCGTGCGGTATCCGGTTGGCACAGACGATTTCGAGGCCCCGCGGCTGGCCCCCGAGCCGGTCGAAGGCGGCGCGCATCGCGCGGACCAGCAGGTGGCGCTCGTCGCGCGGCAGCGTCTCGGCGCCCTCACCGGCGATGTCGACGGAGAGGCCGGAGTCGGCGACCCGGACGACCACGTCGTCGTACAGGCCCAGCGCGAGCCCGAAGGCGTCGAAGCCGGGGCCGAGGTTGGCGCTGGTCGCGGGAACCCTGACCCGGACGGCGGCGGCACGGAACGCGGGACCGGCCATGCGGTGGACTCTCCTGGGGAAATCGGGCGGCGCGGAGCGCGTCGTCGGTGCGAGGGTGGGGAACGGACCGCGGCCCCTCCGGGGCGGGCGGTCGCGACGGTCGGCGCGGCCCGGACCCGCCGGGCCCGGGGCATGTGCCACACGGCCGAAGCCAGAGTATCGAAGAGAGGTTCCCGAGCGGTACACCCCGTGGGCCTTCGATCCGGTGTGTTGCGGTTCTGGCCGGAATGCGCACCGGGAACGGGCGGCGGTGCGCGGCTCGGTTGACACGGAAGCGGTCAGCGGAGAACTTCGGCGGGCCGGCCCCCGAAGGGGTCGGCCCGCCGGGTGTCATGGCCCGTCAGTCGAGCAGCCCGAGGCTCCGGGCGGCCGTCTCCGGGTCGATCGGGACGACCTGCGGCTGCGGCGCGCCGGCCACCGCCCAGTCCGGGTCCTTGAGGCCGTTGCCGGTCACGGTGCAGACGATCCGCTGGCCGGGGTCGACCAGGCCGGCCTCCGCCTTGGCCAGCAGGCCGGCCACCGAGGCGGCCGAGGCGGGCTCCACGAAGACGCCCTCCTGCGAGGCCAACAGCCGGTAGGCGGACAGGATCTGACGGTCCGTCACCTTGTCGATGAGGCCGCCGGACTCGTCCCGCGCGGCGAGCGCGAAGTCCCAGGAGGCCGGGTTGCCGATCCGGATCGCGGTGGCGATGGTCTGCGGCTTGAGCACCGGCGCGCCGTCCACGATCGGGGCCGAGCCGGAGGCCTGGAAGCCCCACATCCGCGGGGTGCGGGTCGACATGGCAGGGAGGGTGCGGCGCGAAGCGCCCCCGTCAAGGGTGGCGGCGGGCGACGGGTGGGCGTACTCGCGGTAGCCCTTCCAGTACGCGGTGATGTTGCCCGCGTTGCCGACCGGCAGGACGTGGATGTCGGGGGCGTCGCCGAGCATGTCGACGATCTCGAAGGCCGCGGTCTTCTGGCCCTCGATCCGCACCGGGTTCACCGAGTTGACCAGCGCCACCGGGTACTTCTCGGACAGTTCGCGTGCGAGCGTCAGGCAGTCGTCGAAGTTCCCGTCGACCTGGAGGATCCTGGCGCCGTGCACCAGCGCCTGGCCCATCTTGCCGAGGGCGATCTTGCCCTGCGGGACGAGCACCGCGGAGACCATCCCGGCCCGCACCGCGTACGCGGCGGCGGAGGCCGAGGTGTTGCCGGTGGACGCGCAGATGACCGCCTGCGCGCCCTCCTCCTTGGCCTTGGAGATGGCCATCGTCATCCCGCGGTCCTTGAAGGAGCCGGTCGGGTTGGCGCCCTCGACCTTGAGGTAGACCTCGCAGCCGGTGCGCTCGGAGAGCACCTGGGCGGGGACCAGGGGCGTGCCGCCCTCCAACAGGGTGACCACCGGGGTGGCCGCGGTGACCGGCAGGCGGTCCCGGTACTCCTCGATCAGGCCGCGCCACTGGTGGGTGTGCGCGCCTCGGACGACGTTCTCGGCAACGGCGTTCATGGCTGGTTCCTTATTCCCCTTCGACCCGCATGATGCTGGCCACGTCCCGCACGCTGTCCAGCGCGCGGAGCTTGTCGACCGTCGCCGACAGCGCGGCGTCGGTGGCACGGTGGGTGACCACGACGAGCGAGGCGTCGCCGTCGCGGCCCTGCTGGCGCACGGTGTCGATGGAGACGCCGTGCTCGGCGAAGACGGACGCCACCTGGGCGAGCACGCCCGCGCGGTCGTCCACGTCCAGGCTGACGTGGTAGCGGGTGACCACCTCGTCCATCGGCTTGGCCGGCAGCCTGGTGTACACCGAGTCACCGGGACCGGTGGCGCCGGCCAGCTTGTTGCGGCAGACCGCGACCAGGTCGCCGAGCACCGCGGAGGCGGTCGGCGAGCCGCCCGCGCCGGGGCCGTAGAACATCAGCCGGCCGGCCGCCTCGGCCTCCACGAACACCGCGTTGTACGCCTCGCGGACCGAGGCCAGCGGGTGCGAGAGCGGGATCATCGCCGGGTGGACGCGCGCGGTGACGGACTCGCCGTCGGCGGCCCGCTCGCAGATCGCGAGCAGCTTGACCACGCAGCCCATCTCCTTGGCGGAGGCGATGTCGGCCGCGGTCACCTCGGTGAGGCCCTCGCGGTAGACGTCCGCCGCGGTGACCTTGGTGTGGAAGGCGATGCCGGCCAGGATCGCGGCCTTGGCGGCGGCGTCGAAGCCCTCGACGTCGGCCGTCGGGTCGGCCTCGGCGTAGCCCAGCGCGGTGGCCTCCTCCAGCGCCTCCGAGTAGCCGGCGCCGGTGGTGTCCATCTTGTCGAGGATGAAGTTGGTGGTGCCGTTGACGATGCCCAGCACCCGGTTGACCTTGTCGCCCGCGAGGGACTCGCGCAGCGGGCGCAGCAGCGGGATCGCGCCCGCCACCGCGGCCTCGTAGTACAGGTCCACGCCGGCCTCGGCGGCCGCGGCGTGCAGTTCGGTGCCGTCCTTGGCGAGCAGCGCCTTGTTGGCGCTGACCACCGAGGCGCCCTGCGCGAAGGCGGACAGGATCAGCGACCTGGACGGCTCGATGCCGCCCACCACCTCGACCACCACGTCGATGTCACCCCGGTTGACCAGGGCCTCGGCGTCGGTGGTGATCAGGTGCTCGGGGACGCCGGGGCGGGTCCGCCCGGCCCGGCGCACCGCGATCCCGGCGAGCTCGACCGGAGCACCGATGCGAGCGGCGAGGTCGTCGGCCGTCGTCGTCATGATGCGCGCCACCTCGGAGCCCACCACACCACAACCCAGCAACGCCACCTTCAGCGGGCGCGTACGCATCATCCGACTCCGCTCTGCATTCTTCGTGCTTCGGTAATTTCCGGCGGGTTTTCCGTGGCCGCCGGAAACTTCGGTCCGTACCAGTCTCCGGGACTTTCCGTACGGATCTACGGTCGTTCCATGATCTGAGACAAGGATTTCGTCATCCGATATCCAGACGCAGGAGATCCTCCTCCGTCTCGCGCCGGACGATCACCCGCGCCGCACCGTCCTTGACGGCGAGCACGGGAGGCTTCAGGGCGTGGTTGTAGTTGCTCGCCATCGAGCGGCAGTAGGCGCCCGTGGCGGGCACCGCGACCAGGTCGCCCGGGGCCAGGTCGGCCGGCAGGAAGGCGTCCCGGACGACGATGTCGCCGGACTCGCAGTGCTTGCCGACCACCCGCACCAGCATCGGCTCCGCCTCGCTGGTGCGCGATACCAGGGCCACCGAGTACTCGGCGTCGTAGAGCGCGGTGCGGATGTTGTCGGACATCCCGCCGTCCACGCTGACGTAGGTGCGCAGGCCCTCCAGCGGCTTGACGGTGCCGACCTCGTACAGCGTGAACGCGGTCGGGCCGACGATCGCCCGGCCCGGCTCCACGCTCAGCCGGGGCGCCTTCAGCCGCACGGCGGCGCACTCGCGGCGGACGATGTCGGCCAGCGCGGCCGCGATCTCGGCCGGCTCGCGCGGGTCGTCCTCGCTGGTGTACGCGATGCCGAGGCCGCCGCCGAGGTCGATCTCGGGCAGCTCGACGCCGTGCTCGTCGCGGATCCCGGCCAGCAGGCCGACCACCCGGCGGGCGGCCACCTCGAAGCCCGCCATGTCGAAGATCTGCGAGCCGATGTGCGAGTGGATGCCGCGCAGCTCCAGGCTGTCGTGGCCGAGCACCCGGCGCACCGCCTCGGCGGCCGCGCCGCCGGTGAGCGAGAGGCCGAACTTCTGGTCCTCGTGCGCGGTGGCGATGAACTCGTGGGTGTGCGCCTCGACGCCGACGGTGACCCGGACCAGCACCTGCTGGCGCACGCCCTGGCGGGCGGCGATCGCGGCGAGCCGCTCGATCTCCTCGTACGAGTCGACCACGATGTGCCCGACGCCGGTCTTCACCGCGTGCTCGAGCTCGTCCACCGACTTGTTGTTGCCGTGCAGCGCGATCCGCCTCGGCGGCATCCCGCCGGCCAGCGCGACCGCCAGCTCGCCCGGGCTGCACACGTCGACGTTGAGGCCCTCCTCGTGCAGCCAGCGCACGACGGCCTTGGAGAGGAACGCCTTGCCGGCGTAGTAGACGTCCGCCTCGGTGCCGAAGGCGTCCCGCCAGGCGCGCGCCCTGGCCCGGAAGTCGTCCTCGTCCAGCACGTAGGCCGGGGTGCCGAACTCGGCGGCCAGCCGCTTGACGTCGATGCCGCCGACGGTGGCCACGCCCTCGGCGTTCCGGGCGACGGTGCGCGCCCAGACCTTGGGGTCGAGCGCGTTCAGGTCGGCGGGCGGGGCCTGGTAGTGGCCCTCGGGCAGGACGTCGCCGTGACGGGGTCCTGCGGGGTGTGCGGAACGACTCATGCTCGTAAGTCCTTCGAGACCTATGGCGAGGGGCGGCGACGGTCCCCGTTGACCGTCAGCCGCCCCCCGCAGTGCACGTGGGGGTGGTGCCTACATCCGCTCGGGCGCCGTCACGCCCAGGAGCGTGAGCCCGTTGGCGAGCACGGTGCGCGTCGCCTCGACCAGCCAGAGGCGGGCCCGGTGCGTGTCGGTGAGTTCCTCGTCGCCCTTGGGCAGGAACATGCAGTTCTCGTACAGGCGGTGGTACTTGCCCGCGAGCTTCTCCAGGTACACGGCGACCCGGTGCGGCTCGCGCAGCTCGCCGGCCGCGGCCAGCACCCGCGGGAACTCCGCGAGGTGGCCGAGCACGTCGGACTCCCACTCGGTGGCGAGCAGTTCGGGCCTGAACTGCTCGGCCGGGCCCTTGTCCACGCCCAGCTCGACGGCCTTGCGCGCCACCCCGCACATCCGGGTGTGCGCGTACTGGACGTAGAAGACCGGGTTCTCGTTGGTCTGGCTGGTCAGCAGGTTGATGTCCAGCGTGATCGTCGAGTCCGTGGAGGAGCGCGCCAGGGTGTAGCGGGCGGCGTCGACGCCGATCCACTCGACCACGTCGTCGATCGTGATGATGTTGCCGGCCCGCTTGGACATGCGGACCTCTTCGCCGTCGCGAAGCATCTTCACGAACTGGCCGATCTTCACCTCGATGTTGTGGTTCATGTCGTCGCCCGCGCAGGCCGCGATGGCCTTGAGGCGGTTGACGTAGCCGTGGTGGTCGGCGCCCAGCATGTAGAGCGCGACCTCGGCGCCGCGGTCCCGCTTGGACAGGTAGTACGCGGCGTCGGCGGCGAAGTAGGTCTTGTCGCCGTCGGCCTTGATCAGGACGCGGTCCTTGTCGTCACCGAAGTCGGTGGTGCGCAGGAAGACCGCGCCGTCCCGCTCGAAGACGTGGCCCTGCTCGCGCAGCCGGTCGATGGCCTTCTCGACCGCGCCGGAGTCGTGCAGCGTCCGCTCCGAGAACCACACGTCGAAGTGGGTGCCGAACTCGTCCATCGAGCGCTTGATCTCGGCCACCATGAGCTTCAGGCCCTCGGCGCGGAAGACGTCGAGCTGCTCGGCCTCGGGCAGGTCGAGCACGCCGGGGACCGCCTCGGTGAGCGCCTTGGCGATGTCGACGATGTACTCGCCGACGTACCCGCCCTCGGGCACCTCGCGGCCGTTCGCGGCGGCCTGGAGGGAGGCGGCGAACTTGGTGATCTGCACGCCGGCGTCGTTGAGGTAGTACTCGGTGGTGACGTCGGCGCCGGAGGCCCGCAGCACGCGCGCCAGCGAGTCGCCGACGGCGGCCCAGCGGACGCCGCCGATGTGGATCGGGCCGGTCGGGTTGGCGGAGACGAACTCCAGGTTGATCTTCAGGCCCTTGAGGGCCTCGTTGCGGCCGTACGCCTCGCCCGCCTCGACGACGGCGCGCGCCAGCGCACCGGCGGTGGCGGTGTCCAGGGTGATGTTCAGGAAGCCGGGACCGGCGATGTCGACCTTGGTGACGCCGGTGATCCCTCGCAGACGCTCGGCCAGCACCTCGGCAACGGCTCGCGGCGGCTTGCCGGCCGCCTTGGCGAGCTGGAGGGCCACGTTGGTCGCGTAGTCGCCGTGGTCCCTGTTCTTGGGCCGCTCGACCGTCACGTGCTCGGGCACGGCGACGGCCAGCTCGCCCGCCTCGACGGCGGAGCTCACTGCGGCCTGGATTGCCTGGGAAAGGTCTGCGGGGGTCACGACGCCAAGCGTAGGCGAGACGGGGTGCCCGCCCGCCACCCGGTTTACCGGTCGAGACGCCCGGGCGCCGTCGTTGCGGGGGTCTCAGCCGTGATCGGTACGCCGTGTTCGCTCAGGGCGAACTCCGTCGGGCGGCCCCCCGGCCTCTTCGGCGGACGGTCCGACGGGCCCGCCCGCCGCGAGGCGCCGGACCAGGGCCACCAGGTCGGCCGGGTCGAAGGGCTTGCCGAGGTAGCCGTCCACCCCGACCGTCTCCCCCAGGTCGAGGTCCGCCGGGGTGCAGGCGCTCACGATCGCGATCGGCAGCCGGCTGGTGTCCGGGGTCGCCCGCAGCCGGGCCGCCGTCCGCAGGCCGTCCAGCCGCGGCATCATCACGTCCAGCGTCACCACGTCGGGCTGCACCCGGCGGATGACCTCCAGGCACTCGGCACCGTCGGCGGCGGTCACCACCTCGAAGCCCTCGAGCTCCAGGTTGACCCTGATCAGCTGGCGGATCACCTCGCTGTCGTCCACCACGAGGACCCGCCCGGACACTCCCGACACCTCACCGAGGGTATCGGCGGCCCCGCCGCCCCGTCCGGCCTTTGGACACTTCCGCTCCCCGCTCCCCAGCCCGGCCGGCGGCCGGGGCCCGGCCCGGACGATCTTCCCGGAACCCGTGCACGGACCATGGCCGAAGCCTGATACTGTTCTCACGTCGGAAGCGCGAGCGGCCGACAGGCCAGTAGGCCCCCGTAGCTCAGGGGATAGAGCACCGCCCTCCGGAGGCGGGTGCGTAGGTTCGAATCCTACCGGGGGCACTTCGCGGGAAGTGCAACAGAGGCCCAGATCAGTGGAGTTGATCCACGGATCTGGGCCTTCGTCATGTCCGGGGCCCGGCGGGGCGGGATCCCGCCCCGGGCTCAGGAGGCGGCCGCCTCGGCCTGGGCGTACAGGTCCGCGATGGTGTGGTCGAAGTAGGCGCTGTACGAGATGTCCTCGGTGTCGCCGCCCTGCTGGTAGCCGCCGATCGCGCCGATCACGTCGCCGGTCGCGGTGTTGATCCACGGACCGCCGCTGGTGCCGGCCGGGTAGGCCGGGCACTGGACGACCCGCTGGTAGGCGCTCTGCTGCCCGGTGGTGTTGGTGCACAGGACGGGCGTCTCGGAGTTGCCCGGGTAGCCGTAGAGCCGGACGGTCGCGTCGAACGGCTCGTCGGCGCCCAGCCGGTTGCCGCCGACCACGTCCTCGACCTCGCGGCCGTTGCTGGGGGCCGTCTCCAGGATCGCGAAGTCCTCGTCCACCTCGCCCTTCTGGGACCAGCCGGCGGTGGTGTGGATCGCGGTCACCCGCCAGGTGCCGTACGGGGCGGAGCCGTCGCGGTAGCCGGGGGCGAAGGTGACGCCGTCGGTGCTGCTGAGGCAGTGCGCGGCGGTCAGCAGCAGGTTGCCGGTGGCGCTGTGCAGCACGCTGGCGGTGCAGAAGTGGTCGCCGGCCGCCACCGCGCCGCTGAACAGGGCGCCGACCGTCCCGGTCTCGCGGTCGTCGGCCGGGGCCGGTCCCGTGGTGCCGAGGGCGGCGCCGTGGGTGGCGGGCGTCGCCGTCGCCGGGTCGGCCGGACCGGCGGTCGGGCTCGGGCTCGGGCTCGGGCTCGGGGGCGCGGTCGCGGTGGGGGTGGGGGTGGGGGCCGCGGCGGGGGTGGCGGCGGCGGGTGCCGCCGGTCCGGTGGCCGGGGCGGGCGCGGCGACGGTGCGGGTGCTGCGGGCGGCCTTCCCCGCGGTCGTCGTGTCGGACAGGTCCAGTCCGTTCGTCCCGGTCAGGACGGCGGCGACCGCGACGGCGGACAGCGCGGTGAACAGGGACGGTGCCAGCAGTCCGCGGCGGCGGGACCTCTGGCGGCGGTGCTTGCCCATGCCTGTTTCTCCTGCCGGGGCGATCGGGGGGCGGCGTTCGGCCACGACTATGCCGCCTCAGCCTGGAAAGGGTGTGACCGGCGCCTTGGAGCTCGATGAGAAACCGGCATCCGGCCGCCCCCGGCGTCACCGGTCGGCGGGCACCGCTTCCCGGTGGCGGTACGGGCGAAAGCCCCGGCCACGGTACCGGCCGTCGTCGGGCGGCACGGCGGCGCCTCCCTGGTCCCCGGCCGGTGGCCAGGAGTCGGGCAGGCGCCGGAGGTTGACCGCGAGGCCTCGCCTCACGTCCTCAGTCGCCCGGTGGCCGCTCCGGCCCCGCGTCGGCCCGGACCTCGGCGACGGCCTCGACGTTCGCCCTGACGTCGGCCCGGGCGACGGCCCGCGGGCTCGGCCGCCCGTCCACCGCCCGCGCCCCGGACGCCGCTTCCGTCCCGACCGGGACGGCGGTGGCCGTGGCGGGCGCCGGCCGGTGGTCGATCATCAGCACCGCGACCAGCGCGGCCACCAGCAGGACGCCCATCGCCACCCAGGTCGCGACGACGTAGCCGTGCACCGCACCCTGGGCCCGCACCGCGGGATCGGAGGCGATCCGGGTGGCCAGGAAGCTCGCCGTGGCGCTCGCCGCGACCGTGTTCAGCAGCGCGGTGCCGACCGAACCGCCCACCTGCTGGGCCGAGTTGATGGTGGCCGAGGCCGCGCCGGCCTCGTTCGGGGCGACCCCGAGGGTGGCCAGGCTCATCGCCGGCATGAACACCAGGCCCATGCCGAAGCCGATCAGCAGCTCGGCGGGCAGCACCATGCCAGCCCACGGGCTGTCCACCCGCATCTGGGTCAGCCAGGCCATGCCGCCCGCGGCGAGCAGCAGCCCGGGGCCGATCAGGTTCCTGGACGGCACCCTGGTCATCATCCGGGCCGCGAGGCCCGTCGAACTCAGCACGATGGCGGCCGTCATCGGCAGGAAGGACAGCCCGGACACGATCGGCGAGAAGTGCTTGATGGCCTGGAGGTAGTAGGTCAGGAACAGGAACAGGCCGAACATGCCGACCATCGCCAGGCCCACCGACAGGGCGCCGCCGCCGCGGTTGCGGTCGGCGACGATGTGCATCGGCAGCAGCGGGTGCGCGGTGCGGCGTTCGACCAGGACGAACAGCCCGAGCAGTGCCACGCCCACGACCAGCGGGCCGACCACCAGGCCGTCGCCCCAGCCCCGGGTCACGGCCTCGGAGGTGCCGTAGACGATCGCCAGCAGGCCGCCGCAGCCGAGCAGCGCCCCGGGCAGGTCCAGCCGCATCCGGCGGCCCTTCTCGACGTGGTCGCGCCGCAGCACGGTGAACGCCGCGAAGGCGGTGACGGCGGCGATCGGCACGTTGACGAACAGGCACCAGCGCCAGTCCAGGTACTCGGTCAGCAGACCGCCGGCGATGAAGCCGATCGCGGAGCCGCCGCCGGCGATGGCACCGAAGATGCCGAAGGCCGTACTGCGTTCCCTGGGATCGGAGAAGGTGGTGGAGAGCAGCCCCAGCGCGGAGGGGGCGAGCAGGGCGCCGAACGCGCCCTGGAGGGCACGGGCGCCGAAGAGCATGGCCGGGCCGACCGCCGCGCCGCCGAGGGCGGAGGCGAGGGCGAAGCCCAGCAGGCCGACGGTGAAGACGCGCTTGCGGCCGAAGAGGTCGCCCACGCGCCCGCCGAGCAGCAGCAGGCCGCCGAAGGCGAGCGTGTAGGCGGTGATCACCCACTGCCGGTCGGCGTCCGAGATGCCCAGGTCCCGCTGGGCGGACGGCAGTGCGATGTTCACGATGGTGATGTCGAGCACGATCATGAGCTGGGCGGTGGCGATGACCGCCAGCGCCCACCAGCGGCGACGGTCCGTGGTCCCATGACCGGTTGCGGGTTGCGCAGACACGGTTCGAGCCTTCCGGAGTGGTGACGGAGAGGTCACGCAGTCGCCTTCCAGCCAAACCCCGCTCCGGACGAATGGCAAGGAAAAACCTCACCAAATCGGACTTGCGGGACAAAAGAACCAGGCCCCCGGGACTCGGGACCGAGTCCCGGGGGCCTGGTTCCGCGGCCTCGGGTCAGAGCGCCGAGAGCTCCGCGACCAGGTCGTCCAGCCCCAGCGAGCCCTGCGAGAGCGCCGCCATGTGCCAGGCCTTGAGGTCGAACTCCTCGCCGCGCGCCTCGTGCGCCGCCTTCGCCGCCGCCCGGCCGCGCAGCCAGGCGCGCTCGCCGAGCTTGTAGCCGATCGCCTGGCCCGGCAGGCCCAGGTAGCGGACCAGCTCGCTGTCCAGGAAGTCGGCGGACAGGCCGCAGTACAGGCCGAAGAACTCCCGGGCGTACTCGGGGCTGACCGGCTCGCCCGGCCGGTACGGGGAGTCCGCCGGGAAGTCCAGGCCGACGTGCATGCCGATGTCGACGATGACCCGCAGCGCCCGCATCATCTGGGCGTTGAGGTAGCCGAGCCGGTGGCCCGGGTCGGTGAGGTAGCCGAGCTCGTCCATCAGGCGCTCGGCGTACAGCGCCCAGCCCTCCAGGTTGGCGCTCACCCCGCCGAGGCTCACCTGGTAGGTGGAGAGCCGGTCGGCGACGTAGTTCCACTGCGCGAGCTGGAGGTGGTGGCCGGGCACGCCCTCGTGGTACCAGGTGGAGACCAGGTCCCAGACCGGGAAGCGGTCCCGGCCGAGCAGCGGCAGCCAGGTCCGCCCGGGGCGGCTGAAGTCCAGCGAGGGCGCGGTGTAGTACGGTGCGGCGGCGCTGCCCGCCGGGGCGATCCTCGACTCGACCCGGGTGACCGGCTCGGCCAGGTCGAAGTGGGTG
Source organism: Kitasatospora sp. NPDC036993 (assembly GCF_055607525.1). Taxonomy (NCBI): domain Bacteria; kingdom Bacillati; phylum Actinomycetota; class Actinomycetes; order Kitasatosporales; family Streptomycetaceae; genus Kitasatospora; species Kitasatospora sp. NPDC036993. The sequence continues at coordinate 373,701 of NZ_JBVJRP010000006.1, read as the reverse complement.
CCCTGGAGGTCCCGGACGGCCTGGTCCATCAGGCCCTGGAGGTACTCCCTGGCCGCCTCGGCGCCCTCGATGGCCGGGCCGTCGGACTCCAGCCACCGCATCGCCGCCAGCGGTCCCGCGCCCGGCAGGACCTTCTCGGCCTCGGCCTCCATCTGCGCCAGCAGGTCGTGGAACTCGCTCCAGGCCCAGGCGTAGGCCTCGTCCAGGTCCAGGTCGGCACCGGTCCAGTAGCGCACCCAGCGGGCGTAGCGCTCCCGGCCCGCGGTGTCCGGGGCGCCGGCCACGGCCGGGCCGTACACGTCGCGCAGCCAGTCGCGCAGTTCGGCCAGCGCCGCGTCGGCGGCCGCCGCGTGCTTCGACAGCTCGGCGCGCAGGCCCTCCGGAGCGCCCTGCGCGAACTGCCCGAACCAGGCACCGGGCGCGCCCTCGGCGGACGCGTCCTCGCCCAGCCACTCGGCGAACTGCCCGAGCACCGTGGCCACCTGGCGCGGGCCGGACAGCAGCCCGCGCTCGACGCCCCCGGCCAGCGTCTGCCGGTACTGCTCGAACGCCACCGGGACCCTCGCCAGCCGGCGGCCGACCACCTGCCACTCGGCCTCGGTGTCGGTGCCCATCAGGGTGAAGGACTCCCGCAGGTCGTGCACCGGGGAGCCGAGGTTGCGCAGCGAGCGGAAGTGCTCCCCCGCCGCGTGGACGGCGAGTTCGGCGCTCAGCCGCTCGCGCAGCAGCCGGGCGCAGCGGCGCTCCGCCTCGTCCTCGGCGACGCCGGCCCGCTCGGCCTCGTCGAGCTTCGCCAGGGTGCGGCGGGCCAGGTCGGCCAGTGCTTCCGAGCCGGCCGGGGAAAGGTCGGGAAGTCGGTCGTCATCGAGGTTGAGGCCGAGGTACACCGCGGTCAGCGGGTCGAGTTCGGCCAGTTCGCGGACGTGGTCGTCGGCAATGCGGCGAGGGGTGGCGCCGTCGGCGGTGATCAGTTCTTCACGCATTCGGACATCATTTCGCGGTCCGGCGGCTTTGCAACCCCTTTGCCACCGGCCCCGCCTGCGAAAATCCGTTCGGCGCGACAGGATCCGATCCGTCCGACGCCCATTACGCTGGCCGCCATGGACGCCCGCCCCGCCCCGGCAGCCGGTCAGCCGCCCGCCCCGGCCGTAATCGAGCCGCGCCCGCGCCGCAGCGGCTACCGGCGGCTGCCGGTCCAGCAACGGCGCGAGCAGCTGATCGCGGTCGCCCTGGAGCTGTTCGCCGCCAGGCCGCCCGAGGAGGTGAGCCTCGACGACGTCGCCGAGGCCGCCGAGGCCTCCCGCCCGCTGGTCTACCGCTACTTCGCGGGCGGCAAGCAGCAGTTGTACGAGGCCGCGCTGCGCTCCGCGGCGGACGAGTTGACCAGCCGCTTCGCGGTGCCGGTGACCGGGACGCCGTCCGAGCAGCTGTCGGCGGTGCTGGACGGCTACTTCGCGTTCGTGGCCGAGCACGACGCGGGCTACTCGGCGCTGCTGCGCGGCGGTTCGGTGGTGGAGACCGCCCGCACCTCGGCGATCGTGGACGACGTCCGGCGGGCGGCGCTGCGGCGGACGCTGCGCCACCTGGGCGTGCGGGAGGCCGGGCCGCGGCTGACGCTGCTGGTGCGCTCGTGGATCGCGGTGGTCGAGGGCGCGTCGCTGAGCTGGCTGGACGAGGGACGCACGCTGCCGGTGGCGGAGCTGCGCGACTGGCTGGTGGACCAGTTCACCGCGATGGCGGCGGCGACGGCGCTGCACGATCCGCAGACGGCCCGGGTGCTCACGGGGCTGCTCGCGCTGGAGGGGCCGCAGGCCGATCGGGCCGAGCGACTGCGCGCGGTGCTCGGGCAGGAGTGAGGGCGGGCGCGAGGGCGGGCGTGGCGACGGGTGCGAGCGCCGGGGTGCGGGCGTGCGGGCCTGAGGCTTCCGACGACCCCCGTGCCAGGGGCCGGGGCGGCGGGCCAGGCCGTCCCGGTCGGCGGAATCCGCCCGGTGCCCGCTCCGGCCGCGGCTCGGCGGCCCGCACGCCCGGGGCGGACCGCCGGAGCGCCGGGGCGGACCGGCCTCAGCCCTGCGCGCCGCCGCCGAGCAGCACCCCCAGGACCGGGGCGAGGGCCCGCGCCCGGCCCGGACCGAGCCGGGCGACCTCCCGCTGCCAGTGCGCGAGGTCGCGCCGCACGTCCGCCCTGGCCTCCGGGGTGGCGCCCGGCACCCGGGCCAGCTCGTCCAGCAGGGCGACGGCGGCGCCCGGGCTGCCGTCCCCGGCCAGCCAGAGGGCCAGGTCGTGGCAGGTGCGCAGGGTGCGCGGGTCGTCCGGGCCGCAGATCCGGGCGAAGTCGGGGACGAGCCCGGTGAGGATCTGCACCGCCTCCGCCGCCTCGCCGGCCTCGCCGTACCGCCACGCCTGGTCGGCCCGCCGCCGCAGCTGCTCCGGGCTGGGGTCGCCCGGGAGCCACATCCCCTCCTCGATGCCGCGCAGCCGCTCCAGCACCTCGCCGGCGGAGGCCGGCCGCTGCTCGGGCCGCTTGGCGAGCAGCCCGGCGATCAGCTCGGCGAGCGCCGGGTCCTTGCTGCGCACCCGGGGCGGGACCTCCTCCAGGTGCTTGTACATGTACTCGGCGGCCGAGGAGGCGTGGAACGGGCGCGCGCCGGTGGAGACCTGGTGGAGCATGATGCCGAGCGCGTAGAGGTCGGTCCTGCCGTCCACCGCGCCGCCGGACCAGCACTCGGGCGCCAGGTACGGGACGGTGCCGACCACGTTGCCGGTGGAGGTGAGCCGGACGGTCTGGGTGACCAGCCGGGCGATGCCGAAGTCCAGGACCCTGGCCCGCTCGCCGTCCTCCTCGATCATCACGTTCTCGGGCTTGATGTCCCGGTGGACGACCCCCGAGCGGTGCGCGGCGTCCAGCGCCTTGCACACGTGCCGCATCCAGCGCAGCGCCTTCCGGTGGTCCGGCAGGCCGTCCTTGAGCACCTCGGACAGCGCCCGGCCGGGAACCAGCTCCATCACCAGGTACGGGATCCTCACCTGGCCGGTCTCGATCCACCCGTAGTCGTACACGGTGACGATGTGCGGGTCGCTGAGGCCGCCGGCCGTCTGGGCCTCGCGGACGAACCGGCCGACCGCCTCCCGGTCGGTGGCGTGCTCGGCGAGCAGCACCTTGATCGCCACCTGCCGGTGCATGACCGGGTCGGTCGCCCGCCAGACCACGCCGAAGCCGCCCCTGCCCAGTTCCTGCTCCAGCCGGAAGCGACCGCCGAGCACCTCGCCCTTCTCCATGCCCTTCCCCCAACTCGACCGCACCCGCTCGGCGTTCGCCGGCGGAGGGGTCACCCTAGTCCCGGCTGGAGGCGAACGGGTGAACGAGCCGGGGCCGGCCCGGCCCGATGCCGTCACGGCTTGGGCTTGGGCAGCCCCTGCGGGTTGATCTCGGAGCTCTGCACGGCCTCGTTCTCCAGGCCCCAGCGCTTGAGCACCTGCCCGTACGTGCCGTTCCTGATCAGCTCGTCGAGCGCCCCGTTCAGCGCCTTGACCAGCCCGTTGTCCTTCTTCGTGGTCGCCGCGATCTTGCCGAGGACGTCCGCGCCGCCGCCCGAGTAGGTGCCGACGACCTCGGTCTCGCCGGTCTGCACGGCGTGGAAGGCCAGGCTCGGGTTGGGGCCGGTGAAGACCTCGATCCGGCCGGAGGAGAGCGCCAGGTAGTACTCGGTGCTCTGGTGGTACTTGATGTCGATCGGCTTGAGGCCGTTCCGCACGTTCTCCTCGCTCCAGGAGATCAGCAGCTTCTCCTGGTTGGTGCCGGTGGAGACGCCGACCACCTTGCCCGCGAGGTCCTTGGGGCCGGTGACCTTGAGGCCGCTGCCCTTCTTCGCCTCGAAGCCGAGGACGTCCAGCCGGTAGGTGGCGAAGTCGTACTTCTCCTTGCGGGCCTCGGTGACGGTGATGTTGGACAGGCCGACGTCGTACTTGCCGCTGTCCAGGCCGACGAAGATGTTCTCCCAGGAGACCGGGTTGAACTCGACCTTGAGGCCGAGCACGTTGCCGACCAGCGAGGCGATGTCCGGTTCGACGCCGATGATGGTCCTGTCGTCGTTGGCGTAGAAGTCCAGCGGCGGGGTGGTGCCGATGGAGTCGACCACGGTCAGCGTCCCCTTCCGTCTGATCTCCTCCGGGACGAGCGCCGCGATCGCGTCCACTTTCGGCGTGGTGACCCGGTTCTGGTTCGGCGAGAGGTTCACCGCCGTACCGTCCGGTGCGGTGGTGCCCTTGGCCGCGGCGAGCTCCGTCCCCCCGGTCGAGCCGCTGCCGCAGCCGGCCAGGACGAGGGCGGCGGCGAGGGCGCCGGCGGCGGCCACGAGGGCGCGACGGGGTAGGGACATGGCGTGACTCCTGTTCGGTGAAGGGGACTTGACGGGATTGCGGGGGCTGCGCGGGTCAGAGGACCTTGGCCAGGAAGGCCCGGGTGCGCTCGTGCCGCGGCCGGTCCAGGACCTCGGCGGGCGGGCCCTGTTCGACCACCACGCCGCCGTCCATGAACACCACGCTGTCGGCGACCTCCCGGGCGAAGCCGATCTCGTGGGTGACCACGATCATCGTGGTGCCGCTGCGGGCCAGGTCCTTGATGACGTCCAGCACCTCGCCGACCAGCTCGGGGTCGAGCGCCGAGGTGGGCTCGTCGAACAGCAGCACCTTCGGCTCCAGCGCCAGCGCCCGGGCGATCGCCACCCGCTGCTGCTGCCCGCCGGACAGCTGCCGGGGGTAGGCGGCGGCCTTGTCGGCCAGTCCGACCCGCTCCAGCAGCGCCAGCGCCGTCGCCCTGGCCTCGGCCCTGGGGCGGCGCAGCGCGGCGACCGGCGCCTCGACCAGGTTCTCCAGCACGGTGAGGTGCGGGAACAGGTTGAAGTTCTGGAACACGAAGCCGATGCCGGTGCGCTGGCGCAGCACCTCGCGCTCCTTGAGCTCGTACAGCCGGTCGCCGGAGCGCCGGTAGCCGATCAGCTCGCCGTCGATGGCGACGTGGCCGCGGTCCAGCTTCTCCAGGTGGTTGATGGCGCGCAGCAGGGTGGACTTGCCGGAGCCGGACGGGCCGAGCACCACGGTCACCGATCCGGCCGGGACGTCCAGGTCGACGCCGCGCAGCACCTCCAGCCGGCCGAAGCTCTTGTGCAGGCCGCGGACCTGCACCATCGGTGTGGCCTGCGCCGGGTCGGCCGGGGTCGGTTCCGGCTTGGTCAGGGTGGTCACGGCTGTCCTCCGGAGGTACGGGCGGCGGCGGGACGGGTGCGGTCGGGCAGGCTCCGGGCGAACGCCAGGACGCGCTGCCACGGGGTGGGCGGCGGGGTGCGCCGGGCGCCGCGGGCGAAGTGGCGCTCCACGTAGTACTGGCCGATCGAGAGCGCGGTGGTCAGCAGCACGTACCAGACGGTGGCGACCATCAGCAGCGGCACCACCCGGCCGGTCCGGCCGTAGACGACCTGGGCCTGGTAGAAGAGTTCGCCGATGGCCATCACGTAGACCACCGAGGTGCCCTTGAGCAGCGAGATCACCTCGTTGGCGGCGGCCGGCAGGATGCCGCGCATGGCCTGCGGCAGCACGATCCGCCAGCCCTGCCGCCAGGGCGGGATGCCGAGCGCGGCGGCGGCCTCCCGCTGGCCGGCGTCCACCGCGATGACACCGCCGCGGATGATCTCGGCGGCGAACGCGGCCTGGTGCAGCCCGAGGCCGAGCACCGCCGCGCCGACCGCGCTGAGCACTCCGACGGTCTCGAACTCGCCGAAGGTCGGGCCGAACGGGATGCCGAACCCGAACCGCTTGTACAGGTAGGAGAGGTTGAACCAGAACACCAGCTGGACGATCAGCGGGATCGAGCGGAACACCCACACGTAGGCCCAGGCGATGGACCGCAGGATCACGCTGCGGGACAGCCGCATCGCGGCCACCACGGTGCCCAGCAGGAAGCCCAGCAGGGTGCCGTAGGCGGTGAGTTCGAGGGTGCGCCCGATCGCCCGCAGGATGGTGTCGGCGGTGAAGTAGAGCCGGAAGGTGGCCCAGTCCCAGCCCGGGTTGGTGGCCAGGCCGTGGGCGAACTGGGCGAGGACGACCAGCGCGGCGATCCCGGCGGCCCAGCGCCAGGGGTGCCGGGCGGGGACGGTCCGCAGGCCGTCCAGTTCGTCGAGGTCGGACGCGGCCGGGGCCGGCCGGCGGACCGGGGCCGCCGGGGTCTCGGTGGTGACGGTCATCGGGGGTCTCCTCGGGCGGGCCGGCGCTCGGTGTGCCGGCGCTCAGGTGTGCTCGGGCGGGCTGATCTGCGACTCCTTGATCGCCGATTCGGCGACCCCGTACTTGCGCAGGATCCGCTCGTACGTCCCGTCCTTGATCAGCTGGTTGACCGCCGCCTGGAGCGCCGGGGCCAGCTTCGAGCCCTTCTTCAGGGCGAAGCCGACGTCGAGGCGGTGGAACTCGCCCAGGAAGCGGGTCCCCGAGGCCTCCTGCGCGGCCTGGTGGCGCAGGCCGTTGATAGTGGACATCTCGATGTCCACCCGGCCCTGCTGGAGGCTGGTCAGCACGGCGCCGCTCTCGCTGAACGCCTTGACCTCGTACGGCTTCTTCCCGGCGTCGGCGCAGATGTTCTTCCGGCTGTTCAGGGTGGTCTCGAAGGTGGTGCCGGCACCGGTGCCGACGGTCAGCCCGCACAGCTGGAGCAGGTCGGTGACCGGCTGGATCGCGGTGTTGTCCCGCTTCACGGCGAAGCCCTGGCCGTCGTCGATGTAGGTGACGAAGTCGACGGTCTTCAGCCGGGCCGTGGTGACCCCGAAGTTGCCGGTGCCGATGTCGAACTTCCCGCTGTCCAGGGCGGGCAGGATGGTCTCGAAGGCGGCCGCATCCCGCTGCACGGTCAGACCGAGCAGCTTGGCGACCGCGTCGCCGAAGTCCACGTCGATCCCGGCGGGCTTCTTGCTCGCCTGGTCGGCGTAGAACGCGCTGGGCGGCGCGCCGAAGGACGAGCCGAACTTCAGCGTGCCGGCCTTGCGGACCTCCTCGGGCAGCAGCGCGGCGGCGGCCTCCGACTTCGCCAGCCCGGCGACGACGTCCTCGGTGGCGGTGGCGGCGGGACCGCCCGCCCCCGCCGCGCCCGCGATCTTCGGGTCCGAGCCGCAGGCGGCCAGGGCCAGGACCGGCAGCAGGGCGGTGGCCGCGAGCAGGCGGCGGCGGACGGTGGTGGTTCTCACGGGGCGGGGCCTTTCAGGAGGTCGGGGCCGAAGCGGTCAACTGCGGCTCGGAGAAGGGTGGTTGCCGCTCCGGCAGCCACCCCTGCGGCAGCCGCTTCTCGAAGGCGAGCGGGCCGATGGTCAGGGGATCGGCCGAGACGTCGAACAGCGGGGTGTAGCCGGCCGCCAGGTAGAGGTTCCTGGCCTCGGGCTGCCGCGGCCCGGTGGTGAGGTAGATCCGGGTGTAGCCGGCCGCGGCCGCCGTCCGCTCCAGTTCGGCCAGCACCCTGCGGGCCAGGCCCCGGCGGCGGTGCGCGGAGTGCGTCCACATCCGCTTCACCTCGGCGGTGTGCTCGTCGTAGCGCTTGTACGCGCCGCCGGCCACCGGTTCGCCGTCCTCCAGCAGGAGCAGCAGCACCCCGTGCGGCTCGGCGAAGGCCTCGCCCGGGTAGCGGGTCATCTCCTGGTGCGCCTCGGGGCCGTACCGGGTGACGTACTCGTGGGTGAGCTCGCGCAGCAGCGGCTCGACCAGCGGATCGTCGATGGCGACCCGGCGGAACCCGGCCGCGGGGCCGGCCGCTGCGCTCACGCCTGCACCGCGATCAGCTGGTGGCGGTCGCGCTCGGCCTGCTCGGCCCTGGCGGCCTCGGCGGCCCTGGCTGCCTCGGCGGCCTTGGCGGCGTCCCGCTTGGCGACCTCCTCGCGGACGATCGGGATGACGTACCGGCCGAAGTCGATCGCGTCGTCCAGCAGGTGGTAGCCGCGCGCGGAGAGGATGTCCACGCCGAGGTCGTGGTAGTCGAGCAGCGCCTCGGCGACCGTCTCCGGGGTGCCGACCAGCGCGTTGGAGTTGCCCGCCCCGCCGGTGGCCGCGGCGGTCGGGGTCCACAGCGCGCGGTCGTAGCGCTCGCCGGCCTCGGCGATCTCGATCAGCCGCCTGGACCCGGCGTTCTCCGGGGTCGTTCCCGGCCGGTCGGCGCCCCGGCGGGCCCGGATCGCGGCCACCGTCCGGTGCGCCTTCTCCCAGGCCAGCTCCTCGGTCGGCGCGATGATCGGCCGGAACGCCACCTGGATCCGCGGCGTCTCGCTGCGCCCGGCGGCCCGGGCCGCCTCCCTCACCCGCTCGATCTGCTCGGCGGTGCGGGCCAGCGGCTCGCCCCAGAGGCAGTAGATGTCCGCCTCGGCGCCGCCGGCCGCGTAGGCCGCGTCCGAGGAGCCGCCGAAGGAGACCGCGGGGCGCGGCTGCTGGACGGGGAAGACGTCCGAGACGAAGTCCTCGAAGCGGTAGTGCGGGCCCTCGTGGTCGAAGGGCTCGTGGCTGGTCCAGGCCTTCTTCACGATGCCGATGTACTCGCGGGTGCGCTCGTAGCGCTGGTCCTTGGTCAGGAAGTCGCCCTCGCGCCGCTGCTCGTGGTCGTTGCCGCCGGTGATGAAGTGCACGGTCAGCCGGCCGTCGCTGATCCGGTCGAGCGTCGCGAAGGTCTTGGCGGCGAAGGTCGGGTAGGAGACGTTCGGCCGGTGCGCCAGCAGGATCTGCAGCCGGTCGAGGTGCGAGGCGAGGAAGGCCGCCCCGGCCGCCGGCTCCGGGGCGCCGGCGGCGTACGCGAAGAGCACCCGGTCCCAGCCGTGGTCCTCGTGCGCCCGGGCCAGCCGCAGGGTGTAGTCGCGGTCGAAGGCGGCGGTGGTGCGGGCGGTGGTCTCCGAACCGTCGCCGGTGGCGGCGATGCCGAGGAATTCGACGGGCATGGCGGAACCTTTCGGGTGGGCGGAAGTCCGGCGGGCTGCGGGTGGGCAGGACCGGAACCGGCCGCGGCGGGGCGGCCGTCGAGCACGTGACGGTGACGGTGACGGAAGGGTGGCCGAGCGGGGAGGGAAGTCGCGGAATGCCGGAGTGCGGTGCGGACTTCGCGGCGGCGGAGCGTGCCTGACGTACCGTCAGATGGGGATGACGGATTCCGGCCCGCGACGGGGCGATCCGAGGGAGGATCCCCCGAGGCGGTCAGCGCCGGGCGGGATCAGGAGGCCGGACGGGCGGCTCGCTGCCGGGTCAGCCGCGACACGCCGCGGACCACACCCGACCGAAGTCGATGTGGTCGCGGGTGACCAGGGGCTGCTCGGCGTACATGGGCTCAAGTTGAACAGCCGCCCGAGCCGTCCGTCAACCGTCCATCATTGCCGCACTGTTGCGATCTCCTGTCACTTTTCCGACGGCCGTCGAACGACCGCTTCCGGCCCCGCGACCACCCTTGACAGCCGTCGATCGCGCATGCGTACGATCACGGAGGAGTGCAGTGCAACCGGGCCGGCCGCGTTGAGGGACGCGGGCCGGCCGCCCAGGCCGTCCGTACGTGACCACCGCCGTACCCGCCCGCCGCCCACACTCCCGCCACGCCAGGAGCCCGATCCATGGCCACCCCGCAGGACGTCCTGCCCGCCCCCTCCGCACACGACCACCCCGCCGCGCCGCCCGCCGCCGAGGCCCGGATCGTCGCCCGCCGCAAGCCCGGCCAGTGGGCCGCCGCCGCCGTCGCCCTGCTGCTCGCCGCGATGGCGGTCAACTCGGTGATCCGCAACCGGGCCTTCCAGTGGAGCGTGGTGGCCGACTGGTTCACCGCCCGCTCCGTGCTCGACGGGCTCACCCTGACCCTCTGGCTGACCGCCGTCACCCTCGCCCTCGGCTTCGTGCTCGGCACCCTCCTCGCCACCATGCGGCTGTCCACCAATCCGGTGCTGCGCACGCTGAGCTGGGGCTACATCTGGGTGTTCCGCTCCACCCCGCCGCTGGTCCAGCTGCTGTTCTTCTTCAACATCGGCGCGCTCTACCCGACCCTCGGCCTGGGCATCCCGTTCGGCCCCGAGTTCGTCACCGTCAAGACCGTCAACCTGATGGGCCCCACCCTGACCGCCGTCATCGGGCTCACCCTGCTGGAGACCGCGTACGCCGCCGAGGTGATCCGCGGCGGCATCCTCTCCGTGGACCGCGGCCAGCTGGAGGCGGCCGCGGCGCTCGGGATCGGCCGGTGGCGGGTGCTGCGCCGGATCGTGGTGCCGCAGGCGATGCGGGCGATCGTGCCGACCGCGGGGAACATGCTGATCGGCGCGCTCAAGGGCACCAGCATCGTCAGCGTGCTGGCCGTCTCCGACCTGCTCTACTCGGTACAGCTGGTCTACCTCCAGTCGTACCAGGTCATCCCGATGCTGATGGTCGCCACCATCTGGTACCTGGTGGTCACCACCCTGCTGTCCATCGGCCAGTACTACGTGGAGCGGCACTTCGCCAAGGGCGCCACCCGCGAGGGACTGCCGCCCACCCCGCTCCAGCGGGCCCGCGCGGCCCTCACCAAGGTGGTGCGGGCATGACGGACCTGGTCATCGTCGGCGCCGGCCCGCGCGCCACCGGACTGCTGGAGCGGATCGCCGCCAACGCCGCCGAACTCCTGCCCGCCGACCGGCCGTTGGCGATCCACCTGGTCGACCCGCACCCGCCGGGCGCGGGCCGGATCTGGCGCCACGACCAGTCCCCGCTGCTGCGGATGAACTCGATGGCCGAGGACGTCACGATGTTCACCGACGAGCGCTCCACCCTCGAAGGGCCGGTCCGCCCCGGCCCCTCGCTCGCCGAATGGGCCGTCCGGCAACAGGAGTTCGCGCCCTACCTGGAGGTCGCCGACCCGGCCGTCCGGGCCGAGCTGCGCACCCTCGCGCCCACCGACTTCCCCACCCGCCGGGCCCAGAGCGCCTACCTGGACTGGGTGTTCCGCCGCGCCGTCGCCGACCTGCCGGCGCACATCGAGGTCACCGTCCACCGCGACACCGTCCGGCGGATCGACGGCCCGGCCGACGGCCCGCAGACCGTCCACCTCACCGACCGGACCCTCACCGCCGACCACGTCGTGCTCGCCCTCGGCCACCTCGACTCCACTCCGCACCCGCGCTTCGCCGCCGACGCCGAGTTCGCCGCCCGGCACGGCCGCTTCCACCTGCCGCCCGCCTACTCCGCCGACGTCGCCGCCGAGCTGGCGGGCCTCGCCCCCGGCGAGCAGGTGGTGCTGCGCGGCCTCGGCCTCGCCTCGGTGGACCTGGTCGCCCTGCTCACCGAGGGCCGTGGCGGGCGCTTCGAACCCACCGGGGACGGGGCCGCGCTGCGCTACCTGCCCTCCGGCCGCGAACCGGTGCTGCACCTCGGCTCCCGGCGCGGCGTCCCGTACCACTCCAAGACCGGCTACCCCCTCCAGGGGCCGCGCGCCCCGCTCCCCCGGTACTTCGACACGGCCGCCGTGGACGCCGTGCTCGCCACCGGCGGACCGCTCGAACTGCGCCGCGACTTCTGGCCGTTGATGGCCAAGGAGGTCGGCTTCGGCTACTACCACGAGCTGTTCCACGCCCACCCCGAGCGGACCGCCCTGCCCTGGCCCGAGTTCCTGGCCGGGTACGACCGGCACGGCTGGTACTCCCCCGAACTCGCCGCCCTGGTCGCCGAGGCCGTCCCCGACCCGGCCGACCGGATCGACTTCGAACGGCTCGACCGCCCGCTGGCCGGGCTCGAACTCGGCTCCGACGAGGAACTCCAGGCGTACCTGCGGGAGTACGTCACCGCCGACGCCGACCGCCGCGCCGACCCCGCGCACAGCGCCGACCTCGGCGCCTTCCTCGCCCTGCTCTCGCTGTTCGGCCAGCTCCCCCGGCTGACGGCCGGCGGCCGGCTCACCGCCCGCTCGGTCGCCGAGGAGGTGGACGCGTGGTTCTTCGGCTACTTCAGCTACCTCGCCTCGGGCCCGCCCGGCTTCCGGCTGCGCCAGCTGCTCGCCCTCTCCGAGGCCGGGGTGGTGCGCTTCCTCGGCGCCGACGTCCGGATCGAACGGGACGAGGCGAGCGGCACCTGGCGGGCCTCCGGCAGCACCGTGCCCGGCCACCACGTCACCGCGACCGCCCTGGTCGAGGCGTACCTGCCCAAGCACGCGCTGGGCCGCACCCTCGACCCGGTGCTGCGCGAGCTGCACCGCACCGGACGGATCGTCGAGGAGGTGGTCACCGACCCGGACTACACCCACCGCTCCGGCCTGGTCACCATCGCCCCCGCCGACAGCCGGCTGCTCGACCCCGCCCTCGGCGGCGCCCCGCACCCGCGCCGCACCGCCCTCGGCCCGCACACCAGCCTGCGCGCGGCGGCCGCCTTCGCCCGCCCGCGCACCGACTCCCCGGGATTCCGGCAGAACGACGCGGCCGCCCGCGCGCTGCTCCGGGCGCTGGCCGCGCTCCCGGCGCCGGTCCTGGCGGCGTGAGCGGCCGCGAGGGCGGGTGCGGGGCGGGCCACCGGGCTGCCGACGATCGTCCCGGTGGTGGTCAGCCCGCCCGCGCCGGTGTCCAGCTGGGCGATGCCGAAGTCCAGCACCTTGAGGTGCCCGGCATCGGTGATCATCACGTTGTCCGGCTTGATGTCCCGGTGCACCATGCCCGCGTCGTGCGCGGCCGCCAGGGCGCTGCTGGTCTCCCGGCCCCAGCGCAGGCCGAGCGCGGGCTCGGGCGCCCCCGCCCGCAGCACCTCGGTCAGGGTGCGGCCAGTGAGCAGCTCCATCACCAGGTAGGTGACCTGCCGGTCGCCCACCTCGCACTGGCCGAGGTCGTGCACCGTGACGATGTGCGGGTGCGAGAGGTTGCCGGCCGCGCCCGCCTCCCGGACGAACCGCAGCGCCGCCTTCACCCGGTCACCGTCGTGGTGCCCGATGACCTTGCCCGCGACCGGCCGCCCCATCCGGGTGTCCCTGGCCCGCCACACCACCCCGAAACCGCCCTGGCCGAGCTTCTCCTCCAGCTCGTACCGGCCGTCGAGGACGTCACCGACTCGCACGTGCCCCTCCTCCCCCTCCCCGTCCTGACGCCCAGACTCTACCGACGGCCCTCCCCTCCGCACGGAGCCGGTGGAAGGATGGACCCGAGCCCCGCGCCGGTGCGGCGGCTCGGACCAGCAGAGCCCGAGGAGCGCAGTCATGGCCAAGCAGGCCCCGCAGAGCGACCCGGCGCAGGACTCCCCCGAGGTGTCGGCGCCCCAGCACGCGGCCGCCGGGCTGCCCGCCGTCGGCCACAGCCTGCGGATGGCCGCCGAGCAGATGGGCGCCCGCCGCACCCTGGCCACCCTGCGCAAGGTCAACCAGCCGGACGGCTTCGACTGCCCCGGCTGCGCCTGGCCCGAGCCGGACCGGACGCACACCGCCGAGTTCTGCGAGAACGGCGCCAAGGCCGTCGCCGAGGAGGCCACCGAGCGCCGGATACGCGCCGAGTTCTTCGCCGCCCACCCGGTCGCGGACCTCGCCGGACGCTCCGGCTACTGGCTCGGCCAGCAGGGCAGGCTCACCCGGCCGATGCTGCTCGACGAGGGCGCCACCCACTACACGCCGGTCTCCTGGGACGACGCCTTCGCGCTGATCGCCGAGGAGCTGAAGGCCCTGGACACCCCGGACGGCGCCGCCTTCTACACCTCGGGCCGGACCAGCAACGAGGCCGCCTTCGCGTACCAGCTGTTCGCCCGCCGGCTCGGCACCAACAACCTGCCGGACTGCTCCAACATGTGCCACGAGTCCTCCGGTTCGGCGCTCACCGAGACGCTCGGCATCGGCAAGGGCAGCGTCGGCCTCAAGGACCTCTACCAGGCCGACCTGATCATCGTGGCCGGCCAGAACCCCGGCACCAACCACCCGCGGATGCTCTCCGCGCTGGAGCGCGCCAAACGGGCCGGCGCCACCGTCGTCAGCGTCAACCCGCTGCCGGAGGCCGGCCTGGAGCGGTTCAAGAACCCCCAGCACGCCCGCGGCCTGGTCGGCCACGGCACCAAGCTGACCGACCTCTTCCTCCAGATCCGCCTCGGCGGCGACCTCGCGCTGTTCCGCGCGCTCAACCGGATCGTCCTGGAGCGGGACGGCGTGGACCGCGCGTTCGTCGCCGAACACTGCCACGGCTTCGAGGAGTTCGAGGCCCAGGCGCTGACGACCGACCGGGCGGAGGTGCTCGCCGCGACCGGCCTCCCCTGGGAGCGGATCGAGGAGCTCGGCCGGCTGGTGCTGAGGTCCGAGAAGATCATCGTCTGCTGGGCGATGGGCCTCACCCAGCACAAGCACGCCGTCCCGACCATCCGCGAGGTGGTCAACTTCCTGCTGCTGCGCGGCAACGTGGGCCGCCCCGGCGCCGGGGTCTGCCCGGTGCGCGGGCACAGCAACGTCCAGGGCGACCGGACGATGGGCATCTTCGAGCGGCCGGCCCCCGCCTTCCTGGACGCGCTGGGCGGGGAGTTCGGCTTCGAGCCGCCGCGCGAGCACGGACTCGACTCGGTGGACACCATCCGCGCGATGCGCGACGGCCGGATCGGGGTGTTCTTCGCGATGGGCGGCAACTTCGTCGCGGCCACCCCGGACACCGAGGTCACCGAGGCCGCGATGCGCCGCTGCCGGCTGACCGTCCACGTCTCCACCAAGCTCAACCGTTCGCACGTGGTCACCGGCGCCCGCGCGCTGATCCTGCCCACCCTGGGCCGCACCGACCGGGACGTCACCGGGCGCGGCGCCCAGTTCGTCAGCGTCGAGGACTCGATGGGCCAGGTGCACGCCTCGCGCGGCGGCCTGCGTCCGCCCGCGCCCGGTCTGCTCTCCGAGACCGCGATCGTCTGCCGCCTCGCCCGCGCCGTGCTCGGCCCGCGGGACACCGTGCCGTGGGAGGACTTCGCCACCGACTACGACACCCTGCGGGACCGGATCGCCCGCGTCGTGCCGGGCTTCGAGGACTACAACGAGAAGGTCCGCCGCCCCGGCGGCTTCACCCTGCCGCACGGCCCCCGGGACTCCCGCACCTTCCCGACCGCGACCGGCAGGGCCAACTTCTCGGTCAACCCGCTGACCGCCCCCGAGGTCCCGCCGGGCCGGCTGCTGCTCCAGACCCTGCGCTCGCACGACCAGTACAACACCACGATCTACGGCCTCGACGACCGCTACCGCGGCATCAAGGGCGGCCGCCGGGTGGTCCTGGTCAACCCCGCCGACGCCGACGAGCTCGGGCTCACCGACGGCGGGTACGTCGACCTGGTCGGCGAGTGGAGCGACGGCGTGGAGCGCCGCGCCCCGCACTTCCGCGTCGTCCACTACCCCGTCGCCCGCGGCGGCGCGGCGGCCTACTACCCCGAGACCAACGTCCTGGTGCCGCTCGACTCCACCGCCGACATCAGCAACACCCCCACCTCCAAGGCCGTCGTCATCCGCTTCGCCCCCGACAGCGGCGCCTGACCCGGCGGCCGGAACGGCGCGGAGGCCGCCCCGCGTCCGGTGACGTGGGGCGGCCTCCGCGCGACCGCGTCAGTGGGTCGGCGTGCCCAGCGGCAGCGTCGCCGTGGCGCTGCCCTGCGCCGTGGCGCTCGCCGAGCCGGTGCCGGTCGGGCTCCCCGTCCCGGTGCCGGTCGGGGTGCCGGTCGGCGTCCCGGTCCCGGTCGGGGTGGGCGTCCCCGGGGTGTCGGTCGGGGTCGGGGCCGGAGTGTTCGGCGTCCCGGTCGGGGTCGGCGTGGGCGTCCCGGTCTCCGACGGCGTGCCGGGGTTCGACGGCGTCCCCGGGTCGGTCGGCGTACCCGTGCCGCCCGGCGTGCTCGGCGTACCGGTCCCGCCCGGCGTCTCCGGCACCACCGGCGGCGTCACCGCGCCGCCCGCGGCCGGCGGGGTCGGCACCTGGCCGGCCGGGCTCGGCGCTATCGGCGTGACGGAGTCCCAGCCCGACGGGAGGTCGGGCACCTTCCACGCGCCGCCGGCGTCGTCCGCCGCGCCGGACGGGTCGGGCCGGACGGCTCCGAGGATCGGCATCGAGCCGATCGGCGAGATCTTGATGAACGCCCCGGGCCGCGGCGCCTGCACGACCAGCCCGCCGCCGATGTACATCCCGACGTGCGAGGCGTCCTGGAAGTAGATCACCAGGTCGCCGGGCCGCAGCTGGTCGAGCGCCACGTGCGGCAGCTGTGCCCACTGCTCCTGGCTGGTGCGCGGAATCGGCCTGCCCGCGTGCAGCCAGGCCTGCGAGGTGAGGCCCGAGCAGTCGTAGGAGCCCGGCCCGGTGCCGCCCCACAGGTACGGCTTGCCCAGCTGCGCCAGCGCGAAGGCTATGGCCGCGCGCCCCTGCAAGGAGGGCGTGCGCTCCCCCTTGCCGAGCGCCCCCGAAGCGAGGAACGCGAGCTGCGCCTCGTCCGCCCTGGCCTTCTCCAGCTGCTCCAGCTCGGTCCGCTGGGCGCCGGTCAGCGAGGCGACCGCCTGCTCGACCGCGGCGAGGTCGGCGGCCGCCTTGGCCTTGGCCGAGTCCTGCTGGGCGACCAGCGTCCGGGAGGTGTTCAGCGCCTCCTCGGTCTGCTTCCGCAGCACGTCCAGCGCGTCCCGGTCGCTCTTCAGCTTGTCCAGGAACTCCGACTGCGAGCGGCTGGCCGAGGCCAGCAGCTCGGCGATGACGACCGCCTCGTACGGGTCCTTGGAGAGCAGCAGCTCGGCGTACGCGGACGTGGCCCCGTTGCGGTACTGCGCGGCGGCGAGCTGCGAGGCGATGTCGGTGCCGGCGTCGACCTGCTTCTGCTGGCGGTCGGACCGGCCCTGGAGGTCGGTGAGCGAGGTCTGCTGCTCCGCCACCTTGGCGACGGCGCCGTTGTACTGCTCGGTGGCGGCCTCGGCGCTCTGGTAGAGGGCGTGCAGCTGGTCGAGCATCGGGCCGAGGGTGGCCTTGGCGGCGGCGAGCGGGTCCGCGCCGGCGGCGGTCTGGCCGGTCCCCGGGTCGGGCGCGGCCCAGGCTGCCCGGGCGCCCACGGGCAGCGCGAGCGCGGCGGCCGCGAGGACGGCTCCGCAGCGCAGTGCCGCCCGGACCCAGGGCCGTACGCGTGCCGTCTCCGCTCTCTGCCCCGCCCCGCCCATGGCCTGGTCCTCCCCGCCGCACACTGCCCCTGTCCCGGCTTCCCGGATCCCGCAGATCCTCCCACGGGTCACTCGCCGGAAACAGGGCGCGCGCGGACCGGGAGGTTAATTCTCGATGGACCTGTGAGACAGCTCTCAGCAAATCCGGTCGAACCGGCATGTTCTTCGCTAATGTCCAGTTCAGCGCGCCCTGGGTCACTCCGATGAAAGGCACTGGTCACCGCGAGTCAACCATCGGAACCATGATTCCCGATCCAGTTCACCTTCCGTTTACCAAGCAGACCTACGGTCGCGACGTCATCAACGTCCGTGCGACAACTAAGACGATTGTTTGGGTATGGAACACATCTCGTTCCTGGTGGCCGTTGTGATCATCACGGCGCTCGCCTTCGACTTCACAAACGGGTTCCACGACACCGCCAACGCGGCCGCCACCGCGATCGCGACCGGGGCCCTTCGTCCGAAGGTCGCGGTCACCATCGCGGCCCTGCTCAACTTCGCGGGCGCGTTCCTGTCCGTGAAGGTCGCCACCACCATCTCCGGCGGCATCGTCAACGAGAAGGCCGGAGTCCATCCCGAGATCATCTTCGCCGCCCTGGCCGGCGCGATCCTCTGGAACCTGCTGACCTGGCTGCGCGGCCTGCCGTCCAGTTCCTCGCACGCCCTGTACGGCGGCCTGATCGGCGCCACCGTCGTCGGCGTCGGCATGAACGGCGTCAACTTCGACACCGTGATCACCAAGATCCTCATCCCCGCGGTCGCCTCGCCGTTCGTCGCCGGACTGGCCTCCTGGGGTGCCACCAAGCTGGCCTACGCGATCACCCGCAAGGGCGACACCGCGACCACCGAGAAGGGCTTCAAGACCGGCCAGATCTTCTCCTCCTCGCTGATCTCGCTCGCGCACGGCACCAACGACGCCCAGAAGACGATGGGCATCATCACCCTCACCCTGGTCTCGGTCGGCGCCCTGCCGCACGGCGCGCTGCCCCCCGTCTGGGTGATCGTCTCGGCCGGCGCCGCGATCGCGCTCGGCACCTACATGGGCGGCTGGCGGATCATCCGCTCGATGGGCAAGGGCCTGGCGGACATCCGCCCCCCGCAGGGCTTCGCCTCCGAGTCGGCCGCCGCGACCGTCATCCTGACCTCCTCGCACATGGGCTTCGGCCTCTCCACCACCCAGGTCTGCTCCGGCGGCATCATGGGCGCCGGCCTCGGCGGCCCGAAGGGCGAGCTGCGCTGGAGCCTGGTCCGCCGCATGGTCTACACCTGGGGCCTGACCCTGCCGGCCGCCGCCGTGGTGTCCGGCGGCGCGGCCCTGCTGGCCGAGCAGGGCAACTGGGGCATCGCCCTGGTCGGCGCCGTGCTGGTGGCCGGCTCGGCCGCGATGTGGCTGATCTCCCGCCGCCAGCCGGTCAGCGCGGACAACGTCAACGACGTCACCCCGGTCGACGTCACCCCGGTCGAGGTCGCACCGGTCGAGGTCGCACCGACCGGTACGGCGAACGCCCCCACCCCCGCCTCGACCACGGTCGCGGCCTGAGCGCCGCAGGCTGAGGAGCACTCACCATGCACATCAAGTGGAACGCCCTGGCCCAGACCGCCGGGATCAGCTTCGGCGTCACCGTCGCCGTGGTCGCCGTCTTCGCGCTCGGCATCCTGGCGCTGTCCCGCCGCGAGGCCGCGGCGGGTGCCGCCGGTGAGGACGGCGGCACCGCGGCCGCGGGCGGCGGCAGGCTCGCCCTGGCCGGCGCGTACGTCTGCTTCGCGCTGTGCGGCGCGGTCGTCCTCTACGGACTGTCGCTGATCGCCGGCAGGTAGCCGCCGCACGCAGGACGACGGGCCGGGGAGTGTGTCCGCACTCCCCGGCCCGTTCGCGTATCCCGGCTGCCGTGGGTCCCCGGCCGGTCAGTCCCCGGCCGGTCAGCCCTCCGTGGCGGTCTTCAGCGCCGTCTCCCGGATGAACAGCACCGTGACGAAGGCCAGCGCCGCGAACGGGGCGGCCCACAGGAAGATGGTGCCGACGCCGTGGCCGAAGGCGTCCGTCACCAGCGGCACGATCGGGGCCGGCAGCTTGGCCAGGTCCGGGATGCCGCCGCCGGACGCCGCGGCCGACGCCGGAATGTGCGCCGCGGCCAGGTTCTCGGCCAGGTAGTGGCCGACCTTGTTCGACATCAGCGCGCCGAGCGCGGAGACGCCCATCGCGCCGCCCATGGTGCGGAAGAAGGTGACCACCGAGCTGGCCGCGCCGAGCTCGTGCCTGGGCACCGTGTTCTGCACCGCGAGCACCAGGTTCTGGCTGGTCAGGCCGAGCCCGACGCCGGTGATCGCCATGTAGACGGAGAGCAGCACGTAGCTGGTGTCGGCCCTGGCGGTGCCGAGCAGGCCGAAGCCGACCGCGAGCAGCGCGGTGCCGGAGACCAGGTAGGCCTTCCACTTGCCGTACTTGGTGATCAGCCGCCCGGCCACCGCGGAGGAGACCGCCAGGCCGAGGATCATCGGCAGGGTCATCAGGCCGGCCATGGTCGGGGACTTGGCGCGGGCCAGCTGGAAGTACTGGCTGAGGAAGGTGGTCGCGCCGTACATCCCGACGCCGACCAGCACGCTGGCGAGCGCGGCCAGGGTGACGGTGCGGTACTTGAACAGGCTCGGCGGGATGATCGGCTCGGCGGCGCGGCGCTCGATCACGACGGCCAGGGCGCCCAGCAGCACCCCGCCGCCGACCATGGCCGCGGTCTGCCAGGACAGCCAGGCGTAGTTCTTGCCGGCCAGGGTGATCCAGATCATCAGCAGGCTGACCGAGGCGGTGATGACCACCGCGCCCAGGTAGTCGATCTTCGCCTTGCGCTTGATCACCGGCAGCTTGAGGGTGCGCTGCACCACCAGGATCGCGACCACCGCGAACGGGATGCCCACGTAGAAGCACCAGCGCCAGCCCAGCCAGGCGGTGTCCACGATGACGCCGCCGATCAGCGGGCCGCCGATGGTGGCGAGCGCGAAGACCGCGCCGAAGTAGCCGCTGTACCGGCCGCGTTCGCGCGCCGGGACCATCGCGGCCAGGCAGATCTGGCCGAGCGCCACGACACCGCCGGCGCCGATGCCCTGGAGCGCGCGACAGGCGATCAGCTCGCCGGTGTTCTGCGAGAGGCCGGCCAGCGCCGAGGTGCCGATGTAGATCAGCAGGGCGATCTGGAGCAGCAGCTTCTTGCTGACGAGGTCGGAGAGCTTGCCCCAGATCGGGGTGGAGGCGGTGAGGGTGAGCAGCGACGCGGTGATCACCCAGGTGTACGCGGACTGGCCGCCGTGCAGGTCGGCCAGGATGTGCGGCAGGGCGTTGGAGACGACGGTCGAGGAGAGCACGGCCACGAAGAGGCCGAGTAGCAGGCCGGAGAGCGCCTCCATCACCTGTCGGTGCGTCATCTGTTGACTGTCGGTCGCGGCGGCGGTTCCGCTCGCGGCCTCGGTGGTCACGGTCATCTGGGTCCTTCGGCGGGGCGCGCGGGATACGCGGATCATGAAAGTTCGTTGCCGTAAGCAACCATAAGCCGAATGGTTGAGTTAGGCAACTTTCTTCAAGGGGAAGTAAAGACCGCACCCACGGGCCGCGGTCGCCTCGCCGGCGACCTCCCGGTCACTCGGCCGCCGGCTCCTCCAGGACGTCGTTGAAGCGGTGCAGCAGCTCCGCGAAGCGGGCCACGTCCTCCGGCGACCAGCCGCCCATCACCTCGCGCACCCGCCGCAACCGGACGCCCCGCGCGGCCAGGTAGCGCCGCCGCCCGTCCTCGGTGAGCGACACCAGCGCGGCCCTGCGGTCCAGCGGGTCCGTCTCCCTGGCGACCAGGCCCAGCTCCTCCAGCGTCCGGACCTGCCGGCTCACCGTCGCCTTGCCGATCGCGAAGTGCACGCCGACGTCGGTCACCCGCACCGGCCCCGCCTGCTCGATGTAGGCGAGCAGGCTGTACGCCATGCCCTCCAGCCCCGGGTGCACCCGCCGTGAGAGTTCCGCCACTCTGGCCCGGCCCCGCCGGAACATCAGCGCGACCTCGCGCTCCACCGCCACCAGGGCTTCTTCGTCACTCACCGCGCCAGTATCGCGCAGCGGCGCCGAGCCCGGTGCGGCGCGGGAGGTGCGACAAGCCAACTAGTTCATGGTATGAAGTATCGGTTCTGGAAGTACCGTTTTTCCCCATTACGCAAGGAGATGTGGATGGCAGCCCCGGGGCAGGGTTTCGTCGCCGAACTGAAGGGCGCGGTCACCCCGCGCGCGGCACTGCTCGTGTTCGGCGTGCTGCTGCTCCAGCTCGGCTTCATCACCTCCTACATCGGGGCGCTGCACAAGCCCGCCCCGCAGAACCTCTCCATCGCGGTGGTCGCCCCGCCGCAGGTCGCCCCCAAGCTGGTCGGCGCGCTGGAGGCGGTGCCGAACGACGCCGTCCGGGCCAGCACCGCGCCGGACGCCGAGACGGCGACCCAGCTGATCAAGGACCAGAAGCTCTACGCCGCGCTGGTCGTGGACCCGGCCTCCACCCAGGACACCCTGCTGGTCGGCAACGCCCGCGGCACCGCCGCCGCCAAGGCCGCCGAGACCATCACCACCGCGATCGACCAGAGCCAGGGCCGGACCGTCAAGGTCCAGGACGTGGTGCCGCTCGCCAAGGGCGACAACAACGGCCTCTCCGCGTTCTACCTGGTCATCGGCTGGTGCGTCGGCGGCTACCTGGTCGCCTCGATCCTGGGCATCAGCGCGGGCTCCAAGCCGGCCAACACCCACCGTCTGCTGATCCGCCTCGGCGTCCTCGCGGTCTACTCGATCGGAGCCGGCCTGCTCGGCACGGTGATCGCCGGACCGGTGCTGGACGCGCTGCCCGGCTCGGTCCTCGGCCTCAGCGCCATCGGCGCCCTGGTGGTGTTCACCGTCGGCGCCTTCACCATGGCGCTCCAGTGCCTGTTCGACATCCTCGGCATCGGCGTCGCGGTGCTGATCTTCGTGGTGCTCGGCAACCCGAGCGCGGGCGGGGTCTACCCGGCGCCGATGACGCCGCCGTTCTGGCGGGCCATCGGCTCGTGGATCCCCAACGGCGCCGGCACCACCGCCACCAAGTCGATCGCCTACTTCGGCTCCACCAACCTGGGGCTGCCGATCCTGGTCATGGTGGTCTGGGCACTGGTCGGCATCGGCATCGCCCTGCTGGCCGTGCTGCGGCGCGGGCGTTCCGAGGGTGACGCGCCGGCCGCCGTCGAGGCCTGAGCCGCCCCGTACCCGACTCCGCCGAGCCCCCGGCCACCGCGGCCGGGGGCTCGGCGCGTCCGGGGTGTGCCTGTGCGGCCCGTCCGGGCCCGTCCCGGGCGTCCGAGGGCCCGTTCCCCGGCCGTCCCGCCGTCCCGCCGTCCCGCCCTCAAACCGTCAGGCAGTCAGGCAGTCAGGCCGTCAGGCCGTCACGCCGCCGTGAACGGCCCCGGCTCGGCGACGACGGCCCGGACGACCCGCACCGCCGCACCCAGCAGCGGGCCCCGGCGGCCCAGCCGGGAAACGGTCAGCCGGTCGTCGGACCACGGCCGCACCGTCACCCTGGCGGCCAGCTCGGCCCGCATCGCGGGCAGCAGCCAGGGCGCCAGCCTGGCGTAGCCGCCGCCCAGCACCACCTCCGCCGGGTCCAGCAGGTTCACCGCGCCGGCGGCCGCGGTGCCGAGCGCCGTGCCGGCCCCGGCCAGTGCCGCCCTAGCCGCCGCGTTCCCGGCCCCGGCGCGGTCGGCGAGCAGCTTCACCCAGTCGCCCCGGGCGCCGGCCAGACCGGCCGCCCGCAGCACCGCCGCCTCGCCCGCGTACTGCTCCAGGCAGCCGGCCGCCCCGCAGGCGCAGCGGGGCCCTCCGGGGTGGACCGGCACGTGGCCGAACTCGCCGGCGAAGCCGCCCGCCCCGCGCAGCAGCCGGCCGCCGACCACGATCGCCGCGCCGACCCCGGCCTCGGCGGAGACGTACAGGAAGTCCTCCGGGCCCGCGCCCAGCCAGCGCTCGGCCAGGCCGCCGAGGTTGGCCTCGTTGTCCGCCTCGATCGGCAGCCCGGCCAGGCCGCCCCCGGCCGCCCGCAGCGCCGGGCGCAGTCCCGCGGCCAGCGGGACGTCCTGCCAGCCCAGGTTCGCGGCCCGCCGGAGCACTCCGTCGGTGCCGCCGACCAGCCCGGGCACGGCCAGGGTGAGCCCGGCCGGGCTCAGCCCCGCCTCGGTGACGGCCCCGCTCAGCAGGTGGGCGAGGTCCGCCATGACGGCGGCGGGCTCGCGGTCGTGGTTGGAGACCTCCCGGCGCCGCCAGGCGCGGACCTCCCCGCGCAGGTCGACCACGCAGGCGCCCAGGTGCCGCACCCCGATCTCGGCGCCGAGGCCGCAGGGCCCGGCCGGGTTGAGGCCGAGCGCGGTGCCCGGGCGGCCGACCTTGCCGCTGGGCGTGGCGGGGCCCTCCTCGACCACCAGGCCCGCGGTGATCAGCTGTTCGGCGAGGGAGGAGACGGCGGCCCTGGTCAGCCCCGTCCCGGCGGCCACCTCGGCGCGCGAGCGCGGGCCGCTCGCGATCATCCCGAGCACCAGGGCCAGGTTGGCCCGGCGCATCCCCTGCTGGCTGGCGGGCCCGGTCCGGACCGCGTCCGGCTCGCGCATGAGGCTCACCCCGTCCCCTTCACGGCACGTCCCGTGGCAGCTCGGGTGCCGCGTGACCGGGCTCCTGGGGCACCGCCGCCGCCAGGGCGGGCCCGGCCGGGACGGGCCCGGCGAGCGGGACGAAGACCCACCGCCGCATCGCCCAGTAGCGGAACAGCATCGCCACGAAGGTGCCGACGACCATCCCGCTGAGGAAGTCGGCGACCTCCTGCCGGAAGGGGCTGGTGTACGGCTCGCGCAGGTCCAGCAGGTAGCGCGAGGCCACCAGCGGAAGGTCGTTGACGGCGATCGCCACCGCGCTGACCAGGACGAACATCAGCACCTCGCGCGGCCGGCCGTCGGCCCGGAAGGCCCAGCGGCGGTTCAGCACGTACGAGACGACGGTGCCGATCACGGTCGCGATGGTCAGGGCGACCACCGGTTTGCCCGCCAGCACGGTGAGCTTGAGCTCGAAGTCGATCACCGTGGTGAGCGCGAAGCAGCCGCTCCCGACCAGCAGGAACTTCACCAGCCGGCGGTGCCGCACCAGGAAGGGGCGCAGCCGGTCGGGCACCCGGGCCAGGGCGCGCTGCGTGGGGGACGGCATCTCCGCAGTCTCGCACGCGGGGATGCCGTCGGCCCTCCAGATCGCCGGTGGTGCCCTGGCCGCCCATCCGGCGCCCAGGGCACCGGTCGGACGGCCGGGGCACCGGTCAGGCGGCCACCAGCACCGCGGCCGTGGCCGGCTCCAGGGCCAGCTCCAGCACCTCCCGCACGTCCGCCACCGGGTGGACGGTGAGCCGCTCCAGCACCTCGGCCGGGACGTCGTCCAGGTCGGCCTCGTTGCGCTTGGGGATGACCACCGTGGTGATCCCGGCCCGGTCCGCGGCGAGCAGCTTCTGCTTCACCCCGCCGATCGGCAGCACCCGCCCGGTCAGCGACACCTCGCCCGTCATCGCCACGTCGGTGCGCACCTTGCGGCCGGAGAGCAGCGAGGCCAGCGCCGTGGTCATGGTGATGCCGGCGCTCGGCCCGTCCTTGGGGACGGCCCCGGCCGGGACGTGCAGGTGCACGCCGCGGTCGCGCAGCGAGGTGACCGGCAGCTCCAGCTCGGCGCCGCGCGAGCGCAGGTAGGAGAGCGCGATGTGCGCGGACTCCTTCATCACGTCGCCCAGTTGCCCGGTGAGGGTCAGCCCGCTGCCGCCGGTCTCGGCGTCGGCCAGCGAGGCCTCGATGTAGAGCACGTCGCCGCCGGCGCCGGTCACCGCGAGGCCGGTGGCCACGCCCGGGACGGCGGTGCGGCGCTCGGCCGGCTCCTGGGCGGACTCCGGCACGTGGTGCGGCCGGCCGATCAGGGCGCGCAGGTCCTCCGCGCCGACCGCGGCGGGCAGTTCGCGCTCGCCCAGCTCGGCCTGGGCGGCGATCTTGCGCAGCACCCGGGCGATCGAGCGCTCCAGGTTCCGGACGCCCGCCTCGCGGGTGTACTCCCCCGCGAGCCGGCGCAGCGCCTCCTCGTCGACGCCGACCTGCCCGGCGTCGAGGCCGGCCTTCTCCAGCTGGCGCGGGAGCAGGTGGTCGCGGGCGATGACGACCTTCTCGTCCTCGGTGTAGCCGTCCAGCCGGACCAGCTCCATCCGGTCGAGCAGCGGCTCGGGGATGGCCTCCAGCACGTTGGCGGTGGCGAGGAAGACGACGTCGGAGAGGTCGAGTTCGACCTCCAGGTAGTGGTCCCTGAAGGTGTGGTTCTGTGCCGGGTCCAGCACCTCCAGCAGGGCGGCGGCCGGGTCGCCCCGGTAGTCGGAGCCGACCTTGTCGATCTCGTCCAGCAGGACGACCGGGTTCATCGAGCCGGCCTCCTTGATCGCCCGGACCAGCCGGCCCGGCAGCGCGCCGACGTAGGTGCGCCGGTGGCCGCGGATCTCCGCCTCGTCCCGGACGCCGCCGAGCGAGACCCGGACGAACTCGCGGCCCATGGCACGGGCCACCGACTCGCCGAGCGAGGTCTTGCCGACGCCGGGCGGGCCGACCAGGGCGAGCACCGCGCCTCCCCGGCGGCCGCCGACCGCCCCGAGCCCCTGGTCCGAGCGGCGCTTGCGGACGGCCAGGTACTCGACGATCCGCTCCTTCACGTCGGTCAGGCCGGCGTGGTCGGCGTCCAGCACCGCGCGGGCGCCGGCGATGTCGTAGGCGTCCTCGGTGCGCTCGTTCCAGGGCAGCTCCAGGACGGTGTCCAGCCAGGTGCGGATCCAGGAGCCCTCGGGCGACTGGTCGGAGGCGCGCTCCAGCTTGTCGACCTCCTTGAGCGCCGCCTCGCGGACGCCCGCGGGGAGGTCGGCGGCCTCGACCCGGGCGCGGTAGTCGCCCTCCTCGTCGGCCGGTTCGCCGTTCAGCTCGGCCAGTTCCTTGCGGACGGCCTCCAGCTGACGGCGGAGCAGGAACTCCTTCTGCTGCTTGGCCACGCCCTCCTCGACGTCCTTGCGGATGGTGTCGTTGACCTCCTCCTCGGCGAGGTGGTCGCGCAGCAGGGCCAGCGCGTACTCCAGGCGGGCGACCTGGTCGGCCTCCAGCAGCACCCTGAGCTTCTGCTCGGGGGTGACGAAGGGGGCGTAGCCGATGTTGTCGGCGAGCTCGCCGACGCCCTCGATCCGGTCCACCCGGTCGACGACCTGCCAGGCGCCGCGCCTGCGCAGCCACTGGGTGGACAGCGCCTTGTACTCCTTGACCAGTTCGGCGGCCCGCCCGGCCACCGGTGTCCCGGCCGAGGACTCCTCGAAGGGCGTGGTCTCCACCCAGAGGGCGGCGCCGGGGCCTGTGGTGCCGACGCCGATCCTGACCCGGCGCACGGCCCGCACCAACGCGGCGGGCTCGCCGTCGGCCAGCCGGCCGACCTGCTCCACGGTGGCCAGCGTGCCGGCCGCCGCGTACGAGCCGTCCATCCGCGGGACCAGCAGGACCTGCGGCTTGCCGGAGCCGGTGGCCGCCGCGCGGGCGGCCTCGACCGCGGCGCGCACCTCGGAGTCCTTCAGGTCCAGCGGGACGACCATGCCCGGCAGGACGACCTCGTCGTCCAGCGGCAGTACGGGCAGGGTGAGCGGTGTGGACGTCGATGCCATGATCTCTCCCCGGTCAGTGAAGTTGAGTCGACCTGACTAAGGCTTCGCGGGCGCCGGATGTTCCCGGCGTCCAGTTCGCCGTGAGCGAACACGATTCGGCACGGGAAGCACCGCTTCCGGCTCCGTCAAAAGAGCACCGAAAGCACCGACCGCGCCTTAAGGGAGCCTGAAGTGAACGCTCCGGCCCCGGGGAGGCCCCGCCCGGGCGGCGGCGTCAACGCGCCGGCCGCACCCGCGCGGAAGCACCGCCGGCCGCGGGGGCGGCCGCGGGGGCGGCCGCCGTCACGGCGGCCGGACGCGGCCGGGGCGGACGCCGCTCGATCCGGCGCAGCCAGCGCCACAGCGCGACCCCGGTGAGCACCGCGGCCGGGTGCCCCACTCCGGTGATCACGTCCTTGTCGGTGGCGATCTGCTCGGCGATCATCAGCCCGGCGCCGCCCAGCGCGAGCAGCCGCCCGCGCCAGGAGAGCAGCCCGGCCAGCGCGCCCAGGCAGGCGAGCACGCCGTAGCTGACCCCGATGTCCAGGTAGTCCATCGCCTCGGGCGCCATCCGCCCGGTCTCCACCGCGGTGATCACCACCCCCTGGGAGAGCAGCGTCGCCGCGACGTGCCCGGCGGCGAACACGGCCGCCGCCCGGGCCGGCCCGACCCTGCGTTCCAGCGGCGCGAGGGTGACGGCGAATCCCCACAGGTACGGCATCCACACCTCGCCGGCCACCCAGAATCCGCTCAGCACGAGCGCACGCAAAGGATGCTGGAGGAGGTTGTGCCCGTCCGAACTGGAGGCCTCCTGCAACCGCTGCACGAGTTCCGGATCGGCGAGCCTGGCGAAGGTCGTGGTGGCTCCCACGACGGCGAGATATCCGAGCGTGAAGGGCGTCCGCCGGGGTGTCGGCATCCGTTCCAGCAGCCACTCCACGACACCGGCGCGCAGGCCGAGACGGAGCATTCCGTACGGCGCTCCCATGGTCCCGAACCCGTCGGCACCCCGCCCCGGACCAGCCATGCCGCCTCCGCTCCACGCCGCAGCCACCGACTCCCGCCAGGTGTCCAACGTACCGGCCCGCACTGCGGATTCCGCCCGGTCGGGTGTCGTCGCGGTCACCGTACGTCGAGGTTCTGAGAGGCACCTGGGAAAAGCCCGTGAAGACCGCCGCCGCGGCGGGCCGCCGGATTCCCGGCATTGGTCCAGACCTTCTCTCCATTAACGCGACAGCAGGGCCTCTGACCGGCGACTTGGCGTCAACTGGAGTGCATACGTACCGTTACGCGGTGAAAATTCGCCGGGTAAGGTATCGGCCCGTGCCCACTCGTGCAGTGGGTCCGAGGGCGGCCCGACAGCCGGCCCACGGGCCGGAAACGTCCGGTCCACCTGCCGGGAAGCATCCACTGTCCGTACGCTGCGAAGTGCGCGGGAGACATGGGCGGCCGACCATCCGTCCTCGGCTCCCGATCGCGCGGCGGGACGGCGGACCCGGCACAGTCCACGACGGAACAAGACTACGAGCGGAGCCCGCCATCCCCACAGATGGCCGGCCCGCAGCCCTGGGGGCGGTGGCGTGACCGTGACAGAGATTCAGCAGGACAACCACAACACCGGTGGCACTGTGAGCAGCCAGCGCAGAGTCCTGGTGGTGGAGGACGAGCCCACGATCGCCGAGTCGATCGCCGCCCGGCTGGGCGCCGAGGGATTCAAGGTCGCCGTGGCCCACGACGGCCCCGGCGCGGTCGACGGCTTCCACACCTGGCAGCCGGACCTGGTGGTCCTCGACATCATGCTGCCCGGCTTCGACGGCCTCGAAGTGTGCCGCCGGATCCAGGCCCAGCGCCCGGTGCCGGTGCTGATGCTGACCGCCCGCGACGACGAGACGGACCTGCTGGTCGGCCTCGGCGTCGGCGCGGACGACTACATGACCAAGCCGTTCTCGATGCGCGAACTGGCCGCCCGCGTCAACGTCCTGCTGCGCCGCGTCGAGCGCGCCCAGCAGGCCGCCCGCACACCGGCCCTGGGCAGCCTGCGCTTCGGCGAGCTGGAGATCGACCACGTGCAGCGCCGGGTCCGGCTGGCCTCGGGCGACGTCCACCTGACGCCGACCGAGTTCGACCTGCTCGCCTGCCTGGCCGCCCAGCCGCGCGCGGTGCTCACCCGTGAGCAGCTGCTGGCCGAGGTCTGGGACTGGACCGACGCCTCCGGCACCCGCACCGTGGACAGCCACGTCAAGGCACTGCGCCGGAAGATCGGCGCCAGCTGGATCCGCACCGTCCACGGCGTCGGCTACGCGCTGGAGGCTCCGCTCTCCTGACGGCGCCGCACGGACGACGGGCCGCCGGGGGGCCCGTGTCCGGGACGACGCCGCGCCACCACGCGGGGACTACAGGGACCAATGACCTTTCCACAGCAACGCAACGGGGAATCCGACGGCGCGCGGCCGCAGAACCTGGCCGCCCGCGCCGCCCACCGGGTCTGGGCCGACGTCCGGCCGCTCGACCCGGTCCGCTCGATCAAGGGCAAGCTCGCCCTGCTCGTGATCGTCTCCGTGTTCCTGGCCACCGGGATGGTGGTCGTGGCGATCCGGTCCGAGACCCAGATCCGGATCATCATGGTCTTCTCCATGATCGCCTCACTGCTCTTCATGCAGTTCCTCGCGCACGGACTGGCCTCCCCGCTGCGCGAGATGACGGCCGCCGCCCGCGCGATGGCCTCCGGCGACTACAGCCGCCGGGTCGAGGTGAACTCCCGCGACGAGATCGGCGAACTGGCCGCCGCCTTCAACGCGATGGCCGCCGACCTCCAGGCCGCCGACCGGCACCGCCGCGAGCTGGTCGCCAACGTCTCGCACGAGCTGCGCACGCCGATCGCCGCGCTGCGCGCCGTCCTGGAGAACGTGGTGGACGGGGTCGTCCAGCCCAATCCGGCGACCCTGGGGGCGGCGCTGGAGCAGACCGAGCGGCTCGGCCGCCTGGTCACCCACCTGCTCGACCTCTCCAAGATCGACGACGGCGTGGTCGCCCTGGACGCCCGCACCTTCGAGGTGCGCGAGTTCCTGGACGGCGTGCTGCGCGGGGTGACCGTGGACGGCGCGACGGCCGGCGGTGCCTTCTCCCGGCGCGGGGACGTCCGGCTGGCCCTGGAGGTCAGCCCGACCGGCCTGACCGGCGTGGCGGACCCGGAGCGGCTCCACCAGGTGGTCGCCAACCTGGTCGACAACGCCTGCAAGCACTCCCCGCCCGGCGGCACCGTGACGGTACGGGCGAGGCCCGATGACGGGGAGGGCGGCCTGCTGCTGGAGGTCGAGGACGAGGGCCCCGGCATCCCGCCGGCCGACCGCACCCGGGTCTTCGAGCGGTTCAGCCGCAGCGGCACGGCGACCGCCGCGGGACCGGGTGCGGACGGCGGCACCGGGCTGGGCCTCGCCATCGCCCGCTGGGCCGTGGACCTGCACGGCGGGCGGATCGCGGTGGCCGAGTCCCCGCGCGGCTGCCGGATCGAGGTCAGACTGCCCGGGCGGCGCCAGGGCGACGGCCGGGACATTTGTCACAGATCCGACACAGAGGCCTACGAAGATCACTAGAAATTCAGGCCGGTTTTTTGTCCGGTTTGGTCCAGGTATAGGCTCTGTTCAGGGCTGATCGGTTCCCCGCAGATACGGCTTTCTAACGCACTTTTTCAGCCAAAGTGCAGGTCAGCACTGTGATCTGGGCGACGCCTGGGCCCCGGGGACTGCGCGATCACTGGTCAGGGGCGTAGCCTTAATCCCCGCTGTCCAAACATCCCAAAAGGAAGCGGAAGAGGGCGGTTGCCGCCGTGTCGCCACAGTCCCCTGAAACCCCCAACAGCTCGGCAAGCTCCACTGGCTTCGGCCCCAATGAGTGGCTCGTCGACGAGATCTACCAGCAGTACCTCCAGGACCCGAACTCGGTCGACCGAGCCTGGTGGGACTTTTTCGCCGACTACAAGCCCGGTACCGAGGTGACCCCAGTGACCCAGGCCGCGACCCAGGCCGGCCCCACGCCGACCCCTGCCGCTGCCCCCGCGCCCGCCGCTGCTGCTCCGGCCGCGCCCGCCGCCCCGGCGGCTCCGGCCGCCCAGGCCCCGGCCGCCGCTCCGGCTCCGCTCGCCGCCGCGCCCGCCGCGCCCCCGGCCCCGAAGGCCGCCGCCCCGGCGCCGGCCGCGCCCGCCGCGGCTGCCGGCCCCGAGCTGGTCCAGCTGCGCGGCCCGGCGAAGGCCGTCGCCACCAACATGGACGCCTCGCTGGAGGTGCCGACCGCGACCTCGGTCCGCGCCGTGCCGGCGAAGCTGTTGATCGACAACCGCATCGTCATCAACAACCACCTCCAGCGCGCCCGCGGCGGCAAGGTCTCCTTCACCCACCTGATCGGCTACGCCCTGGTCCAGGCCATCAAGGCCGCCCCGGGCATGAACTACAGCTACAAGGTGGAGGACGGCAAGGCCTTCCTGGTCAAGCCGGAGCACGTCAACCTCGGCCTGGCCATCGACCTGGTCAAGCCGAACGGCGACCGCCAGCTGGTCGTCGCGGCCATCAAGAAGGCCGAGACGCTCGACTTCTTCGGCTTCTGGCAGGCCTACGAGGACATCGTCCGCCGGGCCCGCGCCAACAAGCTGACCATGGACGACTTCACCGGCGTCACGGTCTCGCTGACCAACCCCGGCGGCATCGGCACCGTGCACTCCGTGCCGCGCCTGATGCAGAACCAGGGCACCATCGTCGGCGTCGGCGCCATGGAGTACCCGGCCGAGTTCCAGGGCTCCGCCCCGGAGACCCTGTCCCGCCTGGGCGTCTCCAAGATCATGACGCTGACCTCGACCTACGACCACCGCGTCATCCAGGGCGCGGCGTCCGGCGAGTTCCTGCGCGAGATCCACCGTCTGCTGCTCGGCGAGAACGGCTTCTACGACGAGATCTTCGAGTCGCTGCGGATCCCGTACGAGCCGGTCCGCTGGGCCACCGACGTCGCCACCACCCACGACGACGAGGTCAACAAGACCGCGCGCGTCATGGAGCTGATCCACTCCTACCGGGTCCGCGGTCACCTGATGGCCGACACCGACCCGCTGGAGTACAAGCAGCGCAAGCACCCCGACCTCGACGTCACCACCCACGGCCTCACCCTGTGGGACCTGGAGCGCGAGTTCGCGGTCGGCGGCTTCGGCGGCCAGAAGATGATGAAGCTCCGCGACATCCTCGGCCTGCTGCGCAACACCTACTGCCGCACCGTCGGCATCGAGTACATGCACATCCAGGACCCGAAGCAGCGCAAGTGGCTGCAGGAGCGCCTGGAGAAGCCGTACTCGAAGCCCGAGCGCGAGGAGCAGCTGCGGATCCTGCGCCGGCTGAACTCGGCCGAGGCCTTCGAGACGTTCCTGCAGACCAAGTACGTCGGGCAGAAGCGCTTCTCGCTGGAGGGCGGTGAGTCGCTGATCGCGCTGCTGGACGCGACCATCGACGCCGCCGCCGAGCACCGCATCGACGAGGCCGTCATCGGCATGGCCCACCGCGGCCGGCTGAACGTGCTGGCCAACATCGTCGGCAAGCCGTACGGCAAGATCTTCGGCGAGTTCGAGGGCAACCTCGACCCGAAGTCGATGCACGGCTCCGGCGACGTCAAGTACCACCTGGGCGCCGAGGGCACCTTCAC
Organism: Kitasatospora sp. NPDC036993; assembly: GCF_055607525.1. Classification (NCBI taxonomy): domain Bacteria; kingdom Bacillati; phylum Actinomycetota; class Actinomycetes; order Kitasatosporales; family Streptomycetaceae; genus Kitasatospora; species Kitasatospora sp. NPDC036993. The sequence goes on along the minus strand of NZ_JBVJRP010000006.1, from coordinate 341,178 downwards.
CGGCCTGGACGGCGAGACCATCAAGGTCTCGCTCGCCGCGAACCCCTCCCACCTGGAGGCCGTGGACCCGGTCGTCGAGGGCATCGCCCGCGCCAAGCAGGACATCCTGGACCAGGGCGGCACCACCTTCCCGGTGCTGCCGATCCAGATCCACGGCGACGCGGCCTTCGCCGGCCAGGGCGTCGTCGCGGAGACCCTGAACATGTCGCAGCTGCGCGGCTACCGCACCGGCGGCACCGTGCACGTCGTGGTGAACAACCAGGTCGGCTTCACCGCCGCCCCGGCGTCCTCGCGCTCCTCGATGTACTGCACCGACGTGGCCCGCATGATCGAGGCCCCGATCTTCCACGTGAACGGCGACGACCCGGAGGCCGTGGTCCGCATCGCGCGGCTCGCCTTCGAGTTCCGCCAGGAGTTCCACAAGGACGTGGTGATCGACCTCATCTGCTACCGCCGCCGCGGTCACAACGAGGCCGACAACCCGTCGTTCACCCAGCCGCTGATGTACGACCTGATCGACAAGAAGCGCTCGGTGCGCAAGCTGTACACCGAGGGCCTGATCGGTCGCGGCGACATCACCATGGAAGAGGCGGAGCAGGCGCTCCAGGACTTCCAGGGCCAGCTGGAGAAGGTCTTCGCCGAGGTCCGCGACGCGGCCCAGGCGCCGGCCGACGCCACCGCCGGCAAGCCGGTCGCCGACTTCCCGGTCTCCATCAGGACCGGCATCTCCCAGGAGATGGTCAAGCGGATCGCCGCCTCCCAGGTCAACCACCCGGACTGGCTGACCGTCCACCCGCGTCTGCTGCCGCAGCTGCAGCGCCGCGCCGGCTCGGTCGAGGACAACACCATCGACTGGGCGATGGGCGAGACCCTCGCCATCGGCTCGCTGCTCATGGAGGGCCACCCGGTCCGCCTGGCCGGCCAGGACAGCCGCCGAGGCACCTTCGGCCAGCGGCACGCCGTCCTGATCGACCGCAAGACCGGCGAGGACTACACCCCGCTCCAGTACCTCACCGAGGACCAGGCCCGCTACACCGTCTACGACAGCCTGCTGTCGGAGTACGCGGCCATGGGCTTCGAGTACGGCTACTCGCTGACCCGCCCGAACGCGCTGGTCATGTGGGAGGCGCAGTTCGGCGACTTCGTCAACGGCTCGCAGACCATGGTGGACGAGTACATCGCGTCCTCCGAGCAGAAGTGGGGCCAGCACTCCGGCATCACCCTGCTGCTGCCGCACGGCTACGAGGGCCAGGGCCCGGACCACTCGTCCGCCCGCCCGGAGCGCTTCCTCCAGCTGTGCGCGCAGAACAACATGACGGTCGCCATGCCGACCCTGCCGTCGAACTACTTCCACCTGCTGCGCTGGCAGGCGCACAATCCGCACCACAAGCCGCTGGTCGTCTTCACCCCGAAGTCGATGCTGCGTCTGAAGGCCGCGGCGAGTGCGACCGAGGAGTTCCTGTCCGGCTCGTTCCGCCCGGTCATCGGCGACTCCACCGTCGACCCGGCGCAGGTGCGCAAGGTGGTCATCACCGCCGGCAAGTTCTACTACGACCTGGAGGCGGCCCGCACCGAGCGCGGCGTCACCGACACCGCGATCGTCCGGGTCGAGCGGCTCTACCCGCTGCCGGTGGCCGAGCTCCAGGAGGAGCTGGCCCGCTACGGCGACGACGTCCAGTTCGTCTGGGCCCAGGAGGAGCCGGCCAACCAGGGCGCCTGGCCGTTCATCGCGATGAACCTGGTCGACCACCTCCAGGTCGTCATCGGCCGCAGCGGCGGCGACTCCCGGCTGCGCCGCGTCGCCCGCACGGCGGCCTCGTCCCCGGCGGTCGGCTCGGCCAAGCGGCACATCGCCGAGCAGCAGGCACTGGTCGAGGAGGTCTTCGCGCTCTGACGCGCCGAGACCCCCACGGTCCGAACGCCCGCGGCCCCGCACTCCCCACCGGGAGTGCGGGGCCGCGGGCGTTCGCGGTCCACCGCGCCGCCGGGCCCAGGTCCCAGCTCTGCAACCAAAACCGCACCGCGGTGCACGGGCTCCTGACGGATCGATAGGTTATGCCTCGCCGCTCGGCGACCCCCGGTGCCCGTCATCGCACCGGGCCGCCGCGGCCGTACCGCCTCACCGCTCTCCCAGGGGGATCACCACATGACCGCCGACACGCCTCGGGACGCCGGCAAGCTCCCGCCGGTCTTCCAGCCGCTCCTTCCGGACGACCCCAGGGAGGTCGGCGGCTACCGGCTGTTCGCCCGGCTGGGCGCCGGCGGCATGGGCCGGGTCTACCTGTCCTACACCCCGGGCGGGCGCCCGGTCGCGCTCAAGGTGGTGCGCCCCGAGTTCGCCGAGGACGGCGAGTTCCGCCGCCGCTTCGCCCAGGAGGTCAGCAACGCCCAGCGCATCCACGGGCTCTACACCGCGCAGGTGATCGACTCCGGCGGCCTGGACGGCGACGCCCCCTGGCTGGTCACCGCGTACGTCCCCGGCCCGTCCCTCCAGCAGGTGGTGCGCGAGAACGGCGCGCTGCCGGTGCGCACCGTGCTGCTGCTGATGGGCGGCATCGCCGAGGCCCTCCAGGCGATCCACAGCGTCGAGGTGGTCCACCGCGACCTCAAGCCCGCCAACGTGCTGGTCGCCGGGGACGGCCCGCGGGTGATCGACTTCGGCATCGCCAGGGCCGCCGACGCCACCGCGCTGACCGGCACCGGCTACCGGATCGGCTCCCCCGCCTTCATGTCCCCCGAGCAGGCCCAGGGCCGCGCGATCACCCCGGCCACCGACGTCTTCGCGCTCGGCGCCCTGGCCGCGTACGTGGCCGGCGCCACCGCGCCGTTCGGCGACGGCCCGGACACCGCGGTGCTCTACCGGGTGGTGCACGAGGAGGCGGACCTCACGGCCGTCCCCGCGGACCTGCGCGAACTGATCCAGCGCTGCCTGGCGAAGTCCCCCGAGGACCGCCCCACGCCCGCCGAGATCATCCGGATCGCCCGCAGCCACCCGGAGGTCGGCGGCCAGCTGCGGTTCGGCGAGGACTGGCTGCCCCGCGAGGTCAACACCGAGATCACCCGTCGCTCGGACCTGCCCAGGACGCCGCCGACCCCGCTGCCGGCCGCGCCCTCGACCCCGCCCACCCCGCTGCCCGCGATGCCGGCCGCTCCCCCGCCGCCGGCCACCGCGCCGACCCACCCGGCGACCGCGGTGCACCCGCCGCGGCAGCCGGTGACGCCCCCGCCCGGCTTCGGGCCGCCGCCGATCGGCTCGTACGCCGCGCCGCAGCCGCCCACCGGCGCCCCGGCCGCGCCGGTGCCGCCCACCCGGCCGACCGTCCGGCTCCAGCCGGAGCCGCCGTCCTACGACACCCCGCCGCCCGGCCCGGTGGTGAGCTCCGACCCGGCGCCCGCACCGGAGCCCGCACGCAGGGGCGGGGTGTCCTGGAAGGTGTTGCTCACCGTCGCGCTGGTGATGGCGGTCGGCGGCACCGCGGGCGGCGTGGTGCTGATGAAGAAGCTGGGCAAGGCGGACGACAAGCCGGCCGCCGCGGCCACCGTGTCCCGGAGCCAGGAGCCGACGAAGCCGAGCGCCTCCCCGAGCGCCTCCCCCTCCGCCACCCCCTCCGCCGCCCCGGTGACGGCCGCGCCCTCGAAGTCCGGGCAGAGCACCGTCTCGGCCCCGGCCCGCCCGGCCGGCTACTCCGCGATGCTGGACAAGAAGTCGCTGGCGATCCCCAGCGCCGAGTACTCCTCCGACGCGTACCGGATCGACCTGGACTCCGGCACCGTGGTGCCCCGCTCCACCGACCTCAAGTGGGGCCTCGGGGTGATCAACGCCGGCGGCACCGGCGGCAGCCGGGCCAACTCCTTCACCAGCTACGGCGACGACAAGTCGGACTTCGCGGTGATCACCGAACCGGCCGTCACCGCCGAGGAGTGCGCCGCCGCGATCGACTCCAGGCCGGACACCGACCTCTCGTTCAACCGGGCCGCGCCGGGCCGCCTGCTGTGCGTCCGCGACCGGGTCACCCGCAACGTCGCCATCGCGGCGATCGAGCAGGCCGACCCGGTCTCCGGGGCCGCCAAGGTCACCGTCAGCACCTGGCGGGCAAGCTGACCGGACTATCCTGACCAGGTCAATCCCCACCGGACCGGAGCGAACCGTGTACTTCACCGACCGTGGCATCGAGGAGCTGGAGAACCGGCGCGGCGAGGAGGAGGTCACCTTCGGGTGGCTGGCCGAGCAGCTGCGCACGTTCGTCGACCTCAACCCGGACTTCGAGGTCCCGGTCGAGCGGCTGGCCACCTGGCTCGCGCGGCTCGACGACGAGGACGACGAGTGACCGGGTGACGCCCGCCGAGGGCCCGGGAGGCAACCGCCTCCCGGGCCCCGCGCATGTTCGGGCGCCGTTCCGAACGCCCCCCGTAGGGGAGACCTCGGGGACGGATCGGGGTCGGATCGGGGTCGGGACGGGGGTGAACACGCTTGACTCTGCCAGCACGCGATATATCGTCTTTAGAAGAGAACGCGATACATCGCGATCGACGAGGGAGGCGGCAGAGATGAGCCAGTGGACGGTCGACGGCCCCGAGAGGATCACCTTCGACGAGACGGTGCGCGCGCTGCACGTGCGGACCATCGAGGGCACCGTGAACGTGGTGGCGGCCGAGGGCCCGGCCCGCCTGGAGATCACCGAACTCGTCGGCGACCCGCTGCACGTGACCCTGGTGGACGGCGTCCTGACGGTCACCTACAAGGACATCAACAGCTGGGGCGAGTTCGGCGACTGGCTCAAGTCGGTCGGCTCGGTGAAGAGCTTCTTCGGCTCCCTCAAGCGCAAGCGGATCGCCGGCGTGACGGTGACCGTCCCGGCCGAGGTCGAGGTCAAGGTCGGCACCGTGTCGGCCCACGCCACCGTCAGCGGCGTCGACGGGCACGTCTCGGTGCAGAGCGCCAACGGCGACACCACCCTCGCCGGGGTCACCGGCCGGATCGACGCCAGCACCGTCACCGGCGACGTGGACGCCCAGGCCGTCGGCGGCCGGCTCAAGGTCAACACCGTCTCCGGCCGGCTCACCGTGATCGCCGGCACCGCCGACCGGGTCCAGGCCAACACCGTCACCGGCGCCGTCACCCTGGACCTCGACGTGGCCGGCGAGACCGAGGTCAAGGTCAACACGGTCAGCGGCGCGGTCGTGGTCCGCATCCCCTCGCTGGCCGACGCCACCGTCGAGGCCGGCTCCACCAGCGGCGACGTCTCCAGCACCTTCGAGGAGCTCCAGATGAGCAGCACCTGGGGCGCCAAGAAGATCTCCGGCCGGCTCGGCGAGGGCCGCGGCAGCCTCCACGTCACCACCGTCTCCGGCGCGGTCACCGTGCTGCGCCGCCCCGAGTCCGAGGACGAGGGCCCGGTGGTGGTCAAGGAGCTGCCGGCCGGTCCCGGCACGCCGAACCTCACGAAGGAGGCCTGAGATGACTCCCGTGTTCGGCCACGGCCGGCTGCGGCTCTACCTGCTGAAGCTGCTGGACGAGGCGCCGCGGCACGGCTACGAGGTGATCCGGCTGCTGGAGGAGCGGTTCCAGGGCCTGTACGCCCCCTCCGCCGGGACGGTCTACCCGCGACTGGCCAAGCTCGAACAGGAGGGCCTGGTCAGCCACAGCACCGAGGGCGGCCGCAAGGTGTACCGGCTGACCGACGCCGGCCGCACCGAACTCGAAGCCAGACAGGGCGAGTTGGACGACCTTGAGCTGGAGATCCACGACTCCGTGGCACAGCTCGCCGGGGCGATCCGCGAGGACGTCAGGGACAGCGCCAAGGACCTGCGCGAGGAGCTGTGGAACGCCGCCAAGCAGGCGCCCCGGCCGGAGCGCGCCGAAGGCGGCGACCCGTGGGCCGGGCCCTGGGGCGACAACGAGTCCTGGCAGCGCGCCAAGGAGGAGTTCGCCCAGTTCAAGCAGCAGGCCAAGGAACAGGCCAAGCGCGCGCGGGAGCAGGAGAAGGCCGCCAAGGCCAAGGCGAAGGCCGCCGAGGCGGAGGCCCGCCGGCTGCGCGAGCAGGCCAAGGCCTCGCGCAACGCCGCGCAGCAGGAGGCGCTGCGGATCAAGCGCCGGGTCGAGCAGCAGGTGCGTGAGCACGCCGCGAAGGGCGACTGGCCGACCGGGCTGGCCGAAGGCCTGTCCGAGCTGACCAAGGGCCTGGCCGGGCTGGCCGACGCGGCCCGCTGGGGCCAGGGCGCGGAGGGGCCGGCCGCACCGGCCGGAGCCGCCGAGCAGGTCACCGTGACCAGGATCGACCTGGACGAGGACGGCCCCGGCGCCCCGGCCGACCTTCCGGCGTGGGCCCGCACCGACCCGGCCGGGGACCCGGCCCGCGAGCTGGAGCGGCTGCTCGACCGCTTCCGCGACCAGGTCCGCGACACGGCCAGGGACGGTGGAGTGAGCGCGGACAAGCTGGCCGAGGCCCAGACGGTGCTGGGCACCGCGGGCGAGCGGCTGAAGCGGCTGCTCGGCTGAGCCGGCCGCGGGAACCGGACGGCGCCGGTGGCCCGGTGCTCCCCGACGGGGACACCGGGCCGCCGCGCGTCACGACGCCGCAGGCTCAGGACCTCAGGGCCTCAGGACCTCAGGACCTCAGGGCCTCAGGGCCTCAGGGCCTCAGGGCCTCAGGGCCTCAGGGCCTCAGGGCCTCAGGGCCTCAGGGCCTCAGGGCCTCAGGGCCTCAGGACGATCTTCCCGAAGACGTCCCCCTCGGCGAGCCGGGCGAAGCCGTCCCCGGCCTCGGCCAGCGGCAGCACCGAGTCGATCACCGGCCGGACGCCGGTGTTGGCGCAGAACGAGAGCAGCCCGGCCAGCTCCTCCTTGGTGCCCATGGTCGAGCCGACCACCCTGAGCTCCAGGAAGAAGATCCGGTTCAGCTCGACCGCGCTCGGGTTGGGCCCCGAGGTGGCCCCGGAGATGACGATGGTGCCGCCCGGGCGCAGCGACTTCACCGAGTGCGACCAGGTCGCGGCGCCGACCGTCTCCAGGACCGCGTCCACCCGCTCGGGCAGCCGGGCGCCGCTCTCGAAGGCCGCGTCGGCGCCGAGTTCCACCGCCCTGGCGCGCTTGGCCTCGTTCCGTCCGGTGACCCAGACCCGCAGGCCGGCCGCCTTGCCGAGGACGATCAGCGCGGTCGCCACCCCGCCGCCCGCCCCCTGCACCAGGACGGTGTCACCGGGCTTGACCCCGGCGTTGGTGAACAGCATCCGGTAGGCCGTCAGCCAGGCGGTGGGCAGGCAGGCGGCCTGCTCGAAGCTCAGCCCGGCGGGCTTGGGCAGCAGGTTCCAGGTGGGCACCGCGACCCGCTGGGCGAAGGTGCCCTGGTAGCGCTCGGTCAGGATGGAGCGCGGCTCGTCCGGGCCGACCCCGTGGCCGCTCTGGCCGATCACCGAGTGCAGGACCACCTCGTTGCCGTGCTCGTCGACGCCGGCGGCGTCGCAGCCGAGGATCATCGGCAGCCTCTCGGCGGGCAGGCCGACCCCGCGCAGCGACCACAGGTCGTGGTGGTTGAGGCTGGCGGCCCTGACCGTGACCACGCTCCAGCCCGGACGGGCCTGCGGCTCGGGGAGGTCGCCCAGCTCCAGCCCGCTCAGCGGGTCGGCGGCGTCGGTACGTGCGGCGTAGGCAGCGAACATGCCCCGGACGATAGCCCCGACGGCCGGGGCCGGGAACCACGCGGACGTGTGACGCGTGTCCCGGCCCCTGGCCGTCGGCCGGATGTGCGGCCGGATCGTCAGATCCGCGCCACGCCCTCCGCCCGGGCGGCCTCGGCGACGGCCTTGGTGACGGCCGGCGCGACCCGCTCGTCGAACGGCGAGGGGATGACCTTCTGCGGCGTCAGCTCGTCGGCCACGACGCCGGCCAGCGCCTTGGCGGCGGCCAGCTTCATGCCCTCGGTGATCCGGGAGGCGCGGACCTGGAGGGCGCCCGCGAAGATGCCGGGGAAGGCCAGCACGTTGTTGATCTGGTTCGGGAAGTCGCTGCGGCCGGTGGCGACCACCGCGGCGTACCTGTGCGCGACCTCGGGGTGGATCTCCGGGGTGGGGTTGGCCATCGCGAAGACGAACGCGCCCTCGGCCATGGTCGCGACGACCTCCTCCGGCACGGTGCCGCCGGAGACGCCGATGAACACGTCGGCGCCGGCCAGCGCGTCGGCCAGCGAGCCCTTGAGGCCGGAGCGGTTGGTCCGCCCGGCGATCTCGGCCTTGACGTCGGTGAGGTCGCCGCGGCCCTCGTACACCACGCCCTTGCGGTCGCAGACGGCCACGTCGCCGATGCCGGCCGCGACCAGCATCTTGGCGATGGCGATGCCGGCCGCGCCGGCGCCGGAGATGACGGCCCGCAGCGAGCCGATCTCACGGCCGGTCACCTTGGCCGCGTTCCACAGGGCGGCGGTGGTGACGATCGCGGTGCCGTGCTGGTCGTCGTGGAAGACCGGGATGTCCAGGGCCTCCTGGAGCCGGCGCTCGATCTCGAAGCAGCGGGGGGCGGAGATGTCCTCCAGGTTGACGCCGCCGAACGAGGGCGCCAGCCGGACCACGGTCTCGACGATCTCGTCGACCCCGGTGCAGGCGAGCGCGATCGGCACCGCGTCCACGCCGCCGAACTGCTTGAACAGGATGGCCTTGCCCTCCATCACGGGCAGCGAGGCCTGCGGGCCGATGTCGCCGAGGCCCAGCACCGCGGTGCCGTCGGTGACCACCGCGACGGTGTTGGACTTCCAGGTGTAGTCGTTGACCAGCTCGGGCTGCTCGGCGATGGCCGTGCAGACCCGCGCGACACCGGGGGTGTAGGCGAGGGACAGGTCGTCCGCGTCGCGCACCGGGACGGTCGCCCGGATCTCCATCTTGCCGCCGCGGTGGAGCGCGAAGACCGCGTCGACCGGATCGTCGGTGTCCTGGGTGCTGCTGTGAATGATCTCCGCTGCCACGATGACCTCTTCGTCATTGATCGGCGAGGACGCACGGGCCGACGGACAGGACGACCCGTCCGGAAACCGGAAACCGGGTACGCCGAAGCGGACCCGGGTGTTCAGGGTCGGGGCGCTGCCGTCGGGCGGCGCCCTCGGATGAGGGTTTTATGGGGTCTGGTGTTGCCCGCGTTGTGCTTCCGGGCCGAGCCTAGGTCGGACGGAGGCATCGCACCTATGCCTTTTCGTCCTCGTCACGCACGGTTCATCGCCGCGCCGTCGCGCTCGGGGGCCCGGAGTCGGAAACACCGGGCTCCGGCGGCGGCGGACGGCGTGAGCGCACGCGTACCCGCAGGAGTGAAACAGATCCGAGGGGAGTCGGAGCCCCGGATACGGAGCCGCGTTGAGGCTTCCGTTCCTGAGCACCCCGAGCCTGTCGGGGCTCGTCGGTCTGGTTCGAGCGTTCGGGGGTCACCCGGTGACGAATTCTGACACACCCGCCGGTGGGCCCGGCAGGCCGGGACCACCGGCGGCGGCATCCGGGGCGCGGGCGGCGGGCCTCCGGGAACGACACCCACCGGTCCGCATACTTATGCGCAGAGTGACAGGGTCACGGAATAAGTCCGAATAGCGGACAGCGTGACCCCTCGTTATCCGATTTTGATCTGGATGAGGGCCACCTGACCGTCATCAGATGGCAGGATTCCCCCCATCTCGGATCGAGCAGGCCCCTGGTCGAGGCGGTTCGGTCAACGTCCACCTCGGCGGAGGGTGGCGGAAGCAGTACCTCGTAAGGCCCCGGGTGGCTCCCGCGCACCCGGGCAACTGCACGACCCGGCCTGCACGTACGACGACGTACGGCACCACGCACCCGTACCCGGACGTCCGGCTCGCTGTTCCGGTGCGCCGCTCCCGCGGCGCGCTCCGCCCGACCTCTCTCCCCCAGGATGGAGATCCCCCTTCATGACCGCCCGTACCAAGCGCAACCGGCTCTTCGCAGCCGGCGTCGTCGCCGCCTCCGTCTCCCTCGTGCTGACCGGTTGCAGCAGCAGCAAGACCGAGAGCGGCGGCGCCCCCAACGCCTCCGCCACCGTCAACGAGGTCAAGGCCGACCCCAAGCTCGCCGCGCTCGTCCCGGACGACGTCAAGACGGCCGGCAAGCTCGTGGTGGGCGCCGACGCGTCGTACGCGCCGGACGAGTTCAAGGACGACAGCGGCAAGGTCATCGGCATGGACGTCGACCTGGCCAACGCCATCGCCGCCAAGCTCGGGCTGAAGGCCGAGGTGCAGGACTCCGGCTTCACCGCGATCATCCCCGGCATCCAGTCGAACAAGTTCCAGCTCGGCATGTCGTCCTTCACGGACAACAAGGAGCGCGAGCAGATCGTCGACATGGTCACCTACTTCAACTCCGGCAGCGCCGTCGCGGTGAAGAAGGGCAACCCGGAGAAGGTCGACCCGAAGGACCTCTGCGGCAAGAAGGTCGCCGTCCAGACCGGCACCACCCAGGCCGACGAGATCAAGGACACCCGCGACCCCGACTGCGCCAAGGCCGGCAAGCCGGGCGTCCAGAACGGCGGCGACAAGTTCGACCTCCAGACGGACGTCACCAACGCCGTGGTCTCCGGGCGCGACCAGGCGCTGATGGCCGACTCCCAGGTCGTCGACTACGCGATCAAGCAGTCCGGCGGCCAGCTGGAGAAGGTCGGCGAGACCTACGGCACGGCCCCCTACGGCGTCGCCCTGGCCAAGGGCTCCAAGCTCACCCCGGCCATCCAGGGCGCCGTCCAGTCGCTGATCGACGACGGCACCTACAAGCAGATCCTCACCAAGTGGGGTGTCGAGGCCGGTGCCATCGAAAAGTCGGCCGTCAACGGCGCCGTCAGCTGACCCTCGTACGCTTCATCTTCTCCCCCGAGGCCACACCGTGAACTCTTTGGACAAGGGGACGGCGCAGAGGGGGCGGCCTGAGATCATCAAGGCCGTCCCGGTCCGCCACCCCGGACGCTGGGCGGGCGCCGTCGTCATCGCCGTGCTCGCGGCCATGCTGCTGAGCGCCGCCTTCACCAACCCCGCCTTCAAGTGGGACATCGTCGGTCAGTACCTGTTCCACGACAGCATCATGCACGGCCTGCTGGTGACGCTGGAACTGACCGTGCTCGCCATGCTCATGGGCGTGGTCGGCGGCATCATCCTCGCGGTGATGCGGCTGTCCCCGAACCCGCTGCTGGCCGGCGTCGCCTGGGTCTACATCTGGATCTTCCGCGGCACCCCGGTCCTGGTGCAGCTGGTGTTCTGGAACTTCCTCGGCCTGATCTGGGCCAAGCTGTCGATCGGCGTCCCGTGGGGGCCGGAGTTCTGGTCCGAGCAGACCAACGTGCTGATCCCGACGTTCGTCGCGGCACTGCTGGGCCTCGGCCTCAACGAGGCCGCCTACATGGCGGAGATCGTCCGCGGCGGCATCCAGTCGGTGGACGAGGGCCAGGCCGAGGCCTCGCACGCGCTCGGCATGAGCCGGTTCCAGACCATGCGCCGGATCGTCCTGCCGCAGGCCATGCGGGTGATCATCCCGCCGACCGGCAACGAGACCATCTCGATGCTCAAGACCACCTCGCTGGTCTCGGTGATCTCCCTGGAGGAGATCTTCCGGGCCGGCCAGGTCATCTACTCCAGGAACTACCAGAACATCCCGCTGCTGATCGTGGTCAGCCTCTGGTACCTGTTCTTCACCTCGGTGCTGACCATCGGTCAGTACTACATCGAGCGCCACTACGCCCGAGGCTCCAACCGCACCCTCCCGCCCACCCCGCTGCAACGGCTGCGGGGACTGTTCGCCGGGAAGCCCGCCCCGAAGACGAGTGCCGACGTCGTTCCCGGCCTCGAGGGAGGTGGTCACGTATGACCGACCTGACCAAGACCCCGGCCGGCGCCGCCGCGTCCGCCGAGCCCATGGTCCGCGCCGAGAACGTGCACAAGTCCTACGGCCTGGTCGAGGTGCTCAAGGGCATCGACCTGGAGGTCAGGAAGGGCGAGGTGTTCTGCCTGATCGGCCCGTCCGGCTCCGGCAAGTCGACCTTCCTGCGGTGCATCAACCACCTGGAGAAGATCAACGGCGGCCGGCTCTGGGTGGACGGCGAGCTGGTCGGCTACCAGCAGAAGGGCGACCGGCTGCACGAGCTCAAGGACCGCGAGGTCGCCCTCAAGCGGCGCGACATCGGCATGGTCTTCCAGCGCTTCAACCTGTTCCCGCACATGACCGCCGTCGAGAACGTCATGGAGGCGCCGGTCCAGGTCAAGGGCGAGAGCAAGGCCGACGCCCGCGAGCGCGGGATGGCCCTGCTGGAGCGGGTCGGCCTCGCCGACAAGGCGCGGAACTACCCCTCGCAGCTCTCCGGCGGCCAGCAGCAGCGCGTCGCGATCGCCCGCGCGCTGGCCATGAAGCCCAAGCTGATGCTCTTCGACGAGCCCACCTCGGCGCTCGACCCGGAGCTGGTCGGCGACGTCCTGGACGTCATGCGCGGCCTCGCCGAGGAGGGCATGACCATGGTGGTCGTCACCCACGAGATGGGTTTCGCCCGCGAGGTCGGCGACGCGCTGGTGTTCATGGACGGCGGCGTGGTGGTCGAGTCCGGCAACCCCCGCGAGGTGCTCACCGACCCGCAGCACGAGCGGACCAGGGCCTTCCTGTCCAAGGTGCTCTGAACCCGTGCCCCAGGCGCCCGGCAGGCCTCCCCTGCCGGGCGCCGACCGTTTTCCGCCCGGGCCGTGGGCCGCAGCCGCCGCCCGGGCCGTAGGGTGGAGTCCCCGCCCGGGTAATAGGCTGGAGGCAGTAAGCCCGTTACCGCATTCTGGAAGGACCCCTGTGGAGCTCGCCGCGTACGCCGATCTCGCCGTTCGGCTGGTGAACACCGAGGAGCCCGAGCGCGGCACCGACGCGCTGACCTCCGTGGAGGCGGTGCGCGGCCTGTTCTCCGACTCCTCGCGGGCCGCCACGCTCGCCGACGAGTCCGACCTGCCCAGGCTCCGGGCCGTGCGGACCCGCCTGCGCGGGGTCTTCGAGGCCGCCGCCGAGGGGGACGAGATCCGCGGCGTCGACCTGCTGAACAGCCTGCTGATGGAGTACCCCGTCAGCCCGCTGATCTCCGGGCACGACTTCCTGGACGACGCCGGGCGGCCGCGCTGGCACCTGCACCTGGCCGACAACTCGCCCACCGCCACCGCGCACTTCAGCGCGGTGGCCTGCATGGGCCTGGCCGTCCACCTGACCGAGCTGGGCGCCGACCGGCTCGGCATCTGCCAGGCCGCGCCCTGCCGCAACGCCTACCTGGACACCTCGACCAACCGCTCCCGCCGCTACTGCTCGGACCGCTGCGCGACCCGCGCCAACGTGGCCGCCTACCGGGCCCGCAAGCGCCAGGAGGCCGCGGCCGGGGCCGGGGCCGGGGCCTAGGGTTCCTCGACCCACACGCCGAACCGGCGGGCCAGGCCCGGCAGCCGGGCCAGCCGGGGGGTGAGCAGCAGCCGCTCCAGCCGGCGGCCCGGCGCCAGCCAGACCGGGTCGGGACGCAGCCGCAGCAGCACCCGGCCGAGCACCAGCTCGTCCGGCACGGCGCCGTAGCTGCGGCTGTCGCTGTCCACCGGACGGTTGTCGGACAGCAGCCACCAGCCCTCGGCCCGGCGCCCGGCGGCCCGCTTCACCACCAGCAGGTCCTGCTGGAACGGGTGCCGGAAGAGCACCACCGCGCCCGGCCGGACCGGCGCGCCGTAGCGGACCAGCAGCCGGTCGCCCTCGCGCAGGGTCGGCACCATGGACGGCCCCGCCACGTCGACCAGCCCCAGCGGCAGCACGCCGCCCCGGCCCCGCCGCCCCGCTCCGGCGCCCTCCGGCCGCGTGCTCCGCGCCACGGCTCCTCCTCCCGCTCGGCCCGCCCCCAGTCTGCCGTACGGGCCGTCACCTGTTCGATGTCCGGATTGGCCCGTTTCCTGGTCCGTCTTTCGCCCTGGGCCCCCCGCCCGATCGCGAAACCGGGAGGACGGAGGGGTAATCTCGGGCGCGGGAAGACGATCTAAGGAAGGACTCCCATGTTCTCTCGTCTGTTTGCACCGCGCGCCACCGCCCACGCCCACTGCGACCTGCCCTGCGGCGTGTACGACCCGGCGCAGGCCCGGATCGAGGCCGAGTCCGTCAAGGCCACCCAGGAGAAGTACCAGGCCAACGAGGACCCGCACTTCCGCGCCCGCGCCGTCATCATCAAGGAGCAGCGCGCCGAGGCCGTCAAGCACCACATCTCGGTGCTGTGGAGCGACTACTTCAAGGCTCCGCACTTCGAGAAGTACCCGCAGCTGCACCAGCTGGTCAACGACACCCTGAAGGCCGCCTCGGCCGCCAAGGCGTCCACCGACCCGGCCACCGGCCAGGCCCTGCTGGACCTGATCGCCGAGGTCGACAAGATCTTCTGGGAGACCAAGCAGGCCTGAGCCTGACGCGTCGCCAGCCGACCGCCCCCGTCCGCACCGCCGGACGGGGGCGGTCGTGCGTTCACGTCCAGCCCTGCCCGGTAAGGGTTGCCTGCCCTGAGTGGCTGTTATGCTGCCAGGGCGTCCGAGGGGGAAGTCCGGTGTGAATCCGGCGCTGACCCGCAACGGTGAGCACGGCCCGTACCCGCCCGTACGGCCGCGCCAGCCCGATCGCCCCCGGCCGCTGACCTCCCGACAACTCGCCGCGGACTGCGAGGGGACCGGCGCCCCGGCACGCCCCGGCACGCGCCCGGCCCGGCGCACCCGCGGCCCGAGGCAAGGCGCACCCGTGAACCGCGCACCCGCAGACCGTGCAGCCGGCCCGCCCACCCGCCGGATACCCGTCGTCCCGCTCGCCGCCGGCCTCGCCGCCGCGCTGCTGCTCTCGCTGGTCTGCGGAGTCGCCCTCGGCTCCTCCGGGCTCGGCCTGCCCCGGGTGCTGCGACTGCTGGGTGCCGGGCTGACGGGCGGCCGGCTGGAGGCGGACGAGGCGGCCGCGTACGCGATCGTCTGGGAGATCCGGCTGCCGCGCACCGTGCTGGCCGCCGTGGTCGGCGCCGGACTCGCCGCCTGCGGGGTCGCCGTCCAGGCCCTGGTGCGCAACGCGCTGGCCGACCCCTTCGTGCTCGGCATCTCCTCCGGCGCGGCCGTCGGCGCCAACGCCGTGCTGCTGTTCGGCGCCTTCGCCTCGCTCGGGGTGTGGGCGATCTCCGCCTCCGCCTTCGGCTCCGCGCTGGCCGCCATGACGCTGGTGTACCTCGCCGCCCGCACCGCGTACGGGCTCACCCCGCTGCGCCTGGTGCTCACCGGCACCGCCCTGTCCTACGGCTTCTCCGCCGCCACCACCCTGATGGTCTTCGCCGCCGACCGCGGCGAGGCCGCCAGGGACGCCATGATGTGGCTGCTCGGCAGCCTCGGCGGCGCCACCTGGGGCAAGGTGCCGATCGCCGCCGTCACCGTGCTGGCCGGCCTCGCCTACCTGGCCTGCGCCGCCGGGCGGCTGGACGCGCTCGCGATGGGCGACGAGACCTCCGCCTCGCTCGGCGTGGACCCGGACCGGCTGCGCCGCGAGCTGTTCGTGGTGACCGCCGCCGTCACCGGCACCGTGGTCGCGGTCAGCGGGGCGATCGGCTTCGTCGGACTGCTGATGCCGCACCTGGCGCGGATGCTGGTCGGCGCCGGGCACCGCCGGGTGCTGGTGATCGCGCCGCTCGCCGGGGCGCTGCTGCTGGTCTGGGTGGACATCGCGTCGCGCACCCTGCTGGCGCCCGCCGAACTGCCCGTCGGGGTGTTCACCGCGGTGCTCGGCGTGCCCGCCTTCCTGATCATGATGCGCCGCCGCGGCCAGGCCTTCGGAGGCACCCGATGACCGACGTGACCACGCCGTCCGAAGCGGCCGGAGCCACCGGCCCGGCCCTGGCCCAGGACCTCGCCGTCGACGCCGTCTCGGTGGAGCTGGCCGGCACCCGGCTGGTCCACGAGGTGAGCCTGGCGGCCGCCGCCGGGCAGGTGGTCGGCCTGGTCGGCCCGAACGGCAGCGGCAAGTCGACCCTGCTGCGCTGCGTCTACCGGGTGCTGAAGCCGGCCGGCGGCGTCGTCCGGCTCGCCGGCGACGACCTGCACGCGCTCACGGCGCGCGAGTCGGCCCGCCGGGTGGCCGCGCTGACCCAGGAGCACTCCGCCGAGTTCGACTTCACGGTGGCCGAGGTGGTGGCCATGGGCCGGCTGCCGCACCGCCGGGGCTTCGGCGCCCCGTCCGACGGGGACGAGGAGCGCTGCGCCGGGGCACTGCGCAAGGTCCGCGCCGGACACCTCGCCGAGCGGGGCTTCCTGAGCCTGTCCGGGGGCGAGAAGCAGCGGGTGCTGTTCGCCCGCGCGCTGGTCCAGGAGCCGCGCCTGCTGGTGCTGGACGAACCCACCAACCACCTCGACGTCGCCCACCAACTGGAGGTGCTGGCGCTCGCCCGCGAGGCCGGACCGACGGTGCTCACCGCGCTGCACGACCTCAACCTGGCGGCGGGCCACTGCGACCTGCTGTACGTGCTGCGGGGCGGCCGGATCGTCGCCTCGGGCCCGCCCCACGAGGTACTCGAACCCGCCCTGCTGGCCGAGGTGTTCGGCGTCCGGGGCACCCCGGTGCGGCACCCGGTGACCGGCGCCCTCCAGCTGCTGTTCGACCGCCTCGCCCCCTCCGACCACTCCGCCTGATCCGCCCCCTCCGAAGGAACCACCGTGCGTACCAAGGCCGTTGCCACCGCCGCCCTGCTCGTCCTCGGACTCACCGCCTGCGGCGCCGAGATCGCCCCGAAGGAGGCCGCAGCCGACTCCGCCCACTACCCGGTGACCGTGCGCAACTGCGGCGACGAGCTCACCTTCGACCGGAAGCCCGCCCGGGTGGTGACCAACGACGTCGGCATCACCGAACTGATGCTCTCGCTCGGCCTCGCCGACCGGATGGCCGGCTACGTGATGCCCGACGACAAGGGGCAGCTCGACAAGGTCGCCTGGAAGGACGGCTACCAGCAGACGAAGTGGCTCTCCAAGCAGCGGATCACCAAGGAGATCGCGCTGGACGCCAAGGCCGACCTGGTCTTCGCCGGCTGGCACTACGGCTTCGACGAGGGCAGCGGCGTGACCCCGCAGGCCTTCAAGGCGCTCGGCGTCGACTCGTACGTGCTCAGCGAGTCCTGCCGCAGCGGCAAGGGCACCGAGCGCGGCGTGATGGACCCGCTGGAGGCGCTCTACACCGACCTGGCCAACCTCGGCGAGATCTTCGACGTCAAGGACCGTGCCGACAAGCTGGTCGCCGGCTTCAAGGCGCAGATCGCCGCCGTCCCGCAGCCGGAGCGCCGCCCGTCCGTCTTCCTGTACGACAGCGGGCAGGACAAGCCGTACACCGCGGGCAAGTTCGCCGCCGCCGACGAGATCATCGCCAAGGCCGGCGGGACCAACATCATGGGCGACCTCGCCGACAGCTGGGTCACGGCCGGCTGGGAGAGCGTGGTGGAGCGCGACCCCGAGGTGATCGTGATCAACGACTACGCGACGCCCGGCGCCGAGGAGAAGCGGAAGTTCCTCACGTCCTTCCCGCCGCTGGCGAACGTCTCCGCGGTGAGGAACGGCCGGATCTTCGTCATGGACTACGTCGACCTGGTGGAGAGCCCGCGCAACCCGGCCGCGATCAGCGCGCTGGCCGAGTACCTGCGCACCGTACCGGCCCGCTGACCGGCCCCGGTCCCGCTCCTCCGGCCCCGGCGGCGGGCGTACGCTCAGAGGTACGAGCCGACGGAACCCGACCGGAGGAGCGAGATCATGGCCACCATGGCGGCCCCCACCGCCTTCGACACCCGCGCGCTGCGCGAGGGCATCGAGCGCCGCGACGCCGAGACCCTCCTGGCGCTCTACGCGGAGGACGCCGAACTGCGCATGGTCGATCGCAGGACCCAGCCCAGCCACCCCCTGGTGATGCACGGGCGGGAGGAGATCGGCGCCATGCTGGACGACGTCTACGGCCGCGAGATGACCCACAAGCTGGAACAGGTGGTGGTCCAGGGCGACCACGTCGCCTTCCTGGAGTCCTGCCGGTATCCGGACGGGGTCCGGGTGCTGATGTCCTCGATGGCCGGCCTGCGGGACGGCCGGATCGTCGACCAGACCTCCCTCCAGGCCTGGGACGAGACGGGTCCCGAGCAGTAGGCTCACAGGCATGATCCGCACCGCCGTCGCCACCGACGTCCCCGTCATCCACGCCATGGTCCGCGAACTCGCGGACTACGAGAAGGCCCTGCACGAGGCGAAGGCCACCGAGGAGCAGCTGCACGAGGCCCTGTTCGGCGCCGACCCGGCGCTGTACGGTCTGATCGCCGAGGACGACGTCACCGGCGAGCCGGTCGGCTTCGCGGTCTGGTTCCGCAACTTCTCGACCTGGCGCGGCACCTACGGGATCTACCTGGAGGACCTCTACGTCCGCCCGGAGTCGCGCGGCGGCGGCCACGGCAAGGCACTGCTGCTGGAGCTCGCCCGGATCGCCGTCGAGCGCGGCTACTCCCGGGTGGAGTGGTCGGTCCTGGACTGGAACCAGCCCTCGATCGACTTCTACAAGTCGATCGGCGCGGTGCCGATGAACGAGTGGACGGTGTACCGGCTCACCGACGAGGCGCTGACCGCCGTCGGGCGGCCCTGAACGGCCTTCCGCAGTCCGGAGAAAGGGTCTGCCACCCTGCGTCGCAATGCCTTACCATGAGTAACTCCCGAACCGGGGTGCGGAAGGCAGAGCGATGGCGGATCCGCGACGCCGGACCCCCTTCGGGGGTAGCAAGCGGTAACAAGCGGGGTACCAAGAAAGCACAGCGCGTCACCCAGGAGGCAAGGGTGTCCAAGATCGACGGCGATCTCGGTGTTCAGGACTTCGTGGAGGTCCGGCTGCCCGCAGCCGGGGCCTACCTCTCCGTCCTGCGAACAGCGACGGCCGGGTTGGCCGCCCGGCTGGACTTCACCCTCGACGAGATCGAGGACCTGCGGATCGCGGTCGACGAGGCCTGCGCCATCCTGCTCCAGCAGGCGGTGCCCGGCTCCGTCCTGTCCTGCGAGTTCCGGCTGGTCGGCGACTCGTTGAAGGTGACCGTCGCCGCACCGACCACCGACGGCAAGGCCCCCGAGCGGGACACCTTCGCCTGGACCGTGCTCTCCGCGCTGGCCGGTGAGGTCGACTCCTCGGTCGCCGAGGACAAGACCGTGACGATCAGCCTGCACAAGAAGCGCGGCGGGTCACCCGCCCACTAGTCGGGCGCAGCACCGCACCGCACGACCGAGCAGCACCGAGCACCACCCGCGCAAGGGCCGTCCGCCGCTCCCCGCTCCGGGGACCGACGGACGGCTCCGGTACCGCCACCCATGCGGTACGACCAACGAGACGATTCCGGGGCCACCGGCCCCGGTGCTCCCGGAACGGAACGGGGGAATGGCCGTGAGTGATCTGGACCGTACCGGCCTCGCGACGGCGGGACCTGCCGTACCGACCCAGGCGAGCGTTCCCGGCCTCGCCGCCAACGACGAAGCGCACCCGAAGGACGCCCACCGGATGAGCCACCCCACCGAGCCGACGTCCGAGCCGACGCCTGCCTCCACGCCCCCTCCGGACCCGGTGGACCAGACGGCCGCGACGGACGAAGCCGGCGAGGCGAACGCGACGGACGAGGCGAACACGACGGACGCGACGGCCTCGGCGAACGAGGCCGGCGAGGCGAACGAGGCCGGGCCGCACGTCGCCGTGCCCACCCAGGTCTCGCACCGCTCGGGCGCCCCGGACCGGGAGGCCGCCCGCGCGCTGTTCGTCCGGCTGTCCGCACTGCCCGAGGGCTCCCCGGAGCGGGTCGAACTGCGCAACCAGCTGGTGCGGATGCACATCCCGCTGGTCGAGCACCTGGCCCGGCGCTTCCGCAACCGGGGCGAGCCGCTGGACGACCTGACCCAGGTCGCCACCATCGGCCTGATCAAGTCGGTGGACCGCTTCGACCACGAGCGCGGGGTCGAGTTCTCCACCTACGCGACGCCGACCATCGTCGGCGAGATCAAGCGGCACTTCCGCGACAAGGGCTGGGCGGTGCGCGTCCCGCGCCGGCTCCAGGAGCTGCGGCTGTCGCTCACCACGGCGACCAGCGAGCTCTCCCAGCGGCACGGCCGCTCCCCCACGGTGCACGAGCTGGCCGAGCACCTGGGGATCTCCGAGGAGGACGTCCTGGAGGGCCTGGAGTCCGCCAACGCGTACTCCACGCTGTCCCTGGACGTGCCGGACAGCGACGACGAGTCGCCGGCCGTCGCGGACACCCTGGGCGCCACCGACGAGGCGCTGGAGGGCGTCGAGTACCGCGAGTCGCTCAAGCCGCTGCTGGCCCAACTGCCGCCCCGGGAACAGAAGATCCTGGTGCTGCGGTTCTTCCGGAACATGACCCAGTCGCAGATCGCCGCCGAGGTGGGGATCTCCCAGATGCACGTGTCCCGGCTGCTCGCCAGGACCTTGGCCCAGCTGCGGGAGAAGCTGCTGGTGGAGGAGTAGGACTGACGGCCGCTCAGCTCGGGCTGGGCGGCCGCACGGTCGGCCCTGTGGGCCCTAGTCTTCGGACGGGGCGTACAGGGCCGCCGTCGACTTCGGGTTCAGCAGGCAGCCGATGCCCACCAGGCCGAGCACGCCGATCAGCGCGCCGACCGCGACCATCGCGCCGCCGTTCTCGACCATGTAGTAGGCGACCGGCAGGCAGATCGAGTTGGTCAGCACCGCCGGGCTGCGGCCCCAGCGGCGCTCCTTGAGCAGCGCGCGGGCGGCCAGCACCGGCAGCACGCCGAGCAGCACGATCACCGCTCCGCCGAACTCGTTCAGGGCCAGGTGCCTGGCTTCGCCGGACAGCGCGGCCACCATGTCCCAGACGCCGACGAGGGCCAGCGCGGCGCCCTCCAGGGCGGTGATGGCGGCTCCCAGGGTCAGGGAGGCCGGGCGGCCGGAGCCGGCCGCGGGTACGGGTGCGGAGGTTTCTGCGGTCACTCCAGCAGGGTAGCCGCCGGTCGGTGCGTACCGACCCGTAGGCTTTCCCCATGCGCGCTCTCCTGGTCGTGAACCACAAGGCCACCACCACCAGTGGCCGGACCAGGGACGTCCTGATCCACGCCCTGCGCAGCGACCTCAAGCTGGAGGTCGCCGAGACCAGGTACCGGGGCCACGCGCGCGACCTGGCCCGTGAGGCGGCGGAGGACGGCGCGGTCGACCTGGTGGTGGCGCTGGGCGGTGACGGCACCGTCAACGAGGTGGTGAACGGGCTGCTGGCGCACGGCCCGGGCGAGAAGGTCCCGCGACTGGCCGTGGTGCCGGGCGGTTCGACCAATGTGTTCGCCCGCGCGCTGGGACTGCCCAACGACCCGGTGGAGGCCACCGGTGCCCTGCTGGACGCGCTGGAGCACGGCCGCGAGCGGCCGATCGGGCTGGGCAAGGCGATGACCGACGGCCTGCCGGACCGCTGGTTCACCTTCACCGCGGGGCTGGGCTTCGACGCAGGGGTGGTCGGCCGGGTCGAGGACCAGCGCAGGGCCGGGCGCAAGTCCACCCACGCCCTGTACGTCGGCCAGGCGCTCCGGCACTACTTCACCCAGCGTGACCAGCGCCGCTCCGGCCCGGTCTCCCTGGAACTGCCGGGCCGCGCGCCGGTTCCCGGCCTGGTCCTGTCGATAGTCAGCAACACCTCTCCCTGGACGTTCCTCGGCAACCGTCCGGTCTACCCTTCACCGCTCGCCTCCTTCGACACGGATCTGGACGTCTTCGGCATCACCCGGATGACGGCGTTCGGCACTGCTCGAACGGTCCGTCAGATCCTGCGGTCGTACACGTCTTCGAGCGACGACGCCCCTCCGGCCGGCCCCTCGGGGAAGCACGTCGTCTCCTATCACGACGTCAGACACTTCACCTTGGTTTCAGAGGAACCCAGCCCCTTCCAGGTCGACGGCGACCACCTTGGAGACAGGAGTCGCGTCAGTTTCACAGGCGTACGGCGGGCACTGCGTGTGATTGTGTGACCGGAAGGGGGGTTCCTCCTTCTTCTCGAACGCACAAGCCCCCTTCACTCCATAGAAGTACTGGCTGTGAGCTAGGCGACACCGAAGAATCCAAAATTCCTCCCCGAAGGGGGTTGTATCCGAGCCCGAGGTTTGCGAACCTCTACATGGCGATCGGGACACATCGCAGCGACGGCAACTCCGGAAGTACAGGAGCGCCGACCGCGGGGTGTCCCTCGAATCGCCGAATCCCCCCCAGCACAGACCACCCGGGCCCGGTAGGCCTTTGGTCTCTTTTGCTGTTGCGGGATTCGTGAAAGCGTTCACATTCACAAGCCATTCGATTGTGCCGATCGGGCCACCCCCCGCGGCAGGAGGAGTTGGACGACCATGGACTGGCGCCACCGCGCTGTCTGCCGCGAAGAGGACCCGGAGCTGTTCTTCCCGATCGGGAACACCGGTCCTGCTCTGCTGCAGATCGAGGAAGCCAAGGCCGTGTGCCGCCGTTGCCCGGTGATGGAGCAGTGCCTCCAGTGGGCTCTCGAAACCGGTCAGGACGCCGGCGTCTGGGGCGGCATGAGCGAGGACGAGCGTCGCGCGATGAAGCGCCGCGCCGCCCGCAACCGCGCCCGCACCGCCTGATCAGCGCCGTCTGATCACACGCCGTAGCACCGACGGCCACCGCAGTACCGATCGACACATGATCAAAGGCTTCCCTGCACCTCCTGGTGAAGCCTTCCGAACAAAGGACCCGGCCCAGTCGGGTCCCGCGACACCGGACCCGCCCGGCCACTTGATAC
The DNA here is from genome assembly GCF_055607525.1 of Kitasatospora sp. NPDC036993. Taxonomy (NCBI): domain Bacteria; kingdom Bacillati; phylum Actinomycetota; class Actinomycetes; order Kitasatosporales; family Streptomycetaceae; genus Kitasatospora; species Kitasatospora sp. NPDC036993. The sequence continues at coordinate 318,389 of NZ_JBVJRP010000006.1, read as the reverse complement.
TGTTCACTTAGAGCAATATTGTGGAGCTGTGGCGCTCACCGTGTGCAACGCACCGGCGAGGTGTCGCACCACCCAGAGCCCCCGTTCCGGCCGACTCCCCCCGACGGCCGGAACGGGTTGAGAGGCCCTGTCGACCCACCCCCCCGGTCGACAGGGCCTCGTTTCTGTTTCCGCACTCCGGCGCGCGGGGCGTTCACCCGGCGCTCTCGCCGAGTGCGCGCCCCCGCTGCGCTCCTTCGCACCACGGATTCCCGGCAGGCCGGGGTCCCCCCGGCCCGGAGCCTCGACGGAGCGGAGCCTCAGCGGACCGGGATCTCCAGGACCACCTTGGTCCCGCCGTTCGGGCCGGCCACCATGTCGAAGGTGCCGCCCAGTTCGCCGGTGGCCAGCGTCCGGACGATCTGGAGACCGAGGTTGCCGGCCGTCTTCGGGTCGAACCCCTCCGGCATCCCGCGACCGTCGTCCTGCACCGTGATCAGCAGGTACTCCTCCGGCCTGGCGCCGCCGTTCCAGCTGTCCGACCAGCCCATCCCGGTCGCGGGGGCCCGTCCGCGCAGCGCGCTGACCTCCAGGTTCCCGGAGGCGGTCGGACCGAACGCGTGCTCCAGGGCGTTCTGGAGCAGTTCGGTCAGCACCATCGACAGCGGGGTGGCCACCTCGGCGGACAGGATGCCGAAGCTGCCGCTGCGGCGGGTCGCCACCCGCCCGTCCTGGGACAGCTCCATCGCCATCGCCAGCACCCGGTCGGCGATCTCGTCGAAGGCCACCTTCTCGTCCAGCGCCTGGGAGAGCGTCTCGTGCACGATGGCGATCGAGCCGACCCGGCGCACCGCCTCGTCCAGCGCGGCCCGGCCGGACTCCGAATCCATCCGGCGGGACTGGAGCCGCAGCAGGGCCGCGACGGTCTGGAGGTTGTTCTTCACCCGGTGGTGGATCTCCCGGATGGTGGCGTCCTTGGTCATCAGCTCGCGGTCGCGGCGGCGCAGCTCGGTGACGTCCCGGCAGAGCACCAGGGAGCCGGTCAGGACGCCCTTGGGCTTGAGCGGGATCGCCCGCAGGGTCACCACTCCCCCCTGCGCCTCCACCTCGGTCTGCCGCGGCGCCCAGCCGCTGGCCAGCTTCACCAGCGCCTCGTGGACGGCCGAGCGGGACGGCGGGGCGAGGTCGGCGGTGGCCCGGCCGAGGTGGCTGCCGACCAGGTCGGTGGTGAGGCCGAGCCGGTGGTAGGCGGAGAGGGCGTTGGGGCTGGCGTAGGTAACCACGCCGTCCGCGTCCAGCCGGATCAGGCCGTCGCCGACCCGGGGCGCGGCGTCCATGTCGGCCTGCTCGACGCCGGGGTAGGGGAAGGAGCCGGCCGCGATCATCTGGGCCAGGTCGGAGGCGCTCTGGAGGTAGGTGAGCTCCAGCCGGCTCGGGGTGCGGACGGTCAGCAGGTTGGTGTTGCGGGCGATCACCCCGAGGACCTTGCCCTCGCGCCGGACCGGGATCGACTCGACCCGGACCGGGACCTCCTCGCGCCACTCCGGGTCGCCCTCGCGCACGATCCTGCCCTCGTCGAAGGCGGCGTCCAGCAGCGGACGGCGGCCGCGCGGGACGAGGTGGCCGACCATGTCGTCCTGGTAGGAGGTGGGCCCGGTGTTGGGCCGCATCTGCGCCACCGAGACGTAGCGGATGCCGTCCCAGGTGGGGATCCACAGCACCAGGTCGGCGAAGGAGAGGTCGGAGAGCAGCTGCCACTCCGCGACCAGGTGGTGGAGCCACTCCACATCGGTCCCGGTGAGGGTGGTGTGGCGGCGGACGAGTTCGTTCAGCGAGGGCACATGGCGAGGGTAGCGCCGCCGGTCCCGGCGGGGCGCGGCGGACCGGTGGGCGGGCTTCCGCGGGGGTCCGGCCGGCGGCTCGGCGAGGGTCCGGCGGGGCTCCGCGGTGGCCGGCCGTCCCCCCCCTGAAGTTGTTTAGACCAATTTGCCGAGAGGCCTGGACAACCGAGATTGGTCTAGTCCACAATGAAAGGGCACCAAGGAGAGGCCCCCGCGCAACTGCCCTGACCGCGCGCGGCCCCTCCTCGGTCGGACGCCGCCGAGCGAGGACCCCGCACAGTTCTCGGTCGACTCCGGTGCCCGACGACAGCTCCGGGCTACGGTGCCGCATGGGTTGAGGGTCCCGTGTCGGCGCCGTGGCCCGTAGTGTTTTCGGCCCCGCGGCCCCAGGACCCGCGACCTCGTGCTCGCGGCCCCCCGAACCATGTTCCGCCGCTCAGAGATCCGGCCCCCGGCCCACGACTGTGGACCGGGGGCCGGCTCGCGTCCGGCCCCGGCTACCTCGTCTCGGTGACCTTGGCCAGGGCGCGCGGGGCGTCCGGATCCTGGCCGCGGGCGATGGTGACCTCGTAGGCCAGCAGCTGGAGCGGCAGGATCTCCAGGATCGGCTGCACCTCCTCCGGCACGCCGGCCGGCAGCGCGAAGCCCGCCGAGGCGGCCTCCACCTGCGCCTGCTGGCCGACCACCACCAGGTCCGCGCCGCGCCCGCGCAGGCGGTCCAGGACCGGCTGGAGGGCCTCGCCGCCCTTGCCGTCCGGAACGATCGCGATGACCGGCGAGACGTTGTCCACCATCGCCAGCGGGCCGTGCAGCAGGTCGGCGCCGGAGAACGGGGTGGCCGGGATGTAGGTGGTCTCCATCAGTTTGAGCGCCGCCTCGCGGGCGGTCGGGTAGCCGTAGCCGCGCGAGGTGATGACCAGGCGCTGGGCGAAGCGGTAGCGCTCGGCGAGCGCCTTCACCTCGGCCCTGCGGGCCAGCACCCCGGCGGCCAGCCCCGGCAGCTCCTTGGCGGCCGCCCCGTCGCCCCCGCGCAGGCCCTCGACCAGCAGGTAGAGCGCCAGCAGCTCGGCGGTGTAGGTCTTGGTGGCCGGCAGCGCCTTCTCCGGGCCGGCCAGCACGTCGATGTGGAACTCGGAGACCTCGGCCAGCGGCGAGGCGGCGTTGTTGGTCACCGCGAGGGTGATGGCACCGGCCTCGCGGGCGGCCTTGGTGGAGGCCACCAGGTCGGGCGACCCGCCGGACTGGCTGACGGTGACGACCAGGACGTCGGTGAGGTCCGGCCTGGCACCGTACGCGGTGGTGGTGGACATCGAGGTCAGGCCGGCCGGCTTGCCGAGCAGGATCTCGATCAGGTACTTGGCGTACAGCGCGGCGTTGTCGGACGTGCCGCGCGCGGTGAGCAGGACGAAGCGCGGGCTGCGGGCGGCGATCTGCGCGGCGACCTCGCGGATCTTCGGGGCACCCTCGTCGAGGATGCGCTGGAGGACAACCGGCTGCTCGGCCATCTCCGCCGCCATGATCCGGCCGGGGACGGAAACAGTCTGCGGGTCGGACATCTGGGTCTGCCTCCGATGTGACGGTTCGACCCCGCTCGGGCGGCTGCCCGGCGGGGACCTCCACGGGCGGCGAGTCCGCACACTCGCTGCGGTTCTGCGTGCCGCAATCCTACGGGCGCACCCGCCGCCGGGCACCTCCGTCGGCACGTGCGCGCGCCCCTCGGCGCGCCCCCGCCGGAAGCGGGAGGGGCGCGCCGAGGGGCGCGGCGACCGGTCAGGACGCCCCGTCGGTCAGGACGCCTTGTTGATCAGCTGGTCGATCGCGGCGTCCGCCTCCTTGGTGGCCTGGTCCACCGACTTGCCCTTGAGGATCGCGGTCAGCATGTCCGGGATGATCTTCTGCTTCTCGATCGCGCCCCAGCCGGGGGCCAGCGGGGTGAACCAGGCGTCCGGGACGGCGTTGGCGGCCGCCGCGGTGGCCGGCTTGTTCTTCAGCGGGTTCAGCTGGGTGAGGTTGTTCGGGAGGATGTCCTTGTCGGCCAGCGCCTGCTCGGACTTGGTGCTGGTGAACATCCGGACCCAGTCGGTGGCCAGCGCGACCTGCTGGGACTTGGCGGTGACGGCGAGGTCGGAGCCGCCGATGAAGGTCGGCAGCGGCTTGCCGTCCGGGCCCGGCATGGTGGCCAGCTTGACGGCGTCCTTGATGCTCGGGTCGCCGGTGACCGGCGCGGTGACGCTGGCCGCCTCGTAGCCGTTGCCGTAGAAGGACGCGGTGCGCCCGCGGGCCATCGCCTCGAACTGGTTCTGCTCGTTCTGCGCCAGGTCGCCCTTGTTGTACTTGCGCACCAGGTCGACGAAGTGGCTGATGCCCTGCTGGGACTTGGGGTCGTGCAGGGTGCCGTGCCAGTTGCCGGAGCTGTCGAACTTGGCTATGCCGCCGCCGTACGCGGCCACGTAGCTCATCGCGGCGTACCAGTACGGCCCCGGCAGGTAGAGCGGGGAGAAGGACTTGTCGCCCTTGTTCTTGTCCGCGATCTTGTCCAGGGCGACCAGCAGGTCCGCCTCGTTCTTCGGGAAGTCGGCGCTGCCGGTGGCCTGCTGGAAGGTCGAGGAGTTGTAGATGGCGACGCGGGAGCCGGCGTAGTAGGGCACGCACCAGAGCTTGTCCTGGTACGTGCAGGTGTTGGCGAGCGCCTTGATCCAGCTGTCGGAGTTGTCGAAGGTGCTGCGGTCCACCGGGGCCAGGGCGCCGGAGAGCACGTACTTCATGGTCTCCGTGTTGCCCAGCTCGACCACGTCGGGGGCGTTGCCGTCGGCGATGGCCTTGTCGAGCTTGCCCACCTTGTCGGCCCAGCCCTGGTAGACGAGCTTGAGGCTGACGTTCGGGTACTTGGCCGCGAACTCGTCGTTGACCCGCTGGACCAGGTCCGGCCAGTTCTTCTGGGCGTCGTCCATCAGCCAGACGGTGACGGTGCCGCCGGCGGCCTTCGCGTCGGCGGAGCCGTTCGCGCTGCCGCCGTCCGACGCGGGTGTGCCGGACGAGGAACAGGCTGTCAGCCCGACCGCCAGTGCCATGGTCCCGAGCGTCGACATGAGCTGACGCTTCTTCACGCCATCCTCCGAGGGGTGTAGAGCCGTGTTGCCCGCCGGCAGCGTGATTGGCGCCCGCGGCGGAAAACCGGACAGGGGGCGGCGAAGAGCTTCGGGGAGGGCCGATACCACATCCGGCGAGGTTGAAATTCGAACCGGATGACTGGACTCTGGCCTAGACCATAGGTGGTGTCAACGACCAAAAGCCTTACTTAGGGCGGCCGTTGCAGAGCTGTTGTACCGCGTGGCCGCCAGTTGTCGTTCCGTCACCGTAAGTAGAACTTAAGATGGATTTAAGGCCCGCTTGAGGGAACACGGTCAGTTGACGGATTCGCAGGTCAACGCGGGGAAAACGGAACGGGCCCGCCATGCGACATGCGCATGACGGGCCCGTCGGCCGACGCCTACCGGACACGGCCGGTGACGTCTCGTCGATCGTTTCAGCCGACCGCTCCCGGCTGTCCGGTGAGGACCTCCACGGCCGCCAGTCCGCAGACCCGGGCGGCGCCGTGGGTGGCGATGTAGAGCGCGCCGACCGGCTCGGACTGGGGCAGGCCCATCTCGACCACGGCGGCGTCCGGCCGGGCCGCCACCAGGCGGTCCAGCGCGGCGGACATCCACGCGTGCCGGTGCGCGTCCCGGACCACCAGCACCAGGCGGCGACCCTCGGCGCCGGCCAGCACCTCGCCGACCAGGGCGTCCAGCAGCTCCGGCGCGGCCTGGGCCGCCGACACCTCGCGGGTGCGGGTGCCGGGGAAGCGGTCGGCCAGCATGCCGGCCACGCCCCACGGGGTGACGTCGCCGACGGCGATGTTCGGCTCGTCCGAGAACGAGGCCACGTACGGGCGCTCGCTCACCGGCTGCGCCGCCCGGCCCGGCGCCCGGACCACCTTGAGCGCCCGGCGCGCGGCCCGCAGGCCGACCGCCAGGTCCGGCTCGACCCGCTCGCCCTGGGCCGCGATCCGGCCCCAGCTGCCCAGCGCCCTGACCCGCTCGGCGGCGTCCGCCAGCCGCTCCTCGGCGAGCCGGCCGGAGCGCACGCCCGCCACGATGGCGTCGCGCAGCATCAGCACGGTCTCCTCGTCGGCGAGCCCGCCGCCGACGCAGATCGCGTCCGCGCCGGCCACCAGGGCCAGCACGGTGCCCTCGCCCATCCCGAAGGTGTCGGCGATGGCGCCCATCTCGATCGCGTCGCTGACGATCAGGCCCTGGTAGCCGAGGCCACCGTCGGCCGGCGCGGCGCGCAGCAGGTCGCTCAGCACGGCCGGGCTCAGGGTGGCCGGCAGCTTCGGGTCCAGCGCCGGGATCATGATGTGGGCGGTCATCACGGCCTTGGTGTCGGCCGCGATCGCCGCCTGGAACGGGATCAGGTCGCGGGCCCGCAGCACGTCCAGGTCGACGTCGATGACCGGCAGGCCGTGGTGCGAGTCCACCGCGGTGTCGCCGTGACCGGGGAAGTGCTTGGAGCAGGCGGCCACGCCGGCCGACTGGAGGCCCTCGACCCAGGCGGCGGTGTGCCGGGCGCACAGCTCGGGGTCGGCGCCGAAGGAGCGGACCCCGATGACCGGGTTGCGCGGGTTGGAGTTGACGTCCGCGGTGGGCGCCCAGTTGTAGTTGACGCCGGCCGCGGCCAGCGCCCGGCCCAGCTCGCGGGCGACGTCCCTGGTCAGCGCCGGGTCGTCGATCGCGCCGAGGGCGAGGTTGCCGGGCCAGGACGAGCCGGAGCCCGCCTCCAGCCGGGTGACGTCGCCGCTCTCCTCGTCGATGGCGATCAGCAGGTCGGGGTTCTCGGCGCGCAGCGCCCCGGTGAGCGCGGACAGCTGGTCGAGGTCGACCACGTTGCGGTCGAACAGCGCGACCGAGCCGAGGCCCGCGGCGAGGTGGCGGCGCAGCCACTCCGGCGGCTCGGTGCCGACGAAGCCGGGCTGGAGGACGGTCAGGGCGTCGCGGTGCAGCTGGTCGCTGTCCGTGACGGTGGGAACGAGGATGCTCACGTTGACTCAGCCCTTCACGGCGCCGTCGGTCATGCCGCTGACCGCCTTGCGCTGCAGGAAGATGAACAGGATCAGGATCGGCACGGCGAACAGGGTGGACGCGGCCATGGTCGCGCCCCAGTCGGTGCCGAACGCGGTCTGGAAGGAGGAGAGCCAGAGCGGGAGGGTCTGCGCCGCCTCCTTCTTGTTCAGCATGTTGACCAACGGGAACTCGTTCCACGCGGTGATGAAGCCGAACAGCGAGGTCGACATCAGACCGGGGGCGAGCAGCGGGAAGATGACCTTCACGAAGGCCTGGGTGCGGGTGCAGCCGTCCACCATGGCCGACTCCTCCAGCTCCTTCGGCACCGCGGCGATGAAGCCGCGCAGCGTCCAGATCGTGAAGGGCAGCACCATCATCAGATAGAAGGCGGTCAGCGGCACCAGGCTGTTGAGCATGTCGTTGTTGCGGGCGATCAGGTAGGCCGCGATGACCATGACCTCCCAGGGCGCCATCTGGGCGGCCATCACCACGAGGACGAAGCTCTTGCGGCCGCGGAAGCGCATCCGGGCGATCGCGAAGGCGGCCAGGGTGGCGATCAGCAGCGAGCCGACCACCGCGCCGACGGTGACGATCAGGCTGTTGGTGACGTACGTCCAGAAGTGCGGGACGTGCACGGCCCGGTCGAAGTGCTCGAACGTGCCGTTCAGCGGCAGGAAGACGGGGTCCCGGCTGACGATGTCCTTGTTCTGCTTGAACGCGGTCGAGAACATCCAGTAGACGGGGAAGATGAAGAAGACGAAGAGGACGACCGCGATCACGTTCGGCCAGGTGCGTCCGAAAAGCGAGCGCCTCACAGCTCGTCCTCCTGCTTGAGAATGATGCGGAAGTAGTAGGCCATCAGCGCGCCCAGCATCAGGATGGTGAGCACCGCGATGGCGGAGCCGACGCCGAAGCGCTGGGACCCGATGCCCTCCAGGAAGGCGTGCACCGGCAGGGTGCGGGTCAGGCCGTCCGGGCCGCCCTTGTTGATCAGGTAGACCTGGGTGAAGGCCTTGAACACCCAGATGACCTCGAGGAAGGTCGTGGCCAGGAGGAAGGGCTTCATGATCGGGTAGATCACCGAGGTCCAGATCTTGCCCGAGCCGGCGCCGTCCATCCGGGCGGCCTCGTAGAGCTCCTTGGGGATCGTGGTCAGGCCCGCGTACATGTTGAACGCCACGAACGGGACGGACTGCCACACGATCAGCAGGATGATCACGAAGAAGGTGGAGTACTGGCCGCTGGTCCAGTTGAAGGTGGCCATGGAGTGCCAGCCCAGCTTGTCCAGGAACCAGTTGACGACGCCGAAGTGCTGGTCGAAGAGCCAGGTGTAGACGGTGGTCGCGGCGACCACCGGCATCGCCCAGGCCAGCAGCAGGCCGACCGAGAGCAGCAGCCGCATCCCCTTGCCGAGGGTGTTGAGCAGCAGGCCGATCAGTGTGCCGAACACCATGATCAGCACGACGTTGACCGCCGTGAAGATCACCGTGCGCAGGGTGATCGCCCAGAACTCGGAGTTGCCGAGCTGGTCGGTGTAGTTGGCGAAGCCGTTCCACTCGGTCAGGTGCTGGATGAACTGCCGCTTGTTGAGGTTCTGGAACGAGACCACGACGGTCTCGATCAGCGGCCAGATCAGCAGGACGAGCGTCGCCGCGAGGGCCGGCAGCAGCAGCAGGTAGGGGGCGAACCTGGACGCCGTACTCGGCCTGTCCGATGGTCTGCCGCTCCTCTTCGGGGTGCGTTCGGCACCGGGGGTGGTGGACCTGTCTGTCGACGCCACCACGGAATTCGTTGACTCCGGGGACTGTGTCTGCACCCGTTCCGACTGCGCAGCCATCGCTCTCTCTTCCTTGCAAACCCGACCACGACGGAAGGCGCCGCCCACCGACCCCCCGCCGGGAGCCGGTGAGCGACGCCGCTCAACTGCCTTACTGCTTCTGGTTGAGACGCTTCGCGATCTCGTCGTCGGCCTTCTTGGCCGCGGCGACGGGGTCGCCGGTCAGCGCCGCGGTCAGGAACTCCTTGATGGGGTTCGGCTCGTTCTCGACGTTGGTCCAGGTCGGAACGTTCGGGGTGGTCGCGCCGTTGGCGGAGGCCGGCAGGGCGGCCTTGGCGAAGTCGCCGGTGACCTTGCTGTTGAGCGAGACCTTGTTCGGGATGAGGCCCGAGGAGGCGATGAGGCCCTCGTTCTTGTCGCTCATCGCGATCTTCAGGAAGCCCTTGGCGAGCTCGGGGTTCTTGCTCTGCTGGGCGATCGCCAGGTTCGAGCCGCCGAGGAAGACGCTGGTCGGCTTGTCCGCGGTCGCGCCGGGGAGGGCGAAGTAGCCGATCTTGTCGGCCGCCAGCTCCTCGGGCTTCGGGATCTCCCAGCCGAGGCCGATGATGGTGCCGATGTCACCCTTGGCGAAGAGGTCCTTCTGCTGCGGGGTGGCCTCGTCCTTGTCCTTCGGCGCGGTGACCGAGTGGCTCTGCAGCTTCTTGTAGGTCTCGAACGCCCTCTGGCCCTCGGGGCTCGACAGGCCGCCGACCCACTTGTCGCCTTCCTTCTTGGCGACCTTGCCACCCTCGCTGGTCAGCAGGCCGAAGTAGACGTACCACTCCTGGCCGGGCATGTAGAGGGCGTCGCTGACACCGGAGACGGCCTTGACCTTGTCCAGGTCGGTGTAGAACTCCTCCAGGGTCTTCGGCGGGGCGGCGATCTGGGCCTTGGCCCAGATGTCCTTGTTGTAGGTCACCACGCGGTTGGTGAACAGCCACGGGGCGGCGTACTGCTTGCCGTCGATGATCGAGGACTCGTTCAGGTTGGCGGCCCAGTCGGCGCCGCCCAGGTCGGACTTGTCCTTGGTGATGTCGAGCAGACCACCGGTGGCCGCGTAGCCCGCGGTCTGGGTGTTGCCGATCTCCAGGACGTCCACCGAACCCTCGGAGAGGGCGGCGGTGACCTTCTGGCCGATGCCGTTCCACTTCTGGGTCTGGACCTCGAGCTTGGCGCCCGGGTAGGCCGCGGCGAAGTCGGCCTTGACGCTCTCCTCCCAGCCCTTGGGGGCCGAGCCGTCCATCAGCCACACGGTCAGGGTCTTGCCGTCGTAGTTCTTGGCCGCCGAGGACGAACCGCCGCTGTCCTTGCCGTCCGAGCTGCAAGCCGCCAGGCCGACGACCATTGCTGCGACGCCGACCGCCGCGATGAGCTGACGCTTCACGCCATCCTCCTGAGGGATGCCTGGGTGCCCCCGTCGGACGGTAGCGGCAGACCCACACAAAGCGGGGGGAAAGGTGCCGCCGACCCCTTCGAACGGGTGGGGGGATTCATAGTGACCGGTCTAGTGGTGTAGACCAGATGCCTGGAGCTTGGCCTAGACCAATGGGCCTGTCAACGGCTGTTCGACCGATCTCGACCACCCGTTATCAAGCCGACACCGCACATCGTTCATCGCGTGATGAGGTATTCGTTCCGTAGCCATACATGCAACGATGTGAGCCGTTAACGATGTGGCGGGGTCGGCGAAGGCCTCGCGAGAAGCGGGAGAACAGGTCCGATGAGCAGCGACGGGGGAACCACGGCCCAGGTCAACGGCCCCGAGGTGAACAACCTCCCGACGCAGGCCGGCACCGACCCGACCGCGCGCGTCCCCAAGTACTACGGCCTGAAGCGGCACCTGCTGCAGCTCACCGAGACCCAGCCCGCCGGCACCCCGGTGCCGCCCGAGCGTGCCCTGGCCGCCCAGTTCGACACCTCGCGCACCACCGTGCGCCAGGCCCTCCAGGAGCTGGTCGTCGAGGGCCGGCTGGAGCGCATCCAGGGCAAGGGCACCTTCGTGGCCAAGCCCAAGGTCGCCCAGGCCCTCCAGCTCACCTCCTACACCGAGGACATGCGGGCCCAGGGCCTGGAGCCCGCCTCCCGGCTGATCGAGATCGGCTACATCACCGCCGACGACCGGCTCGCCCCGCTGCTCGACATCAAGCCCGGCGGCCGGGTGCTGCGGATCGAGCGCCTGCGGCTGGCCAACGGCGACCCGATGGCCATCGAGGTCGCCCACCTGTCCGCCAAGCGCTTCCCGGCCCTGCGCCGCAACCTGGCCAGGCACAACTCGCTGTACGCGGCGCTGCGCGAGGTGTACGGGGTCACCGTGGCCGAGGCCGAGGAGACCATCGAGACCACCCTGGCCAACCCGCGCGAGGCCGGCCTGCTCGGCTCCGACCTCGGCCTGCCGATGCTCCAGCTCTCCCGGCACTCCTTCGACGCCGAGGGCGATCCGGTCGAGTGGGTCCGCTCGATCTACCGCGGCGACCGCTACAAGTTCATCACCCGACTGAAGCGTCCGGAGTAACCGCACTCCCCCACCGCACTTCGGGCACCGGCGCACGCGACTCGCGCGCCGGTGCCTTCTGCGTTGCGCGCCGACAGCTTGACGACGTCCGGCGACGGCGAATCCTTTTCCGTTGCCATGACAACGTATTTCCGCGCCCTCGCCGACGGCTCCTTTGCGCCCTTCGACGGCGCACACCGGTCGGTTACGTCCGTCTGGTGGGAAGTTGCGTCAACTCCGGTGACACGGATCACCCCATGCTCTAGATTGCGCAGCCGTACCGATCTGACTGCCGATCACCGATGGTGCTGCTCGGCGGGCTCGTACGGCTTCGCGCCGGCCGGGCTGCGGCGCCGACGGGGAACCCCTCCGGAGCGGAGCCGAAAGATGCCCTCTGATCACCCTGCCGTCGAAGATGTCATGCCCGAGCCACCCGGGAGGCCCGTCCCCGCGGTGACGCCCGAGCGGGTACTGGCCGGTCTCGCCCTGCTCGTGCCGATCGTCGCGATGCTCTGGGTGTCCTCCTACAGCAAGAGCGACCCGGCGGTGGCCGGGGTGCCCTTCTTCTACTGGTACCAGCTGCTCTGGGTGCCGGTGTCGGCGGTGTTCACCGTCGCCGCCTACCTGCTGATCAACCGGGACGAGAAGGCCCGCACGGCGGCCCGGAAGGGCGGTGCGCGATGAGGGACGTCAACGTGCCGGCCCTCGTGGTCTTCGTGCTGTTCTTCGTCCTGGTCACCGTGATGGGCTTCCTCGCCTCGCGCTGGCGCCGCGCGAGCGACGCCGCGCACCTGGACGAGTGGGGCCTGGGCGGCCGCAGCTTCGGGACCTGGGTGACCTGGTTCCTGCTCGGCGGCGACCTCTACACCGCGTACACCTTCGTCGCCGTCCCGGCGGCGGTGTACGCGACCGGCGCGGCGGGCTTCTTCGCGGTGCCGTACACGATCATCGCCTACCCGCTGGTCTTCCTCTTCCTGCCCAGGCTCTGGTCGGTCTCCCGGGTGCACGGCTACGTGACCCCGGCCGACTTCGTGCGCGGCCGGTACGGCTCCCGGCCGCTGTCCCTGGTGATCGCGCTCACCGGCATCCTGGCCACCATGCCGTACATCGCCCTGCAACTCGTCGGCATCCAGGCCGTGCTGGACGTACTGGGCGTCGGCGGCGGGGAGAACGCCAACTGGTTCGTCAAGGACCTGCCGCTGTTCCTGGCCTTCGGCGTGCTGGCCGCCTACACCTACTCCTCCGGCCTGCGCGCCCCGGCGCTGATCGCCTTCGTCAAGGACGCCCTGGTCTACATCGTGATCATCGTCGCGGTGATCTACATCCCGATCCGGCTCGGCGGCTACGGGCACGTCTTCGACTCGGCCGCGCAGCACTTCAAGGAGGCCAAGGCCGGTTCGCTGACCATCCCCGAGAACAAGCAGTGGACGTACGCCACGCTCGGGCTCGGCTCGGCGATGGCCCTGTTCATGTACCCGCACTCGGTGACCGGCGTCCTGGCCTCCAAGTCCCGCAACACCGTGCGCCGCAACATGGCGATCATGCCCGCCTACTCGCTGATGCTGGGCCTGCTGGCGCTGCTCGGCTTCATGGCGATCGCGGCGGGCGTCGGCAAGGGCGTCAAGGGGTTCAACGCCCAGCTGTCGGTGCCGCGGCTGTTCGCCGACATGTTCCCCGACTGGTTCACCGGCGTGGCCTTCGCCGCGATCGGCATCGGCGCGCTGGTGCCGGCCGCCATCATGTCCATCGCGGCGGCCAACCTGTTCACCCGCAACGTCTACAAGGAGTGGCTCAGGCCCGCCGCCACCCCCGCCGACGAGACCCGGATCGCCAAGCTGGTCTCGCTGCTGGTGAAGGTCGGCGCGCTGATCTTCGTGCTCGGCATGGACAAGCAGGCCGCGATCAACCTCCAGCTGCTGGGCGGGCTGTGGATCCTCCAGACCTTCGTGGCGATCGTCGGCGGCCTGTTCACCCGCTGGTTCCACCACTGGGCGCTGTTCGCCGGCTGGGCGGCCGGCATGGCGTACGGCACCTGGAAGGCGTACGGGATCGCCAGCCCGGCCACCAAGCACTTCGGCGGCAGCGCGGCCGGGATCCCCGGCATCGGCGAGATCGGCTACATCGGCCTGACCGCCTTCGTGCTCAACCTGCTCGTCGCGGTGGCGCTCACCCTGGTGCTGCGGGCGCTCAAGGCGCCGGACGGCCCGGACGAGACCAGGCCGTCCGACTACAGCGCCGAGGCCGGCGAGGAGGAGCCGAAGAACGCGCCGGAGCCTGTAGCGGCGCACTGATTCGCCCGGTACGCGCCCTGTGATCGCGCCGCCTTCTCCGTGAACACTGGAGAAGGCGGCGCGATCATATGTATGAACAGGCGTGCACGCCGGGCACCACCAGACCGGACCGGCATCCGGCCGGAACCTGATCGACCACGGGGAGCTCGCGGCCATGGCAGAACTCGGCACCACCCTCAACGGCCAGCACCAGTCCACCCAGAGCCAGCACCAGCAGCACGTCACCCCCCAGAACCCGCACCTCCACGCCACCGCCCACCGCCCGGTGGCGGCCGGCCGGCTGCCGTCCGTGCTGATCGCCACCCGGCACGGCGAGTCCACCGCCAACGTCGAGTTCCAGCTGGCCGACGCCACCGGTGCGCTCAGCGTCCCGATCAGCTGCCGCGACGCCGACATCCCGCTGTCGCTGCACGGCCGGCAGCAGGCCCAGGCGCTCGGCCACTGGTGGGCCGGACTGCCCAGCGCCGACCGCCCGCGCAGCGTCTGGTGCTCGCCGTACGCGCGCACCGCCGAGACCACCAGGATCGCGCTCGCCCAGGCCGCCGGGCTCGGCGCCGTTCCCGTCACCCTCGCGGTCCGCTACGACGAGCGGCTGCGCGACCGCGAACTCGGCGTCCTGGAGATGCTGCCGAAGGCCGCGATCGAGGCCAAGCACCCGGAGGAGGCGGCCCGCCGGCGCAAGATGGGCGAGCTGTACTACCGCCCGCCGGGCGGCGAGTCCTGGGCCGACGTCGCGCTGCGGGTGCGCAGCGTGCTGCGGGACCTGTGCGAGGAGGAGGCCGGACGGCCCGTCCTGCTGGTCGCGCACGACTGCACGGTGCTGATGCTCCGCTACGCGCTGGACCGGCTCACCGAGGAGCAGCTCACCGCGCTCGGGCCGGTGCACAACTGCTCCACCAGCCTCTGGCGGGCCCAGGAGGGACGGCTGCGGCCGGACGGCTGGAACGGGGTCGAGCACCTGGCGACCAGGGAGGACTGACGGGCCGGTGGCCGGTGACCGCTCCGCCGCCCCGGGCCGCCCGACCCCGGAGGTCCGCGCCGCACGGGGTTCCGGCACACTGGCCCGATGGACTTCCTCATCCGCCAGGCCCTCCCCGAGGACCTCGACGACGCCGGCCGGATCACCGTCGAGGCCTTCGTCGGCGACGGCTTCACCCAGCCCACCAGCGACTACGTCGAGCTGCTGCGCGACGCCGCACGACGGGCCCGCGAGGCCGACCTCCTGGTGGCCGTCGACCCGGCCGGTGCCGGCGTCCTCGGCTGCGTGACCTTCGCCGTCGGCGGCACCGAGTGGGCGGACATCGCCTCCCCGCGGGAGGGCGAGATACGGATGCTCTCCACCGCCGCCGCCTCCCGCGGCCGCGGTGTCGGCGAGGCGCTGGTGCGCGCCACCGTCACCCGCAGCCGCGAACTCGGCCTGGCCGGCATGGCCTTCTCCACCCGCCCCGAGATGACCACCGCCCACCGGATCTACGAGCGGGTCGGCTTCCTGCGCACCCCCGGGCGCGACTGGTCGCCGTACCCGGGGCTGGACCTGATGGTCTACACCATGGCGTTCTGAGCGGGCCGCGGGCGCCCGTCACCGCCTCCCGCCGCGCCTCACTGCTTCTTGTCGTACCCGGGTGCCACGTAGACGGTGTACCGGCCGTGCTTCCCGCTCGTCACCACGGTGACCACCCGGTACCCGGCGGCCTTCAGGGTGGGCTGGATCGCCTTGTCGACGGCCGCGGTCTGGGTGAAGTCCAGGACCACGACCTTCCACTCGTGGGCCTGGATGCCGGCCTGGATCGCGGGCACGCCGTTCTGCATCTGACCGGTGTCCGGGTCCCGCCGGAAGACGGCCACCAGGTCGTGCCACTGCTGCCAGTTCGTCTGCTTGCGCAGGTAGTACGCGGGGACGTTGTAGTTCTCGACCAGGTAGCGGTCCTCGCCCTTGACGATGTACGGCTCCAGCGCGGCGACGAACTCCGTCGAGTTCGACCACTCGCCGTTCATCTCCCGGCCCTGGGCCGCGCCCACCCAGGCCAGCGGGCCGACCACCAGGGTGGCGGCCGCGACCCCGGCCACCAGGTGCAGCCGGCCCTTCAGCCACAGCACCGTACGGGCCAGGACCAGGCCCACCACGATGCAGGAGAACCAGGCGCCGAAGTCGACGTGCTTCTGCAGCGACAGCCAGGTGTGGATGCGGATCTGGTTCACCGGCGCCATCAGCCCGGCCAGCAGCAGCAGGGTGGCGAGCCAGAACTCGGGCCAGGCCGCGCCGCCGCGCCGCCGCGCCCGCACCAGCTGCACCAGCACCCCGGCCAGTGCCACCACCAGCAGCGGACCGACCCAGCGGGCGGCCTCCGAGGCCACGTAGGAGTACGAGTCGTGGCCGGGGGCGCGCTTGAGCGTGGTGTGGTTGAAGCCGTTGACGTACTTCTCGCCGGCCGCCAGCGCCACCGCGCCGACCGCCACCACGAAGGTGAGCAGGAGCAGCAGCCCGCGCCGCCAGGCCTCCCGGGCGCGCAGCGAGCCGCGCGGCCCGGCCAGCACCGCGATGCCCGCCACCACCGGCACCCACAGCAGCGCCGCGTACTTGGTGGCGCCGGCCAGCGCCAGCAGCAGCCCGGAGGCGACCAGGCTCGGGTACCCGCCGCCGGTGGTCAGCCGCACCGCGAAGTACCCGGCCCAGGCGAGGACCGCCAGCGCCATCGCGTCGTAGGTGGCCAGGCCGCCGAGGAACTGGGTCGGGCCGAGCGAGGCGAAGGCCGCCGCCGCGCAGAACGCCGCGAGCGAGCCGTACAGCCGCCGGGTGGCCAGGTGGACGGCCACGGTGGCGGAGAGCATGAACGCCAGGCTCAGCAGCCGGGCGCCGTTCAGCCCGCCGAGGAAGTCGGCGACGGCCACCACCACCGGGTAGATCAGCGGGGAGCCGGAGAAGAACGTCTCGTACGTCGACACCGGGGTGCCGTGCCGCAGGTGCGCGACCTCCTGGTAGCCGGCGTAGATGTAGGTGCCCTCGTCGATGAAGGCGGTGTTGCTGAGGATCAGGTGGTACGAGAGCGCCGCCTGCACCAGCAGCACGGCCAGCAGCGGCAGCCAGTCCGCCCGCAGGACCGGCCGGGCCGGGTGCGGCACCGGGGGCGGGCCCGGCCTGCGGCGGCGCCGGTCGGCCGGGGCGGGCCCGGCGGCCGTGCGGGCACGCTCGCCGAGGGCCGTCCCGGCCGGCCCGGCCCCACCGAGGACGGGCTTGCGGGTGGACTCGGGCCGGATCCAGCGGCCGTCCGCGCTCATCAGTACTGCTCCTCATCTGGGACTTCGCATCCGGACGCGCCCCGACGGGGGCGCACGCCCCGGGGCGCGCATCGGCCGCCGCCCCACACTGCCGGGGGCGGCGGCCGGAGGTTCACGAGGGCCGGTCGGCCCTGCGGCGGGCTCCGCGGACCGGCTTCACCGGACCGCGGCACCGCCCGGCGGGGTCAGCCGCCGAGCCAGGCACCGACCGGCGCGACGGACGGCGGCGAGCTCGGGCCGGCCACGATCTTGACGATGTCGGCCTCGGGCAGCACCTGGTCCCACACCTGGATGTCGGCCACCGCGCCGTGCCAGGGGTCGGCCCACTGCGAGTTGGAGCTCAGCCGCCCCACCTGCAGCGAGTTGGTGCCGCTCGGCTGCACCCCGGCCGACTTGGCCGAGGACTGCGGAGCGCCGTTGACGTACAGGGTGAGCTGGCCCGACGGGTCGTCGTACACCCCGGTCAGCAGCACCCACTGGTTGGGCGTCGCGTCGCCCTTGGACCAGGCGATCGCCGAACCGCCGCCCGGCACCTGGACCTTGAAGTACCACTGGTCGTGCCCGTTGTTGGAGGCCCGGCCCAGCGAGTACGCGTAGTACTGGCCGTCGCCCTGGCTGATCGCGCTGCGGTTGCCGTTGGGCACGTCGACCAGCACCCGCGCGGAGACGGTGAAGCTCTTGCTCACGTCGACGACCGACGCGGACGTCGAGGCGAAGGAGTCCGGGCCGCTGGGCAGTTTGAGGACCTGTCCGGAGAAGCCGGCCATCGTCCCCTGCTTGGCGTCGGCGCCCAGGTTCAGCGCCGACGGGCCCTTCTTCGCGGGCAGCGAGCCGACGGTCGGCGGGCTGTCGATGCCCTTGCCGGCCGGCGCGCCCGCCGGACTCGACGGACCTGACGGACTGGACGGACCCGACGGGCTGGAGGCCTTCGGGCTGGGCGTGCCGGTGGCGTGGACCGGCGGCTTCTTGTCCTTGTCGTGCTGGTAGTACCAGTACCCGCCGCCACCGGCGGCGGCCAGCACCGCCACGGCGGTCAGCCCGCCGACCAGCTTGAGCCGGCGGCCGCGCTTGGCCGCCTGCTCGTTCCGCTCGGCCAGCGCCTCCCAGTTCGGCGTCGCGGACGAGGAGGCCGGCCCGCCGGACGCGGGGGCCGACGGCTGGAAGCCGCCCTGCTGCTGCCAGTGCGCCACGGGCTGCGGGGCCTGCCCCTGCGGGCCCGGCGGCTGCGGGGCGGGCGGGAAGGGCTGCCCGCCGAAGGGCTGCCCGCCGAGGGGCTGCGGCACCGGCGGCTGTCCGGGCAGCGGCACGCCGGGCGGCTGCGCCTGCTGCGGCGCCACCGGCCCCGGCTGCACCGGCCCGGGCACCACCGGGGCGGATCCGCCGCCCGGCTGGGGCACCGGCGGCACCGGCTGCGGGACCGGATACGGCGTCATCTGCTGGGGCTGCGAGGGAGCAGCGGGCGGCGGCGGCCCGTAGCCGGACGCGGGGCCGAAGGCTCCGCTCGGGGACTGCGGTGGCACACCGGTGGCCGGAGCGGCCCCCCCGGCCGGTGCCTGCTGCGGTGGCGTGGACGGCTGACCCGGCTCGCCACTCGGTACCGGTCGATCGCTCATGGCCCGAATGCTAGGGCATCCGCCCCGACACGCCCATGGGGGGTGCGCGGACGAATCGTCAGTGCGGCCGCCTTCCGCGGCACCCGACGCCGGCTCACCGGGCCCCGCTCACGCCACCCCGTTGTACGGCAGCTTCCAGCGCTGCGAGACGGTGTCCGCGCACGGCCTCAGGAGCACCGCCGTACCGTCCGCGAGCGCGCCGCCCGCGGTGCCCAGGCACAGCCCGGTGCCCTGGTTCCTCAGCCGCTGCCCGGGGGCGGTGACCCAGCGCTGCGCCGGGCCCGCGGTGCACTCGGCCAGCGTCACCGAGGAGCGGTCGGCGCCCGCCGCCAGGCAGGCCGCTCCCCCGCGCAGCGAACCGTCGTTGCCCACCGTCCAGCCGGTCGAGACGGCCTGGTCGCCGCAGGACCCGACGGTCACCGGCGTGCCGGCGAGCCCGCCGCCGCCGTGCCGCAGGCAGATCCCGGGCGCGCCCGCCGGGACCTCGCCGGCCGGCAGGCCGACCCGGTTGTGGAAGGCGAAGGAGTCGCTGCGCAGGCCGGTCCCGCCGCTCCAGACCTCGAAGCCCGCCTGCACCCGGCACAGGTAGGAGTCCTTGGGGACGTACCCGCGGGCCATCGCGTCGGCGGTGAACAGCCGCAGGTTGAGGCCGCGGGTGGTGTGGGTGGGCGACGTGCGCACGTAGCTGATCACGCTGTGCGGGCCGGTGACCGGCGCCTGGTAGACGTGGTACGTCGCGTCCCCGAACGGCTGGGCGTCCGCCACCTTCTCACCGGCCGGCCGCACGTTGTCGGTGGCGTCCAGCCAGATCATCACCTCGGCGCTCTCCCCCGGCAGGCAGTTGGCCGGGCTGGAGCCGTACCAGAGGTCGAAGGAGAGGTTGAAGGAGCCGCTCACCCGGCCGTTGGCGTCCCAGTCGGCGGTGGCGTCGCCGAGCGCGCTGACCGGCACCGGCAGTCCGCCGGCGCCCGGGGCGGTGGAGACGTTGGGGTAGGCGCCCGGGGCGAGCGGGTTCTTCGGGACGAAGCCGTCGATCCGGGAGACCGTGAACCCGGTGTCCCCGACCGGGTCCACGCAGACCGTGCCCGCGGTGTTCCACGGGTTCGGTTCGAGGATCTTGGTGCCGCCGTCCATCGCCAGCTTGGGGAACGGCTCCTGGGCGGTCGAGCAGATGCCGGGGCCCGGCGTCACCGCCGCCGTGGCGGCCGGCGGTTCCACCGCCCCGACCTCGCCGCTGCACCCGGCCAGCAGTACGGCGACCGCGCCGAACGCGGCGACCGCCCGCAGGCTCCGCGCCAGGCGCCCGGCCGTGCCCTCCTCGATGATCATCACTCTTCCCCGAACCGTCCTCGCCCGTCGAGCGGACAACCGTACACAAGCGCCCCGGCCGCACTGCCGTTCACCTCACGCTCGTTCACATCACGATCGGAACTCGATATCGGTTCCGGACAGCCCACGTAAGAGGGGGAAGCGAACGGGGAGCGACCGGTCCCGTACGATCCTGCCGTCCCCCCTCTCGCCCGGCCGACAACGGCCGCCGCACGGGGACGGTTCAGACTCGATACGGTTCCGGGGGAGTAGAGCACGTGACGGTCACCGAGAGCGCGCGACGCGCGGGAAGCGGTCAGCCGCCCGCCTCACGACGCCGGAACCGGCGCGATCCGGCCGCCCGCAACCGCTGGGGCCTGCTCCCCCAACCGCCGGACAACACCGAGAAGTACCTCTACGCCCGCACCAACCTGTGGGTGCTGACCTGCTTCTCCCTCATCAGCTTCGCCTGCATGGTGGCCAGCGAGATCGGCCTGCTGAGCGCGACGCCGTGGTTCCTGTTCTTCATACCGCCGCTCGCCTTCACCGTCGTCTACTACCTGATCTCCCGCTGGGTGCACGGCTTCAACGAGACCTTCGACCTCTCCGCCCACCGAGCCCTGGTCAAGTCCTGGCAGCCCGAGCACTATCCGACCGTCGACGTCTTCCTGCCGGTCGCCGGCGAACCCATCGAGGTGCTGCACAACACCTGGACCCACGTCGCCCGGCTGCGCGACCAGTACCCGGGCGACGTCACCCCGTACGTCCTCGACGACAGCAACAGCCCGCAGCTCGCGCAGATGGCCGTCGACTTCGGGTTCGTGTACGGCACCCGCGACAAGCTCGGCTGGTTCAAGAAGGCCGGCAACCTCCAGTTCGGCTTCCGCAACTCCGACGGCGACTACATCCTCATCCTGGACGCCGACTTCGCGCCCCGGCCGGACCTGCTGAACGAGACGCTCCCCTACCTGGAGACCGACCCGCGCCTCGGCATCGTCCAGTCCCCGCAGTTCTTCCGCATCCTGGACTCGCAGAACTGGATCGAACGCGGCGCCGGAGCCGTCCAGGAGCTGTTCTACCGGACCGTCCAGGTCTCCCGGCAGCGCAGCGACGGCGCCATCTGCGTCGGCAGCTGCGCGGTGTACCGGCGCGCGGCGCTGGAGGAGAACGGCGGCACCACGCTGATCGGCCACTCCGAGGACGTGCACACCGGCTTCGACCTGCGCCGCCTCGGCTGGGACCTCCAGTACATACCCGTGGCGCTGGCGACCGGCGTCTGCCCGGACAACGTCGGCGGCTTCTTCAACCAGCAGTACCGCTGGTGCACCGGCTCGATGAGCCTGCTCGCCAGCAAGAAGTTCTGGCAGACGAAGCTGCGGCCGGTCACCCGCGCCTGCTACCTGTCCGGCTTCTTCTACTACATCCACACGGCGCTGTTCACCCTCGTCTCGCCGCTCATCCCGATCGTCCTGCTGCTCGCCCGCCCCGACCTGATCCGCTGGGAGAACACCGCGCTGGTGCTGCCGGGGCTGATCTACGCGACGGTCATCTTCCCGCTCTGGCACCGCAATCCCTACCGGCTGGAGGCCTGGGCCGCCCGCATGATGTACGGCTGGGCGCACGTCTTCGCCATCTGGGACATCCTGCGCCGCAACCGGATGGCCTGGCAGCCGACCGGCTCCACCGGCGCCAAGAAGAACAAGACCCGCCGGTTCTGGACCGGCGTCATCGTCTGGGGCGGCGGCACGGCCCTGCTCTGGGTGCTGCTGAGCATCTGGCGGATGCTCACCATGGGCCCGCTCAACTTCGCCCTCGTCCTCGCCTCCGGCCTCTTCTACGCCACCATCGTCGGCCGGGTCCTCGTCCAGCCGCGCCCCACGGAAGCAGTGTGATCGCCATGCCCGCCCACCTCCGACGGGCCGGCCGGCTCCGTCGCCGGCCGGCGCTCCTGCTGCTGACCGCCGCCGGCCTGCTGCTCGCCACCGGGTGCGGCCCCGAGGACCCCGGCTTCGCCATGCAGGAGGGCCTCGACCGGCCCGCCGCCGCGGCCACTCCCGGCGCCGCCCCCGCGACGGCCCCCGGCACGGCCCCGGGCGCCGCGCCGAGCGCGCCTGCCGGGACGCCCAGGGCCCTGCCGGCCGGCGTCCCGTACGACGTCACGCCGCTGCTCAAGCCCGACCACAAGTACCTCGGCGCCGCCCTGCCCGACGTCCCCGCCACGATGGACGCGCTGCCCGGCTACAGCGCCGCGATCGGCAAGCAGCCCAACGTCCTGGAGTTCTACGCCCACTGGAAGGGCGGCTTCGACACCGCCGGCGCACGCCGGATCCACGAGGCCGGGGCACTGCCCTTCATGGCCTGGGAACCGCACGACCGCTCGCTCGCCTCGATCGCGGCCGGCGACACCGACGACTACGTGCGCGGCGTCGCCAAGTCCGTCGCCAGGTTCAACCTGCCGATCGCCATCAGCATCGCCCACGAGATGAACGGCGACTGGTACCCGTGGGGCCGTCAGGCCGCCACCCCCGAGGACTTCGTGGCCGCCTGGCGCCACGTCCACGACATCTTCGACCAGGCCGGCGCCACCAACGTGATCTGGGTCTGGAGCCCCAACATCACCGACCCCGCGCCCAACACCCGCCTGGCGCCGTACTACCCCGGCGACACCTACGTCGACTGGGCGGGCATGACCGGCTACTTCACCCGCACCGGGCCGAAGACCTTCGAGGCGCTGTACGGGCCGACCATGGCCGAGATCCGCGGCTTCTCCAAGAAGCCCTTCTTCATCAGCGAGACCGCCTCCGAGCAGGGCAAGCGCCAACGCGCGGACGTCGACCAGCTGTTCTCCGGCCTGGAGGCGCACGACGACGTCGTCGGCTTCGTCTGGTTCAACATCGTCAAGCGGGCGGACTGGCGGGTCGAGGCCGTCCCGGACACCCTCGCCGCGTTCAAGCAGCGCGTGTCCGACCCCCGTTACGGCTTCGACATCCGGAACCCCAGATGAGCACTGAGTCCGAGTTCCCCTCCGTCCCGCACGGCCGCGCGGCCCGCCGCCGCCGGGCCGCCGAGCCCGAACCCGCCGAACCAGGACCGGACACCGCCGAGCCGGGACCGGACACCGCCGGGCCCCGCACGGCCGTGGCGGTGGACAACCCCGACAACATAGAACTGGCCCCGTACACCATCCCGCAGGTCCCCGCGATCAGCTGGGACCCGGGCCCCAGCCCGCGCCGCCGCTGGATCGCCCGCGGCCTGCTGGGCGCCGTCCTCACCGTCCAGGCCGCGCTCTCGCTGCGCCTGCTGGCCGCCGCCCACCCCGACGAGGCCGCCGCCATGGTCTCCGGCCGCCGGCAGCTGGCCCACCTGCTGCACGGCACCCCGGTCACCACCGACCTGGTCGACCGGGTGCACGGCTCGCCCTGGCTCTACCCGCCACTGGCCGGCGCCGCCGCGAACGCC
Organism: Kitasatospora sp. NPDC036993; assembly: GCF_055607525.1. Lineage (NCBI taxonomy): Bacteria > Bacillati > Actinomycetota > Actinomycetes > Kitasatosporales > Streptomycetaceae > Kitasatospora > Kitasatospora sp. NPDC036993. The sequence continues at coordinate 295,213 of NZ_JBVJRP010000006.1, read as the reverse complement.
GGTGGCATCTGGGGCACCCGGCTGCTCAGCCTCGGCTTCGCGCTGGTCACCACCGTCCTGCTGTACTCGCTGACCCGGCGGCTGTTCAACGAGCGGGTCGCCATCTGCGCCATCGCCGTCTACGCCGTCCTCCAGTCCACCGTCGTGGTCGGCTTCTACGCCGCACCCGAGTCGCTCGCCGTCCTGCTGGTCGCCGTCGCGGCCTGGACCACCGTGTTCACCGCCCGACGGCATCCGGCCCTGGCCCTGCTCGCCGCCCCACCCACGGCGCTGGCCTGCGCCGTCGCCTACTCCGCGGCCTTCGCCGTCCCCGCCCTGGTCGCCCTCGCGTTCGCCTGCGCCCGGCCGTACCAGCGGCCGGGACCAGCAGCCCTGCGCGCGCTGCTGACGGGCGCCGGCACCCTCCTGCTGCTGCTCCCGTACGGCACCCTCGGCAGGGTCGCGGGGTGGTCGCCCTCGCGCGGCAACGCCCCCGGCTCAGCCGGCTCGATCCTGCTCGGCACGCTCCAGTGGGCCGGCCTGTTCACCGTCCTCGCGGTGGCCGGCACCATCGCCTACGCGCGCCACGAGCAGATCAACGAGCACGACGCGCCGGAGAAGGACGCCGTCCCCACCACCCGGGGCCGGCGCGCCCTGCTCGGGGCCGTCCTGACCGTCACCACCCTGCTGGTCCCCGCCGCCCACCTGTGGACCGGCACCTCCGGCGCGCTGTTCCGCCACCTCGGCTACGGCATGCTGCTCGCCGCCCCGCTCGCCGGGGTCGGCCTGACCCGGCTGGTCGGCGCCCACTTCCGCCACCCCCAGCTGGGCATCCTGGTCTGGGTCGCGCTGCTCGCCCTCGGCCTGGAGCAGTCCGCCCTGCGCTACCAGAACGGGCCCGACTCCGGCCGCCTGCTGGCCGTCCTGCGGGTCCACGCGGAGCCCCAGGGCCGCTACCTCACCGAGGTCGACGGACTCGCCGAGTACTACCTGGGCGGCGTCTCCCGACCCGAGCAGTGGGTCTCCGCGCGGGCCGGCACGGACTACCGCGACGGCGCCGGGGTGCAGCACCACGGCGACGCCGGCAGCGTGGCCGCGATCCGGGACGGCTGGTTCACCGTGGTCGTCCTCGACAGCACCGCGCCGAAGGCCACCGACCGGGCCCTGAGCGACGCCCTGACCGCCGCCGGACACTACCGGCTGGTCGCCCAATTCACCTCACCGACCGGTGATTCGAGCACGTACAAGGTCTATCTGAAGCACTGACGGGCCACCCCGCTCAGCCACACCCGCGACACGACAGCCACAACATATGGTGCCACCGCAGTCCGGCGGCACAACATGTATGCTCGCTTCTGCTGTCGACGCAGGGGAACCCGGTGCGAATCCGGGACTGCCCCGCAGCGGTGAGCGGGCGGCTCCAGCAGCCGTGCCCGCGAGTCCGATTACCTGCCGGACAGTGTGCGCCACGGCCCTCCCGCAGAGGCCGCGCCAGCACGAGCAGTACCCCTCCGGGCCTCGCGGGCGGGCCGGGGAGTAACCGTCGCGCGACGCCGTGTGCGTTCGTGCCGTGCTCCCCTGCCCCCATCGGCCCGGTGGCCCCCCGATCACAGCCGCCGATCGCCGCCAGGAGAGAGCGCCTTGACCACCGCAGCCTCAGCCACCCTGCCCGCCCAGGGCACCGGTACCGTTTTCACCGACCCGACGGTCTCCGACCCCGGCGGCGCCCTGCTGCGGCTGCTCACCGACCGCAGCGTCGACCTCACCGAGGTGGACCCCGGCCATGTCGCCGCCGCCGCGCTGCGCGGCCGCCACGCCGGCTCGGACTTCGCCGAACTGCGCGGGCTGGCCGTGGACGCCGCCGCGTCGATGATCGCCGAGGACCCCCAGTACTCGAAGCTGGCCGCCCGGCTGCTCGCGCTGGAGATCGTCGACGAGGCGAACAGCCAGGGCTCGGTGTCCTTCTCGGCCTCGATCACCGTCGGCCACGACGAGGGCCTGATCGGCGACGCCACCGCCGACTTCGTCGCCAAGCACGCCGCCGCGCTGGACGCGCTGATCGACCCCGAGGGCGACGACCGCTTCGAGTACTTCGGCCTGCGCACCGTGCAGTCCCGCTACCTGCTGCGCCACCCGATCACCCGCAAGGTGATCGAGACCCCGCAGCACTTCCTGCTCCGCGTCGCGTGCGGCCTGGCGGTCGGCGACAGCGAGCAGTCGGTGCGCGAGGTGGCCGAGCTGTACGGCCTGATGAGCCGCCTGGAGTACCTGACCTCCTCGCCGACGCTCTTCAACTCCGGCACCCGGCACCCGCAGATGTCGAGCTGCTACCTGCTCGACTCGCCGCTGGACAACCTGGACTCGATCTACAACCGCTACGCGCAGATCGCCCGGCTGTCCAAGCACGCCGGCGGCATCGGCCTGTCCTACTCGCGCATCCGCTCGCGCGGCAGCCTGATCCGCGGCACCAACGGCAAGTCCAACGGCATCGTGCCGTTCCTGCGCACCCTCGACTCCTCGGTCGCCGCCGTCAACCAGGGCGGCCGCCGCAAGGGCGCGGCCTGCGTCTACCTGGAGACCTGGCACGCCGACATCGAGGAGTTCCTGGAGCTCCGCGACAACACCGGCGAAGAGGCCCGCCGCACCCACAACCTCAACCTGGCGCACTGGATCCCGGACGAGTTCATGCGCCGGGTCAACGCCAACCAGGACTGGTCGCTGTTCTCCCCGGCCGACGTGCCGGAGCTGGTCGACCTGTGGGGCGCCGACTTCGACGAGGCGTACCTCAAGGCCGAGCAGGCCGGCAAGGCCGTCCGCACCATCCCGGCGCAGACCCTGTACGCCCGCATGATGCGCACCCTGGCGCAGACCGGCAACGGCTGGATGACCTTCAAGGACGCCTCCAACCGCGCCGCCAACCAGACCGCGCTGCCGGGCCGCACCGTGCACTCCTCCAACCTGTGCACGGAGATCCTGGAGGTCACGGACGACTCCGAGACCGCCGTCTGCAACCTGGGCTCGGTCAACCTGGGCGCCCACGTGGCCGCCGGGGCCTCCGCCGGCGACCTCGCCGGCGCGATGGACTGGGAGCGGCTGGACGCCACCGTGCGCACCGCCGTCACCTTCCTCGACCGCGTGGTGGACATCAACTTCTACCCGACCACCGAGGCCGGCACCTCCAACTCCCGCTGGCGGCCGGTCGGCCTCGGCGTGATGGGCCTCCAGGACGTCTTCTTCAAGCTGCGGATCGACTTCGACTCGGCCGAGGCGAAGGCCCTTTCGACGCTGATCGCCGAGCGCATCATGCTCACCGCGTACGAGCGCTCCGCCGACCTGGCCGAGCAGCTCGGCCGCCACGAGGCGTACGGCGAGACCCGCGCGGCCCGCGGCGAGCTGCACATCGACCACTTCCCGACGGCCGCCCCGCAGTGGGCCGACCGCTGGACCGCGCTGCGCGCCCGGATCGCCGAGACCGGCCTGCGCAACTCGCTGCTGCTCGCGATCGCGCCGACCGCGACCATCGCGTCCATCGCCGGCGTGTACGAGTGCATCGAGCCGCAGGTGTCCAACCTGTTCAAGCGCGAGACGCTGTCCGGCGAGTTCCTCCAGGTCAACCCGTACCTGGTGCGCGAGCTCAAGGACCTCGGCGTCTGGGACCAGCAGACCCGCGACGCGCTGCGCGACGCCAACGGCTCGGTGCAGGAGCTGAACTGGCTGCCCGCCGAGGTGCGCTCGCTGTACCGCACGGCCTGGGAGCTGCCGCAGCGCGCGCTGATCGACCTGGCCGCGGCCCGCATGCCGTACCTGGACCAGAGCCAGTCCCTGAACCTGTTCATGGCGGCGCCGACCATCGGCAAGCTCAGCTCGATGTACGCCTACGCGTGGAAGGTCGGTCTCAAGACCACCTACTACCTGCGTTCGCGCCCGGCCACCCGCATCGCCCAGGCCGCGTCCGGCACCGCACGTGCCGCCGCGCCCGCGCCCGCGCCGGTGCCCGTGAACAGTCCGACCCTCACCCCGGAGCAGGAAGCCGCCATCGCCTGCTCCCTGGAGAACCCCGAGTCCTGCGAGGCCTGCCAGTAATGTCCGACGACCGCCAGAAGATGCTGCTCGACCCCGGCTTCGAGCTGACCCTGCGCCCGATGCGCTACCCGTCGTTCTACGACCGGTACCGGGACGCCATCAAGAACACCTGGACCGTCGAGGAGGTGGACCTGCACTCCGACGTCGCCGACCTGGCGAAGCTCAGCGAGGGCGAGCGCCACCTCATCGGGCGACTGGTCGCGTTCTTCGCGACGGGTGACTCGATCGTCTCCAACAACGTGGTGCTGAGCCTCTACAAGCACATCAACTCCCCGGAGGCGCGGCTGTACCTGTCGCGTCAGCTGTTCGAGGAGGCCGTGCACGTCCAGTTCTACCTGACGCTGCTGGACACCTACCTGCCCGACCCGGAGGACCGCAACGCGGCCTTCGCGGCGGTGGAGAACATCCCCTCCATCCGCCAGAAGGCGCAGTTCTGCTTCAAGTACATGAACGCGGTCGACCACATCGACTCGTTGCAGACGAAGGAAGATCGCCGGGCGTTCCTGCTCAACCTGATCTGCTTCGCGGCGTGCGTCGAGGGCCTGTTCTTCTACGGCGCGTTCGCGTACGTGTACTGGTTCCGGTCGCGCGGTCTGCTGCACGGTCTCGCGACGGGGACGAACTGGGTGTTCCGCGACGAGTCCATGCACATGGACTTCGCCATGTCGGTGGTCGACACCGTGCGCGAGGAGGAGCCCGACCTCTTCGACGACGAGATGGCGAAGCAGGTGACGGAGATGCTGGAGGAGGCCGTCGAGGCCGAGCTCCAGTTCGCCCAGGACCTGTGCGGCGACGGTCTGGCCGGCATGAACACCGACTCGATGCGCGAGTACCTGGAGGCCGTGGCCGACCAGCGCCTGGCGCGGCTGGGCCTGCCGATCCGGTACGGCTCGACCAACCCGTTCGGCTTCATGGAGCTCCAGAACGTCCAGGAGCTGACCAACTTCTTCGAGCGTCGCGTGTCGGCGTACCAGGTGGCCGTCGAGGGCTCGGTCGCCTTCGACGACGACTTCTAAGCCAGCAGATACGACATCAGCGGTGCCCCGCACGGCCACAGCCCGTGCGGGGCACCGCTGATGTTTCAGCCGGTCGGAAAGTCTCCGGACTTGACCCCGGAGAGGAACGAGGCCCAGGCCTCGGCCGGGAAGAGCAGCGCCGGCCCGTTCGGATCCTTCGAGTCACGCACCGGCACAACCTCGGTGACACCAGCCGCGATCTCAATACAGTTGCTCTGAGCCCCTGAGAACGATGACTTTCGCCAGATGAGGTCGACAGCGGCCGCACCCTGCGGGGTGCTACTCATCGCTGTACCTTCCTTTCGCAATGCGCTTGATGAGCGCGATCGATTCCTTGCGCGGCAGAGACTCGGCCAACGCCCGGCGGAACAGGTTGGAGTACTTGAAGACCTCGCCCGGCTCCTCGATGTAGAGGGTGCTGAGGAGGCTGTCCACGTACACGACGTCCGTCTCAGTGCTCTCAGGGAAGCTGAGGATCACCAGTGGCCCGAAGAGCGCGGCATGAACATCCGATTCCTCCGGCAGCACTTGAATGTTGATGTTCGAGCGGTCCGCCATGGTGACCACATAGTCGAGTTGCTCCCGCATCACCGCCCGCCCACCGACCTGGTGCTTCAACGCGGACTCTGAGAGCACGACCCACAGCCGCAGCGGAGACTCGCGAGCCAGCACCGACCTCCGCTCCAACCTGACCTTGGTCAGCCTCTCCACCTGTCCATCGTCGGCATCCTCTATCTGCGCCCGCACGACGGCCCTGGTGTAGTCCTCCGTTTGCAGGAGGCCCGGGATCAGGAAGGTCTCCACGCTGTAGGCGTCGGAGGCATCGGCCTCCAATGAGATGTAGTCGGCATACAGCGGCGACAGGGTGTCGGAATACCTGTCCCACCAGCCACGCAGACGTCCATCCCGAGACAGGTCCTCCAGCTGACCGCGCGTCGCCTGATCCACCACTCCATAGAGGTCGAGCAGCAGCCGAAGATCGACGAGCCTGATTCCGGACTGCGCTGCCTCGATCCGACTGATCTTGCTCTCGGCGCAGACGAGCTGTCTGGCCGATTGGGCAATCGTCATTCCCGCAGCAAGCCGCATCTCTTTGAGAGTTCGAGCGAGCCGCCGCTGTCGGACGGTCGGATTCCTGTTCACCGGCACGCGTGACCTCCCCGCTTCTGTGCGCAGTCAGTCTGCCGCCCCAGGCCCGCCGCAACAATCTTTGATCACTTCCAAAGTAGGGACTTGCACTTTGGAAGCCCCCAGGAGCATGCTACTCACCGTAGCTTGTTGATCGACACATCGTGATCGCAGTGGGCTACTCACCGGGCATCCCCATGCCCTCTTCAGCCGCTTTCACCTGCACACCCCATAGGTGGCCCTGCCATGCCTGAAGACCTCTCCCCCTCACCCGCCCCCATCGAGCGGAGCTGCTGGCTCCCCCGGCACCGCTCCTCCCCCCGGGCCGCCCGCTGGGCGCTCCACAAGTTCCTCCTCCCCCACCCCTCCGGCGAACTCCTCGTCTTCACCGGCGAGTTGCTGGTCAGCGAGCTGGTCACCAACGCCGTCCGGCACTGCCGCGCCCCGCACAACCTCCTCATCCTCGTCCGCTTCCAGCTCTCCCCGGACGACACGCTCCGCATCGAGGTGCACGACGCCGACGGCGAGGAGCCCTCGTACCGCCCCGCCTCCACCACCGCCGAGAGCGGCCGAGGCCTGCTGCTCGTCAGGGAGTTGGCCACCCAGTGGGGCTGCTGCCCGCGCGAGGGTGGCGTCGGGAAGTTCGTCTGGTGCCACATCTCCCCCGAGGCGGCCGCCGCGTGAGCGTCGTCCGGGCCGGAATCGCCGGCATCATGCGCCCCACCGACTTCCCCAGCCTCGACCACGCCCTCCCCGTCCTCTGGGAGCGCGTCCGCGACCTCCCCATCCGCGAGGCCCACCGGGACTTCATCCGGCTCTGCATCGGCCCCGGCGGCGGCGAGGGCGTCACCAACTGCCTCTCCCGCAACGACAGCTGGAGCGTCACCCTCTACGTCGGCGACATGACCGACTGGACCAGCCACCTGATCACCATCACCACCAGCCCCTGAACTCCCCCGCTCCCGCCCGACGTTCACGCCGGGCGGGAGCGGATTCGAACAGCTTTCCTGTTCTCGAAAGATGGCGTCCTTGACCGTGTTCCCCGGTGATCGGGAGCATCAAGACAGGTCACAATCACCACGCCGCCCCTGGAGGAAGACGTCCATGCTCAAAGGTGAGCACTTCGGCCGGCTCTTCGAGACGTTCAAGCGAACGGCGTTCCGACTCGAAACGCTGGCCGTCTACGACGTGGATGAGGAACGCGAGGAGTTCGCGGACTTCCTCGCCCCGGCCGAGGCCTCGGACAACCCCTGGGTCCGCGCCATGACCGACCTGGGCAAGCAGGTGGCCCGCAGGAATGGGCCTCCCGCCACCGGGAGGCATGACGCCGGAAGTCGGCCGGTCCGACTTCCGGCGCACGCCCGGCCCGGCCGCCCGGCCCCTCGCGCTCACCCGCGCGAGGGGCCGCCTCTCATTTCCAGCCGGATCCGGACGGAAATTTCCGCACGTGCACCGCTCACCTCCCACCTGGCCGCTCCTCCCCTGCCCTGCCGGGCTGCGCTGACGCAGCACCCCGGCCCCCGGGCTACCCCGCCAGGTCCCCCAGCTCCGCCAGCCACGGATGACCGGGGTGCACCCGCCGCAGCCACCCGCCGAGCGCGTCCCGCCGCGCCCGGCTCAGCAGCGGCAGCACCCCGTCGAAGTCCGCCTGGTCCTTCGGCCGCGCCGCCTTCGCCTTGAACAGCAGCACCAACTCCGGTACCAGGTACGGAATCCCGTCGGCCGTCCGCTCGGTGACCGTGTCGTAGGGCATCCGCAGCCCCTCGTCCCGCCGGCAGATCCAGGTCCCGCCGTCGTGCGGCTCACGGAAGACGTCGAACAGGAACCGGCCGCTCGCCGGATCCCGCAGCCAGGTCTGGTGCGTGGCCGCCAGCGCCTCGGCTCCCCCCGCCGGCCAGACCCGTCCCGAGCCCACCGCGTCGAACACGTACTCGGGGAAGCGCTCCCGGACCTCCGGGAATCCCGCCGCCGGCACCGCGATCTCCAGATCCCCGTGCGGCCGCGACTGCCCACCGCGGAACAGGTCCAGTGCCCAGCCCGCCGCGACGCACCACGGTGTGCCGAGCCCGTCCAACCGCTCCGCGACCTGTTCCGGCCGCCACGCGTCCGCCCACCGGGCATCCAGTTCGTCCGCGTCGAACACAACGCCGCCGGGCGGCAGGGAGTCAGTCATCATCACAACCTACTGCCGACCCCCGCCCGCTCGCCCCGCGGTGAGCGCGGCGTCGGCGGCGGCGAGGATCCGGCCGAAGGTGTGGGCGATGACGGGCTTCGCCACCGCCCGGGTGAGGGCCGCGCCGAAGGGCAGGCGGACCTGGAAGGTGGTCGTCCACACGACCTCCGTCCCGCCGGCGACCTCGGTGAAGGTCATCCGGCCGAGTTCGTGCCGGGACGGCGGCACGCTGCGCTCGACCGTGTAGTCGAAGCCGTACGGCCGGTCGTACGTGGTGACCCGCTCGCGGAACCAGCCGATCGCCCAGGTGTGCAGCCGCACCGCCCCCACGCCGTACGGGGCGTCGGCTCCCGGCCGGGCAAGCCGGGCCCGGAGGATGAGCGGGGAGCGGGTGTGGTTGGTGGTGGTGGCACACCAGTCGAACACGTCCTCGATCGGTGCGGCGATGACGCGTCGAACGGTCAGGGTCTCCATGGTCGTTCCCCTCTCTCGGCGGGCGGCGGCGCGGACGTCGGCGACCGCACCCGACAGATGGACCGGGCAGCCACCGGAAAACGTGACATGGGCGTGCCCCCGCCCGGCGCGCGGACGCCGGACGGGGGCACCGGGCCCGGACACCGGGCCGGGACACCGGACGAGGACAGGCCCCGCCCTCACACCCTCTCTCCCCCCGGTTCAGCCCTTGACCGACCCCGCGGTCAGCCCCTGGGCCAGGAACCGCTGGAGGAACTGGTAGACCACGATCACCGGCAGCGAGGTCACCAGCGCCCCGGCCGCGAACAGCCCGTAGTTCTGGTCCTGCTGGCCGGAGATGATCCCGTAGAGGCCGACCGCGACGGTCTTGGAGTCGTTCGAGGTCAGGAAGATGTTCGCCAGGATCACGTCGTTGAGCGCGGCGGTCAGCGACAGGATGGAGATCACCACCAGCATCGGCGCGGCGAGCGGCAGGATCAGCCGGAAGAAGATCTGGGCGTGTCCGGCGCCGTCCACCTTGGCGGCCTCGTCGATCTCCCGCGGGATGGTGTCCAGGTAGCCCTTCATCAGCCAGGTGTTCACCCCCATCGCGCCGCCGAGGTAGACCAGCACCAGCCCCCACGGGGTGTCCAGGCCGATCGCCGGCAGCACGTCGCCGATCTTCGCGAACATCAGGTAGAGCGAGATCACCGCGAGGAACTGCGGGAACATCTGCACCAGGAAGACCGCCATCAGCCCGAACCGCCGCCCCCGGAAGCGGAACCGCGAGAAGGCGTACGCGGCCAGCACCCCGAGCAGCACGTTGAGCACCGCGAAGGTGCCGCAGACCAGCGCGGTGTTCCCCAGCCAGCGGGCGAACGGGTACTGCCCGTCGGTGAAGAGCGCGGTGAAGTTGGCGAGCGAGGCGTGCCGGGGCAGCAGGGTGGACGACTGGAGCGTGCCGAGCGGGTTGAGCGCCGCGGAGAGCACGAACAGCAGCGGGAAGAGCGCGAAGCAGACGGCGAGCACGGCGATCAGGTGCCGCCAGCCGAGGCGGCGCAGCCAGCGGGTGGTGGTCATGCGTTCAGCTCCTCAAGGGCGCGGGTCCGGCGGAAGCCCACCAGCGTGATCAGCCCGACCAGCAGGAAGATGACGATGGACAGCGCGGCGGCGAATCCGTACTGGGCGCCCTGCCCGCCGAAGGCCAGCCGGTAGGTGTAGCTGATCAGGATGTCGGTGGAGCCGGCCGTGCCGCCCGCCCCGTCGAACGGCCCACCGCCGGTGAGCAGTTGGATGGCGTTGAAGTTGTTGAAGTTGAAGGCGAAGGACGAGATCAGCACCGGTGCGGCGGCGACCAGCAGCAGCGGGAAGGTGACCGCCCGGAACGCCGTCCACGGCCCGGCGCCGTCGATCCGGGCGGATTCGTTCAGTTCGGCGGGCATCGCCTGGAGCACGCCCGTGCAGATCAGCAGCATGTTGGGGAAGCCGAGCCACAGGCTGGTGAGGACCACCGCGAACCGGGCGCTCCAGGCCTCGCCCAGCCAGTCGATCCGGGTGTGCAGCAGCTGGTTGAGCAGGCCGAAGTCCCGGTTGTACATGCTCTGCCAGATCAGGATGCCGATGAACGCGGGCATCGCGTACGGCAGCAGCAGCAGCGAGCGGTAGACCCGCTGACCGCGCAGCCGCGGGTGGTTCAGGGTGAGCGCGAGCCCGAGGCCGAGGGCGAAGGAGGCGCCGGTGGAGAGCAGGGCGAAACCGAAGGTCCAGGCGAGCACCCCCAGGAAGGGGCCGCGGATGGCGGGGCTGGTGAGCACGGCCGTGAAGTTGGCGAAGCCGACGGTGCGGTGCCAGCCGACGGGCAGGGTGCGCCCGGAGCCGTCGGCGGCGGTGAACCGGCCGTCGACGGGGTGGTAGACGGTGCCGTCGCGGGTGTCGGTGAGGGTGTCGGCCGCCCGGTCGTGGACGAGGGCGGGCCGGGCGGTGGTGGCCGTCGAGAGGCCCTGGCTCACGACGAAGGCGTCGCCGCCCACCGGCACCCGCAGGCCGGCCAGTTCGGCGGAGCGGGCGTTGACCTGGCCGAAGGTGAGCAGCCTCAGCCCGGGGGCGGCGGTCACCCGGCCGTCCGGCCCGGCCACCGTCCCGGCGGGGGCGGGGGCGAGGCCGCGCGCGGTGCCCGCCGAGACCTGCCCGGTGTCCGGGTCGGTGAGCAGCAGCACCAGGGGACCGCCCTCCGGTCCGGTGGCGATGGTGAGCGCGTACGAGGAGCTGCCGGGGACGGGCTCGACGGACTGCTCGACGAGGCTGCGGACGGCCTGGTCCTTGGTGAGCAGGTGGCCGTCGCCGTAGTCGGTGAAGGAGACCGCGACGATGTACAGCACGGGGTAGGCCACGAAGGCGAGGAAGAGCCCGGTGGCCGGCAGCAGGTACTTGGCGGGCAGCCGGCGCGGCGAGAGGTAGATCCAGAACGTCGCGCCGACGGCGGCGGCCAGCACGCCGAGCGCGGCCCAGTGCCCGCCGTCGTACAGCCGGGGCGCCGCGAAGACGGCGAGGGCGGCGACGCCGCCCAGCAGGGCGGTCTTCACCAGGAGCGCGGTGACGGCGCCCGACCGGCGGGGGGCCCGGCGGGGCGGGCGGTCCGGGGTGGCGGCGGAGTCGTCGTCCGGGCGCCTGCTGTCCTGAAGGGTGGGGGAGGTCATGGGTGGTCCCTGGTCCGGAGGGCGCCCGGAGGTGGTGGCCGTCCGGGTGGCTGCGCGCGTGCGGGGGGCCGGCACGCGAGGGCGCGGTGTACGAGGGCGCGGTGTACGGAAGAGCGGTGCACGAAGGAGCGGCGGGCAGGAGGCAGGAGGCTCAGCGGGCCTGGCCCAGGGCGGCGCGGATGGCCTCCCCGGCCTGCTTCATGGTCGTGGCCGGGTCCGCACCCGCCACGATGTTCGCCTCGGCCTGGCCGAGCGGCCCCCAGATCGCGTTCATCGCGGGGATCGTCGGCAGCGGCTGACCGCCCGCCCCGGCGGCCGCGAGGGCGGCGATGTCGGGGTCGGTCGCGGACGCCTTGGCGAGCGCGGAGGTCAGCGCGGGCGGCTCCGGCGAGGCCTGGTAGAGCGCCAGCTGGCCCGACTCGGAGCCGATCTCGCGGAACAGGAACTCCTGGGCCAGCGGCAGGTTCCTGGCCTTGGCGGAGAGGTAGAAGCTCTGCACCCCGACGAACGGCCTGGCCTGGCCCTTGCCCGCCCAGCCGGGCACCGGCGAGATCGCGTAGGGCAGCCCGGCCTGCTTGAGCTGGCCCAGCGCCCAGGGTCCGGCCACCAGGAACGGCGTCTTGCCCCCGGTGAACAGCGCGATGGCGTTGGTGTCCACCGAGCGGCTGAACAGCCCGCCGCCCTTCTCTCCGTACTGCTTGAACAGCTCGCCGGCCGCGATCGAGCCCGGCCCGCCGACCCCGAGGTCCGCGGTGTCGTAGCCGCCGTCCGCCTTGGTGCCGAACAGGTAGCCGCCGGCCGAGGTGAACAGCGGCTGCAACGCGTACGCGTTGCCCTGCTGGCCGATCGGCAGGGCGAGCGGGACCTCGCTCCGGCCCGCCTTGACGGCGCCCTGCCCCGCGGCGGCGAGGTCCTCGAAGGTGGCGGGCGCGTCCGGGGCGAGTCCGGTGTTGCGGAACAGCACCAGGCTCTCGGTCGCGTACGGCAGCCCGTACGGCCGGCCGTCGTGGTTCACGGCCTCCAGGGCGGCGGGCTGGAACAGCGCCTTCTGCGCCGCGGTCAGCGGGACGGGCGCGACGACGCCGTTCTGCACCAGGTTGCCCAGCCAGTCGGAGGCGCCGACCACCAGGTCGGGGCCCTTGCCCGCGTTGGTGGCCGAGACGTAGGCCTGCTGGGTGTTGACGGACTGCGGGACGACGGTGACCCGGACCCCGTGCTCCTTGCCGAACCGGTCGGCGAGCGGCTGGAGGGCGGCGGCCTGCTGGGTCTGCGCCCAGATCACCAGGTCGCCCTCCGCGGCCGGGATCGCCGGGTCGGTCATCGTTCCTCCCGGGGCCGCGCCGCTCGCTGAGGACGGGCCGGCGGCCGGCGCGCCGGCGGGCGAGGTGCCGCCGCAGGCCGTGACCAGCAGGGCGAGGACGCCGAGGGCGGCGTGTCTGCGGTAGCGCATCGTCCGAGACTCCTTCGTCTGGGAGGGGCCCGGGAGAGGCCGGGCCCCGGGAGGGCGGGGCGGGTCAGATGCCGTCCGCCGGGCGGTGCCAGCGGTCGACGGTGAGGTCGAGCCGGGTGTCCCGGTCGACGGTGAGCGGGTGCATGACCCGGAGGCCGTCCCCGTCGACGGCGTCCAGGCCCCAGCCCCGGGAGACGCCGCCGTCGAAGCCGGTGCCGCGCGGGACGGCGATCCGGCCGCGGAAGCGCCCCGGGCCGTCGGGCCGGCAGGGCAGCGGGCCGAACATCACCGGCGCGTCGTCCGGGGTGCCGTCCGGCACGGTGACGACGACCTCCAGGACGGGCCTGGCCGGCAGCTCCGGCGCCACCTCGACCTCGGTGTGCGCGCTCAGCCCGTGCGCCCGGACGGTCACCGCGGTGCGTCCGGCGGCCAGCGGGCGCAGCAGCCCGTGCGGTGAGACGGCGGCGACCTCGGGCCGCTCCGCCCGGCAGTCGGCCTCCAGCGCGGTGTACCGCACGCCGTCGGCCCGGACGGCGACCGGGTTGACGGCGCTCCAGGTCTCGCCGGGGGCGAGCCGCAGGTGCGCGGGGGCGGTGAGCGAGACGACCGGCGAGGGGGCGCCGAACAGGTGCAGCAGCGCGTGCCGGGCCCGGTGGCGCCAGGCGTCCTCGTGGTGGGGCGCGGTCGGGTCCTCGTAGTAGAGGAGGTCGGCGCCGCTGGTGTAGCCGGCCTCGTCGAGGAGCCGGCCGGCCAGCTCCCTGGCCGGCCGGGCCAGGATCAGGCCCTCCCGGCCGCCGATGTCCAGCCAGAGCCGGCGGGGTCCGCGGCGGCGGTAGCGCTCGTACACCACCTTCTCGCCGAGGTCGGCGGGGTCGACGTGGGTGAGGAACGGCGAGAGGACGGCGGCCAGGCCGAACACCTCGGGTCGGCGGAAGGCCATGTGGTAGGCGACCAGGCCGCCCATCGAGGAGCCCATCACCGCGGTGTGCCCGGGCCCGGTCCTGGTCCGGTAGCGGGCGTCGACGAACGGCTTGACCTCGTCGGCCAGGAACGCCTCGTAGCGGTGGCCCTTGAGCGGGGTGCCGGGCGTGCGCCAGTACTCGGCGACGTGCGAGTACTCGGTGCCGCGCTCGGCACCGGCGTTGGGCACGCCGACCGCGATCAGCTCGGGGATCAGGCCCTCGGCGTAGAGCCGCTCCAGCGTCCGGTCCAGCGCCCAGGTGGGGCGCTGTCCCTGGTCGAAGACCTGCTGGCCGTCCTGGAGGTAGAGCACCGGGTAGTCGGCGTCCCGGTCCTCGTCGTAGCCGGGCGGCAGGTGGACCAGCAGGTCCCGTTCGTTGCCGAGCGGTTCGGAGCGGAAGCCCGGGATGCGTTCGATCCGGCCGCGGCGCACGGCGGCCCCGGCGCCGCTCACCGGGCCACCGACCAGACGTGCACGGCCGGGCCCTCGGCGGGCAGGTCGCGACCGGGGACGAGCTGCGGCCCGCCGAGCAGGTGGGTGGCGTGCCACTCCCCGGCCACCGGCGGGTGGTCGGCCCGGCTGATCTGCACCAGGATCCGCTCGTGGTCGTCCTCGCGCTCGAACAGCAGGACGTCGCGCTCGGCGAGCAGCCAGCGCAGCCCGCCGCCGGCGAGCGCGCTGTGGCCGCGGCGCAGCCGGATCAGCTCGCGGTAGGTGCGGTAGGTGTGCCGGTCCCAGGTGGACTCGTCCCAGGGGAACGGCTTGCGGCCCTCCTCCAGGCCCTCGCCCAGCACGCCGACCTCGTCGCCGGAGAACACCATCGGAGTGCCGGGAAGGGTGAACAGCAGGGCGGCGCCCAGCAGTTGGCGTTCGGGTCCGGCGAAGCTGCGGAACCGGGCGGTGTCGTGCGAGTCCAGCAGGGTGAGGTTGTGCACCCGGCTGCGCCAGGGCAGGGCGGCGCCGAACGCCGTCATGGTGGCCCGCAGTTGGGCGCCGCCGTAGTCGGGGATCGGTCCGGGCACCGCCCAGAAGTCCTTCTGGTCGTGCCGTTCGGCGAGCCAGGACCAGACCGGGCGGGTGAAGCCCGCGTAGCTCATGGTGCCCTGCCAGCCGTCGCCGCCCAGGGCGAGCGAGGCGTCGTGCTGGTGCTCGGCGAGCAGCACGGCGTCGGGGTTGGCGGCCCGGACGGTGGCCGCGGTGGTGGTGGCGACCAGGCGGTTGAGCTCGACCTCGCCGCGCCGGCCGGCCATCTGGGCCACGTCGACCCGCCAGCCGTCCAGGTGGAACGGCGCCCGGAGGTACCGGGCGACCACCGAGCCGGGGCCCTCGTAGAGGCGGCGGCGCAGTTCGGCCGAGCGGTGGTCGAAGGTCGGCAGGGTCCGCACGCCCAGGAAGGTGGCGTAGTCCTCGGGGCCGCCCTCGCCGAAGAAGTAGAAGCCGGCCTCGGGGCCGTCCGGGTCCTGCTGTGCGGTGCGGAACCACTCGTGGTCGCTGCCGGAGTGGTTGAGGGTGATGTCGCCGATCACCTTGATGCCGCGCCGGTGGGCCTCGGTGGTGAGCGCGATCAGCGCCTCGTCGCCGCCGAGCGCCGGGTCGACGCGGTCGAAGGAGACGGCGTCGTAGCGGTGGTTGGAGCGGCCCTCGAAGAAGGGGGTGAGGTAGATGACGGTGGCGCCGAGGCGCTGGATGTGGTCGATCCGGCGGGCCACGCCCCAGAGGTCGCCGCCGTACATCTGCTGGAGGGCGGCGGCGTCGCCGGTGTGCAGCGGGGCGTCCCATTCGGCGGGGCGGGCCCAGGCGGCGAGCGGGGCGTCGCCGCCGCGGGCGTAGCGGTCGGGGAAGACCTGGTAGACCACCGCGTCGGCGGCCCAGGCGGGCGGGGCCGGGTGGGTGGTGAGGCGGAAGTCGGTGGCGTCCGGCAGGTCGTGGTCGTGCAGGCCGGCCGCGGTGAGCCAGCGTCCGCCGTCCGGGGTGTGCAGCCAGAACCGGTAGTTCATCTCCGGGTTGACCATCGTCAGGCGGGCCCGCCACCAGGTCGCGTCGGCGTCCGTGCGGTCGGGCACCGCGGCCTCGAAGTGCGGTTCGCCGTCCGGGACGGAGCGCAGGAAGACCCGCTCCACCCGCCGGCCGGCCGGCACCCGAACCAGCAGGTCGACGGTCTGCCCGAGCCGTGGCGCGAGGTCGCCGACGTAACGCGCGGAGCCGTCGTGGTGCGGCTGGTGGCGGGCGGCGAGGCGGTGGCTGCGGGCCGTTTCCATGGAGCTCCTCGGTCGGGTGAACAGGGTGATGGAGGGCGGCGTTCCGCTTACCGGGGCCGACGAGGGAACCGTAACGGCGATGAAACAGTTGCGCAATACGTTGCTAAGATTGTTTCACCAGCCTCGCTGACCCACGGCCGGCGGTTTGTAAGATGCAGGCTCGACCAGTCGGGAGGACCAATTGAGCGGCCCGTCACTACGGGACATCGCCGCCCGGGCAGGCGTCAGCGCCGCCTCGGTGAGCAGGGTGATCAACGACCGGCCGGGCGTCTCCGGCGACACCAGGCTCAAGGTCGCCGAGGCCATGCGGGAACTCGGCTGGCAGCCGGACCAGGGCTACGACCCGCACCAGGGCGCGCTGGTCGGCATCGTCGTCCCCGAGCTCGACAACCCGGTCTTCCCCCTGCTCGCCTCCGCGATCGAGGTGCAGCTCGCCAAGCACGGCCTGACCGCCGTGGTCGGCACCTCCACCCGCCAGGGCACCGCGGAGCTGGGCTACATCGACGTCCTGCTGCGCAAGGGCGTCTCCGGGCTGGTCCTGGTCTCCGGCCGGCACGCCAACCCGCACGCCGACCACGGCTTCTACCGGCTGCTGCACGAACGCGGCATCCCGATGGTGCTGGTCAGCGGCCGGGTCGAGGGCCTGGCCGTGCCCACCGTCGCCACCGACGAGGCACTCGGCGCCCGGATCGCCGTCGCCCACCTGCGCGAACTGGGCCACCGGCGGATCGGGCTGGCCGGCGGCCAGGGGTACCTGCGGCCCTCGATCAACCGCCTGGACGGCTACCGGCGCGCGATGCGCGAGCTGCTCGGCGAGGACGCCCCGGCCGACTGGTACGCGGAGTCCTCCTACTCGATCGCCGGCGGCGCCGCGGCCGCCCGCCGGCTGTTCGACGCGGGCGTCACCGCGATCGTCGCCGGGAGCGACCTGATGGCCCTCGGCGTCGCCCAGGCCGCCCGCGAGGCCGGCCGTTCGGTGCCGGGCGACCTCTCCGTGGTCGGCTACGACGACTGCTACCTGGCCGCGCACAGCAACCCGCCGCTGACCACCGTGCGCCAGCCGATCCAGGAGATGGGCTCGGCCGTCGCCGAGGCCCTCTGGCGCCAGCTGGAGGGGCACGGCGGGCAGGTCGGGGACTACCTGTTCACCCCGGAACTGGTCGCCCGCGAGTCCACCGGCCGGGTGCGCAACGGCTGACCCGACGCCGAGGGCCGGGACACCCGTGGTGTCCCGGCCCTCGCGCGCACCGCGCCGTCAGTCGAGCGGCACCGTCAGTCGTTCGGCACCGTCGCGTACTTCGGGGTGCCCTCGGCCATCTGCAGCAGGGCGTCCTTGCGGTCCCGCTTCGACAGCTTGTCGATGTACAGGGTGCCGTAGAGGTGGTCGGTCTCGTGCTGGAGGCAGCGGGCGAAGAAGCCGGTGCCCTCGACGCGGACCGGCTTGCCGTCCCGGTCGACGCCGGTGACCGCGGCGTAGTCCGGGCGGGCCAGCTCGGCGTAGGCGGTGGGGACGGAGAGGCAGCCCTCGTTGCCGTCGTCGAGGACGCGGCGGCGGTCGGCCGGGTACTCCTCCAGCACGGGGTTGATCACGTGGCCGATGTGGCGCACGCCCTCGTCGTCCGGGCAGTCGTAGACGAAGACCTTGAGGTCGACGCCGATCTGGTTGGCGGCGAGGCCGACGCCCTCGGCGGCGTACATCGACTGGAACATGTCGTCGATCAGCGCGGACAGCTCGCCGTCGAAGGCGGTGACGTCCTTGACCTCGCGGTGCAGCACCGGGTTGCCGACGACGGTGATCGGGCGCGCGGTGCCCTTGCTGAGGTCGGGCTCCTCACCCATCACCTTCACGGGCGTCTCGGGCGCCGTCCCCTCCACGTCGTGCTCGTGCTGGTGCTGCTCGGCCTGCTCCGCCATGTCTTCCGCTTCCGTCGGTGTACGCGTTACCTCACCAGGGTACTCAGCACACTTCTTCGAGGTCCCGGTAAGCCCGGGTTGCGGGGGCGGCCGCCGCCCAGCGGTCCAGCAGGGTGCGGACGAGGTGCGCCGGGGCGGCGATCCCGCACTCCCGCTCGACCAGCCAGGACATCCCGGCCGCGCCGCCCTGGCTGAGGTGGCTGAGGTGGCCCGGGTGGGCGGCGTCGCCGTCGTCGTGCGGGTCGTGGTGGGCGGCGACGCCGTCGTCGGAGGCCATCCGGCTCTCCGAGCAGGCCCGGCACAGCAGCCGCACCGAGGAGGTCCAGTCCTCGGCCGCGTAGCCGGCGTCGGCGACCAGCTTCTCCAGCGCGTCCCGGTCCCCGGCGGTGGCGGCCTGGAGCAGCACCACGTACGTCGGCACCGGGGACGGCGCCCACAGCTCGATCTCGTCGAACACCGGGTAGGCGACGCCGTCGGTGACCCGCTCGCCGTGCGGGGCGCCGTCGTGCAGCACCACCTCGCCCCAGCGGCGGCCGGAGGAGGGCAGCGGGATGGACAGCACCTCGATCCTGGCCGGGTCCAGCCGGCGGCCCCAGACCACCTCGGACTCGCCGTCCGGGGAGAGCCGCACCGGGGTGGTGCCGAGGTCCAGGCTGACCGGGCCGTCCGGCTGCCCGCCGGGGCCGCCCGGCAGCTTCAGCCCGTACGCCTGCCAGGCGCGGCGGGCCAGCGGCCAGTCCTGGAGGGCGGTGGCGGTGATGCCGAGGTTCCACCAGTCCGGGGCGCCGTGCTCGCGGTCCAGCAGGGCGACGGCGCGCAGGCCGGCCGAGCGGGCCTGCTCCCAGTCCCGGCGGAACTTGTGCAGCAGGGCCAGGTTGAACCAGGAGTCGGAGAGCCACGGCTCCAGGTCGGCGGCCATCACCAGCAGCGCGCCGGCGTCCTCGTAGCGGCCGTCGCCGATCAGCGTGAAGGCCCGGTCGGTCGTCTGCCGCCAGGTGGCGGACGGCCGGTGCCGTGCCCGGTGGAAGATCCTCACGTTCGTCCCTGCCGTCGTCGTCCGCTCAAGTCCCGTGCCACCGTGCCCGTACCGCCTCGGGCGGCGTTCGGAGCCCGGTGCCCCGGGTCGGTGTTCCACGCTACGACCGCATCCAACCACGCCCGCCCCCGGCCGCGCTCCCCACCGCCGAGGTTGGGGCCCGCCCCTCCCCAGCCTGCCCGTCCGATGCCGCCCGCTCAACCCCTGACGGCCGGATCCCGGTTCCCCGGCGCCGCGACGGCGCCGCGACGGCGGCGGACGGCCCGGCGCGCCCGCGCCCCGCGCACCCCGGCTCGCCCCTCAGCGGCGGGTCTGCCCGCCCACCCTGGCCAGGGCGTCCACGACGCGGGCGTCGTAGACCCGGCCGCGGCCCAGCCGCAGCGCCTCCAGCGCCTCCAGCCGCCCGACCGCCTCGCCGACGCCCCGGCCGCGGGCCGCCGTGAGCAGGTCGTCGTGGGCGTTGGCGACCCGGATGATCCGGGACGCCAGCGGCACCGGGCCCTCACCGCCGGCGGGGCCGGAGCAGGGGTCGGCCAGCCGGGCGACCTGCTCGGCGACCTGCCTGGGCACCCCGGTGCGGCTGATCACCTCGCTGCCGAGGCGGGCGATCCGCTGCTGCTCGGCACCGGGCAGCAGGGCGGTGGCGCCGTCCGGCACCGGTTCGACCAGGGACAGCTGGCCGACGTCGTGCATCAGCGCGGCGTACTCCAACAGGGCGAGCTCGCGGGTGCCCAGACCCAGCTCGCGGCCCAGCGCGCACGCCGTGTCCGCGACCCGGCGCGCGTGCCCGTGCGGGGTGTAGCCGGCCACCTCGGTGGCCCGGGCGAGGCTGGCGATGGTCTGCCCGGTGGTGGCCCGCACCGCGGCGGCGCGCCGGAAGGACACCTGGGCGAGCAGCAGCGGGGTGCAGAACAGCGGCAGCGCCCACAGCCCGACCTCGCCGGCCGCGAGGCTGACCAGCATCCCGGTGGCGACGATCGCCGAACCGATGCCGAACAGCGAGCGCAGCTCGTCCTCCAGCGCCGCCGGGAACCGCAGCCCGCCGCCGGAGCGGCGCAGCAGGGCCGCCAGGGTCGCGTCGCAGAGCGCGGCCAGCGCGGCGACGGTGGTCAGGAAGGCCCCGTACGCCGGGCCCGCGGGCGAGAAGCGGTCGACCGCGCCGCCGGTGTACAGCGGCTGGAAGACGGCGGCGGCGAAGCCGACGGCGAGCAGCCGGCGGGCGGCGCCGTCGCGGCGGGCCGGGTCGCCCCAGGGCGGACGGCGGTGCGGCTGTCCCGGCCGGTGCGGCAGGGCGAGTCCGGCCAGCCGGCCCAGCAGCAGGCCGGCCCCGGTCACCGCGACCACCTGGAGCGTCCCGTGCGCGGTCGGCACCCCGCGCAGCGGCCCGAGCAGGGCGTACGCCAGCGCCCCCGCCGCGCCGATGGGCGCCTGCTCCCGATCCCCCGGAAGGGTGATGCGGACACACTCGCCCAGCGCGATCAGCGCGGTGAACGCCAGCGCGACCCCGGGTTCCGCGATCCCGCGCACCCCGACCGCGCCCAGCGCGAGCACCAGCAGCGCGGCGGCGGCCGCGTGCACCGCGCGCGCGGTGCGCCCGCAGGGCGTGCGGCCGAGGGCCACCCGCCGCAGGGCGCGGCGCCCGGCCGGCCCGGATCCCGGCACCACCCACCCGAGCGCCGTACGACCGGAAGCCCTGAGCCCCGAAGAGACGGCTCCGGGGACCGCCCGTCCGGGGGCCCTCACGGCTGCCCGGCCGCAGGGACGTTCCCGCCCTGGGGCGGCACCCGGCCCGGCGCCGCCCTGGCCGGCTCGGGCACCCCGAGCGGGATGTCGGGCACCGCCTCGATGCAGTCCTCGGAGTGCACCACCGGCCGCCAGTCGTGCCCGGCCAGCGCGCCGATCAGCGCCCGCACCATCACCGGGTCGAACTGGCTGCCCGAGCAGCGCTCCAGCTCCGCCACCGCCTCACTGACCGGCCGGCCGCGCCGGTAGGAGCGGGTGGAGGTCATCGAGTCGAAGGCGTCGGCGACCGAGATGATCCGGGCGAACTCGGGGATCCGGTCGCCGGCCAGCCCGCTCGGATAGCCCCGGCCGTCCATCCGCTCGTGGTGGTGCAGGATCCCCGCGTGCGCCTCGCCGAGGAAGTCGATCCCGCGCACCAGTTCGTACCCGTACACCGGGTGGATCTCCACCGCCCGGCGCTCCGCCTCGGTCAGGGGACCGTTTCTGCGCAGCAGCTCGGTGGCCACCCCGAGCTTGCCGACGTCGTGCAGGATGCCGGCGAAGCGCAGGGTGCGCAGCCGCTCGGCCTCCATGCCGAGCTGAGTGGCGATCAGCACCGAGGCCCGGCCGACCCGTTCGCTGTGGCCCCGGGTGTAGGAGTCCTTGATCTCCACGGCCTGCACCAGTGCCTGCACGGTGGCCTGGTGGGCGTCCCGCTCGCGCTGGCCCTGGGCGAACACCCAGGCCGAGATGGACAGCGGCAGCAGCGCCAGCAGCGCCGCGAACGCGCCGTACGGGCCCTGCCAGAGCACCGCGACCATCAGTCCGCCGGCCGCGTGCACCAGCACCGGCAGCCCGCACACCGAGTGCGCCCCGCGCAGCAGCACCCAGACCTTGCGACCCTCGGTGAGCATCCGCATGACGCCCACCACCACCCCGTTGACCAGGCAGAACACCGCGACGGCGGCGAACCCGGGCAGTAGCGCGGCGGGGAAGCGGGAGCCGAGCAGCAGCTGCGGGCCGTACAGCAGGTGGAAGACGACCGAGGAGGCGAAGGCGCACAGCGCGAGCTGGGAGCCGTTGAACAGCTGTCGCGGGCGGCAGCCGCGCCCGCTCGGTCCGCCGAGCAGCGCGGCCGGGGCGGCCACCAGGGCGGCGGCGGCCGGCGGCAGCATCAGCACCCCGGCGAACAGCACCGGGAAGAAGGCGTTCACCCCGGGCCTGGCGGGCGTCCGCTCGGGCAGCGCCGGCCGGCGCAGCAGCCGGCGCACCAGCACCAGGCAGGGCGTGGGCAGGCCCTGGGCCAGTGACTCCCAGCAGCCGTGCAGGAAGGCCAGCAGTCCGACCTTGGGCCAGTCCACCGGCCCGCCGAGCCAGCCCGGCACTCCGGGGGCGGCCGGCAGCAGCGGCACCAGACAGCACAGCGCCGCCACCGGGACGGCCACCAGGTAGCGCGCCGCCCCTCGCGGCAGGGTCGCGCCTCCACAGTCGGTAGCGATCTCGACCTCCCCGCCGTACGGACCGGTGTTGCCTCAGCACGCCGGGCGAACCGACGGTGAGCGTCCGTCAGGAGGATAGGCCGCCACCCGGGCGTGGGGACGCATGATGGCGCAATGGCGCAGTTGGCGCATCGCCAACTCACTCGAACGAGTGACAGCGCATGTGCGCAGAACAGGAGCGGCCCCGGGAGCACACACTCCCGGGGCCACTGGACACCCTGATCCGAACCGTCCGACGGCCTGCCCGGGCCTCCCGACAACCTGCCGAATCGCCCGACAATCCGTCCGAACCATCCGACCCGCCGTCACCGACGGGCCGGCACACGCCTACCGTCGGCCGGTCACTCCGCCTGGGCGCCGGCCTCGACCGGCGCGCCCGGACGCCCGGGCGCTTCCCCCGCGGCCGCCCCGCCCGGCCTGGGCGCCGGCCTGGCCGCCTCGGCGTGCAGCTCGACGGTGGTCTCCACCGCGACCACCACCTGCTCGCCCGCGCGCTGCCCCGACCGGATCGAGTCGATCCTGGCCAGCACCTTGCTGCGCAGGTCGGCCGGGGTGTCGTCGCACCCGCAGGAGCGCTTGATCAGCGCCTTGATCGCCTGCTCCAGGCCGTACTGCTTCAGGCAGGGCGAGCACTCCTCGAAGTGCACGCGCAACTTGACGCAGTCGCCCTCGGTCATCTCGTTGTCGAGGAATTCATAGAGGTGGTCGAGGACCTCGCCACACTCGGTTTCGTGCGGATCGCCGCAGCTCATGAGCCCGAGCCCTTCGCTTCCTGCCCTGCCCCGCTGCCGGCCGGGACGAGCCCGCGCTCACGGGCGTAATCCTCCAGCATGCCGCGCAGCTGACGGCGGCCGCGGTGCAGCCGGGACATCACCGTACCGATGGGAGTACCCATGATGTCCGCGATCTCCTTGTACGCAAAGCCTTCCACGTCCGCGAGATAGACCGCGATCCGGAATTCCTCCGGGATCGCCTGGAGCGCGTCCTTCACATCACTGTCGGGGAGGTGGTCGAGCGCCTGGGTCTCGGCCGAGCGCAGACCCGTCGACATGTGCGACTCGGCCCTGGCCAGCTGCCAGTCCTCGATCTCCTCCGCCGCGGTGCGCTGGGGCTCCCGCTGCTTCTTGCGGTACGAGTTGATGAACGTGTTGGTGAGGATGCGGTACAGCCAGGCCTTGAGGTTCGTGCCCTCGCGGAACTGGTGGAAGGACGCGTACGCCTTGGCGAACGCCTCCTGGAGCAGGTCCTCCGCGTCGGCCGGGTTGCGCGTCATGCGCAGCGCCGCCGAGTACATCGGATCCAGGTAGCCCAGGGCGTCGCGCTCGAAGCGCTCCCGCCGGGTCTCCTCGCTCTCCTCCGCCGACACCCGGTAGGTGTCCTCACCGATCGCCTCGGCCAGCTCCTCACCGGTGAGCGCCTCGCCCGTGGGCATGGCGTCGCCCGGGCCACGGCCCGGATCGGCCTCGTGCTCGGTCCCGACGACCGGACCCACCTCCTCGGCATGACGGGCACGGCCCACGGCGGGCCGCCCAGAAATGGAGGATATCGGGCTGACGGGCTTCTCGCCCGCGTCGAACCACTCCGGCCAGGAGGGGGCGAACGCCACAGCGGCCTCTCGCTCCTCAGGCCGTTCGGGGCACGCGATCGAACCCATCTGCCCTGCCTCTCACCGGTGACTCGTGCTGACGGAGACGACAACCACCCGCACCCCGCGCACATTCCCGCTCACGGAGACCATTCACTCGCACGAGTGAGCGAACGGCGACGCTCCGCTCACCGGCCCCCGACCAGGGCCAGCACCCAGTCCCCCACCGCGGCGCAGATCAGGTCCAGCACCTCGTCCTGCCCCACCGGCGCCCGCTTGGGCACCTCGAAACCGTGGCTGCCGTACGGCACCGCCACCAGCTCGTGCCCCGCGGGCAGCCCGGGGAACTCCGCCGGCCCGCCGAACGGGTCCGCCGCGCTCTGCACCACCAGCGTCGGCAGCCCCGACTCCAGCAGCTCGTCGGCCCGGCTCTTCTCCGGCCTGCCATGGGCCCCTCCTCCGCGATGGCGGGCGGAGGAGGGAGGGTGCAGCGGGAACGCCAGCGCCACCACCCCCACCGCCCCGGTCGCCGCGCCCGTCCGGCAGGCCACCCGCGCCCCGGCGCTGCGCCCGCCCACCACCAGCGGCAGCCCCTGCCCGGCCAGCCTCCCGGCCACCGGCCGCCAGCCGAGGTCCAGCGTCCTCGGCGCCGGCCCCAGCCGCTTCCCGGCCACCCGCCAGGGCTGCTCGACCAGCGCCACGGTGATCCCCCTGGCCGGCAGCTTCCCGGCCAGCGCCACCAGGTCCCTGGCCTCGATCCCGCCGCCCGCGCCGTGGCCGAGCGCCAGCACGGCCACCGGCTTCGCGGCCCGGTGGTAGCTGATCCGGGCCTCCCCGGCCTCGGTGGGGACCAGCTCGGTGGTGCTCATCTCGGCGTCTCCAGGAACCTTCGGAACGGAACAGGACAGGACAGGACGGGTCAGAACAGGGTGGTCTCGTACTCGGCCTCGGCCCACGGCTCCTTGAGCCCGGGGCCGTTGTTGCGGATGCTGCCGACCGCCGGCGAGACCGGGGTGGCCAGCAGCGCGCCCGGCGGCGGGGGTATCAGCAGCCGGCGCACCTCGTCCGGGTCGGTCAGCCCCGGGTCCAGCCACGCGTCCCAGTCCCGCCGGTCCAGGAACAGCGGCATCCGCTCGTGGATCGGCGCCAGCGCCTCCTCCGCGTCCGTCGTGACGATCGTGAACGTCACCAGCCAGGCCTCCGGGTGCCCGGGCGGCACCGCCCGGTTGCGCCAGAACTCGTACAGCCCGGCCAGCGCCAGCGGGGTGCCGTCCGCCCGGGAGACGAAGTACGGCTTCTTGCGCGCCTTGCCGCGCTCCCCCGGCACCGTCTGCCACTCGTAGTACCCGTCCACCGGCAGGATGCACCGGCGGGCGGCGAAGGCCTGCCGGTACGAGGGCTTCTCGTGCACCGTGTCCGACCGGGCGTTGATCATCTTCACCGCCGTCTCGGCGGAGTTCGACCACTGCGGCACCAGCCCCCAGCGCAGCACCCGCAGCTGCCGCACCGGCCGCGGCCGCTCCCTGCCCAGCCGCTCCAGCACCACGAACGCGCTGTTCGTCGGCGCGACGTTCCAGTTCGGGTCCAGGGTCTCCCCCGGGTCCCAGTGCTCGACGTCGAACAGCTCGACGACGTCCTCGGGCTTGCTGCTGGCTGCGAACCGACCGCACATGCGGGCCAGCTTGCCATGCCGCCGGCCCCGGGACTTCCTCGTCCCCGCACCGGAACCGCCCGCTCCCGCCCGCCCGTCCCCGCATGGGAGGCTGCCCCGAACGGCCCAACGGGACGGGCCCGGTACGACGGACGGAGGCGGAGAGGCACCGATGAACACGGACGACCACACCTTCGGCGACCTGTGGAACCAGGTCACCGGCACCCAGAGCACCCCGCCCGGCTGGCTGGTCCTGGCCACCGGGGCCGTCGCCCTGCTCACCGTCCTGGCCCGCCCGCTCTGGCACGTCGCCCGCAACGCCGTGACCATCGCCCACGAGGGCGGCCACGGACTGGTCGCCCTGGTCACCGGCCGCAAGCTGGCCGGCATCAGGCTGCACTCCGACACCTCGGGCCTCACCCTCTCCTACGGCCGCCCCACCGGCCCCGGCATGGTCCTCACCGCCGCCTCCGGCTACACCGCCCCCGCCCTGCTCGGCCTCGGCTGCGCCGCCCTGCTCGCCACCGACCGGATCACCCTGCTGCTCTGGCTGGCGATCGTGCTGCTGCTCGCCCTGCTGCTGCGCATCCGCAACGCCTTCGGCTTCCTCACCGTGCTGGCCTCCGGCACCGCCTTCTTCCTGGTCTCCTGGTTCGGCAGCGCCGAGGTCCAGGCCGGCTTCGCGTACCTCGGCTGCTGGTTCCTGCTGTTCGGCGCGGTCCGTCCCGTCCTGGAACTCCAGCACCAGCGCAGGATCGGCTGGGCCCGCGACTCCGACGCCGACCAGCTCGCCCGGCTCACCCACGTCCCCGCGATCGCCTGGGTCACCGTCTTCCTGCTCGTCGCCCTGGCCTGCCTCGGACTCGGCGCCTCCTGGCTGCTCCAGCCGCTGTCCTAGCCGGTCCGCGCGACGCGCCGCCCCGAACCGTCCCGACACCCACGCCCGCCCGCACGCCCACACCCACGCCCGCACGCGGAATCCGTTCCGGCACGGCCCCTAGACTTGCCCCATGACCGAGACCCCGTGGCCCGCTCCCGTCGCCACCAGCCCCGTCGACGCCACCGTCAGCATCCCCGGCTCCAAGTCGGTCACCAACCGGGCCCTGGTCCTGGCGGCACTCGCCGACGGTCCCGGCTGGGTGCGCCGCCCGCTGCGCAGCCGGGACTCCCAGCTGATGGCCGACGGCCTGCGCGCCCTCGGGGTCACCATCGAGGAGAAGGTCAACAACGACTCCGGCGGCACCGGCGGCGGCGAGGCCTGGCGGGTCATCCCCGCCCCCGCGCTGCTCGGCCCCGCCTCCGTCGACGTCGGCAACGCCGGCACCGTGATGCGCTTCCTGCCCCCGCTCGCCGTCCTCGCCGACGGCCCGGTGCACTTCGACGGCGACCCGCGCTGCCGCGAGCGTCCCCAGCACGGCGTGATCAACGCCCTGCGCGCGCTCGGCGCCCGGATCGACGACGAGGGCCGCGGCGCCTTCCCGCTCACCGTGCACGGCACCGGCTCGCTGGACGGCGGCCCGGTCGAGCTGGACGCCTCCTCCTCGTCCCAGTTCGTCTCCGCGCTGCTGCTCTCCGGCGCCCGCTACAACCACGGCATCGAGGTCCGCCACGTGGGCGGCCCGGTCCCGTCGCTGCCGCACATCCGGATGACGGTGGAGATGCTGCGCCTGGCCGGCGCCCAGGTCGACGCCCCCGAGGACGGCGGCGAGAAGGACGTCTGGCGGGTCACCCCCGGCGCCCTGGTCGGCCGCGACATGGTCGTCGAGCCCGACCTCTCCAACGCCGCCCCGTTCTTCGCCGCCGCCCTGGTCACCGGCGGCCGGGTCACCGTGCGGGACTGGCCCGCGCACACCACCCAGCCCGGCGACCAGCTGCGCGAGATCTACACCCGGATGGGTGGCGCCTGCGCGTTCACCGACGAGGGCCTCCAGTTCACCGGCACCGGCCGGATCCACGGCATCGAGGCCGACCTGCACGATGTCGGCGAGCTCACCCCGGTGATCGCCGCCGTCGCCGCGCTCGCCGACTCCGAGTCCCACCTGTACGGCATCGCCCACCTGCGCCTGCACGAGACCGACCGGCTCGCCGCGCTCGCCAAGGAGATCAACGACCTGGGCGGCGACGTCAGCGAGACCGAGGACGGCCTGCGGATCCGCCCGCGCCCGCTGCGCGGCGGCGTCTTCCACACCTACGAGGACCACCGCCTCGCCACCGCCGCCGCCGTCATCGGCCTCGCCGTGCCCGGCGTCGGGGTCGAGAACGTGGCCACCACCGCCAAGACCCTGCCCGACTTCCCCGGGATGTGGGCCGAGCTGCTCGGCGGAGCGGCGGCGGACGCCTGAGCGGAGACTGAGCACATGCGCCGCTACGGCAAGGACGCCGACGAGGACGACATCCGCAACCGCCCCGCCCGCCGGGGCTCCCGGCCGCGGACCCGGATCAGGCCCAAACACGAGGACGCCGCCGAGGCGATGGTGCTGACCGTCGACCGCGGCCGGATCACCTGCCTGGTCGATCCGGGGACGAAGCAGGAGCACGAGGTCGTCGCCATGAAGGCCCGCGAGCTGGGCCGCAAGGGCGTCGTCGTCGGCGACGTGGTCAACCTGGTCGGCGACCTCTCCGGGGACGCCGACACCCTGGCCCGGATCGTCCGGGTCGAGGAGCGCGGTTCGGTGCTGCGACGCACCGCGGACGACGACGACCCGTACGAGCGGATCGTCGTCGCCAACGCCGACCAGCTGGCCATCGTCACCGCCCTGGCCGACCCCGAGCCACGCCCCCGGCTGATCGACCGCTGCCTGGTGGCCGCCTACGACGCGGGCATGGAACCGCTGCTGGTGCTCACCAAGTCCGACCTCGCCCCGGCCTCGATCCTGCTGGACTCCTACGCCTCGCTCGGCATCACGTACGTGGTCACCCGCCGCGACGAGCTGGAGACCACCGGCGCCGAGGCCGTCCGCGAGCACCTGCGCGGGCTGTCCACGGTGTTCATCGGCCACTCCGGCGTCGGCAAGACCACCCTGGTCAACGCGCTCGTCCCGGACCGCAGGCGGCAGACCGGGCACGTCAACGCGGTCACCGGCCGCGGCCGGCACACCACCGTCTCCGCCCTGGCGCTGCGGCTGCCCCCGCCGCCCGGCGCCAAGCCCGGCTCGAAGAAGGCGCTGGACCCCGGCTGGGTGATCGACACCCCCGGCTTCCGCTCCTTCGGCCTCTCCCACATCGACCCGTCCCGGGTCATCCTGGCCTTCCCCGACCTGGAGCCCGGCACCGTCGACTGCCCGCGCGCGTGCAGCCACGACGAGCCGGACTGCGCGCTGGATGCCTGGGTCGCCGAGGGCCACGCCGAGGCCGCCCGGCTCTACTCGCTGCGCCGGCTGCTGGCCAGCAAGGAGGGCGAGGTCGAGTAGGACGCGGAGCCGGTGGCCCGTTCGAGGTGTCGGAGCGGGCCCGCCTGGCGATCATAGGAAAGTCGGGCCGTTCACGTCCCGACCCTCGATCGACAGGGAGGGCACCCGATGGCATGGGCCCTGGTGGTCCTGGCCGGCCTGCTGGAGACCGGCTTCGCGATCAACCTCAAGCTCAGCGAGGGCTTCACCAAGCTCTGGCCCACCATCAGCTTCTGCGTGTTCGCCCTCGGCAGCTTCGGCCTGCTCACGCTCTCGCTGAAGACCCTGCCGGTCGGTCCCGCCTACGCGGTGTGGACGGGCATCGGCGCGGCCGGCACCGCGATCTACGGCATGGTCTTCCTGAACGAGACCAGTTCGGTGCTCAAGCTGGTCTCGATCTCCCTGGTGATCGCCGGTGTCATCGGCCTCCAGCTCAGCGGCACCGCGCACTGAACGGCCGCGCGCCCGCGCCCGCTCCGTCCGCCCCCCGGTCCGCTCCGTACCGCTCCGCGAGCCCGGCTGTGCCGATCGGGGGAGGCTCGCTAGGGTTTCGGACATGGCCGATTACCACGACGACCTCCGACTCGCCCACGTCCTCGCCGACTCGGCCGACTCGGTCACCCTGGAGCGCTTCCGCGCCCTCGACCTGAAGGTCGAGACCAAGCCCGACCTCACCCCGGTGAGCGACGCCGACAAGGCCGCCGAGGAGCTCGTGCGCGGCGTGCTCCAGCGCGCCCGCCCGCGGGACGCCGTCCTCGGCGAGGAGTTCGGCCTCCAGGGCTCGGGCCCGCGCCGCTGGGTGATCGATCCGATCGACGGCACCAAGAACTACATCCGCGGGGTCCCGGTCTGGGCCACCCTGATCGCCCTGCTGGAGGACGGCCCGGACGGCGTCGAGCGCCCGGTGGTCGGCATCGTCTCCGCCCCCGCGCTCCAGCGCCGCTGGTGGGCGGCCAAGGGCCTCGGCGCGTTCGGCGGCCGCAGCCTGACCAAGGCCTCCCGGCTGCACGTCTCCGGCGTCTCCCGGATCGAGGACGCGTCCTTCTCGTACTCCTCGCTCTCCGGCTGGGAGGAGCGCGGCCGCCTCGACCCGTTCCTGGACCTCACCCGGGCCTGCTGGCGCACCCGCGCCTACGGCGACTTCTGGTCCTACATGATGGTCGCCGAGGGCGCCGTCGACATCGCCGCCGAGCCCGAGCTGTCGCTGTGGGACATGGCGGCCAACTGCGTCATCGTGGAGGAGGCCGGCGGCCGCTTCACCGGCCTGGACGGCATCCCCGGCCCCGGCGGCGCCGACGCCGTCGCCTCCAACGGCCTGCTGCACGAGGAGGCCCTGCGCCGGCTGAGCGTCTGAGCGTGGTCGCGGCCCCCGCGACCGGTGGGAACCGGTCGCGGGGGCCGCCGTCCTGCCGGGCCCGGTGCTACTGCTTGCGCAGCTCCCGGACCGCCGCGTCCAGCCGCTGCCCGTAGTCGGCGTCGGCCTTGCGGAAGTTGTCGACCGCCCGCTCCACGATGTCCTCGCGGTCGGCCGAGACCTTGGCGATGAAGCCCGCCAGGTTGGCGATCAGGCGCTGCTTCTCCTCCTCGGAGAACAGCCGGTACAGGGTGCCCGCCTGCACGAAGTCGTCGTCCTCGGCGTGCGAGGGCGCCACGTGGTTGCCGGTGAGGCCGTCGACGGCGGTCGCGGCCCA
Source organism: Kitasatospora sp. NPDC036993 (assembly GCF_055607525.1). Lineage (NCBI taxonomy): Bacteria > Bacillati > Actinomycetota > Actinomycetes > Kitasatosporales > Streptomycetaceae > Kitasatospora > Kitasatospora sp. NPDC036993. The sequence goes on along the minus strand of NZ_JBVJRP010000006.1, from coordinate 264,529 downwards.
CAGCGGACGGCCGGTCTGCACCGGTCCGCCGAAGCTGTTCGGCTCGTAGTTCTTCTGCCGGCCGTGGCGGCCGTCGTACAGGTGGCCGTCCCGGCTGTTGGTGCGGGCCTCGGTGGCGTGCGGACGGTTCACCGGCAGGTGGTCGGCATTGATGCCGACCCGGTAGCGGTGGGCGTCGGCGTAGGCGAACAGCCGGCCCTGGAGCATCTTGTCGGGGGACGGGCCGATGCCGGGCACGAAGTGCGCCGGGGAGAAGACCGACTGCTCGACCTCGGCGAAGACGTTGTCGGGGTTGCGGTTGAGCTCCAGCCGGCCGATCTCGATCGGCGGGTAGTCGGCGTGCGGCCAGACCTTGGTCAGGTCGAAGGGGTTGAAGCGGTACTGCGCCGCGTCGGCCGCCGGCATGATCTGGACCTGCACCGTCCAGCTGGGGAAGTCGCCCTGCTCGATCGAGCGGCGCAGGTCCCGCTGGTGGCTGTCCGGGTCCTCCCCGGCGAGGGTGTTGGCCTCGGCCTGGGTGAGGTTGCGGATGCCCTGGTCGGTCTTGAAGTGGTACTTGACCCAGAAGTGCTCGCCGGCCTCGTTCTGCCACTGGTAGGTGTGCGAGCCGTAGCCGTTCATGTGCCGGTACGAGGCCGGGATGCCGCGGTCGCCGAACAGCCAGGTCACCTGGTGGGTGGCCTCGGGCGACAGGCCCCAGAAGTCCCAGACGTTGTCCGCCTCCTGCGAGCCGCTGTACGGGTCGCGCTTCTGGGTGTGGATGAAGTCGGGGAACTTGACCGCGTCCTTGATGAAGAACACCGGGGTGTTGTTGCCGACGAGGTCGTAGTTGCCCTCCTCGGTGTAGAACTTCAGCGCGAAGCCGCGCGGGTCGCGCACCGCGTCGGCCGCGCCGAGGTTGCCCGCCACGGTGGAGAAGCGCAGGAAGACCTCGGTCTGCCCGCCGACCTCGGACAGGAACGCCGCCCTGGTCCACGGGGTCACGTCGGCGGTCACCGTGAAGGTGCCGTACGCGCCCGCGCCGCGGGCGTGCACCACGCGCTCCGGGATCCGCTCCCGGTTGAAGTGCGCGAGCTTCTCGAACAGCAGCTGGTCCTGGATGAGCGCCGGGCCACCGACGCCCGCCGTCTCGGTGTTCTGGTTGTCGGCGACGGGGGCACCCGCCTCCGTGGTCAGGGTGGGGCGCTGCTCGTCCTGGATCGTCATGGGAGTGCCTCCGCGGTGTCCGGTCGTGATGACACGATCCTAACTTGGACTTTGTCCAAGTCAACACTGGAACCAATCTCGGAGCCTGACCTATTCTGGATGCATGAGTGACCTGCTGGAGAGACTGCGCGCAAGAGGCTGGCGGCTGACCTCGCAGCGCCGGGTCGTGGCCGAGGCCCTGGACGGCGACCACGTCCACCTCACCGCGGACGAGGTGCACGCCCGCGCGGCGGCCCGGCTGCCGGAGATCAGCCGCGCCACCGTCTACAACGCGCTCGGCGAACTGGTCGCCCTCGGCGAGGTCCTGGAGGTCGCCACCGACGGCCGCGCCAAGCGCTACGACCCCAACGCGCACCGCGCCCACCAGCACCTGGTCTGCTCGGGCTGCGGCGCGATCCGCGACGTCCACCCGCACGGCGACCCGCTCGCCGCCCTGCCCGGCGCCGAGCGGCACGGCTTCGCCGTCACCGCCGCCGAGGTCACCTACCGCGGGCTGTGCCCGAACTGCCGCGGGTAGCCGACCGGTTGCCCGGCCAGGACGCGCCCTGCGTGCTCAGCACCGCACGCGGCGCGCCCTACCCGCTCAGCTCCGCACGCGGCGCGCCCTACCCGCTCAGCTCCGCACGCGGCGCGCCCTACGCGCTCAGTTCCGCGCTCAGCGCGCCCAGCAGCCGTCCGGCCCGCTCCGCCACCTCGGCCGGCCCGTAGTCGATCGCCCGCCGGCACCAGTTCTCCGCCTGCGTCGGCTCCCCCCGGCGCAGCGCCAGCAGGGCCAGCCGCAGCGCCGCCCGGCCGTGCCCGGCGTCGGCGGCCCGGGTGTACCAGAGCATCGCCTCGGCCTCGCTGTCCTGCCGGGCCAGCAGCAGTCCCAGGTTGAACGCGGCGCTGCGGCTGCCCGCCTCGGCCGCCCGCCGGTACCAGCTCTCGGCGATCTCCAGCGCCCCGCGCTCGGCCGCCCGCACACCCATCCGCACCTGCGCGCGCCGGTGCCCGGCGTCCGCCGCCAGCGCGTACCAGTGCTCGGCCTCGGCGTCCGCGTCGCCGCGCCGGTCCAGCAGCGAGGCCAGCCGGAACGCGCCCTCCGCCGAGCCGCCGGCCGCCGCCTGCCGGTAACGCTCCAGCGCCCCGGCCAGGTTGCCGCGCTGCTCCTGGGCGACCGCGAGTTGCAGGGCCGCACCCCCGTGCCCCTCGGCGGCGGCGCGCGCGTACCACTCGTGGGCCTGCCGCTGCTCGCCGCGGCCGGCGTGCAGCACGCCGAGGTTGAACGCGCCGTCCACACTGCCGGCCTCGGCCGCCTTGGAGAACCAGGGCTGGGCGCCCGACTCGTCGCCGCGCTGCAGCAGCACCACGGCCAGCGCGTTGCAGGCCTCCCGGTGCCCGGCGTACGCGGCCCTGCGGTACCACTGCTCGGCCTGCTGCTCGCGGCCGGTGCCGGCGCAGAGCAGGCCGAGGTTGAAGGCGCCGTTCTGGTCCCCCGCGTCCAGCGCGGCGCGGTACCAGCGCTCGGCCGCGGCGGCCTCGCCCCGGCTCGCGTGCAGGGCGCCCAGCGCGTTGGCGGCGTTGCCGTCCCCGGCCTCGGCGGCCTCCCGCCACCACTCGGCGGCGGCGGCCGGGTCCCCGGAGTCGCGCAGCAGGAAACCCAGCGCGCAGGCCGCGCGCGGCTCCCCGTTCTGCGCGGCCTGCCGGTACCAGCGGGCCGCCTCGTCCAGCAGGGACCGGTCGGTGCGGGCGCGCTCCTCCAGCAGCACGCCCAGGCGCAGCGCGGCGCGGGCGTGGCTGCGGGCGGCGGCGGTGCGGTACCAGGTCTCGGCGGTCTCCTTGTCCCCGGCGGCCTCGCGCATCCGGGCCAGCCGGTAGGAGGCCTCCCGGTGCCCGGCGTCGGCGGAGACCTTGAACCAGCGTTCGGCGCGCACGTCCCGCCGGTGCTCCATCAGGTCGCCCAGCGCGTAGGCGCCGAGCGGGTGGCCGTGGTCGGCGGCGAAGTGCAGCCAGTACTCGGCGGCCTCCTCCTCGCCCTGGTCCCGCAGTTGCAGCCCGAGCGCGTGCGCGGCCGGCGCGCTGCCGGCGACGGCGGCCTGGCGCCACCACTGGCCCGCCTCGGCCCGGTGGCCCTGCTGGTGCAGCAGCACGCCGAGGTTGTTGGCGGCGGCGCGCAGCCCGGCGGCCGCGGCGGCGCGCAGGTAGGGCTCGGCGTCCTCCAGCTCGCCGCGGCGCAGCAGCAGGGTGCCGAGCCGGCCGGCGGCGTCCGGGTCGCCGCTGTCGGCGGCCTGCCGGTGGCGGGCCTCCAGGGCGGCGGACTCCCGGGCGGCGAGGGCGGATTCGAAGCTGGTCGAGTCGAGGCCGGCCGGGTCGATCGCGGCGCCGGCGGCCGGCTGCCCGCCGGAGTCCTCCCCGTACGCGCCGACGGCGGCGGCGAACTGACGGGTCGGCACATGGACCAGGCTGTCGGGCCCGTAGCCCGGGGCCGGGGGGCGCTCGGACAGTCCGCTGGTGCGCTGAGCGGGCAGGGCTCCGGGGCGGCTTCCGGGGGTCTCGGCGCTCTCCGCCCAGGCGTCGGTGTCCGCCTCGACGGCCGCCGCGGACCTGGCGCCTGACTTGCCGATCAGCCTCATGCCGACTCCCGCTCCCCCAGAGTGTCGCGGCATCGTGCCCCGGCGCGCGGCCGGGGGGACTCCCAGGAGAGGCGCCGGATCCGACGGCCGGTCAGCAGCCGTGCACCGTCCCCCATGTGTCCCATCGTCGCATCACCCAGTACCCGCGTACACCTGCCCCGGCCGAATTCCGGCGGGGCCGACCCGAAGCCGACGGAATTGCTTCGGCGCTTTGTCGATTTCCCGACACTTCAGCCCCACAAACCCCGCTGCCGTCGTCCTTGGCGACGGTCGATAGTACCGGAGCGGTTCCCGCCGCTTCCGGGTGAGAACGGTGACGGAAACACCAGAGGCCCGGAGGAATGATCCTCCGGGCCTCTGGCCTTTGTAGCGGGGACAGGATTTGAACCTGCGACCTCTGGGTTATGAGCCCAGCGAGCTACCGAGCTGCTCCACCCCGCGCCGTTGGACAAACCATAGCACGGGCGCGGGGTGGAACGGAAAACGGTTACCGCAGCTCAGCGGGCTACGGCTGCGGCGCGGGTGATCCGCCGCCGGTGGCGCCCGGGGCGGGAGTGCCGCCGGGGGCGGGCGCCGGGCTGCCGCCGCGGGCCGCCTCGGCGGCCTTCAGGGCGTCGCCGAGCGCCTTCTGGGCGGTGCCGTAGGCCACCCAGTCACCGTTCTTGAACGCGGTCTGGCTGTCTCCGTACGCCTTCTCCGCGTCCGAGAGCGCCTTCTGGAGCTCCGGCGAGATCGTCCCGCCCGGCGCCGGCGTGGTGGGCGTCGTCGGTGTGGTCGGGCTGGTGGGCGTCGTCGGCGCGGACGGCGCGGTCGGGGTGGTCGACGGGGGCGCCCCGCCGAACACCTTCTTCAGCGCGGCCTCCAGGGTGTCCTCGAACGCCACGTTGTCGTCCCCGTACACCGCCAGGACCTTCTGCATCGTCGGGTACTTGGCGCCCCGTCCCCGCACGTACACCGGCTCGATGTTGAGCAGTCCGCCGCCGACCGGCAGGGTCAGCAGGTTGCCGTACTCCAGCTCGGCGTCGCCACCGCTCTTCAGCGCGAAGATCTGGTTGGCCACCTCCTGGCGGGAGTTGAACTTCGACTGCACCAGGCCGGGGCCGGGGGCGCCGCTCTCGCCGGTCATCTTCAGGATGCGGATCTTCCCGTAGTCGTCCCCCGGGTCCGCGTTGACGGCCATGAACGCCGCCAGGTTGGGCCGCTGGTTCGGCACGAAGGTGCTGGTGAGCGAGAAGCTCGCGGTGTTGGTGTCCGGCATCCGCACCGTCACGTAGTACGGCGGCTGGACCTGCCTGGTGTCGCTGCTCGGGTCCACCGGGACCTGCCAGATGTCACTGCCGTTGAAGAAGGAGTTGGCGTCGGTGACGTGGTACTGGCCGAGCAGGTCGCGCTGCACCTTGAACATGTCCTGCGGGTAGCGCAGGTGCGGCAGCAGCGTCTGCGGGATGTCCGCCTTCGCCTCCACGGTGCCGGGGAAGGCCTTCATCCAGGTCTTCAGCACCGGGTCCTTCTCGTCCCACTGGTAGAGCTTCACCTCGCCGGTGTAGGCGTCCACCGTGGCCTTGACCGAGTTGCGGATGTAGTTGACCTGGTTGGCGGCGGTCAGCAGCTCACCGCGCTGGTTGGTCAGCGAGTCCTTGGTGGCGGCGCCCAGCGTCGTCTTCGAGGCGAACGGGAAGCCGTCCGAGGTGGTGTAGCCGTCCAGCACCCAGAGCACCCGGCCGTCCTGCACCACCGGGTACGGGTCGGCGTCGATCGACAGCCACGGCGCGACCTTCTCCACCCGCTCCTTCGGCGTCCGGTTGTAGATCACCTTGGCGCCGTCGGTGATCGCCCCCGCGTAGAGGATCTGCGGCTCGGCGAAGCGCACCGCGTACGCGGCCCGGGTCAGCGGGTTGTCCAGCGAGACACCGCTGTTGCCCTCGTACGTGGTCTCGGCGTTCTGGCCGGTCTTGGGATCGGTGTAGTCGATCTCCTTGTTGGAGCCGCCCACGATCGAGTACGTGGTGGTCTTCTCGCCGTAGTAGATCCGCTGCTGGTAGTCGCCCAGCGTGCCGGTGGCCGGCAGGCCCGACTCGGTGAAGACCGGCTGGCCCTTGTCGTCGACCTGGTTGCCCTTGGCGACCACCGCGCCGTAGCCGTGGGTGTACTTGAAGTGGTCGTTGATCCAGTTGCGCTGCACGCCGTTGAGGTCCAGCTCGCGCAGGCCGATCACGCTGTCCTGCTTGTCCTGCCCGGTGCCGTAGCGGTCCACGTCCAGCGTGTTCGGGAAGGCGTAGTAGTTGCGCTGCTGCTCCAGCGACTGGAACGCCGGCGAGACGACGTTCGGGTCCAGCAGCCGGATGTCCGAGATGGTCTGCGCGTCGGGCTTGAGCGCCTCGGAGTTGGTGGTGCCCTGCGGGGAGTACGGGGTGGTCTGCGCGTCCGCGATCCCGTACGCCTGGCGGGTGGCGTCGATGTTCTTCTGGATGTACGGCGTCTCCTTGGCCTGCTCGTTCGGCTTGACCTGGAACTGCTGCACGATCGCCGGGTACAGCCCGCCGATCAGCACCGCCGACAGCACCATCAGCCCCAGGCCGATCAGGGCCGGCGCCCAGGTGCGGCGGATCGGGGTCAGGAAGAACAGCACCGCGCAGATGATCGCGACGAAGAACAGGATGGTCTTGGCCGGCAGGAACGCGTTGGCGTCCACGTAGCGCAGCCCGGTCCAGCCGGAGACGCCCTTGTAGGAGCCGGTCTTCACGGCCAGCGCGTACCGGTCCAGCCAGTACGCGACGGCCTTCAGCAGCACGAACACGCCCAGCAGCACCGCCAGGTGCCCCTGCGCGCCCGCGCTCGCCCGGCGGCCCGGGCCCTGGAGCCGCAGCCCGCCGTACAGGTAGTGCACCAGCGCGGAGGTCAGCAGCGAGACGATCACCGCGCTGAACGCGAAGCCCAGCACGAACTCGTAGAACGGCAGGTCGAAGGCGTAGAACGAGACGTCCATGCCGAACTGGGCGTCCTTCTCACCGAAGGAGGTCGAGTTCGTCCACATCAGCCAGGTCCGCCACTGCCCGGACGCCGCGGCACCGGCCACCAGGCCGATCACCAGCGAAACGCCGATCAGCGCCCAGCGCTTGAACGGCGCCAGGCCGGACCGGTAGCGGTCCAGGCTCTGCTGCTCCACCGACATCGCCGACAGCGGCGGCCGCAGCCGGTGCGCCAGCCAGATGTTGAAGCCGACGATCACCGCCATCAGCAGGCCGAACACGGCGAACAGGCCGGTCTTCGTCCACAGCTGGGTGGTGAACACCGAGGAGAAGTGGACCGACCTGAACCACAGCCAGTCCGTCCAGAACCCCGCGAACATGACGAACAGCAGGAAGAGCACCGCGAGCACGCCCAGGGTCAGCAGGGCCACCCGCGCCCGCCGGGAGGGCGGGCCTACCCTTCGCCGGAAACCCGGCCCTGAGCGTTCGGGCATCTGGAAGACCACGGTGGCACCTCGGCTGTGTCGTCTGGATTCGTTCGGTCGTCAGAGCAACTTAACCAGGCTTTGGCCGAGTTCCCACCGTTAGCAGACGGTTACGACTTCCGCCCGCCGCCGGCCGTCCGCACCGGGCCCTCCCCGGGCCCTCCCGGCCCGTCCCGGCCCCGCCCGGGGCCGTCCCGCCGCACCACCCGGCGAGCGTGTCCCGCCCGGCGTGTGAGGATTGAGACATGTCCGACGCGTCTGATCTGAACAACTCCCCCGACGACGTCTCCAAGCTCCCGGCCGCCACCCCGCTGACCCGGGCCGCGCTGGAGATCGACGAGTACGCCTCCACCCTCGGCTGGGACCTCCCTGCCCGGCTGTTCGCCCTGGTGGACAGCGCCGCCCTGCGCAAGGCCAACCCGAAGATCGCCAAGCAGCTCGGCCTCGCCGACGGCGACGAGGCCGGCCTCACCCCGATCGAACAGGACGAGCTGCCGGCCGGCATGGAGCTCGACAAGTTCCTCGGCACCATCGCCTGGCCCGACTCCGTGGCCGGCTGCGCCCTGGTCGTCGAGCGCCTGATGCTGCCGCCGGGCGCCGAGCAGTCCCGTCCGCGGGGCGCCAACGACACCCAGCTCGCCGAGTGGGTGGCCAACCACCCCAAGCGCGAGGAGGTGCGGATCACCGCCGCGGTGCTGCGCGACGGCAAGAAGGAGATCGCCCTGCGGCTGCGGTCCAAGGACGTCGCCCGCGAGGTGCTGACCGGCCCCGACCTGGTGCCCGGCCTGACCGAGGCACTGCTGGCGACCTTCGCCTGACGCCTTTCCCGACCGGTTTCCCCGACCGGCCTCCCCGGCGGTGGCTCGGTGGCTGCGAGGCGGCCGCGAGGCCGCTGTCCGGCCGGCTACGAGGCGGCGCAGGACGGCAGCGCGGAGGTCTGCCCGGAGCGGACCTGCTCCAGCGACTTCAGCGCGCCGTCCAGCGTGTCCGCCTTGATCAGGGTCAGCCCGGACGGGGTGTTCTTGGTGGCCTCGGCGCAGTTCGAGGACGGGGTGAAGAAGTACTCGGCCCCGGCGTCCCTGGCGGCGATCAGCTTCATCGAGATGCCGCCGATCGGGCCGACCTTGCCGTCGTCGTCGATGGTCCCGGTGCCGGCGACGAACTTCCCGCCGGTGAGGTCGCCGCCCGGGGTCAGCTTGTCGATGATGCCGAGCGAGAACATCAGGCCGGCGCTCGGGCCGCCGACGTCCTGGAGGCCGATGTCGATCTGGAACGGGTAGGTGTGCCTGAGTCCGGTGCCGATGCCCACCACGGCGAGTTCGGCCCGCTCGGCCGGGGCCTTCGGGTCGAGGTCCTTGGCCCGTACGGTCGGGACGGTGACGTCGGTCTTCCCGCCCGGGGCCGCGGCGGTGCCGCCGGCGGCGTCCTTGACCCGCGGCACGACGGTGAAGACCACGGACTCGCCCGGCTTGTGCTTGGTGACGGCGGCCACCACCTGGTCGACCCCGCCGACCGGTGTGCCGTCCACGGCCACGATCTGGTCGCCCGCGTGCAGCTTGCCCTCGGCCGGCGCACCCGCGGTGACCGACTTCACGATCAGCTCGCTGCCGACCGGGATGCCCAGCTGCTTGAGCGCCGCGGTGCGGGCGCTGTCCTCGGAGGAGGCGAACTCCTCGGCGTTCTGCTTCTTGGCGTCCGCGTCCGACTGCCCCTTCGGGTAGACGTTGTCGTGCGGCACCACCAGCACGTCGTCCCGCAGCCAGCCGACCACCGCGTTGACCAGGCTGGGCTCGTACTTGGCCCCGGTGACCTGGACGGTGGTCATGTTGAGGTGCCCGTCCGTCGGGTACGACTCGTGCCCGCTGATGCTGATCACCGGCTTGCCGCCCTGGTTCCCCAGCGTGTTGTACGTCGGCCCCGGGCTCATCTCCGTGTACGGCACCTTCATCAGCACCGAGACGCAGAGCAGTGCTATGAGCAGCAGGGTGGCAGCGAGCATCGTCGCGGAGCGGCGTGGCATGCCTCGACAGTACGGGACGGGGCTGACCCGGTGCCCGCCGGGCTACCTGCCGGAACGCTCACCGGGGGCGGCCGCTCCCGCGGTGGTGCGCTCCATGGCGTCCATGAATCGCCGGTGCTCGGCGAGTGAGGCCGGGTCGCCGGTCGCCCGCGGGGCCCGCTGGGCCCACCCGGCCCAGAGGGCGGCGACCAGGACGGCGACAATCGGAATGATCAACCAGGCGAGCACACCCATACCAGCACTCCCAGCTCGTCGTGTCTATGAGCAGATTAACCACTCCGGCGGACAACGCGGCCGGCGCCGTCCGGGTTACGGGACGGCCGATCGGCTCACTTCCAGGGAGTATCCGGGGCGCCGTCGCAGACCCGTTCGTGTGAGGCCCCGGCGCGCCTGACCCGACGGACGCACGAGGTGTGCCGATCGGTTCCGCGGCACCGCGGCCGGTCTCAGCAGCCGCCCGCGCCGATCCACTCCTCCTCGCCGTCGGCGAAGACCTGGTGCTTCCAGATCGGCACCTCGTGCTTGAGGTCGTCGATCAGCCGGCGGGCGGCCGCGAAGGCCTCGCCGCGGTGGGCGCAGGAGACGGCGACGATCACGGCCTTGTCGGTGATCTCCAGCCGGCCCACCCGGTGGACCGCGGCGAGCGCCCGGACCGGGAAGTCCGCGGCCACCTTCTCGGCGATCCGGCGCATCTCCCGCTCGGCGGTGGGGTGGCAGCTGTACTCCAGCGCGGAGACCGACCTGCCGCCGTCGTGGTCCCGGACCGTCCCGACGAACACGGTGGTGCCGCCGGCCGCGTCGTCGCCGACCGCCTCGTACACCTCGTCCAGCGAGAGCGGGGTGTCACGGATGGCGAGCAGCCGGATGGGGTCGTGGTTCTCGGACATGCCCCCATGATTCCCCATCCGGGACGGCCCGGGGCAAGCCCTTTCCACGCCGCGACACGCGGATTTCACCTCGCGGGAAGTGCCGTCCGCGGCCCCCGGCCGGTCAGAACCTGCGCCGCTTGCGGGCCCGGCGCACCAGCGCCGCGGTACCGACCAGCGCCACCGTCGCCCCGGCCGCCCCCAGGCTGGTCGCCGCCTCCTTGCCGCCCAGCCGGCGCCCGGCCACCGCGTGCTTGCCGGACACCTGGGCCAGCAGCTCGGCCAGCACCTGCTCGTTGGTGTGCGCCGGGCGCCAGCCCGCCTCGTGCAGCCTGCTGCCGGACACCACCCACGGGTACATCGTGTACGCCAGGTCCCCGGCCGGGGCCGGGGTCAGGCCCAGCCGGTGCAGCCGCGCCGCCGTCCCGAGCGCCAGCGAGGCCGGCAGCTCCATCCGCCGGATCCCGGACAGCCGCTCCACGTCCTCCTGCTCCAGCCAGCCGTCGCAGCCGACCGTCACCTCGCCCTCGACCAGGCCCAGCACCGCGTACTCCAGCGCCGCCGCCAGGTCGTCCGCGTGGCAGAACTGCCAGCACGGCCGGGATCCGGCCACCACCAGCAGCCGGGGCGCCTCGAAGTGCCTGGTCAGCACGGTGTCCACGCCGGGGCCCACCACCACGGCCGGCCGCAGCACCGTGACCTGGAGGCCCGGGTGGGCGCGCGGCGCCCGGCGGGCCAGCCGCTCGATCTCCAGCAGGTCCCCGACCAGCGACGCCTCCTCGGTGGCCCGCAGCTCGGAGTCCTCGGCCAGCGGCACCTCGTTGTCGGCCAGCGCGCCGTAGACCATCGCGGAGGTGCACAGCACCACCCGGTGCACCCCGGCGGCCGCGGCCGCGGTCAGCACCGTCTGGGCGCCGCGCACGTTGTAGGCGCTGCGGGCCCGCGCGTCGGACTCCATCCCGAAGTCCATCGCCAGGTGCACCACCACGTCCACCCCGGAGAGCCGTTCGGCAACCGCGGGGTCGCGAACGTCGAGGACCCGCCACTGCACGCCGGGGACGTCGCCGCGGCGGTCGTCCACCGCGAGGACCTTCCGGACGTGCGGCGAGGCCACCAGCCGGGCGGCGACCCGCTCGCCCAGCACGCCCGCGGCGCCGGTCACGGCCACGGTCAGCGGCCGTCCGCCGTAGGCTGGAGGCGGCGACGCCGTGGTGTCCGACGCGTCCTCTCCTCCGGTCAGCCCAGAGCGAACGTCCGAGGGCGGGGAACTCACCGGCCATCCTCCACGGTTAGCTTTATGTGCGTACGGACGTGTGTCACGTACGTCCATCCTGCCCGAGGCGAAGGCCCGGCGGTGCACCCGGCGCGGGCCTGCCGCGCGGGAGCCGCCCCCGAGTCCCCCACTCCGCCGCCGCCCCGGGCGCAGATTTCACCGCCACACCCGTATGACGGCCGACCGGATCGAGGACCCCGTGAGCGACCTTCCCTTCGGATTCGGCGTTCCGCCCGAGGAGCCCGAGGACGGCAAGGGCAAGCCCGACGACGCGCAGAAGAAGAAGGACCAGGACCCGGCGGACAGCGGTCAGCCGCCGTTCGGCTTCGGGAGCGGCAACCCCTTCGGCGCGATCTTCGGCATGCCCGGCGCCCCGGGCGGCCCCGGCGGCGCCGGTGCCGACAACCCCTTCGCCGCGATGTTCGGCGGCATGAACCCCGGCGACCTCGGCGCCGCCTTCCAGCAGCTCGGCCAGATGCTCTCGTTCGAGGGCGGCCCGGTGAACTGGGACCTCGCCAAGAACATCGCCCGCCAGACCGTGGTCGCCGAGCCCGCCGAGGGCAAGAGCAAGGACCGCTCGGTCAGCGCCGCCGAGCGCTCCGCCGTCGCCGAGGCCGTCCGCCTGGCCGACCTGTGGCTCGACGGCGCCACCGAGTTCCCCTCCGGCGCCGGCACCGCCGTCGCCTGGAGCCGCGCCGAGTGGATCGAGGCCACCCTCCCGGTCTGGAAGGACCTGGTGGACCCGGTCGCCGAGCGGGTCGGCAACGCCATGGGCGGCGTCCTGCCCGAGGAGATGCAGGCCATGGCCGGCCCGCTGATGGGCATGATGCGCTCGATGGGCGGAGCCATGTTCGGCACCCAGATCGGCCAGGCGCTCGGCGCCCTCGCCGGCGAGGTGGTCGGCTCCGCCGACGTCGGCCTGCCGCTCGCCCCGGCCGGCAAGGCCGCGCTGCTGCCGCAGAACGTCGCCGAGTTCGGCGAGGGCCTGAGCGTGCCCGCCGACGAGGTCCGCCTCTACCTCGCCCTGCGCGAGGCCGCCCACCAGCGCCTCTTCGCCCACGTGCCGTGGCTGCGGGCCCACCTGCTGGGCGCCGTCGAGGCCTACGCGCGCGGCATCAAGGTCGACACCTCCCGGATGGAGGAGCTGGTCGGCCAGCTCGACCCGAGCAACCCGGAGGCGCTCCAGGACGCGCTGGCCGGCGGTCTGCTCCAGCCCGAGGACACCCCCGAGCAGAAGGCCGCGCTGGCCCGCCTGGAGACCGCCCTCGCGCTGGTCGAGGGCTGGGTCGACGCCGTCGTGCACGCCGCCGCCGAGCCGCACCTGCCGCAGGCCGGTGCGCTGCGCGAGACCGTCCGCCGCCGCCGCGCGGCCGGCGGGCCCGCCGAGCAGACCTTCGCCACCCTGGTCGGCCTGGAACTGCGCCCGCGACGGCTGCGCGACGCCTCCCGGCTCTGGGCGCTGCTCGCCGACGCCCGCGGCGTCGAGGGCCGCGACGCGCTCTGGGAGCACCCGGACATGCTGCCCACCGCCGCCGACCTGGACGACCCGGACGCCTTCGTGCACCGGGACTCCGCCGACGGCCTGGAGGGCGGCATCGACTTCGACGCGTTCGACAAGCTGCTCGGCGATGCCGCGGCCGGCAAGCCCGACCTCACCGAGCAGGACGAGCAGCCGAAGGACGACGAGGACGGCACCGACGGAAAGGGCGGGCCGACCGCATGACGACCACCGGGGCTCCCGCGACCGGGGCTCCCGCGACCGGCCTGCACGCGGACGCCGTCCGCACGCTGACCGGGTGGCGGCCCGCCGACCAGGACCAGGAGCAGCTGCGGCTCGACTACCTGGAGCACCTCGCCACCCGGCCCGACGGCCTCTTCCGCTCCTGCCTGCCCGCGCACATCACCGCGAGCGCGGCGGTCGTGGACCCGGCGGCCGGGCGGGTGCTGCTCACCCTGCACCCCAAGGTCGGCATGTGGCTCCAGATGGGCGGGCACTGCGAGCCCGGTGACCGCGACCTCGCCTCGGCCGCACTGCGTGAGGCCGTCGAGGAGTCCGGCATCCCCGACCTGGTGCTGCTGGAGGCCGGCGGCGCCCCGGTGCCGGCCAAGCTGGACCGGCACCTGGTCCGCTGCACCGGCAAGGACCGGCCGGAGAACACCCACCTGGACGTCCAGTACATCGCGCTGGCCCCGGCCGGCGCGCAGGCGATGATCAGCGAGGAGTCGCTGGACCTGCGCTGGTTCGACTACGACCGGCTGCCCGAGCTCACCGACCACTCGGTGCGCGACCTGGTGGCCAGGGCGCGGCAGCTGACCGGCTGAGGTGCGACGACGGAAGGGGGCGCGGACCTGTCGGTCCACGCCCCCTTCCGTCGTTCCTCCGGTCGGTCCCGGCCCGTGGCGCCCGGCCCGGGCACCTGCCCCGCCTCAGCCGCAGGAGGCGGCCGGGTCGGGCCCGGCCGGCCCCGCAGGGGCGTGCCGGGCGCCGGGGATGTGCGGCAGCCGGGCGGCGGACACCACACCCTCCAGGTAGCCGCGGGCCCGCTCGGTTCGGGGGTAGGCCTCCAGCAGGGCCCAGAACGCCGGGCCGTGGTCCGGCACCAGCAGGTGCGCCAGCTCGTGCAGCAGCACGTAGTCCAGCACGTACTCGGGCATGCCCTGGAGGCGGTGGGAGAGGCGGATCGTCCCCTCGCTGGGGGTGCAGGAGCCCCAGCGCGAATTCTGGTTGGTGACCCAGCGGACCTGACTGGGCCGGGCCCGGTCGTCCAGGAAGGCGGCCGACAGCTCGCGGGCCCGGGCCATCAGGGCCTCGTCCCCGGGGATCCGCCGGGACTCCTGGGCGGCGAGCTTCTCCAGCATCTGCGCGACCCAGCGCTGCTCCTCCGCGTGCGACATCCGGGCCGGGATCAGCACGACGGTGCGGTCGCCCTCGCGGTAGGCGGAGACGGTACGGCTGCGGCGGGCGCTGCGGCGCACCTCGACCCGGCTGCGGTCGTGCGGCTCGGGGGGAACGGCGCCGGTGGGCGGCGCCTGCGGTGACGCCGGCCCCGGCTGCTGCCGCTGGTCCGGGCGCCCGCGCGTGTTCGGCGTCGCGACCTGCGACCCGGACGCCGCACGGGCACGCCGACGCGACGCCGGTGGATGGAAGTCCCGCTCGGCTGCCATGGCACACGACGTTACCCGGTACCACGGACAGAAGTCCGCTGCCATGGCCGGAATCTTTCATGGAGTGATCGGGAACGAAAAGTCGACAGCGGGTGTCCGGAAACCGACGCCGGAGAGGATGGCCAGTTATCCACAGGGTGCGCGAACAGATCGGGTGATCATGTGCACAGTCCTGTGGATAACATTCCGCACGACATCGGCGCGATGGGGCAAGCTGCGGTCAGCCGTCCGGAAACGATCGGAAGGGAGATCGTCGTGCACCTCGCCCTCAAGCCCGCCCTGTCCCGCAGCTGGCGGGACTCGGAGACCTTGCAGTTCGGCACCGTCACCCGGTTCGCCGGGGTCCTCGGCAACGCCGACAAGACCCTCTGCGACTTCCTCGCGCTGCTCGACGGGACGCGCGACCGACCGGAGCTCCTGAGCGAAGGCGAACGCATCGGGCTCGGCCGCGAACCGGCCGACGCCCTGCTCGCCGACCTGGAGGAGACCGGTCTGCTGGACGACGCGGCCGCGGCCACCCGGGCCCTGGCCCGCTTCCCCGATCCGCACCGGGCCCTGCTCGGCCCCGACCTCGCCTCGCTCTCCCTGGTCCACTCCGGCCCCGGCGCCGCACCGGCGATCCTGGGCCGCCGGGCCGACGCGCGGATCGAGGTACGCGGCGCGGGCCGGGTCGGCGCCGCGGTGGCGGCGGTGCTCGCCGCCGGCGGCACGGGCACGGTCACCGTCACGGACAGCGGCCGGGTGAAGCCCGACGACTGCTCGCCCGCGGGGCTGCCGCCCGAGGACATCGGGCGGCTGCGCTCGACCTGTGCCCGCGAGGTGGTGCAGCGGGCCACCGGCCGGAAGCCGGCACCGCTGCCACGGGGGAAGCCCGGCGACCCGCCACCGGACTTCGTGGTCCTCGCACCGCGGGACGGCAGCGCCGCCTTCGCGGGCGGGACGTACGAGGCCCGGCTGCTGCTCCGGGCCGGAGTGCCGCACCTGTACGTGGGCGTGGTCGAGGAGTTCGGCGTCGTCGGACCGCTGGTGATCCCGGGAATGTCGGCGTGCGGGCACTGCCTGGTGCTGCGGCGGGAGGACGAGGACGCGGCCTGGCCGCGGGTCCTCGCCCAGCTGGCCGACGGCGGCCCCGGCCGGGCCAGGACACCGGCCTGCGACACGGCCCTGGCGACGGCCGTCGCCGGCCTGGCGGCCCTGCACGCGCAGGTCTACCTGGACGGGGGCCGGCCGCCGAGCGTGGACGGGTGGTGCGAGGTGTCGGCGAGCGACGGGATGCTCCGGCGGCTGCGGCTCCGCGGGCATCCGGACTGCGGGTGCCTGTGGCAGCCGTTGCCGCCGGCGTGAGGAGGTGAGGACGGACGACGGAGGAGGGAGGACGACGGTTCCGTCCCCGGGCTGGGGTCCGGCGGCTGCGAGGCTCGGCAGCCGCCGTACCCGGCCCCGGGACGGCACATGACCCGGGCGGACGCCTGGCCGTGCGAGCCCACGGTCGGGTGAGCCACCGGCCGTGCGAGCCGACGGCCGGCGGCGGCCGGAGCCCGCTTGATCGCCCGCGCCCTGCCCTGGGCGGGGCGCGGGCCGGGTGAGAGGTGGGTGCGGGCGGAGGGTGCGGCGGGTGGTGGGCGGGCGGGGTGGGGGTGGGGGGGAGGGGGCCCCGAAGAAGCGAGCAACATCACACCCCGGCGTAGGAAGTCGACGCCGCCGACTTCCTACGCCGAACCACCGAAGGCCCCCACCGGCTCCACCGGACCAAGCCCCCCAACTCCCCGCAAAGGGACGGCACTCCCGGCCCGGCCCCGCGGAATTCCGCGGGGCCGACAGCGGGGAGCGGGCACAATGGCGTAGAGATGGTCGGCCGCCCGGAACCGGGGGCCGGGGAATGGAGGCCTGGGGTGAGCGATCTTCCGCGCAAGGCAGTGACCCGCACGGCACGGCTCGCCGCCCTGCCGCTGGGGATAGCCGGTCGCGCCACGCTCGGCCTGGGCAAGCGGATCGGCGGCCGGTCCGCCGAGGTGGTCACCGCCGAACTCCAACAGGCCACCGCGGACCAGCTGTTCAAGGTCCTCGGCGAACTCAAGGGCGGGGCGATGAAGTTCGGGCAGGTGCTGTCCGTCTTCGAGGCCGCGCTGCCCGAGGAGGTCGCCGGGCCGTACCGGGCGGCGCTCACCAAGCTCCAGGACGCCGCTCCCCCGATGCCCGCCGCCAAGGTGCACACCGCGCTCGCCCAGCGGCTCGGGGACGACTGGCGCGAGCTGTTCCTGGAGTTCGACGACCGGCCCGCGGCCGCCGCCTCGATCGGCCAGGTGCACAGGGCGGTCTGGCACGACGGCCGCGAGGTCGCCGTCAAGGTGCAGTACCCGGGCGCGGGCGACGCGCTGCTCGCGGACCTCTCGCAGCTGAGCCGGGTGGCCTGGCTGCTGGGCCCGCTGATCCCGGGGCTGGACATCAAGCCGCTGATCGCCGAGCTGCGCGAGCGCGTCGCGGAGGAGCTGGACTACGAGCTGGAGGCGCAGGCCCAGCGCCGGCACGCCGAGGAGTTCGCGGGTGACCCGGACATCGTGGTGCCCGGCGTGGTGGCCCAGGCCGACCAGGTGCTGGTCACCGAGTGGATGGCCGGCACCCCGCTGGCCGAGGTGATCACGGGCGGCGGTCAGGAGGAGCGCGACCGCGCCGGGCAGCTGCTGGCCCGGTTCCTGTTCGCCGGCCCGTCCCGGACCGGCCTGCTGCACGCGGACCCGCACCCGGGCAACTTCCGGCTGCTGAAGGACGACGGCCCGGTGTCGGGCTGGCGGCTGGGCGTGCTGGACTTCGGCACCGTGGACCGGCTGCCCGGCGGGCTGCCCGCGCCGATCGGGGCCTCGCTGCGGATGGCGCTGGCCGGGGACGCCGCGGGCGTGCTGCGGATGCTGCGCGAGGAGGGCTTCGTGAAGCCCTCGATCAAGCTGGACCCGGACGCGGTGCTGGACTACCTGCTGCCGATCATCGAGCCGGCCGCGGTGGAGAACTTCCACTTCACCCGGACCTGGATGCGCGCCCAGGCGGCCCGGATCGCCGATCCGCGCTCGCCCGCTTACAACCTGGGCAAGCAGCTGAACCTGCCGCCCGCGTACCTGCTGATCCACCGGGTGACGCTGAGCACCATCGGGGTGCTCTGCCAGCTGGGTGCCAGGGCGCCGTTCCGCGCGGAGATGCTGGCGTGGCTGCCCGAGTTCGCCGAGCGGCCGTCCCCAGCGAAGCCCGAGAAGGCCACGAAGCAGGCCCGTCCGGCCCGCGAGGACGCCGGACCCGCCCGGCTCCGCAAGGACTGACCCCACCAGCACGACAACCGCAGCACGCGCCAACGACCGCAGGCCGCTCCCACCGGTGGGGAGCGGCCTGCGGCACGACGGGGCCCGGATCAGGGTCCGGTGAGGGCCGGGGCCCTGCTACATCAGCGCGACGGCGAGCGCCTTGCGGGCCCGCAGCGAGGCCCGCTCGGCCCGCTGCCTGAGCTTGCGGGCCCGGATGACCCGGCTGACGAGCCGTTGGTTCTCGGCCTCGTGCATCCTGTCTTGCATATGGGCACGGGCCAGGGATTCGTGGATGAGTTGCATCTCGAGGATCCTGTTCTGGGTCTGAAGTTCGGTGGCCTGCTCTGCGCGGGCGGTGGGATCGACGGCGGCGGGGTTCATGTCGTGGTCCTGCTCGTGGTGCTTGCTCGGGAACGGGATGCGGGCTGCGGCGTCGGCCTTGGCGGCGGCGATCCGCACGGATCGGCGGAGGGCGCTGTCCAGCGGGGGCTGCTCTCCCCGACGGATGGCCCTGGCCTCGTGGGCGGGGTTCACGCCATGACCTCGGTCTTGCGCGGACGGCCACGGGGACGCTTGCGGGCGACGACGATGCCCTGGACGAACAGCTCGCCACCCCAGACGCCCCACGGCTCACGCCGCTCCAGGGCGCCGGCCAGGCAGGTCTCCTTCACCGGGCAGGTGCCACAGAGGGACTTCGCGTACTCGACGTCGGCGGGCGTCTCGGCGAAGAAGACCTCGGGGTCGAAGGCGCGGCAGGGGATGGGGAGACCGAGGGACTCGGCCTGCTCGATCGAGCTGAGCTGCATGGAAAGAACCTCCGGGGGGTCGGCCTGGTCGGCCTTGGGGATCTGGCTTGTCTGCGGTACGGACGGGGTGGGCGGCGTGATGACCGTGGACACTGTGGGCGTCTTCCTCGTCTTCTCAGTGGTTCCGGCCCAGGTGACTGGTGGTGCTGGGCCGGAGGCCCCGGAGGGCCTGGGGTGGTCTTGCGTACCGGACAAAACAGAAGGGCCGCGGATCCCGGTGTGACGGGTTCCGCGGCCCTGGAGGTGCCGACCTGAGGCTGGCTCAGGTTAGTTCTCTCCAGGGTTCAGGGCCGCGGAAGGCCCACATCCGGATGGCCTTGGCGCCCGTGAAGGCGCCGACGGCCTGGTTAATCTGCTGCTCGTTCTGCTTCTGGGTGTTTCCGGCACCGATGACCTGCGCATAGTCGCCGTGCATGGCGGCGGCTACTGCTGCCTTCGGTGCCTCGGTCGGTCGCTCGTCGCGCAGGGAGCGCGACGTGCCGAACGACGCCCAATCGCGGGACAGACCGGTCTCGACGGAGGCGCCGTCGACGTTCCTGCTGCTCGTGAAGCACAGATCAGTGTGCCCAAGGCCACTGACAGCGGGGACGACGGAGACACCGGTGGTGTCGAGACCCAGACCGGTTCCACCGAGTTCGGCGAGCACCCGCAGGCGGGCGGCACGCACGGAGGCAGCGACAACGGTCTGGCCAGTCATTTTGGTGATCATGATGTTTCCCACTGTCTTCGCCTCCTCTCGGCGTCTCGCGGAGCCTGGTCTCCCTGGCTCCGAATGTTCGGATGTCTGTCTCGGTAAAGCTGTGGGGCGAGGGGAGATCGGCACAGGTTCGACCCCGTGCGACCGCGTCCCCTTGACCGCTCCGGCAGGCTATTGCGCTCCCGGTACGTGGCGCAAACTATTTTTCACGCGAGTTCTTCGGCACGTAGCACGACGGGTTCCGAAGCCGCCCGGACAGTCCCCGTGGACCGCGCCCGGACCGGCTCACGCCGGATCGGCCGGATCGCCGTCCTCGACACCGTCCGGTTCCTCCTCGGGCTCCTCCCCCGCACACAACGAGAGCACGGCCGCCCCGTACTTGTCCAGCTTCATGGCGCCGACCCCGGAGATGACCGCCAGCTCCTGGCGGCTGGCGGGCACGTCCTCGGCGATCGCCATCAGCGTGGCGTCGGTGAACACCACGTAGGCCGGCGCGCCCTGCTTCCTGGCCCGCCCGGCCCGCCACTCGCGCAGCCGCTCGTACAGCCCCTCGTCCATCGTGGACGGGCAGCTCTCGCAGCGGCGCAGCTTGCGTTCGACGGCCTCGGTGAGCACCTTCTCGCAGACCCGGCACTTGACCGGGCCGCGGACCCGTCGCGCGGCGGAGCGCTCGCCGGACTCGACGCCCCCTCGCCCGCCTCGCGCGCCGGTGCGCGCGCCCGGGGCGGAGGAGCCGGGGCGCAGCCCGTCCAGGAAGCGGCTGGGCTTGCGGCTCGCCCGGCCGCCCGGGGAGCGGGAGAGCGCCCAGGACAGCGTGAGGTGCTTCCTGGCCCGGGTGACGCCGACGTAGAGGAGCCGGCGCTCCTCCTCGACCTGCTCGTCGGTCTTGGCGTAGATGATCGGCAGGGTGCCCTCGGTGAGGCCGACCAGGAAGACGGCGTCCCATTCGAGGCCCTTGGCGGCGTGCAGCGAGGCGAGCGTGACGCCCTCGACGGCCGGGGCGTGCTGGGCCGCGGCGCGGGCGTCCAGCTCGGCGACGTAGGCGGCGAGGTCGGTGTCCTGGCCGGCCGCGGTGCGGGTCCGCTCGAACTCCTCGGCCAGCCGGACCAGGGCGGCCAGCGACTCCCAGCGGTCCCGGACGGCGCCGGAGCCGGCCGGGGGCTCCGCGGTGAAGCCGCGGGCGGCCAGCACCGCGCGGACCTGGCCGGCCAGGTCGGGCGCGTCGTCGGTGAGCGGGTCGGAGGAGGCCCGGGCGGCGCCGCGCAGCAGCACGCCGGCGTCCCGGACCTCGGGGCGTTCGAAGAACCGCTCCGCGCCCTTGAGCTGGTAGGGGACGCCGAGGTCGGCGAGGGCCTGCTCGTAGACCTCGGACTGGCCGTTGGTGCGGAACAGCACGGCGACCTCGCTGGCGCGCACCCCGGCGGCGAGCAGCTCCTTGATCCGCCGGGCGGTGGTCTCGGCCTCGGTGGGCTCGTCCTCGTACTCGGTGTAGACCGGCTCGGGGCCGGCCTCGCGCTGGGAGACGAGCTCCAGGCGGTGCCGGGCTGCCTCGCCGCGGGCCTGGGAGAGCAGTCCGTTGGCGAGGTGGACGACCTGGGGGGTGGAGCGGTAGTCGCGGACCAGCTTGACCACCGTGGCCTCGGGGTGCCGGGTGCGGAAGCCGAGCAGGTAGTCGGGGGTGGCGCCGGTGAAGGAGTAGATGGTCTGGCTGGCGTCGCCGACGACGCACAGGCTGGCGCCGCCGTCGGGGCCGGTCCACCGGTCGAGCAGGCGCTGCTGGAGCGGGGAGACGTCCTGGTACTCGTCGACGGTGAAGTGCCGGTACTGGGAGCGGACCTGGTCGGCGATGTCCGGGCGGTCCTCCAGGATGGCCGCGGTGAGCAGCAGGACGTCCTCGAAGTCGATGTTGCCGCGGCGGCTCTTGGTCTCCTCGTAGACGCGGTAGACCTGGGCGGTCTCGGCCGGGTCGCGGGGGGCTTCGCGGACGGACTTGGCGACGGCCGCGGGGTAGTCCTCGGGGGCGATCTGGGTGACCTTGGCCCACTCGATCTCGGCGGTGAGGTCGCGCAGTTCGGTGCGCTGGACGCGCAGGCCGCAGCGGCCGGCCGCCTCGGCGACGAGCTGGACCTTGCGTTCCAGGAGCTGGGGGACGGGGCCGCCGACGGCGCGCGGCCAGAAGTACTGGAGCTGGCGCAGCGCGGCGGCGTGGAAGGTGCGGGCCTGGACGCCGTCGACGCCGAGCTCGCGCAGCCGGCCGCGCATCTCGCCGGCCGCGCGGGCGGTGAAGGTGACGGCGAGGACCTGTTGGGGGTGGTAGACGCCGCTGCGCACGCCGTAGGCGATCCGGTGGGTGATGGCGCGGGTCTTGCCGGTGCCGGCGCCGGCCAGGACGCAGACCGGGCCCTGCAGGGCGGTGGCGACGGCGCGCTGCTCGGGGTCGAGCCCGGCCAGCACGGCGTCCGGGCCGGTGGCGGCGCCGGGGTCGGCCCAGGGCGAGCCGTGGGGGCCGTCGTAGGGGCTGCCGCTCAAGAGGTCTTCCTGCATGCGTTCCATCCTCTCAGCCCGGTGGGACAACGTGGGCGGAGTTGTCCACAGGCACGGTGTGATCGCAGGATGATCGCTCCGCACGACGGTCGACGGCGCGCCGGAATGCCCGCCGTCCGGTGGACGTTCCCTCCGGAGACCGTACGCACCTCTCTTCCGAAGGAGCCCCCTCGATGTCCGGCAGCGTGACGATGTACAGCACGACCTGGTGTGGGTACTGCAACCGACTCAAGAGCCAGCTGGACCGTGAAGGCATCGGCTACACCGAGATCAACATCGAGGAGGACCCGGCGTCGGCGTCCTTCGTCGAGTCGGTGAACGGCGGCAACCAGACCGTTCCGACGGTGCTGGTGGTGCCGGCCGCCGGCGGCGAGCGGGTCGTGATGACCAACCCGAGCCTGCTCCAGGTCAAGAAGGCCCTGGCGGCCTGAGCCCCCCTCCGGGCCTGAGCCCTCTTCGGGCCTGACCCCCCCTTCAGCCTTCAAGGGCGCCCGAACCCGGCCCCGGGCCGCCCGGGGCCGGCGCGTGTCACGGCGCGTCGGCCCGGGCCGGGTCGACGGGCGCGGCGGGGGCGGGCAGCGTGGTGCGCGCGCCGAGGTCGCCGACGCCGTAGACGAGCCGGCTGCGGTCGGCCGAGTAGCGGGTCTCGATGACCCGCACCGGGCCGCGCCGGTCGTAGGTGACGCGGGTCTGCACCACCAGCGGCACACCGGGGCCGCCCTGGAACCACTGGGCCTCCTCGGGGCCCGGCATCCGCGCGACCAGGTGGTCCACCGCGCCGATCTCGGTGCGCCCGAGGGTGGCGAGCACCGCCTCGTCGCCGCCCTCGACGGGGTCGGGCTCCATCAGCGGGGTGCCGGCGGCGAGGCCCGCCCGGTAGTGGCTCTCCTCGATCGAGTAGGGCTCGCGGTCGAGCAGCCGCAGCTGGCGGCGGACCACGATGGCCTCGCCGGGGCGCAGTCCGAGCCGTTCGGCGATGTCCACCCGGGCCCGGACGATCATCATCTCGAAGTCGGTGCCGAGTTCCCGCCCGGCTTCGGCGGCTTCGCCGAGGTAGACGGCGGAGGGCGCGGCGAGGCAGTCGCGCGGCGCGGGGGGCAGGGTGGGCCCGTAGGCGCGGTGGTCCAGGACGGGATGTTCGCGCAGGTACGTGCCCTTGCCCTGGAGGCGGACCAGTCGGCCCTCGTTGACCAGGACGTCGACGGCGAGCCGGACGGTGTTGCGGGCGACGCCGTACTGGCGCTCCAGTTCGCTCTCGACCGGCAGGGCGGCGTCGGAGGTGAACTCGCCCTCGGCGATCCGGCGGCGCAGGTCGGCGGCGAGGCGCTGGTATTTGGGGGATTGGGCGGTGCCCCGGGGGATTGTCACCCTCGTGAATGTAGCGAGCGCGGCGAGGCGGTTTCAGCCGTTTCCGGCAATATCGTCCGAGCGGGTCGATCGCGAACCCCCGGGGACTCCCTCCGGTAGCAGAACTGGCCCGTCCGGATACGAACAGCGGGCCCGTGGCGAATGCGGGAAGGGATTGAAAAGGAAAAGGGGGGCGCATGGAATTTGCCACGCGCCCCCCGTCCGGATCTCTTTCGTCCGGACCCCTTTCGTCCCGGCCCCCTCGACGGGGACCGACCGAGAGCGGCGGGGACCGACGGGGACCGACCGAGACCGGCGGGGACTACCAGCGCGCCGCCGAGGGCAGCGGTTCCCCGTACCAGAGCTCGACCAGGTGCCGGGCGATCGAGATGCCGGACGGCGGCAGGATCTCGCCCGCCTCCATCCCGGCCCGCAGCTCCTCCCGGGAGAACCAGCGCGCCTCGGCCAGCTCCTCGCCGTCCACGGTGATCTCGGTGCCGCCGGGCAGCGCCCGGCCGGTGAAGCCGAGCATCAGGCTGGACGGGAACGGCCAGGGCTGGCTGGCGACGTAGCGCACCTCGCCGACCTGCACGCCCGCCTCCTCGTGCACCTCGCGGGCCACCGCCTGCTCGATCGACTCCCCCGGCTCGACGAAGCCGGCCAGCGTCGACCAGCGGCCCTCAGGCCACAGCGCCTGGCGGCCGAGCAGGCAGCGGTCCCGCTCGTCGGTGATCACCATGATCACCGCCGGGTCGGTGCGCGGGTAGTGCTCCGCCGCACAGGAGGTGCAGCGCCGCACGTGGCCGGCGCCGGCCTTCTCGGTCGGGTGCCCGCAGCGCGAGCAGAAGCTGTGCAGCCGGTGCCAGTGCTCCAGCGCCACCGCGTGCACCAGCAGCCCGGCGTCCCGGTCGGACAGCAGCCCGCCGACCTCGCGCAGCCCGGCCGGGCGGGCGTCGCCGTCCAGCCGCCCGGGCAGGCTCTCGCCGGCCAGCGCGAAGTACGAGACGCCGTCCCCGTCGGTGCCGAGGAAGTACCGGTCGCCGGTCTGCGGCGCCTCGAAGGAGGGCATCAGCACGAGTTCGGTGCCCTGCGCGGTGTCGACCACGAACGCCTCGCCGCCGGCGATCGGCAGGACCCGGGTGCTCGGGTGGCTCCAGGCGGCCGCCAGCCAGGGCTCGTCCAGGCGGTGCTCGGCCGCCCGGTCCACCCCGGACCGGGCCAGTGCCAGGTGCAGCGGGCGCTCGGTCTCAGGCACGGTGCTCACGTCTGTTCCATCCCCACGTGGTGAATCATCCGGATGAGTGATCTGGCTGCCATGGTGCGTGCGGCGGGGGTCATTCCCCCGGCCGGAAGTTCTCCGCCAGGTCGCCCCAGAGGTACGCGGCGGTCTCCACGCCCTTGGCCAGCAGGTCCAGCTCGACCTTCTCGTCGACCGAGTGCCAGCCGTCCGAGGGCACCGAGATGCCGAGGAACAGCACCGGCGCGCCCAGCACGTCCTGGAGGTCCGCGGCCGGACCGGAGCCGCCCTCGCGGGTGAAGAGGATCTTCTGCTCGAAGGCCCGGCCCATCGCGCGGACGGTGGACCGGAGCGCCGGGTGGTCCAGCGGGGTCAGGCAGGGGCGGGTCGCCCCCGGGAAGACCAGCTCGTGGCGGATGCCCTCGGGCACCTGCCCGGCCACCCAGGCCCGCACGGCGTCCTGGACCTTCTCCACCTCCTGCCCGGCGACCAGCCGGAAGGACAGCTTCAGGTGCGCCGAGGCGGGGACGATGGTCTTGCCGCCGGGGCCGGTGTAGCCGCCCCAGATGCCGTTGACCTCGGCGGTCGGACGGGCCCAGACCCGCTCCAGGGTGGAGAAGCCCGCCTCGCCGCGGGTGCCGTGGGACTTGGCGACCCGCAGCCACTGCTCCTCGTCGAAGGGCAGCTCGGCGAACAGCTCGCGCTCGCGCTCGGTCAGCTCGACGACGCCGTCGTAGAAGCCCGGGATCGCGACCCTGCGGTCGGCGTCGTGCAGCGCGGCGGCCAGCTCGGCCGCGACCTGGGCCGGGTTGGGGACGGCGCCGCCGAAGGAGCCGGAGTGGATGTCGGTGTCGGGCCCGTACAGGTCGACCTGGGCGTCCGCCAGGCCGCGCATGCCGGTGCAGACGGTCGGCGTGGTCGCGGACCACATGCCGGTGTCCGAGATGACGACCACGTCGGCGGCCAGCCGCCCGGCCTCGCGCCGGACCAGGCCGGCGAAGTTCGGCGAGCCGGACTCCTCCTCGCCCTCGATCAGCAGCTTGAGGTTGACGGCCGGCGCGGTGCGGCCGGTGGCGGCCAGGTGGGCGCGCACGCCCAGGGTGTGGAAGAACACCTGGCCCTTGTCGTCGGCGGCGCCGCGCGCGTACAGCCGGCCGTCGATCACGGTCGGGGTGAACGGCTCGGTCGCCCAGCCGTCCTCGCGGGCCGCCGGCTGCACGTCGTGGTGCCCGTAGACCAGGACGGTCGGCGCGGCCGGGTCCCCGGAGGGCCACTCGGCGAACACCGCCGGCAGTCCGTCCGTCTCCCACACCTCGGCCACCGGGAAACCGGTCTCGCGCAGCTTGGCGACCAGCCACTGCGCCGAGCGCCGCACGTCGCCGGCCCGGTCCGGGTCGGCGGAGACCGAGGGGATGGCCAGCCACTCGGAGAGGTCGGCGAGGAAGGCCGCCTGGTGCCGGTCGATGTAGGAGCGGACGACGCTGTCCGGGGTTCTCGTCATACCGACGACTGTAGTTCGCCCGTGCGGGTGCCCGCCCCGGCCGTCCGGCTGCCGGGCGCTCCCGGGGCTGTAACCTCCGTCACCCCCGTCGCGGCGGCAGCGCGCGACGGGGGTGACGGAGACGGCGGGAGCGGGCGGCGGCCTCAGCCCGAGCGGCGCAGCAGGGTGATCCGCGAGCGGGTCATCAGCGCCGCGAGCCCGGCCGCGAGCAGCGGCAGCAGCAGCACGGTGGCGGCGATGGTGGGCCACGGGAAGACCAGGGTCGCCTTGTTGGCGAGCTCCTCGGCGCTCATCCCGGGGTACTTGCCCGCCGCGGCCTCGACCTTGCGCAGCGCCACGCCCGGCACCACGCCGCAGACCACGCCGAGCAGGGCGCCCATCGCGGCGATCACGCCGCACTGGAAGCCGGACAGCGAGCGCCGGATGCGGGGTTCGGCGCCGACCGCCGCGAGGGTGGTCAGGTCCCGCTGGGAGTCGGCGGCCGCCAGTCCGGTGGCGATGCCGGCCGCGCCGAGGGCGACGATGGCGGCGAAGGCGTTCAGGCCGAGGCGGACCAGGTCGGCCTGGGACTCGTAGCCGCGCTCGACCTTGAGCACGTCGTGGTCGCTGAGCTTGGCGAGCGCGCCGTCGGCCCGCTGCTGGGCTCCGTCGGAGGGCATCGAGGCGGGCAGCCAGACCGAGCCGGCCGGGGTGGCCCGGAAGCCGAGCCGGGCGGCGGTGGCCGGGCTGACCAGGGCCTGGCCCGGGGCCCGTACGGTGGCCTGGACGAGTACGGCGTCCACGGTGGTCTCGGTGCGGAGGGGCTTCTCCGAGGAGGGACCGTTGCCGGTGCTCGCGGGGTTCGGGACGGTGTACTCGAGGAAGGTCTTGCCGTCCTTGATGTAGCGCGCGTCGAAGACCACGGCCTTGCCGGCGGCGAGGGCCTGGACGGCCCCCTGGTCGGTGACGCCGAAGAGGTTGCGCAGCAGGGTGGCGTCGCCGGCGACCAGCGGGCTGTACGGGGTGCCGCGGCGGTCGTTGGTCTGGCAGCGCTTGTCGGTTTCCAGGATCCGCTCGCGCTCGGCGTTGGTGAGTTCGTTCTCCGGGAGGGCGGCGGGGCAGCGCTCCTCCTTGGGCGGTTCGACGCCGATGTAGCCGCACCAGCTGCCCTCGCCGCAGTCGGCCCTGGGCTCGACGCGCTGGACGTCGGCGCGCGGGCCGAGGTCGGGGATGCCGCGTTCGACGGCCTCGCGCATCTGCGGCAGCAGCTTGAGGTCGGCGTCGGCCAGCCAGCCGGTGCCGAGCATGACGGCCCCGGACGGGCCGGCGGCGGCGTAGTCGCGCCGGTACTCCTCGTCGACGCTGGCCATGTAGACGCTGACCGCGACCGAGCCGGCGACGGCGGCCATCACGGCGGCCACGGCGGGTGCGGTGCGGGCGCGGTGGCGCACCGAGTCGCGCAGGGCGAGCCGGGGGCCGAGCGAGAGCCAGCGGCCGAGCCGGCCGAAGAGTCCGACCAGGTACGGCACGAGGACGACCATGCCGAGTTCGGCGAGGGCCGAGCCGCCGAGGACGGCGAAGCTGCTGTTGCCGATGCCGTTGGTGGCGCCGTACAGGGCGAGGGCCGCGCCGCCGCCGAGCATCAGCAGCCCGAGGGCGGCGAGCCTGCGGCTCGGCGGCTTGAGGGTGTCGCGGCCGGTGAGCGCGGCCACGACGTCCTGGCGGGAGGCCTGGACGGCGGGCACGACGGCGGCCAGCAGGCCGGTGACGAGGCCGACCAGGAGGATGCCCAGCAGGTCGAGCGGTTGCAGGTCGAAGTGGCCGAAGCGCCGGCCGGAGTGGTCCTCGGCCATGGTGCGCAGCGCGGCGACCAGGCCGATGCCGAGGCCCAGGCCGGTGAGGGCGCCGGTGACGCCGAGCACGATGCCGCCGCCGAGCACGACCGCGCGGACGTTGGCGCGCTCACCGCCGGCGGCGGCGAGCAGTCCGAGCTGGCGCCGGGAGCGGCGGGCGCCGACGGCGAAGGCGGGGCCCGCGAGGAGGACGATCTCCAGCAGGGCCATGCCGACGACGGTCGCGAGGATGACGACGTTGGTCCGGTCGAAGTAGCTGGTTTCGTCGCCCCCGCGCGACCGCAGCTCGGCGTAGTACGGGACGTCGTCGCGGGCCGGCGGGTCGGTGAGGACGGCGCGGGAGGTCAGCAGGAAGCCGTACTCGTTGACCTCGGTGACCTTGTGCCAGTCGAGCGCGGCGCCGGCCGGGAGCTTGACCAGCCAGCGGGTGGGCACGTCGGTGCCGGACGCGCGGGCGTCGGTGCTGCCGGTGGCCTTGGCGAGCCGGTCGAGCAGGGTGCCGGGGCGGGCGAAGAGCTCGGTGGAGCGCAGTTCGCCCGGGTACTCGTAGGTGCCGGTGATGGTGAAGGGGACGTCGTCCAGGCCGCGGACGGTGGTCCTGTCGCCGAGCTTGAGGCCGGAGCGCTTCAGGAAGTCCGTGGTGACGGCGGCCTCGGTGTCGGCGGCGGGGGCGCGGCCGCTGACCAGGTCGATCCGGCCCGCCCAGACCGGGTCGGCCAGGTCGGCTTCGCTGACCCGGGTGCTGAGCAGGCCCTGGCTGCTGCTCGCCGCGGTGTACGGGCCCTGGCGTTCGGGCACCAGGGTGGCGCCGGGCGGGAGCAGTTGGCGGGCCAGTTCGGCGGGGTCGGTGTCGAGGGCGCGCTGCTGTGCGGCGGTGTGCCTGGGGGTTTCGCCCTCCTTGGCGTCGTCCTTGGGGCTCTGCATGCTGAAGCCCTGCTCGGGGTCGGGCGCCTGCTTGACGGAGGAGCCGCGTTCGACCAGGTCCAGTTCGCCGGCGGCCTGCCCCATGACCCGTACCGCGTGTTCGGCGGGTGAGAGTTCCGCGCTGCGGAAGACCACGTCGGCGCCGGTGACGCCGAGGACGGGCAGGGCGACCATGGCGATGACGAGGGCGCTGCGGCCCTTGGCGCGCAGGGCGTCGCGGCGGGCGATGCGCAGGGCCACCCGCCAGGCGCTGAGCTTCACTCGTCCACCTTCAGGCTGTTGCCGGCGGCGCTGACGAGCAGGCTGGCCGCGTCCTGGCTGGTGGACTCGTCGACCATGCGGCCGTCGCGCAGGAAGACGACCCGGTCGGCCCAGGCGGCGTGCCTGGCCTCGTGGGTGACCATCATGGCGGCGGCGCCGGAGTCGCAGCGGGCGCGCAGGACGGCGAGGACGGCCTCGCCGGTGGTGGAGTCGAGGGCGCCGGTGGGTTCGTCGGCGAGGACCAGGCGGCGGTCGCCGATCAGGGCGCGGGCGATGGCGACGCGCTGCTGCTGGCCGCCGGACATGTCGTCGGGGAAGCGGTCGGCGAGCTCGGGGATGCCGAGCTCCTCCAGGGCGACGAGGGCCTCGCGGCGGGCGGCGCGGGTGGACAGCCCGTCGAGTTCGCGCGGCAGCGAGATGTTCTCGGCGGCGGTGAGTGCCGGGATCAGGTTGTAGTCCTGGAAGACGTAGCCGACGGAGCGTCGGCGGACCTGGGCGAGCTTCTTGCGGTTGAGCTCGCCGAGGGCGACGCCCTCGACCAGGACCCGGCCGCCGCTCGGGGTGTCCAGGCCGCCCGCCAGGGTGAGCAGGGTCGACTTGCCGGAGCCGGACGGGCCCATGACGGCGACGAACTCTCCTGGGTGGACCCTGAGGTCGACGCCGCGCAGGGCCTGGACCTCGGCGGCGCCCTGGCCGTGGACGCGGGTGACGTTCTCCAGGTGGAGCACCGGCGTCTGCCGGGCCTCTTCGGTGTGGGACACGAATTCCCCCCTTGTGCTGGGTGTGGGCCCGGTGTCGGGACCGGAGCCTGGTGGTTCGGGTGGTGCGGGGGCTCAGGCGCGCAGGCGGCGGCCGCGCTTGGCGGGCGCGGCGCCGTCACGGACGGCCTCGGCGGTGCGGTTCCGCAGGAGTTCGGCCTGCTGGGAGAGCCGGGTCTCGCAGTGGTCGAGCCAGCGGATCTCCGCCTCGGTCTGGAAGATCAGCTGGTCCAGGACGAGCAGCCAGGCCAGGTCGTTGCTCTCGGAGGGCACCACGCCGGGGCGCTTCTCCCCCGCGAGGGCGCGGCCCTTGAGCCGGGTGTAGTCCTGGAGTGCCTTGATGCTGTGCCGGCGCTGGCCCTGGACGACGGCGGAGACGTCCACCCCCGGGACGGTCACGGCCATGGCGAGTTTGATCGCCAGTTCGTCGCGCGGGGGGCTGGTCCGGGGCACCGGGGTGTCGAACCAGCTCCGCAGTTCGGTGCGGCCGGCGTCGGTGGCGGCGTAGAACTGGTGGCCCTCGCCGTCCTCCCCCGCGGGCTCGACCAGGCCGTCGCGTTCCAGCCGGGAGAGCGTGGTGTAGACCTGCCCGACGTTGAGCGGCCAGGTGGCGCCGGTGCGCGCCTCGAACTCGGTGCGCAGCTGGTAGCCGTAGCGCGGGCCCTGGTCGAGCAGGGCGAGCAGACCGTGACGGATGGACATACCGAGTATGTATACCCGGTATGCCCTACCGTCTCAAGCCGCGCCCGGCGTCCCCGGCGAGCGGGTACCGTCGTGCGGTGTGAGCCAGTTGCGCATCGCCACCTTCAATCTGTTGCACGGCCAGCCCCTCGCCCCCGACGGCGCCCCGCGGCCCTACCCGTCCGACGCCGGTGCGCCACTGGCCGAGGCCGTGGCCGCGCTGGACGCCGACGTGCTGGCGCTCCAGGAGGTGGACCGGCACCAGGCGCGCTCCGGCGGCACCGACCAGGCGGCGGTCGCCGCCGCGGCGATGGGCGCGAAGGACTGGCGCTTCGCCGCCGCCCTGCACGGCAGCCCGGCGCCGGTGGCGGGCTGGGTGCGGGAGCCGTCGGGGCCG
This sequence comes from Kitasatospora sp. NPDC036993, assembly GCF_055607525.1. Classification (NCBI taxonomy): domain Bacteria; kingdom Bacillati; phylum Actinomycetota; class Actinomycetes; order Kitasatosporales; family Streptomycetaceae; genus Kitasatospora; species Kitasatospora sp. NPDC036993. The sequence continues at coordinate 233,658 of NZ_JBVJRP010000006.1, read as the reverse complement.
AACGGCCTGCGGGTGTACGGGCCCGGCGAGACGGGCGACGGCGCCCCGCCGTCGTACGGGACGGCGCTGCTGACGAGGCTTCCGGTGCGGCACTGGCGGGCCAGGAGGTTCGCCCCGGCACCGTTCGGGCTGCCGCTGCGGGTGGCCGGGCGGCGCGGGCTGACCCCGGTGCCGGACGAGCCGCGGACGGCGCTGGCGGCCGTACTGGAGGGCGAGCGGGGGCCGTTCACCGTGGTGGCGGCACACCTGTCCTTCGTCCCCGGCTGGAACATGGCGCAGCTGGCGGGCATCCGGCGCTGGATCGCCGACCTGCCGCAGCCGTACCTGGTGCTGGGCGACTTCAACCTGGTCGGCGCGGTGCCGCGCACGGTGCTCGGCGGGGCGACGGCGCTGGAGCGCACCGCGCCGCGGGTGCGGGTGCGTGAGCTGCGGGCGGCCCGGCGGGCCCGTCCGGCCCTGGCCGAGCCGCGCCGGCGCCGGGTGCGCGAGCCGCGCGCCCGTCTCCAGGGCTGGTACGACCTGGCGCGCACGCCGACCTATCCCTCGCACCGGCCCGCGGTGCAGTTCGACCACGTGCTGGCGATCGGCGTGCCGCGCGCGGCGGTCGGCCCGACGGCGGCGCCGCGGGCGACGGTGTCGGACCACCGCCCGCTGCTGGTCGAGGTGTCCCTGTAGCGGCGTCCCTGTAGTGGTGTCCCGGCATCGGTGTCCCGGTAGCGGTGCCCCCGCGGAGGTGCCCGGCAGCCGCCTACCGGCGGGTCAGGACCCCGGCCTGCTGCGGGAGGTGGACCCCCACCGCGTGCGAGTCCCCCGGCCCGAGGGCGGGCGGGGGGTCGAACTGGAGCAGCAGCATGGCCGCGTCGTCGCCGAGCTGGCGTCCGACGTGGCGCACCACGTCCTCGTGCAGCCGTTGCAGGACCTCGGCCGGGCGGCCGGCGGCGCAGCGCGGGAAGCGCTCGGCGAGCGGGTAGAAGACGCCCGCGCGGTCGCGGGCCTCGATCACCCCGTCGGTGAACAGCAGTACCCGGTCCTCGCCCTGGAGCAGCACCCGGTGCACCGGCGGGCGGACGTCGGCCGGGTCGAGGACGCCCAGCGGCGGTACGGTCTCGGCGAGTTCGAGCGGGTGGACCTCCTCGCCGCGCAGCAGCAGCGGGGCGGGGTGGCCGCAGTTGACGATCTCCGCGGCGCCGTCGGGGCCGACGCCGATCAGCACCAGGGTGACGAACTCCTCCTCCACGCCCGGGTGGTCGTTCTCGTGCAGGGCGCGGTCGAGGCTGACGGCCAGCCAGCCAGCCACCCGGTCGAGGGCGGGCTCCTGGTGGGCGGCCTCGCGGAAGGCGCCGAGCACGGCGGCGGCCGTCTCCACCGCGCCGAGGCCCTTGCCGCGCACGTCGCCGACCACGGCCCGCACCCCGTGGCGGGTGTTGACCACTTCGTAGAGGTCGCCGCCGATCCGGGCGTGCGCGGCGGCGGCCTCGTAGTGGACGGCGGTCCGGACGGTGCCGACCCGCTCGGGGACGGGCCGCAGCAGCACCCGGCGGGCGATCGAGGCGACCAGCTGGGCGTCGGCCAGCGCCCGTTCCTGGCGCAGCCTCAGGGTGGCGCTGACCCAGCCGATCGTGGCCACGAGCAGGATCGCGAAGACACTGGCGGCGTGCACCGACTCGCCGAGCGTGTCACTGCGGATGGCCATCAGGAAGGCCGCGGCCTCGGTGCCGAGGCCGATGGCGAGCGGGTACCAGGTTCGGCGGCTGACCACGGCGGCCAGCGCGGGCACGGCGGTGAGGGCCGGTTCGACCGTCACCTCGGTGCCGCTGAGGTAGTCGAGGGCGACGATCAGCACCATGCCGATGAACGGCAGCGCCAGCGCCGTCCTCGGCCAGGTGCCGGTCGCGCGCGGAGCGGGCCCCTGGGTCGGCCCGGCGAACCGCTCTCTGATCCATCCGGTCGCGCTCAACTTCGGTTTCTCCAGCAGAAGACGCCGATGCCGGGGGCACCTGCGGTGATGACTGAGGGTAGGGAATGCGGGCCTCGCTGGCGGCCGGAGTTCGGGGGTTGACCGGTTACCGACCCCACAATAGGCGCGAAACGTGCACGACGCACAGGTTTCGGGCACTGGCATGATGACTTGGATGCTCTGCGTGACTCAATAGTCACTGTTCCCGATCAGGAGCCGTTCCAACTCTTTTCGGTCGGGAAGTCCTGCGGGACGGACGATCCGGCCACTGCGGACGTACAGGAACGAAGCCGCGACCTGCTCGGGATCCACGCCCGCGTGCTCGGCCCAGGCCAGCCGGTAGACCGCGAGCTGCAACGGGTCGGCGGTCTCCTCCCGGTGGGTCTTCCAGTCCACCACTTCGTAGCGTGACGCACCACCGGATTCCGACAACACGTCATCTTCCCGGTAGACGGCGTCGATCCGGCCCCGCACCACCCGGCCCGCCAGCACCAGCTGGAACGGCACCTCCACCCGGTGGGGCTTGCGCTGCGCGTACGGGGTGCGCAGGAACGCCTCCTTGAGCCGCTCCAGGTCCTGCTCGTCCTCGATGCCGTCGTCGTCGGCGCCGGGCAGCGCGCCCGGTTCGATCAGCAGCAGCGGCTCGATCCTGGACTGCACCCAGGCGTGGAAGCGGGTGCCGCGCCGGGCCGCGGGCTGCGGGGGGCGGGGCATCGGGCGGGCCAGGTCGTGGGCGAAGCCGTCCGGGTCGGCGGCCAGCCGCAGTAGCTGGGTGGCGGACAGCGCGGCGGGCAGCGGCACCTCGCGCCCGGTGCGCCGGGATCGCTCCAACTCGCCCAGCAGCGCGGTCAGATCGCGGTCCCAGGAGGCCACCTGGCGCTGGTCCTCGGGGGCCATCGGCTCGGGCTCGGGGGCCGTCGATCCGGGAGCCGTCGGCCCGGCCTCGCCGCCCTGGGCCGGAGGGCCCGCCGGAGTTCCGGCGAGCCGGCGGCGCACCACCTCGGCGACCCGGCGGCGGGCGTGCTGGGCGGCCGGGTCCAGCGGCAGCGGCCAGGGGCGCTCGACGGGGGACGCCAGCGCCGGGTTCTCGGCCCCCTTCTCCGGCTGCTCGGCCCAGTGCTCGACCTCGCCCGCGCCGGGCCGCTCGCAGTGCTCGCGCAGCTGCTCCAGGAAGGCGGACGGACCGCGGGCGGTCTTCTGGCTCGGCCCCCACCAGTGCCCGGAGGCCAGCAGCAGCGACCTGGGCCGGGTGAACGCCACGTAGCCCAGCCGCAGTTCCTCGACGCCGGAGTGGTCGGCCAGCGCCTTCCTGAACGCCGTCATCGACTTCCCGTTCCACTCCCCGCGCACGTCCGGGAGGGTGTCCGCGTCCCCGCGCAGGGCGTGCGGGAGCACGCGCTTGGTGCTCGTCCAGCGTTCGCGCGGGCTCGACGAGGGAAACGCGCCCCGTACCAGGCCGGGGACGGCCACCACGTCCCACTCCAGGCCCTTGGACTTGTGCGCGGTGAGCACCTTCACGGTGTCCTCGCCGCCGGGCAGGCTGCTGTCCAGGCCGCGCTCGTACTGCTGGGCGGCGCGCAGGAAGCCGAGGAAGGCGGCCAGGCCGGGGTCGCCGTCGAGGTCGGAGAAGGAGGCGGCGACGTCCAGGAAGGCGTGCAGGGTCTCCCGCCGCCGGGCGGCCAGGGCCTGCGGGGAAGCCGTGAGTTCGACCTCCAGACCGGTGACGGACAGCACCCGGTGCAGCACGTCCATCAGCGGGTCGGCGAGTGAGCGGCGCAGCTCGCGCAGCTCGGCGGCGAGCCGGGCGAAACGCACCCGCGCCTCGGCGGAGAACGGCAGCTCGTCCGGCTGGTCGCCGTCGAGGAAGGTCTCCACCGCGTCGGCCAGCGACACCACCTCGGTCGGGTCGGCCTCGGCGACCGCGGCGGCCAGCGCCTCGACGCCCTCGTCCCGGTCGGTGCGCACGAGTTCGGCGGCCCTGCGGCCGAGCAGCGCGAGGTCGCGCGGGCCGATCCGCCAGCGCGGGCCGATCAGGAGCCGCACCAGCGCGGCGTTGGCGGTCGGGTCCTGCAGCACCTCGCAGACCGCCACCAGATCGGCCACCTCGGGCAGTTGCAGCAGCCCGCCGAGGCCCACCACCTCGACCGGCACCTCGCGGGCGACCAGCGCGGCGTGGATGTCGGGGAAGGCGGCGCCGCCGCGGCACAGCACGGCGATCCGGCCCGGCGCGGTGCCGGTGCGCACCAGGTGGGCGATCGAGTCGGCCAGCCAGTCGATCTCCTCGGCGTGGGTGGGCAGCAGCGCCGCCCGGACGAAGCCGTCCTGCTCGGCGCCGGGGGCGGGGCGGAGCGCCTCGACGCCCTCGTGCATCTCGCGCAGCGGGGCGGCGAGCGTGTTGGCGAAGGCGAGCAGCCGGCCGCCGCTGCGGCGGTTCTCGCTGAGCGCGTAGCGGTCGGCGGGGCGGCCGTCGGCCTTCGGGAAGTGCCGGGGGAACTCGTCGAGGTTGGCCACCGAGGCGCCGCGCCAGCCGTAGATCGCCTGGCAGGGGTCGCCGACGGCGGTCACCGGGTGGCCGCTGCCGGTGCCGTCGGGGCCGGCTCCGAAGAGTCCGGCGAGCATCAGCCGCTGGGCGACCGAGGTGTCCTGGTACTCGTCGAGCAGCACCACCTTGAACTGGCCGCGCAGCAGTTCGCCGACCTCCGGGCGCTGCTGGGCCAGGCGGGCGGCGGCGGCGATCTGGTCGCCGAAGTCCATCAGCCCGGCGGAGCGCTTGCGGCGCCGGTAGTCCTCGACCAGGCGCAGCAGTTCCAGCCGGGCCCTGGCGGTGGCCGGGACGGCCCGCAGGTCGTCGTTGGTCAGCCTGACGGTGGCGAGGGTGTCCAGCAGCCGTTCGTCGAACTCGCGCAGGGTCTGCGGCTCGACCAGGTGCTCGGCGAGTTCGCCGTCCAGCGCGGTCAGGTCGGCGACCAGGTTGGCGAAGGTTCCGGTGAGCGCGGGGAACGGGCCGCAGGCGGTGCGCAGCACCTTGGCGGCGAGCTGGAAGCGGGTGGCGTCGGCGAGCAGCCGGACGTCCGGTTCGATGCCGATCCGCAGGCCGTGCTCCTTGAGCAGGCGGCCGGCGAAGGCGTGGTAGGTGGAGATCTCCGGGTCGCCGAGCGGCTCGGCGGCGTCCCGGTCGACGGCCCCGGCCCTCAGGAGGGAGGCGCGCACCCGCTCGGAGAGCTCCCCGGCGGCCTTGTTGGTGAAGGTGAGGCCGAGCACCTCCTCGGGCCGCACCGCGCCGGAGCCGACCAGCCAGACCACCCGGGCGGCCATCACGGTGGTCTTGCCGGAGCCGGCGCCGGCCACGATCACGGCCGGTTCCAGGGGGGCGCCGACGGCCGCCATCTGCTCCCGGTTGAACGGGATCCCCAGCAGCTCCTTGAGCTGGTCGGGATGGCTGAGCACGGCGGTCACTCCGCAACCGTAACCGGAGTGGCGGACAATCCTCATCCGACCGGTTCGGGCACCGTCACCCGGCCGCTTCGGGCACCGTCACCCGTGCGCTTCGTTCGGGCACCGTCACTCGACCAGCTGGGCGCCGTCGCGCTGGGCGGAGCAGCTGCGGCGGAAGGAGCAGCGGTCGCAGCCGCCGCCGGTCTGCGGGACGAAGCGCTCGGCGAGGACCTTCCCCGCCGCCTCGGCGAGCAGGTTCTCGATCCACGGCTCGCCCTCGGGCGGCTCCTGCCGCTGGATCCTGGGTGCGTCCTGGGCGGCCTTGGCGGCGGGCTCGCGCAGGTGGACGAGTTCGGCGCCGCCGGTGTCCGGCGGGTGCTCGGTGAAGCCGGGCAGTTCGTTCAGCGCGCCGGCCCGGACGGCGAGCTGGTAGACGGCGAGCTGCTTGTGGTCGGGCAGCGACTTGTCGGTGGGTATCTGCTTGCCGGTCTTGAAGTCGACCACGTAGGCGCGCCCGGCGGCGTCCTTCTCCACCCGGTCCATCGAGCCGCGGATGCGCACCGAGACGCCGCCGACGTCGAGGGTGACGTCGAAGCCGTGCTCGGTGGCGACCAGGTCCCGGCCGCGTTCCAGGACGTGCCAGTTGAGGAAGCGCTCCAGGGCGGCGCGGGCCTCGGTCTTCTCCTGCTGGGACTTCCAGGGCGCGTCGAAGGCCAGCGCGTCCCAGACGGTGTCCAGCCGCTCCATGAGCACGGCGAGGTCGGCGGGGGTGCGGCCGGAGCCGACCTCGTCGGCGAGGGCGTGCACCACGTTGCCGAAGCCCTGGGCGGCCGAGCCCGCGCCGCGCGCCCTGACCTCCTTGTCCAGGAACCACTGGAGGGAGCAGCTCTCCAGCTGCTCCAGGCCGCTGCCGGACAGCCGTACGGGCACGTCGGCGCTGCGCAGCGGTTCGGGGGCGGAGGTCGGGTCGTCCAGGCCCCACCAGCGCTCGGGGTGGGCGGCGGGCACCAGCGGCAGCCCGTCCTCGTCGGCTGCGGCGGCGAGGGTGGCGAGCCGTTCGGCGGCTGCGCGGCGCAGTTCCGGCGAGCGGGCCGGGTCGACGGTGACCGCGCGCAGTTCGGCGACCAGCGCGGCGACCGACAGCGGACGGCGCGGGCGGTGGGTGACGTCCTCGACGGTGACCGGCGGGGTGCGGCGGACCACCCTTCCGGTCCGGGGGTCGACGTCCTCGCGGTAGAGCTCGCGCAGGAAGCGGGAGGGTTCGTCGCCGTCGTCGGCGGGGGCCTTGACGGCGGTGACGATCAGCCGCTCCTTGGCGCGGGTCGCGGCGACGTAGAAGAGCCGGCGTTCCTCGCCGAGCAGCGCGCCGGGGGAGAGCGGTTCGGCGAGGCCGTCGCGGCCGATCCGGTCGGCCTCCAGCAGGGAGCCGCGGCGGCGCAGGTCGGGCCAGAGGCCGTCCTGGACGCCGGCCACCACGACCAGGCGCCACTCCAGGCCCTTGGAGCGGTGGGCGGTCATCAGCCGTACCGCCTCGGGGCGTACGGTCCGGACGGTGAGGGTGTCGGCGGCGATGTCCTGGGCTTCGAGTTCGGCGAGCAGGTCGAGGGCGCTGCGGTGGCCGGTGACCTGTTCCTCGGCCCGGGCGGCCGTCTCGAACAGGGCGCACAGGGCGTCCAGGTCGCGGTCGGCGTTGCGGCCGGCCGCGCCGCCGCGCAGGGCGGACCGCTCCAGGCGCTCGCGCCAGCGGCGGCTGCCGTCCCACAGCTCCCACAGCGCCTCCTCGGCGGTGCAGCCGCCGGCCAGCAGTTCGCGGACCTTGCGCAGCAGGGTGCCGAGGTCGCGGGCGCGGCGGGCGTACGCGGGGTCGAGGGCGACGAGGCGCTCGGGTTCGGCGAGGGCCTCGCGGATCAGCTCGCCGGCCGGGCGCGGGGCGGTGGCGGGGCGGCCGTCGGCGCGCAGCGCGGCGCGTTCCTCCTCGCGCAGGGCGCGGCCGAGGCGGCGCAGGTCGGAGCCGTCCAGGCCGCCGAGCGGGCCGGTGAGCAGGGCGTGCGCCAGGTCGGTGGTGAGCGGATCGGCGATGAGCGGGTCAGTGGCGTCCGGGTCGGTGGCGTCCCGGTCGGCGGCTTCCGGGTCAGATGCGTCCGGGTCGGTGGTGTCCGGGCCAGTGACGTCCCGGTCGCCCCGCCTGTCCCGGGCGGCCTGCTGCGACGCCTGCTGGGCGCAGACCCGCAGGGCGAGCAGCAGCTGGGCGACGGCCGGCTCCTCGCGCAGCGGCAGGTCGTCGCCGTCGATCTCCAGCGGGACGCCGGCCGCGCCGAGCGCCCGCCGCACGCCGGGGATGGAGCGGGCGCCGGCCCGGACCAGCACGGCCATCTCGCCCCAGGGCACGCCGTCCTCCAGGTGGGCGCGGCGCAGCAGGTCGGCGATCGAGTCGAGTTCGGCGCCGGGGGTCGGGTAGGTGTAGACCTCGACCCTGCCGCCCTCGCGGGAGGGCAGCAGGGCGCGGTGCTGGGCGAGCTTGTCGGCGGGCAGCCGGCCCATCGGCATCCGGCGGGCGATCTCCCTGGAGGCGGCGAGCAGCACGGCGCCGGAGCGCCGGGAGACTCGCAGCACCCTGACCTCGGCGGGGCTGCCGTCGGCCCGCAGGAAGGTCTGCGGGAAGTCGAGGATGCCGTTGATGTCGGCGCCGCGGAAGGCGTAGATCGACTGGTCGGGGTCGCCGACCGCGACCAGGTCGCGTCCGCCGCCGGCCAGCTGGCGCAGCAGCCGGACCTGGGAGGGGTCGGTGTCCTGGTACTCGTCGACGAAGACGACCTCGTAGCGCCGCCGCAGCTGCGCCCCGATCTCGGGGCGTTCGGCGAGCAGCACCGCGCGGTGGACGAGTTCGGCGTAGTCGAGGACGCCGCGCAGGTCGAGCACGTCGAGGTAGTCGGCCAGGAAGTGCGCGGCAGCGGCCCAGTCGGGGCGCTGGACGCCCCGGGCGAAGCGCTCCAGCTCGGCCTCGCCGAGGCCGAGTTCGCGGCTGCGGGCGAGGACGGCGCGGACCTCGTCGGCGAAGCCGCGGGTGGTCAGGCAGGCCCGCAGGTCCAGCGGCCACTGGATGCGGGTGCTGCCGAGCCTGGCGTCCTCGGCGCCGCCGGCCAGCAGTTCGCGGACCATGACGTCCTGCTCGGGGCCGGAGAGCAGCCGCAGCGGCTCGGCGTAGTCCTCCGGGTCCTGGTGGGCGCGGAGCAGGGCGTAACAGAAGGAGTGGAAGGTGGTGGCCTGCGGGGCGGCGGCGGTCCCGAGCCGGCCGGACATCCGGTCCCGCAGTTCCGTCGCGGCCTTGCGGCTGAAGGTGAGGACGAGGATCTTCTCGGGGTCGGTGCCGTCCTCGATCCGCCGGGCGACCGCCTCGACCAGCGTCGTGGTCTTGCCGGTGCCGGGACCGGCCAGCACCAGCAGCGGCCCGCCGGCGTGCTCGACCACGGCGCGCTGGTAGGCGTCCAGCACGGGTGGGCCGGGCTGGACGAGCGGGCTGCGCACGAGCCGGTAGGGGGAGCTCGCGCGCCTGTCGACGGCTCGCTCGCTTCGCTCACTCACGTTGCTGATCCTGGGGTCGGACTGGGGCACGGCGGGGGCGGACCCGTCGGGCCCGCCCGTATCGAGCCTACGGTCCTGCCCCGTCATTCCCGTCCGGGTGGCACCGATCGGCTCGGGCGGGGCCTACCGGATCGGCTCGCCGTCCCAGCGGGCCCGCCGGAGGTCGACCCGGGGCGGGTCGGCGAGTTCGCGCAGCGGGGTGCCCTCGTCGCCGTAGTGGTCGAGGGCGCGGTGTTCGTGCCCGGGCAGCAGCCGGCCGTCCGCGCGGATCACCCGCCACCAGGGCACCGAGCCGCCGTACAGGGCCATCACCCGGCCGACCTGCCGGGGGCCGCCCTGGCCCAGGTACTCGGCGACGTCGCCGTAGGTCATCACCCGACCGGGTGGAATCCGCTCGGTCAGGTCGAGCACCAGTTCGGCGAACGGCGGGAGGGTGCCGGGAGGGCCTTCGTCTGTTGCGTCCGTCACCTGCGGCATCCTTCCCTACGGGGGCGCACCCGCGGCCCCGTACGTACGATCCGCCGCGCCCGATCCGGCCCCTGTCCCGCACGGGGGGCCGGGGCATGCCACCATCTTCCGGGGCGGTGAGTGGTGATACGAGGACAAGACCAGATGACCGGGACGGCTGACGTGGGCGTGGACAAGGACTCCGACGAGTCCGCTGCCGCGGTGCCCCCGGCGCCCGGCGGCGGGAACGAAGGCCGCCCCGAACCGGGGCCGACGCCGAAAGTCTCCCTGATCAAGGACCGGACGATCAAGACCCCCACGCCCGCGAGGACCCCCGAACAGCCCGGGCCGCCCGCGGCCGAGACGACCCGGCCCCCGGAGCCCGAGGACCCGCAGTCCGGGGACCCGCAGTCCGGGGACCCGCAGTCCGAGGCCCCCCGGCTCCACGAGCCCGACCCGCTGGACGACGCCCCCCACCTGGACGTCGACGAGCCGCTGCTCGCCGCCCGCGCGCACCGCCCGTCCGACCTGATCCGCTTCCTGGCCGGCGTCCTCGGCATCGTCGCCGTCTTCGTCCTGGCCGGCATCGCCACCTCGACCACCACCGGCATCGAGCAGGACATCGCCTCCAACGCGCCGCACTTCTCCGCGGTGCTCTCCACCATCACCGGCCTGGTCTCCAGCGTCGCGGTCCTCGCCGTGCCGCTGGCCTTCGCCGTCGAGCGGCTGATCAAACGCGACGGCCTGCGGGTCGCCGACGGCGTGCTCGCCTCGGTGCTCGCGTACGGCGTCTCGCTCGGCATCGACTGGTGGGTGGCCGAAGGCGCCTCCGAACACATCAGGGACGCGCTGACCAGGCTGCCGCTGGACAGCAACGGCACCCTCACCGACCCGGTGCACGGCTACCTCGCCCCGGTGATCGCCTACATGACCGCCGTCGGCATGTCGAGCAGACCGCGCTGGCGGGTCGCCCTGTGGGTGGTGGTGGTCTTCAGCGGGGTCACCGAGCTGCTCGGCGGCTACACCACCCCGCTGTCGCTGCTGCTCACCGTGCTGATCGGCTGGTCCGTCGCCTACGGCACGCTGTACGCGATCGGCTCCCCCAACATCCGGCCCACCGGCCAGCACCTGATGATCGGCCTGCGCAAGGTCGGCTTCACCCCGGCCGGCGCCGTGCGCACCCCCGACGCCCCCGGCGGCACCCGCCGCTACCAGGTCACCCAGCAGGGCGGCCCCCCGCTGGACGTGCACATCATCGACCGCGAGCAGCAGGCCTCCGGCTTCTTCTACCGGGCCTGGCGGCGGCTGCGGCTGCGCTCGGTCGCGGTGCGCCGCAGCCCCCAGTCGCTGCGCCAGGCGCTGGAGCAGGAGGCCCTGATCGCGTACGCGGCGGCCGCCTCCGGTGCCCTCGCACCGCAGCTGGTCGCCACCTCCGAGCTGGGCCCGGACGCCGCGATCCTGGTGTACGAGAACGTCGAGGGCCGCACCCTGGACGAGCTGGCCGACGAGGAGGTCACCGACCCGGTGATGGCCTCGGTCTGGCAGTCGGTGGCCGCCCTGCACGAGCGCCGGATCGCCCACCGCCGGCTGACCGGCGAGTCGCTGCTGGTGGTGGACGAACGGACCGGCTGCCTGGTCAACCTCTCCGGCGGCGACATCGCCGCCACCGACCTGACCCTGCGGATCGACGTCGCCCAGCTGCTCACCACCTTCGCGCTGCGGATCGGCCCGGAGCGCACCGTCGCCGTCGCCAACGCGGTGCTCGGCGCCGAGCGGGTGGCGCAGGCGCTGCCGCTGCTCCAGCCGGTCGGGATGAGCCGCTCCACCAGGGTCGACCTCGCCAAGCTCACCAAGGAGCGCAAGACCGCCGCCCGGGCCAGGGCGCTGGAGCAGGTCGCGGCCGGCGAGCGCACCCAGGAACAGGCCGAGGAGGACATCGCGGCGGCCGGCGAGGACCTGCTGAGCCGCATCCGCGGCCAGATCCTCCAGATCGCCCCCGAGGCCCCGATGGCCCCGGCCAAGCTGGAACGGCTGAAGCCGAAGAGCCTGATCATGGTGATCGCGCTCACCTTCGCCGCCTACCTGGCCCTGACCACCATCAAGCCGGCCCAGCTCAAGCTCTCCCAGATGAACTGGGCCTGGGCCGCGGCCGCCCTGCTCGCCGCCGCCTTCAGCTACGTCGCCGCGGCGATGAGCCTGACCGGCTTCGTGCCCGAGAAGCTGCCGTTCCGGCGCACCGTCGCCGCCCAGCTGGCCGGCTCCTTCGTCAAGCTGGTCGCCCCCGCCGCGATCGGCGGCATCGCGCTCAACACCCGCTACCTCCAGAAGGCCGGCATCCGGTCCGGCCAGGCGGTCGCCTCGGTCGGCGCCTCCCAGCTGGCGGGCCTGACCGGGCACCTGCTGCTGCTGTTCAGCTTCGGCCTGATCACCGGCAGCCAGACCAACGGCGACCTCTCCGCCTCCCGCGCGGTGATCATCGGCGTGCTGACCGCCGCCGTGCTCGCCCTGGTGGTGGCCGCCGTCGCGCCCCTGCGCCGGTTCGTGCTGGGCCGGCTGCGCTCGCTGTTCTTCGGCGTGGTGCCGCGGATGCTCGACCTGATGCAGACGCCCAGCAAGCTGGTCACCGGCTTCGGCGGCATCCTGCTGCTGACCCTCTCCTTCACCGCCTGCCTGGACTTCTCGGTGCAGGCCTTCGGCGGCGACGTCAGCTTCTCGGCCGTCGCGGTGGTCTTCCTGACCGCCAACGCGGCCGGCTCGGCGATCCCCACCCCCGGCGGCATCGGCCCGGTCGAGGTCGCCCTGATCGGCGCCCTGACCGTCGCGGACGTCTCCCCCACCATCGCCACCCCGGCGGTCTTCCTCTACCGGGCACTCACCTTCTGGCTGCCGGTGCTGCCGGGCTGGATCGCCTACAACGTGCTCCAGCGCAAGAAGGCCCTCTGACCCCGGCTCGACGCAGGCAGGTGGGCCCCGGCCGTCGGGCCGGGGCCCACCTGCGTCGCCCGGACGGCCCACGACCCGCCCGAGCAGGGCGGACGCCCGTCCTGCGACATATGCACCTTTGGATCCGCCATATTCCACCTTGGCGTTAAATTTGCATGTTTGAAAAACTCCCGTCAAGGTCCCGAAATGGAAACGTGAAGTCTGTTTCCCGCCACTGCCGAGCCCGGCGGTTGCCCGTCCGTCGACCGCCGTGGAACTATCAACGGGCGGGCTCAAAGGGGGGATGTCCGCGAACAGCACGGAATTCTTGACGAAATCCCCCGTGGTAAAAGAACCAGGGAGTACAGAATGCGTGCACTGAAGCAGTTCGCCGCCGTCGCCGCCGTCGCGGCCTCCGTCGCGCTCATGGCGGCGCCGGCTCACGCGGCCGAGCGGGACAGCGTCTGCAACACCGGCGAGGTGTGTCTGTGGGCGGACTGGAACTGGACCGGCGCCATGCTCGACACGAACTACTCGACCAAGTACCTCGGCAGCGTCACCATGAACGACGGCTACAGCGCCAACGACCGGGCGTCCTCCACCAAGAACTACGACAACGCCAACACCGTCTACTTCTACGAGCACGAGGGGTACGCCGGCGGCAAGATGGCCGAGGGCCCCGGCAGCATCCGCCAGAACCTGGCGTCCAACTCCTTCAGCAGTGGCGCGGGCGCCAACGACAACATCGGCTCGTTCTGCTTCAGCAGCAACTCCGGCTGCCCCCGCTGATCCCCCGGGTGGCCGGCCCCCGCGCAGGTGGGGGCCGGCCACCCGCCGCCGTTCCGGAACCCGACCAGTGGACTTCAACGTGCCCCGATACCGGTCAGCCGTGCTCGCTCTCGCCCTCCTCTCCCTCGCCGGATGCGCGGCGGAGCGCGACACCCACCCCAAGGGCCTGTCGGCCCCCGCCGTCAACGCGTACGACGAGATCGGATTTCCACTCTCCGACTACATCTTCTCGATCCAGGAGAAGACCGACCTCGAAAACGCGGCCCGATTGACCGTCGCCGACTGCATGCGCGACCGCGGATATCCCGTCGACTGGCCGGCCCGAAAGCCCCAGGGTGCCACCTGGCGCCTTTACGGCGTCATCGACATTCGTGATGCGAAAGAACTCGGATATCAGGTCCGACTGCCCGAGGGAATGACCGGGCAGGACGCCGACGCCGCGGAGAAGAACGAACGCGACGGATTGTTCGCCGGATGGTCGGCCGAAAAGAAACTCGCGTACGAGGGAAACGCCCCAGAGGCCACCGGAGCGCCGTCCGCCGGCGCCACGGCAGACGCGTCCGGGGGGAAGGGCTGCCGGGACACCGCGGCCGGATTCCACCCCGCCGACGGCACCGGCTCGGACGCCGCGGAGGCGCTCCAGGGCAAAGTCGGCCAGAAGGTCGAGGAACAGCGGGCCGCCAAGGACAGCACCGCCACCTGGTCCTCGTGCATGAAGGCCGCCGGCTACGACTACAAGGGCCCCTGGGACGCCAACGACTCGCCGGAGTGGCACGGGGAGCAGCACCCCGGCGAGCGCCAGAAGGCGGTCGCCACCGCCGACGCCCGGTGCAAGCTCAGCTCGAACTGGGTCGGCATCAGGGTGGCCCTGGAGAAGCAGTACGAGTCGGACGCGATCCGCGACAACCTCGACAAGCTCAAGGAGAACAAGGCGCGCGACACCAAGCTCCTCGAACAGGCCCGCGCCGTCATCGCCCGCCACTGACCACACCCGGGCAACGGAAAAGGGCCCGCCGGACGGCGGGCCCTTCCACGTGCGGGTCGGTCAGTAGACCGGCTTGTGCGGCTCGATCTGGTTGATCCAGCCGAGCACGCCGCCGCCCAGGTGGACGGCGTTGCCGAAGCCGGCGGCCTTGACCACGGCCAGCACCTCGGCCGAGCGCACGCCCGACTTGCAGTGCAGGACGATCTTCCTGTCCTGCGGCAGCTTCTCCAGCGCGTCGCCCATCAGGAACTCGTTCTTCGGGATCAGCACCGCGCCGGGGATGTTGACGATCTCGTACTCGCCGGGCTCGCGGACGTCGATGAGGTAGATGTCCTCCTTGTCGTCCTGCCACTGCTTGAGCTGGTGCGAGGTGATGGTCGAACCGGCGGCGGCGGCCTGCGCCTCCTCCGACACGACGCCGCAGAAGGCCTCGTAGTCGATCAGCTCGGTGACCGTCGGGTTCTCACCGCAGACGGCGCAGTTCGGGTCCTTGCGGACCTTCACCTGGCGGTAGTTCATCTCCAGGGCGTCGTAGATCATCAGCCGGCCGAGCAGCGGGTCGCCGATGCCGGCCAGCAGCTTGATCGCCTCGTTGACCTGGATCGAGCCGATGGACGCGCACAGCACGCCCAGCACGCCGCCCTCGGCGCAGGAGGGGACCATGCCCGGCGGCGGGGCCTCCGGGTAGAGGCAGCGGTAGCAGGGGCCGTGCTCGGCCCAGAACACGCTGGCCTGGCCGTCGAAGCGGTAGATCGAGCCCCACACGTACGGCTTGCCGAGCAGCACCGCGGCGTCGTTCACCAGGTAGCGGGTGGCGAAGTTGTCGGTGCCGTCCACGATCAGGTCGTAGCCGGAGAAGATCTCCATGACGTTGGAGTTGTCGAGGCGGTCCTCGTGCAGCACCACGTTGACGTACGGGTTGATCTCCTTGACGGAGTCGCGCGCCGACTCCGCCTTGGAGCGGCCGATGTCCGACTGGCCGTGGATCACCTGGCGCTGGAGGTTCGACTCGTCGACCACGTCGAACTCCACGATGCCCAGCGTGCCGACACCGGCGGCGGCCAGGTACAGCAGGGCCGGCGAGCCCAGACCACCGGCACCGACGCACAGCACCTTGGCGTTCTTCAGCCGCTTCTGCCCCGCCATGCCCACGTCCGGGATGATCAGGTGGCGGGAGTACCGGCGGACCTCGTCAACGGTGAGCTCGTCGGCCGGCTCGACCAGGGGTGGCAACGACACGGGGACTCCGATGGGTCGTGTTCGGGTGGCCAGGGCCAACCTCGGCGTGGGGTTGTTGCTCCGCCACTGGGGTGGCTCTCTACGCCAACAGTGTCACGCCCCTCCACTATTCCGAGACAGCTCGTCCGATGGGCGAGACGAGCGGCATCGGATCGTGGAACCGGCGGCGCGGCCGGGGAAGGCGCCCCGAGCCCGTGGTTGACGGGCCCGGGACACCGCGCGGCGCGCTCACACCCGGCAGGCCGTCTCCAGCCAGACGTCGCCGAGCGACTCCTCCAGCGGCACCTGCGTCCGCCATCCGAGACGGTCCCTGGCGGTGCGGACGTCCGCCTGCCGCCACGGCACCGGCTCGCCCGGTACGGCCCTGCCCTCCGGCCGGTGTCCCTCGGGGCGGTGCCCCGGCAGGTGCTGACCGGGCTGGTGGTGGCCCGGCTGGTGATGGCCCGGCAGGTGGTGGCCCGGCAGGTGGTCGCTGCCCGCCCCGGCGAGCTGCGCGGGCAGCAGGACCTGCCGGTTCTCCTCGACGATCGAGCCCTCGAAGCCCGAGGCCCGCACCAGCAGCTGGGCCGCGTCCCTGGCCCGGACGGCGTGCCCGCTGCCGACGTTGATCACCCCGGTGGCGGCCGACACCGCGGCCGCCTGGATGGCCCGCGCGACGTCCCGCACGTCCACGAAATCCCGGTATCCGGACAGGTCGGGCATCCGCACCTGGTTCTCGTCCCGCTCCAGCGCCCGCCGCAGGCCCTCGGCCAGCCGCCCGAACAGCGAGGCGGTCGGCGCCCCGGGGCCCACCACGTCGAACACCCGCAGCACGGCCGCGTCCAGCCCGGAGGCCAGCACCAGCTCCGTCCCGGCCAGCTTGGACACCCCGTACGGGCCGACCGGGCGCGGCTCGGCCTGCTCGGACACCGGCACCCCGCCGGGCACCGGACCGTACTCGGCGGCCGAGCCGACGTGCACCAGCCTGGCCGGCTCCCGGCTGCGCCGGATGGCCTCGCAGACGGTCGCGACGGCCAGCGTGTTCGACCGGATCAGGGTGCGCGAGCTGCCGTAGGTGGCGCCCGCGCAGTTGATCACCACCTGCGGCGCGACCGCGTCCAGGAACCGGGCCAACGCGCCCGGGCTCCCCGTGGTCAGGTCGAAGCGGATGTCGGCCGAGTCGCGTCGGCCGAGCACCGTCACCTGCAACTCCTGGTCCATCAGCAGACGATCGGTGACCCGGCGGCCGATGAAGCCGTCGGCGCCCAGCAGCAGCACCCTCATCGGGGGCGTCCTTCCACGAAGCGAGGTCGGGGACGACCTGGCGGACTGAATTCAACGAACGGGACGAGAACGGGGATCACCCAACGGATCCCGGGTGGATCGACGGCACGGACGGACGGCACGGGCGGCGCTCAGCGGTGCGCGCCGGCCAGTACCCGGTGGGGCGGGCGAACGGGCGCGGCGCCGGGCCGGCCCCGCCACCGCCCCCGGGGAAGGCCGGGTACTGCGAGACCGGTTCCAGGTGGATCTCCCGGAAGGCGACGGTCACCGGCTCCACGGCGAAGCGTTCCTGCGCCCGCAGCCGGCCGGTCGCACCGGCCTCCGGCAGCACGCCCGGCATGCGGACGGACACCCTCGGTGAGCAGGGCAACGCGCACGGGAGACCTCCAGGGCAGAGCGGATTCGCTGGGCGGGATCGCGGTCGGATCGACGGATTTCCGGGCGGCCCCCGCGGTCGTCCGGGGCGCCCCGAACGACGGCGGGGACGGTCGGACGGGGGGTCCGGCGGCCCCGGCGGGGGTCGCGGTGCCTCCGGGCGGCCCTCCGGCGGCCCGGTCGCGGACGCCCCGCGTTCCGTTCCCCGGGCGCCCGCTCCGGTGGGCCGGGCCCGGCCCGCCCGGGTCCCTCGGCCGCGACCGCACTCCGGTTCCTCCGGCGGCCGCGGCTCCCCCACACCTGTTCGGTCCGACAGCAGAAAGGTAGGACCGGCCCGGGCCGATCCATCGGTCACATGCCTGCCTGCCACCTGATCGAGTGAACCGCCGTGACCTCCGCCACCACCGGGCCGTTGCCGGGCGGTATGCGCGGCCGCCCGCGCGAGCCCGCCGCGGCGCCGGCGCTCAGCCCGTCGTGCCGTTCCGGTCGGCGGCGCCCTCCCGGCCCACGGCGTGCCCGATCAGCTCCCGCACCGCCCGGGCGACCGCGTCGGGGTGCTCCATCATCGCCACGTGCCCGGACTCCGGCAGCACCAGCAGCCGGGCGTCCGCGAAGGCCGCGCAGGCCCGGCGGGCCGAACGGTAGGAGACCAGCTTGTCGCGCAACCCGTACACCAGCAGCACCGGCACCCCGACCTGCTCGGCCTGCCGCCACAGCGCCTGGTCGCCGCGCTCGGTGTACGCCGAGACGATGCCGCGGGCCGAGCCGGCCAGCGCCCGCATCGCGTGCGGCACCTCCAGCCGGCGCCGGTACTCGGCCACCGCCTGGGCCCTGGCCGTCGGGCTCAGGCCGTCCGGGTCGCCGTAGACCAGCCGCAGCAGGTCCTCGGTGGCCGCCTCGGCGTCGCGGCCGCCCGCGGACAGCCGGCGCAGCAGCGCGGGCACCCCCGGCACCGCCAGCAGCCCGGTCGGCCAGGCGGAGCGCTGCGGGGGCAGCTCGGGCAGGGCCGGGGAGACCAGGGTGAGGCTGCGCACCAGGTCGGGGCGCAGGGCCGCCAGCCGGACCGAGACCGCGCCGCCCAGGGAGTTGCCGAACAGGTGGACCGGGCCGCGGCCGGCGGCCTCCAGGTAGCCGATCACCGCGCGGACGTGGCCGGAGACGGTCAGGTTGCCGTCGGCGGGCGGGTGGGAGCGGCCGAAGCCGGGCAGGTCCACGGCCTCGCCGTCGACCAGTCCGGAGAGCCGGCCCATCAGGGCCTCCCAGTTGGCGGCCGAGCCGCCGAGGCCGTGCACGAAGAGCCCGGGCTCGCGCCCGTCGGTGGCACGGTCCCCGGCGGCGCGGTGCACCGCGAGCACCGCGCCGGGGACCTCGACCGTACGTACCTGCTGCTCAGCGCCGCTCATGGTGGACGATGGTAGTGAGCCGGGACCGGGGACCCCCGGGGTGGTCGGGCCGTCCGGTGCCCCCGTCACACCACTGCCGAGGCCGAGGTCAGCGCCGTATTGTGGGCTCCTGACAATCAGGCCGACCCGCTTTTCTCGCCTCCGCCGAACGCGGGCGCGGTTACCGAAAAGTAGAATCGGTCCTCTTGCCACCCCGAACGAACCCCGAAGTGAGGAGCGCCGTGACGGCCATCCAGGAGGCGCAGGAGCGCCCGCGCGGTGCCCGCCTGCCGCGAAGCGCCCGCCGTGAACAACTGCTCGGTGCCGCCCAGGAGGTGTTCGTCGCCCAGGGCTACCACGCGGCCGCCATGGACGACATCGCCGACCGCGCCGGGGTGAGCAAGCCGGTGCTCTACCAGCACTTCCCCGGGAAGCTGGACCTCTACCTGGCGCTGCTGGACAAGCACTGCGACGCCCTGGTCGAGTCGACCCGCGACGCGCTGTCGGCGACCACCGACAACAAGCAGCGGGTGGCCAACACCATGGAGGCGTACTTCAACTACGTCTCCAGCGAGTCCGGCGCCTTCCGGCTGGTCTTCGAGTCGGACCTGACCAACGAGCCGGCCGTGCGCGAGCGGGTCGAGCGGGCCTCCGAGGCGAGCGCGACGCTGGTCAGCAAGGTGATCCAGGAGGACACCGACCTGCCCGAGGCGGAGTCCAAGCTGCTCGCCGCCGGGGTCTGCGGCCTGGCCCAGATCACCGCCAGGTACTGGCTCTCACAGGGTCTGGAGATCCCCCGCGACGAGGCGGTGCGACTGGTCGCCAGCCTGTCCTGGCGCGGCCTGAAGGGCTTCCCGATGCACCCGGGCGAGCAGTCCGGCGAGGACGCCGCCGACCAGGACTGATCCACCGACCTTCGCCTGGCCGGTGATCCGGTGCTCTATGGTGAAGCCGTACGGCGCGGTCGCCGGGAACGCTTGTCCCAGGCGGTCCGGTGCCCGTGCGTGGAGGCTGCAACCCGGAGGGACGGAAGCCGTGGAGGTCAAGATCGGCGTGCAGAACGCGCCTCGCGAGATCGTGATCGAGAGCGCACAGACTGCGGACGAGGTCCAGAACGCGGTCGCGAAGG
The DNA here is from genome assembly GCF_055607525.1 of Kitasatospora sp. NPDC036993. Classification (NCBI taxonomy): domain Bacteria; kingdom Bacillati; phylum Actinomycetota; class Actinomycetes; order Kitasatosporales; family Streptomycetaceae; genus Kitasatospora; species Kitasatospora sp. NPDC036993. Next base: position 214,153 of record NZ_JBVJRP010000006.1, on the reverse strand, counting down.
CGCTGGAGGGCTCGGAGAAGATCTTCGCGCTGTCCGACGAGCACGGCCGTCGCATCATCGTCCCGGCCGAGCGCCTGGCGTACGTGGAGATCGGCGAGTCGGCCGCCCGCAAGGTCGGCTTCGGCACCACCTGAGGCGCCGCCGCACAGGGATCGCCCGGTGCCCCGTTCCCCTTGGGGGAGCGGGGCACCGTCGTGTGTACGGCCGCGCGGACCGGGGTACGGCGAGGGTGCGGCGCCGGTGCGCACGCCCGTTCCCCCGGGAGGCAGTCTTGCTGGTCGAGTCGATCGTCTTCGCCGTCGTCGGCCTGGTGACGGGCGGCACCGCGCTGCTGGCCCTGCCCTCGTACTTCCGGGCCTCCCGGGCCCTGACGCTGGGCACCGCGCTGGCGGCGGCGCTGGTCGGCGGGGCGATCGCGCACTTCACCCTGTACGGGCACTACCCGGCGGTGTCCGTCGCGGCCTCGGCGCTGACCTCGGGCGTGGTCACCTCGCTGCTGGCCAGGCCGGACCTCGCCGCCGGGCGTGCCCCGGCGCACCGGCACCACCCGCACCGGTCGGGCGCCCACCGCACGGCGCGGCGGCACCGGGCGGCCTGACCGGCCGGGCGGCTCCCAGGGCGGGCCCCGGCGTCGCCCCGCAGGCGGGGGTTTGAAGACGGGCCCTAGGAGGCCAGGCCGAGGGCGGCCATCCGCTTGGTGTGCGCCTCGGTGATCCGGTTGAACATCTTGCCGACCTCGACCAGGTCGAAGCCCTGCACCTGCACGCCGCCGACCAGCAGGTTGGACAGCGCGTCGCGCTCGGCGACCACCCGCTGGGCCTGGCTGAGCGCCTCGCCCATCAGCCGTCGGCCCCACAGCGCGAGCCGGCCGCCGGCCCGGGGGTCGGCCTCGATCGCCTGGCGCACCTTGTCGACCGCGAACTGGGCGTGACCGGTGTCGGACATGACGCTCAGCACCAGGTCGCGGGTGTCGTCGTCCAGCCGGACGGCCACCTCGCGGTAGAAGTCGGTCGCGATGGCGTCGCCGACGTAGGCCTTGACCAGGCCCTCCAGCCAGTCCGAGGGCGCGGTCATCCGGTGGAACAGCTCCAGCGGCTCGACGAACGGCCGCATCGCCTCCTGCGGGTTCGCGCCGGTCTCGGCGAGCCGGTCGTGCAGGCGCTGGTAGTGCTGGAACTCCGCGGAGGCCATCCGGGCCAGCGCCGCCTTGTCGGCGAGGTCGGGCGCCAGCTTGGCGTCCTCGGCGAGCCGCTCGAAGGCGCTCAGCTCGCCGTACGCGAGCGCGCCGAGCAGATCCAGCACGGCCGCCCGGTAGCCGGGGTCGGCCGAGCACGTGGCCCAGTCCCCGATCGAGCCGGCCGCCTCGTCCTGCGTCTCACCATGGGTCTCCATGACCCGCCACCTTACGGCCTGTCCCCGGACTCCCGAAGACGAGCCGCGGGCCGCGCCCGGGTGGCTCCCCGGCCGTCGGCCGCGCCCGGATGACCGGCCCGACCTGCCGGTCCGGCGGCAGTTGCCGGGGGCAATGTCAGACGCGTCACGTGTTCGAGTCGTCGCCTGACTGTATGGTGGTACGGAGCCCCGTCGTGTTCGCACGGTGTCACCGCCGTCTCGGTAACCCCCGCGAGCCCGCTCCACAGCGGCACCGTCCAGCCGGACGTGTCCGCACCGGAGGCACGGGTACTCACGTACGCGGATGCCCGGTCGGAGAGCCGATCGGCTCCGACCATGGCTTGGACTTCAAGCCTTGGCACCGCATCAGTGGCCGAGCGAGGGCCGCCGAGACCACGCCCCGAGGCGGAGGTCCCGCGCAGGTCCCTCACGGGAATCCTCCCCGACGCCGCCGGCGACGCGCCCCGCACCAGGGAAGCGCGCACCGGCCGGCCGCAGGGACCGGCGCGGTTGTGCGTCCGCGCAGCTGCATCAGGGCCGCCCAGGCCCGTACGCAGCCGCGCGGCTGCCCGCCCGCCGCTCGCTCTCGGCCCCTCCACACGGAAGAGGCAGCACCCTGTCCACCACCGCTGAACCCATCAAGACGACCTTCCGGGACCTGGGGATCCTCCCGGAGACCGCCGAGGCGCTCGAAGCCGTCGGCATCGTCCACCCCTTCCCCATCCAGGAGATGACCCTGCCGGTCGCGCTGACCGGCCACGACGTCATCGGCCAGGCCAAGACCGGCACCGGCAAGACCCTCGGCTTCGGCCTCCCGCTGATCGAGCGGGTCGTCGTGCGCGCCGACGTGGACGCCGGCCGGACGACCGAGGAGCAGCTCTCCGAGTTCCCGCAGGCGCTGATCGTCGTCCCGACCCGCGAGCTGTGCACCCAGGTCACCAACGACCTCCAGACCGCCGGCAAGGTGCGCGACGTGCGCGTCCTCGCCGTCTACGGCGGCCGGGCGTACGAGCCGCAGGTGGAGGCGCTCGCCAAGGGCGTCGACATCGTGGTCGGCACCCCGGGCCGGCTGCTCGACCTGGCCGGGCAGAAGAAGCTGAACCTGTCCAAGGTCCGCGCCCTCGTCCTGGACGAGGCCGACGAGATGCTCGACCTGGGCTTCCTGCCCGACGTCGAGAAGATCATCACCATGCTGCCGGCCAAGCGGCAGACCCTGCTGTTCTCGGCCACCATGCCGGGCCAGGTGATCAGCCTCGCCCGCCGGTACATGAGCCAGCCGACCCACATCCGGGCCACCGCCCCGGACGACACCGGCGCGACCGTCGCCAACACCGAGCAGCACATCTTCCGCGCGCACTCGCTGGACAAGGTCGAGATGGTCTCGCGCATCCTCCAGGCCGACGGCCGCGGGCTGGCGATGATCTTCTGCCGCACCAAGCGCACCGCCGCCGACGTCTCCGACCAGCTGACCCAACGCGGCTTCGCGGCCGGCGCGGTCCACGGCGACCTCGGCCAGGGCGCCCGCGAGCAGGCCCTGCGGGCCTTCCGCAACGGCAAGGTGGACGTGCTGGTCTGCACCGACGTGGCAGCCCGTGGCATCGACGTCGAGGGCGTCACCCACGTCATCAACTACCAGTGCCCCGAAGACGAGAAGACCTACCTGCACCGGATCGGCCGCACCGGCCGCGCCGGCGCCTCCGGCACCGCCGTCACCCTGGTCGACTGGGACGACATCCCGCGCTGGCAGCTGATCAACAAGGCGCTGGACCTGTCGTTCAACGACCCGGAGGAGACCTACTCCACCTCCGCGCACCTGTACGAGCTGCTGAAGATCGCGCCGGGCACCAAGGGTGTCCTGCCGCGCTCGGAGCGGACCCGTGCCGGGCTCAACGCGGAGGAGGTCGAGGACCTCGGCGAGACCGGTGGACGCGGCGCCCGCTCGGGCCGTGGCGGTCGCGGTGGGCGCGGCGGACAGGACGGGCAGGACGGTCAGCGCGGGCAGCGCGGGCAGGGCGGCTCCGGCCGTCCGGGCGCCGCCGCGGTCGAGGCCGAGGAGCAGAAGCCGCGCCGCACCCGTGAGCGCCGTCGCACCCGTCGGGGCAGCGAGGTCGGCGCCGAGGGCGAGGCCGCGGCCGTCGTGACCGAGGCCGCCGTGGCGGCTCCGGCCGTCGAGGGTGCCGAGGGCGAGGCCGCGCCGCGCCGTCGCCGTCGCCGCTCGCGCGGCGGGGCCGCGGCGGCCGAGGCCGTCGCGGTGGTCGAGGCGGCTACGGTCGCCGAGGCCGTCGCCGTCGCGCCCGTCGTGGCCGAGCCCGTCGCCGTGCCCGCCGTGGCCGAGCCCGCCGTGGCCGAGGCGGTCGTCGCCGAGGCTCCGGCCCCGGCCAAGAAGGCCACCCGTACCCGGGTCCGCAAGCCGAAGGCGGAGGCCGCCGAGGTCGTCGCCGAGGCGGTCGCGGTCGTCGAGGCCGCCGCCGAGGCGATCGTCGCCGAGACTCCGGCCCCGGCCAAGAAGGCCACCCGCGCCCGCAAGCCGAAGGCGGAGGCCGTCGAGGCCGCCGCCGACGTGGTCGTCGCCGAGGCTCCGGCCCCGGCGAAGAAGGCCACCCGCGCGCGCAAGCCGAAGGCCGAGGCCGTCGAGGCGGCCGCGACCGTCGAGGCAGTCGCCACCGAGGCCCCGGCCCCGGCCAAGAAGGCCACCCGGGCCCGCAAGCCGAAGGCCGTCGCCGAGACCGCCCCGGAGGCCCCGGCCACCGAGGCCGCCGAGGCCGCCACCGAGGTCCCGGCGCCGCGCAAGCGCACCCGCGCCCGCAAGGCCGCCGCGCCGGTGGAGGCCACCCCGGAGAGCTGACACTCCCCGCGTCTCCCCCGAGGGGGCGGGCCAGGCCGTGGTGGCCTGGCCCGCCCCCTCGGGCGTTCCCGGCCCGACGACGCGGCCCGGCGGGGGGCCGCGGGCCACGGCCTTAAGCTCGGGGCGTCGGGGAGTCGCCGGCGGGACAGCAGGCCGCCGGCAGGACAGCCAGGAGAGCAGCCCATGAGCACGCCGCCGTTTCTGACGCTGCCCGGGTGCGCGCGTGCCGAGCGGGTGGTGACCGGGCGCGGCGAGTTCGCGGCGCTGCGGGCGGAGCCGGACGGGCCGGTGCGCGGTTCGGCGCTGCTGGTGCCGGGCTTCACCGGCAGCAAGGAGGACTTCATCGCGCTGCTGGAGCCGCTGGCCGCCGCCGGGTACCGGGTGACCGCGGTGGACCAGCGCGGGCAGTACCAGACCGGCGGCCCGGACGACCCGGCGGCGTACCGGGTCGGGGCGCTCGGCGCGGACGTCCGGGCGCTCACCGGGGCCCTGGCGGCCGACGGCGCCCCGCTGCACCTGCTGGGGCACTCCTTCGGCGGCCAGGTGGTGCGCGAGGCGGTGCTCGCCGCGGCCGCCGACGGCCCGCTGCCCTGGCGGTCGCTGACCCTGGTGTCCACCGGTCCCGGCGCGATCGACCCGGCCGAGGCCGCCCGTACCAAGCTGTTGCTGGACGCCTTGCAGATGATGGACCTGGAGCAGATCTGGCAGGTCATGCGGCAGCTGGAGGCGCAGAGCGGGCGGCCGAGGCCCGCCCGGGAGCCGGCCGTCGCGGAGTTCCTGCACCGGCGCTGGCTGGCCAACGTGCCGCAGTCGCTGACGGTCACCGGCGGCCACCTGGTCGCCGCGCCGGACCGGGTGGCCGAGCTGGCCGCCGTCACCGCCGGGCTGCCGCTGCTGGTGCTGTCCGGGGTGCGGGACTACGCCTGGCCGGTCCCCGAGCAGACCGCGATGGCCGAGCGGCTGGGCGCCCGCCGGGTGGTGGTCGCGGACGCCGGGCACTCCCCCAACGCCGAACAGCCGGCCGCCACGGCCGAGGCGCTGGCCGCGCTCTGGGCCTGACCGGCCCGCTCCGACCCGCTCCGTTGCGGGCCGGTTCCCCCGTTCGCCGAGAAGTGGTCTGTACCACTTCTTCAACTTCGACCGGCTTCAACACAGGACAAAATTCGTTAGTTACGGTAATCTTTGATTCTGTCCGGGAATCATCGCCGGTCTCCAGCAGGGCGCCGATCATCCGAAACCCGGACGTCACGGACGGGCAACGGCCCGGTAGCACCGCCACGTCACCGTGGTTCACGAGGCACTGGACGCACCAGGCAAGCAGGGGGAGCCCTTGCCGCAGCAGACCGCCGCACGCGCGACGACGACCCGCCCGGTCCGGCCTCACCGCCGGATCCGCAGGACCCCTGAAGGGCTGATACCGACTCAGCCGCAACCGCCCCGCCCCGCGGGGCCAGGAAAGGAGACGCCCATGACACAGACCATGCGCTTCGAGATCGTCCGACTCGACGGACCCGACGGCTCCGCCGCCGACAGCCTGATCGCCGACGCCGCCACCGTGCGCGAGTTCGTCCAGGCCGCCGCCCGCACGGGCGAACGCCTGCTCATCCGTCCGTGCCCGACCATCTGACCCGGCGCGGCGCCCCCGAACGGGAGTCCTCACCCGCCGCCGACGAGCCGGGAGCGTCCGATCCGGACGTTCCGATACCCGACTGACGCCCTGTCACCGCATTCGCCGATGACGGGGCGTCAGTGTGTCCGGCCCCGGAGCCCCGGACGTTTGCCGCCGCCCGGGACGGGACATCCCCCAACGGGAGCCGCCCGCGAAGCGCCCACCGAGCGCCGGCCGGGCGACCGCCACCGACAGGTTCCGCCGAGCCCTCCGTACGGGTGATCGTCCTTGACGCGGCGGTCCGGAGGGAGGAGCGTTGACGGCTATGAGGGGCGAGCCAAGCTGCCCGAGGTGCGCCGGTCGGGTCCGCGCCCCCGGTCTGTTCTCAGACACCTGGCAGTGCGACCGGCACGGAGCGGTCCACCCGATGCAGCCCGTGCTGCCCCCCAGTGTGGAAGCCCTGGGCGTCGCCGTCGCCCGCTCGCAGGTCCCCGTCTGGCTGCCCTGGCCGCTCCCGGTCGGCTGGCTCTACACCGGCATCGCCCACGTCGGCGACGACATCTCGGGCGCCCGGGCCACCGCTGTCGCCTGCTCCGGTCCCGCGCCGCTCGGCGGCTTCGGCGAGCTGGTGCTGATCGCCGAGGAGCTCGGGGTCGGTCTCGGGGCCCGCTACGCGGGACTGCCGGGGCCCGACCCCGGCGACTCCGTCGGCCTCTACAAGCCCGCCGACGCCAAGCTGATGGCCGCCGGCCGGCCCACCCCGATGTTCCACGTCCCGGACGCCCCGGCCGACCGCGCGGTGTTCGCCGGCGAGGCCCGCGGGCTCTGGCTCTGGGCGGTCGCCTGGCCCGAGCAGTCCGCGCTGGTGATGTACGACGAACTGGTGCTCACCGACCTGCGGGAGGCCGGCGCCGAGCTGGGCCTGCTGCCCTGCGGGGCGCTCTCCCCGCGGCTGCTCGGGTAGGCCCGTCCCCGGACCGCCGTCGTGCGCCCGGCATCCAGCCCGCGTCCCGTCCGGCGTCCAGTCCGGCGGGTGGGAGCCCGGACAGTCGGACCGGCCCCCGCTCCCGGGGCGTGACGGCCTATCCTGGCGGCACCCGCGAGCCCCGAGGAGCCTGATCCGTGCGCATCGACCTGCACGCCCACAGCAACGCCTCCGACGGCACCGACAGCCCGTCCGAACTGGTCGCGGCGGCCGTCGCCGCGAACCTCGACGTGGTGGCGCTGACCGACCACGACACCGTGGCCGGCCACACCGAGGCCGCCGAGGCCGTGCACGCGCTGCCCGGCGGCACCCGGCTGACCGTCGTCCCCGGCGCCGAACTGTCCTGCGTCGTCGAGGACATCAGCATGCACCTGCTGGCGTACCTGTTCGACCCCGAGGAGCCGGCGTTCGCGCGCGAGCGGGAGCTGGTGCGCACCGACCGGTTCCGGCGCGGGCGGGCGATCGTGGAACGCTGCCGGGAGCTCGGCGCGGAGATCAGCTGGGAGCAGGTGCAGCGGATCGCGGGGGAAGGCTCGGTCGGCCGGCCGCACATCGCCAGCGCGCTGGTCGAGGCGGGCGTGGTGGCCACCGTCTCGGACGCCTTCACCGCCGACTGGCTGGCCAACGGCGGGCGGGCGGACGTCCGCAAGCACGAGACCGACCCGGTCGAGGCGGTCCGGCTGGTCCGGGCGGCCGGCGGGGTGCCGGTGTTCGCCCACCCGGGCGCGGTCAAGCGCGGCCGGACGGTCTCCGACCAGGTGATCGCCGACCTCGCGGCGGCCGGGCTGGCCGCGCTGGAGGTCGACCACACCGACCACGACGAGGAGACCAGGGTGCGGCTGCGCGGCCTGGCCGGCGAGCTGGGCCTGCTGGTCACCGGCTCCAGCGACTACCACGGCGCCCGCAAGACCGTCCGGCTCGGCGAGTACACCACCGACCCCGAGGTGTACGAGGCGCTGCTGGCGCAGGCCACCGGCATGAAGCCGATCGAGCGCTGAGCCGAACCGGAGCCCGGAGCAAGGGATGATGAGTCCCCCGCTCCGGGCTCCGGTCGTTTCCGCCCCCCTGCCCGACCCGGCGTCAGTCCAGCCGGACGCCGCGCCGGTCCGGGTCGCGCAGGTCGGAGCCCTGGTCCAGCCAGCGCTCCTGGAGCGCGGCCGCGCCGTGCACCCGCTTCCAGCCCGCCTCGTTGGGCGTCATCGGCAGCAGCGGCAGGAAGAGGACCGGATCGGCCGGATCGGCCAGCTCCAGGTCCTCGACCAGGCCCCCGGGTTCGGCGGCCAGCACCGAGGTGAAGGGCGCGCCGTCCCAGAGCGGGGAACCGAGGTCCAGCGAGCCCCCCGGGGCCACCACCAGGCCCTCGACCTGCGGGGTCGCGGCAAAGGTCGCCAGGGTGCGCAGCACGCTGTCGCGCCCGCCCCTGACGGTCAGCAGCAGTTCGACGCGCGGGCCGCGCACCTGGTCGGCGACCGGCGAGGTCGGGTCGGCCATCGGCGCGGCGGACATGCCGAGCGTCGCGTACCGCACCAGGCCCTGGGCGTCCGGGCCGAAGCGCAGCACCTCGATCCGGTCGGCGCCGAGGAAGGTGACCGCGGCGCGGCCGCCCGGCTCGCCGAGGGTGGAGATCAGCCGGGCCTCGACGGCGGCCAGCACCGCCTCCCGGGAGAGCTCGGGGGAGCTGCCGCCGTGGGGATCGCCGAAGGACGGGAAGTCGTGCGCCATGCCGGTGAGCGTAACCCCCGGGGCCGCGCGGGCCGCGTCCGGGCAGGTCGGGGGCGGTCGCGGGCGGGGGGTGGTACCGGATCCCGTAAAAGCTTGGGAAACCTCTGGGAAACCCGTCGGCGTCGACGCCCGGTCAGCTGTTAGGGTGAGCGACTGGCCACCGGGATCGTTCGTCCCGGGGCGGCGGCATGAAGGAGGTGGTTGCGGTGGATACCGGCCGACCATGCAGTACCGGCAGCTCTGCCCGGCCCCGACTTCCCCGTACCCCTCGCCCCGCGGGCCCAACCGGCTGAATCAGCCGCGGTAGCCCCGGGCGCAGGCCCCACGGTGAACGGACCGGCCGGGAGAGCACTTTCATCCCCTTCTTCACCGGTGTTCTCCGCCGTCGTTCCGCGGCCGAACGTTTCTTCTTCCACGTCGCCGCACGACGGTTCCTGCCTCTGGGAGCCTGCCATGTCGATGATCAACAGCCTGCGCGCCGCCGTCCGCACCAACCGCCGTCGCGGCGCGGCCGGCGTCTACGACGTCGCCGAGGACGCCGCCTCGGCGGTCGTGGACTGCGCGGTCTACCAGCACGGCAGGCGCAGGGGCGAGACGTGCAGCCCGCGCGAGGCCGCCCGCCGGGTCAAGGCCGCGCACCAACTCCCCGAGGGCGAGGGGTCGTTCAGCTGGATCGGGCTGCACGAGCCGACCGAGGCGGAGTTCGAGGGGATCGCCCAGCGCTTCGGCCTCCACCCGCTCGCGGTCGAGGACGCGGTGCACGCGCACCAGCGGCCGAAGGTCGAGCGCTACGACGACGTGCTGTTCGCCGTCTTCAAGACCATCCGCTACGTCGAGCACGACCAACTCACGCCCACCAGCGAGGTGGTGGAGACCGGCGAGCTGATGGTCTTCGCCGGCCGGGACTTCGTGATCACCGTCCGGCACGGCGGCCACGGCTCGTTGCAGGAGCTGCGCCACCGGCTGGAGGCGGACGCGGACGAGGCCGGGCTGCTCGCCAAGGGGCCCGCGGCCGTTCTGCACGCGATCGCCGACCACGTCGTGGACAACTACCTGCTGGTCGCCGAGCGGCTCCAGAACGACGTGGACGAGATCGAGTACGGCGTCTTCTCGGCCAAGGGCGGACGCAGCGCCGACGTCGGCCGGGTCTACCAACTCAAGCGCGAGGTCCTGGAGTTCAAGCGCGCGGTGGTGCCACTGCTGCGCCCGATGCAGCAACTGTCCGAGCCGCTCCAGCGGCTGGTCGACCCGGACATCCAGAAGTACTTCCGGGACGTCGCCGACCACCTGGCCCGGGTCGCGGAGCAGGTGCACGGCTTCGACGAACTGCTGAACTCGCTCCTCCAGGCGAACCTGGCGCAGGTCTCGGTGGCGCAGAACGAGGACATGCGCAAGATCACCGCCTGGGCGGCGATCTTCGCGGTGCCCACCATGATCACCGGCGTCTACGGCATGAACTTCGAGTACATGCCCGAGCTGCACCACAAGTACGGCTACCCGACGGTGCTCGGCGCGATCGCGCTGATCTGCGTCGGGATGTACCGGGGCTTCCGCCGCAACGGCTGGCTCTGACCGCACCGACGGCCGGAGCCGGGACGACGGCAGGGACCGGGACCAGGACGAGGACCGGGAGCAGGACGAGGACCGGGCCCAGGACAGGACCGGGGCCGGGGCCGGGCACGACGGCGGTCAGCGCCGCCCGCCGCGGGCGACCAGGACCAGGCCGAGCAGGATCAGCACCATCGCCGGGTAGGCGGCCACCGGGGGCCACTGGCCCAGCCAGAGGGCGGCGATCAGGGCCGCGCCCGGGGTCTCCAGCAGGATCGCGGTGGAGGTGATGGACGGTCCGAGGTTGCGCACCACCCGGTTGGTCAGCGAGTGGCCGAGCAGTTGGGCGGTGACCATCAGCAGCACGATCTGCCACCACACCCCGGCGGACCACCCGGCCAGCGGCGTCCCGGCGGCCAGGCAGACCCCCAGCAGGACCACCGCCGTGGTGGCGTAGCAGACCAGGGTGTACGCGGTGGTGCTGACGGTCTTGCGGACCTCGGCGCCCAGCAGCACGTAGGCGGCGGAGGCCAGGCCCGCGGCGAGCGCGAGCGCGTCGCCGAGCAGCGCTTGCGGGGAGAGCGAGAGGTCCACGCCGGTCAGCACCAGCACGCCGGCGAAGGCGACGAACGTGCCGATCCAGACCGGCCGCGGCGCCCTGACCCCCATCAGCCGCATCAGCAGGATGGTCCACAGCGGGGTGGTGGTGACCAGGGCGGTGGCCGAGGCCACCGAGGTCATCCGCAGGCTGGGCATCCAGAGCGCGAAGTGCACGGCCAGCAGCGTCCCGGCGGCCACCGCGAGCAGCAGCGCCCGCCGGCCGATCCCGCGCAGTTCGGCGCGGTGGCGCAGCAGCGCGTACGGGCCGAGGGCGCCGACCGACATCGCGTTGCGCCAGAAGGCGATCGCCAGCGCGGGTGCGGCGGTGGCGCTGATCAGCGGGCCGGAGAAGGAGATGCCGCCGATCGCCACGGCGAGCAGCAGCAGGTCGAGGGTCGGGAGCGGATGCGGATGCGGGTGCGGGTGCGGGTGCGCCGGACGCGGGTCGGCGGTCGCGGGGTCGGCGGAGGGGGCGGTCGCGGGCCGGGCGGCGGGCACGGCGCTCCTTGCTGGTCACGAGGGGTGGGGCGGCGGCGGGGCGAGAGTGGGGCGGTCATACGGTAAGGCCCGTGGTGCCGTAATGGAACTGTCGCCCGGAGGGTGAGACATCCGGACGACGGGGAGGCGGCCCCGGGGGAAGCCGTACGCTGTGCGCCATGGACCGTACGCCCGCCCCCGCGACCGCCGACGACTTCCTCGACCGGGCCCTGCTGGAGGAGGCCGCGAAGAAGTCCGGCCTGCTCTGGGTACGCGCGGACGGCCAGGAGCACGCCCGGCCGCTGTGGCACGCCTGGCACGACGGCGCGGTCGTGGTGGTCGGCGGGGGCGGCGAGCAGCCGCTGCACGGCCTGGAGCCGGGCACCGGGGCCACGGTCACCGTCCGCAGCAAGGACAAGGGCGGCCGGCTGACCGGCTGGAGCGCCCGGGTGGTCGAGCTCGCACCGGACGGCGAGGCCTGGCGGGGCGCCGTCGAGGAGCTCAGGGGCAAGCGGCTGAACGCGCCCGACACCGACGCCATCACCGACCGCTGGGCCCGCGAGTGCCGGGTGCTGCGACTGGAGCCGGCCGGCCCGCTCACCGAGCGCCCGGGGGCGATGCCGGACGGTTCGCACGGCGCGCGGCCGATGGCCACCCCGGCCACCACCCGCCGCCCGATCCCGGCCGGCCTGCCCAAACTGCTGTTCAAGCGCCGTTAAAGGTTCACGCCGAGGACTCGTCCGGCGGCTACCGTGCCACCGGGCCGGGCCCCGGACGCGCGGGTAGCCTTGGCCGCGAGTGCGCCCCCGGCGCATCCGGTACGGCGTCGAGCGAGTCGAGGGAGTCCATGGCAGGACCAGGCACCCGGGTCTTCATCTCCCATCTGTCCGCCATCGCCGTCTTCGACCCGAACGGCGACCAGGTCGGACGGGTCCGGGACGTGGTCGTGTCGCTGCGGCTCGGCGGCCGCCCGCCGCGCGTGCTGGGCCTGGTGGTCGAGGTGGTCGGCCGGCGCCGGATCTTCCTGCCGATGACCCGGGTGACCAGCCTGGAGTCCGGCCAGGTGCTCACCACCGGGGTGATCAACCTGCGCCGCTTCGAGCAGCGCCCGTCCGAGACCCTGGTGCTCGCCGAGCTGCTGGACCGCACCGTCACCTGGTCCAAGACCGGTGAGGGGGTCACCGTGCTGGACGTCGGCATGGTGCAGACCCGGCTGCGCGAGTGGGAGATCAGCAAGGTCTTCGTCCAGGTCGGCCGCGCCGGGAGGCTGCGCAAGGGCAGGGGCGAGCGGCTCACCCTGGACTGGCAGGACGTCACCGGTTTCTCGCTGCCGGAGCAGGACCAGGGCGCCGCCAACCTGCTGGCCACCTTCGAGCAGCTGCGTCCCGCCGACCTGGCCAGCGTGCTGCACCACCTGTCCGCCAAGCGCCGTGCCGAGGTGGCCGCCGCCCTCGACGACGAGCGGCTGGCCGACGTCCTGGAGGAGCTGCCCGAGGACGACCAGGTCGAGATCATCGGCAAGCTCCAGAAGGAGCGCGCCGCCGACGTCCTGGAGGCGATGGACCCGGACGACGCCGCCGACCTGCTCTCCGAACTGCCCGGCGACGAGGCCGAGCGGCTGCTCCAGCTGATGGAGCCGGACGAGGCCGCGCCGGTGCGCCGCCTGCTGTCGTACGAGGAGGACACCGCCGGCGGTCTGATGACCACCGAGCCGGTCGTCCTGGAGCCGGACGCGACGGTCGCCGAGGCGCTGGCCCGGGTCCGGGTCAGCGACCACAAGCCCGCCCTGGCCGCGCAGGTCTTCGTCTGCCGGCCGCCGAACGAGACCCCGACCGGCCGCTACCTGGGCACCGTGCACTTCCAGCGGCTGCTGCGCGAGCCCCCGTACGTCCTGGTCGGCTCGCTGGTGGACGACGACCTGGACCCGCTGCCGCCGGACACCCCGCTGTCGCTGATCACCAGCTACCTGGCGACCTACAACCTGGTCGCCGCGCCGGTCGTGGACGAGGCGGACCACCTGCTCGGCGCGGTGACCGTCGACGACGTGCTCGACCACCTGCTGCCGGACGACTGGCGCGACGCCGCGCTGCACGCCGACGACGAGACCCGCGACGACGACACGGAAGGGGTGACCGGTGGACGGTGACCGGAACGGACGGCCGGACGACTCCGCGCGCCGGCGCCTCCAGGGTGAACTCCGTCAGCTGCGCCAGCTGCGCGAGCTGCGCACCCGCGAAGGAGGCCGGGACCGGCGCGCGGAGACCACGCCGATCACCGGCACCGGCCGGGCCAGGCTCGACCAGCCCCGCACCGCCCGCCCCGGCCTGCTCTCGCTGCCCTCCTACGACCCGGAGGCGTTCGGCGTCCTGTCCGAGCGGATCGCCCGCTTCCTCGGCACCGGGCGGTTCATCGTCTGGATGACGGTGGTGGTGGTCGTCTGGATAGCGTGGAACACCCTGCTGCCGGCGAGCGTGCGCTTCGACGAGTACCCGTTCATCTTCCTGACCCTGGCGCTGTCGCTCCAGGCCTCGTACGCGGCCCCGCTGATCCTGCTGGCGCAGAACCGCCAGGACAACCGGGACCGGGTCAACATGGAGCAGGACCGGGCCCGCAGCGACCGCAACATCGCCGACACCGAGTACCTGACCCGCGAGGTCGCGGCCCTGCGGCACGGCCTCGGCGAGGTGGCCACCCGAGACTTCATCCGGTCCGAACTCCAGTCCCTGCTCAGGGAGATCGAGGAGCGCCGGGAGACCTCCGGCTCCCTGTGACCGGCGGCACGCTACCGGCAAGTCAAGGCAATCCGGCGGCGCCGTACCATCAAGGCATGGCCAACGAGACAGAGGTTGCGGCCGGCGTCACGGAGGAGTCCGTACGCCAGGCGCTGGCGACCGTCAACGACCCGGAGATCAACCGCCCGATCACCGAGATCGGCATGGTGAAATCGGTCGGGATCACCGAGGGCGGCGCGGTGCACGTCGCGGTCTACCTGACGGTCTCCGGCTGCCCGATGCGCGACACCATCGTCACCCGGGTGCGCGAGGCGGTCGGGAAGGTCCCCGGCGTGACCGGCGTCGAGGTCGAGCTCGACGTGATGAGCGACGAGCAGCGCAAGGAGCTGTCCCAGCTGCTGCGCGGCGGCGCCCCCGAGCGGGAGATCCCGTTCGCCAAGCCGGGCACGCTGACCCGGGTCTACGCCGTCGCCTCCGGCAAGGGCGGCGTCGGCAAGTCCTCGGTGACCGTGAACCTGGCGGCCGCGATGGCCGCGGACGGCCTGAAGGTCGCCGTGGTGGACGCCGACATCTACGGCCACAGCGTGCCGCGCATGCTGGGCGTCGAGGGACGGCCGACCCAGGTCCAGGACATGATCATGCCGCCGCAGGCGAACGGCGTGAAGGTCATCTCGATCGGCATGTTCACCCCGGGCAACGCCCCGGTGGTCTGGCGCGGCCCGATGCTGCACCGCGCGCTCCAGCAGTTCCTCGCCGACGTGTACTGGGGGGACCTGGACGTGCTGCTGCTGGACCTGCCGCCCGGCACCGGCGACATCGCGATCTCGGTGGCCCAGCTGGTCCCCAACGCGGAGATCCTGATCGTCACCACCCCGCAGATGGCCGCCGCCGAGGTGGCGGAGCGGGCCGGCACCATCGCGGTGCAGACCCACCAGAAGATCGTCGGCGTGATCGAGAACATGTCCGGCATGCCGTGCCCGCACTGCGACGAGATGATCGACGTGTTCGGCACCGGCGGCGGCCGGATCGTCGCGGACGCGCTCACCCGCACCGTCGGCGCGACCGTCCCGGTGCTCGGCTCGATCCCGATCGACGTCCGGCTGCGCGAGGGCGGCGACGACGGCCGCCCGGTCGTGCTCGCCGCACCCGACTCCCCGGCCGGCGCCGCCCTGCGCGCGGTGGCCGGCAAGCTCGGCGGCCGCCAGCGCGGGCTGTCGGGGATGTCGCTGGGCCTGACGCCCAGGAACAAGTTCTGAGGCGGTGACCGACGAGGGGCCGGGTGACCACCCGGCCCCTCGTCGTACCGCCACGGGCCCTACGGCCGGGTGTAGGCGGCCAGTTCCGGGACGGTGGAGAAGCCGATGCCGTAGGCGCTGACGCCGCGGCCGTAGGCGCCCAGCAGGACGCCGGGGGCCTCGCCCGCCAGCACCCAGCCGTACTCGGACTCGCGGTAGCGGAAGGGCTGCGGCAGGCCGTTGACGGGCAGGCTGAGGGTGGACCAGCCGGGGCCCGCCAGGTCGTCGGCGAGGTCCCAGGCGAGGCTGCTCTGCTGGTCCAGCCAGTCCTGTCGCAGCGCGCGGTCCAGCTGCCCCGGCCAGGTCGCGGCGAGCAGGCCGGAGCCGGCCAGCCAGGCGGCGGAGGAGGCGGAGGTCGCCTCCAGGGTGCCGGTGTTGTCGGCGCTGCGGCGGCTGTCCCGGCGGGCCACGGTGACCACGACGGCGAACTTCCGCACGTCGCGCGGCTCGTACCGCTGGGCCGGCTCCTCGCCGTGGCCGAGCGAGCCGTAGTCGACACTGCCCGCGGCCCGGCCGCCGGCGCCGGCCTGCACCAGGAAGCGGCGGCCGGTCCAGCCCTCGTCCAGCCCGTACCAGGGGAAGTCGGCGGACAGGTAGGGCACCAGTGGGTCCGCCGGACGGGCCTGCCCGCCGACCACCGGGCCACCGGCCGTGGCCGTCGCCCCTCCCGCCTGACTCGTCGCGTCCATCCCCGGGCCTCCTCAAACACACGTTTGCCTGCCGTGGCGCGCTCCCATGGTGGCGCACCGCGGCGTTCCCCGGAGCCGTTCCTGGTCCGCGACGGGTCGCGATGTGACGGACGGCTCAGCGGGAACAATCAGCACAATAGCGGCGCACGAGCCGCCGCCCCGCTCAGCCGGGTGGCCGGGCGGGGCGGCGGCGCGGTTCCGGGCACCGTGCGCGGCGTGCCGGCGCGCTGCCGGAGCGCCGCGCGCGACGCGGACCGGCGGCGCGGATCAGGTGGCGTCGGGGTCGAACGGGGGCCGCTCGCCGGGCGCCAGCGGGGCCCCGGCGGAGGCGGGGGCCGGCTCGGACTTCTCGAAGCTGACGCTGCCGCTGCGGCCGTTCACCGGCGCCGCCGGCTTGTCGTCCAGGACGGAGCGGATGTCCAGCGAGTCCTTCATGTCCTTGAGGCCCAGCGGGTCCTCCTGGTCGCCCATGAGCTGCTTGCGGACGAAGGTCTTGGGGTTGAGGTCCTCGAACTCGAAGTCCTGGAACTCGGGGCCCAGCTCGCTGCGGATGTCCTCCTTCGCGTTGTCGGCGAAGGAGCGGATCTTCCGGACGACGTTCATGGTGTCCTGGATCAGCTTCGGCAGTTTGTCCGGACCGAAGATGATGATCGCCATCACGACCAGGGTCAGGACCTCCAGCCCGCTTACGTCGCTGAACACCCTTTGCTCCCTAGCTCGTCGGACGACGGTTCCTACAGGGTAATGGCCACCGGCGAGTCCCTGGTCCACGCTGGGATGAAGCCGTGGTAAAGACCTGCTGGTGGCCGAGG
This sequence comes from Kitasatospora sp. NPDC036993, assembly GCF_055607525.1. Classification (NCBI taxonomy): domain Bacteria; kingdom Bacillati; phylum Actinomycetota; class Actinomycetes; order Kitasatosporales; family Streptomycetaceae; genus Kitasatospora; species Kitasatospora sp. NPDC036993. The sequence goes on along the minus strand of NZ_JBVJRP010000006.1, from coordinate 197,447 downwards.
CCGTGCGGACGAACGGTCGAGGGCCTGTGCCCGGTCCTTCGAGGGCCGCTCTACCGGGTCTGCTGGCGCAGCGCGGCCACGCCGCCCGGGTAGCGCTCGGGGGAGCCCGACGGGGTCGCCTCGCGGGTCGCGGCGACCGGTCGGCCGGGGAAGTCCACCGGGACCTGCGCGTTCATCGGGACGAGGCCGCCACCGCGGCCGCTCCCGGCCCCGGGCGGGCTGACGGTGGTGCCGTGGCGCTCCTCGCCCTGCGGGGTGAGCCCGCCGACGCCGCCGAGCGTCACCGCGGCGACGGAGAAGGCTCCCGCGGCGGCGAAGACCAGCCGGCGGCCGCGGGCGGGGGCACGGAACGCGGTCGCGGACGGCTCCGGACGGGCCGGGGCGTCGGCGGTGGGTTCGGGACGGCCGGAGCGCCGGCCCATCAGCGGCCGCAGCACCGCGCCGCGGCCGAAGGCGCGCGGGTCGACCCCGGGCAGCGGGGAGTCGGCGCCGAGCGCGCCGGCGCCGAAGGAGGCCCCGGCACCGCGGCCGAAGGAGCCGCCGTCGAGCCGGCTGCCGCCGAGCGTGCCGGTGGCGGCGACCCCGCCGCCGGGCAGGTCGTCGTCGTCATCGCGGCGGCCGCGCCCGGCCTGCCAGTCGTGGTCGGCCGGGGCGTCCTCGGGCAGGTTGCCGACGGCCATCAGGCGGGCCATCAGCCCGGCGGACGGGCCGGGCGTGCCGGTGCGGGTCAGCAGGTGCTTGACGGCGCGGCCCTCGTCGGCCTCGGCGAGGCACTGCGGGCAGGTCGCCAGGTGGGCCTGGACCCGGTCGCGCGAGTCGTGGCCGAGTTCGCCGTCCAGGAAGCCGGAGAGGCGCTCGCCGAGGTGGTGCTCCTCGACGGCGGGTGCGGCGGGGCGGACGGGAAGCGCGTGCAGCGCCGAGTCCGCGGGCAGCGCCACCGGGGGCAGCACGGGCTCACCGGGTTCGTCGCCTCCGCGACGGCCCGGCAGGCCCCAGCTCCGTCGGGTCGGAGGCCGGTCGGACGGGTCCGACCGGTCCGAACCGGACCGGCTGGTTCCGCTCACGACCGCCTCCGTCCGCGCCCACCGGGCGCGACCGCGGCCTCGACCGCGCCGACACCGACGGGCACCGGCTCCTCCGAGCCGCCGCGGCGCTCACGGCCGGGGGCCGAGCCGGGGGCGCGGTGCTTGAGCGCGGCGCGCAGGTGCGAACGGCCGCGGTGGATGCGACTGCGGACGGTGCCGAGCTTGACACCCAGCGTGGCGGCGATCTCCTCGTAGGACAGTCCCTCGATGTCGCAGAGCACCACGGCGGCGCGGAACTCCGGGGCGAGGGTGTCCAGGGCGTGCTGCACGTCGGCGTCGAAGTGGGTGTCGCTGAAGTGCTGGGCCGGGCTGGGCTCGCGGGAGGCGAGCCGCTCGGCCGCGTCCTCGCCGAGCGCGTCGAAGCGGATGCGCTGGCGGCGGCGGACCATGTCCAGGAACAGGTTGGTGGTGATCCGGTGCAGCCAGCCCTCGAACGTGCCGGGGGTGTAGGTCGACAGCGAACGGAACACCCGGACGAAGACCTCCTGGGTGAGGTCCTCGGCGTCGTGCTGGTTCCCCGTCAGTCGGTAGGCGAGCCGGTAGACGCGGGCGCTGTGCGCCTCGACGATCTCCTCCCAGGTGGGCGGAGTCCAGGTCTGCGCGTCGGGACCCTCGGTGAAGGTCGCGAGGGCGGGCGCCTCGGTGGCCGGCGTCGCGGCGACGGGCTGGTCCAGGTCGGAGTGCGCAGGCTGGTTCATCACGGGCTTCGGCGTACGGGCTGACGCGGTGCCGCGGGGGTGCCGCCGCACAGGGACGTCGCCCTCGGCCACACCTCCTCGGTCGGCTCTTCTGCCCAGCAGGGCCACCACCATATCCACCTCACCCGTCAAGCCCGGATAAAAGTGCCCGGGAGGACTTCCGCACCCGGTCCGTCATGACAACGGCCCGCCGCCGTACGCAGTTCCCGGTCGGCCAGTAACCTGTGCCAGGAAATATCGACATCCTTCGGCACCGGGTCGCCGCCCGGAGCTCCGGAAGAGGCAGCCATCAGCGAGTTCGGGCCCGCACGCGCGGCTCTCGCCGACACCTACGTGGGCGAGGACGCGGTGCTGACCTACGCCCGGGCACAGTCCGCGCGGACCGGGATACGGGCGATCGGCCCGAGCGGAGGGGCCTGCCTACGGCTGCTCGCGGCCGCGCTGGACGCCAAGGCGGTGGCCGAGATCGGCACCGGCACCGGGGTGTCCGGGGTCTACCTGCTGCGCGGGATGCGGCCGGACGGCGTGCTCACCACCGTCGACTCGGAGCCGGTGCGCCAGCAGCTGGCCCGCGAGGCGTACCAGGCGGCCGGGTTCGCGGCCAACCGCTCCAGGTTCATACCGGGCCGGGCGCTGGAGGTGCTGCCCCGGCTCGCCGACGGCCAGTACGACCTGGTGTTCTGCGACGGCGATCCGGCCGAGTCCTGCGAGTACCTGCTGGAGGCGCTGCGGCTGCTGCGGCCGGGCGGGATGGTCTGCTTCGAGGGGGTCTTCCAGGAGGGCCGGCTGGCCGAGCCAGACCTCCAGGACCCGCAGACCGGGGCGGTCAGGGACCTGGTCAGGGACGTGCGGGAGAGCGAGGCCCTGCTGCCGGCGCTGCTGCCGGTGTCGGACGGGCTGCTCTGCGCCATCAAGCGCTGAGCGGCCGCCGAGAGGCCGCCGGGCAGCCCCTGTGCGGCCGTTCCGGGGCCGTGGGCCACCGGGCCCCGGCGGGGCGCAAAACGCGCGGGCCCGGGCCGACGTGACGTCGTACCCGGGCCCGGCTGCACATCCCCAGGAGATGGCGAGCACCTGCTGCGGTCAGCCGCAGGCCTTCTTCAGGGCCTCGCCGAGGGCGTCGGCCTCGTCAGGCGTGAGCTCCACCACAAGGCGTCCGCCGCCTTCGAGCGGAACGCGCATGATGATGCCCCGCCCCTCTTTGGTGACTTCGAGCGGGCCGTCACCCGTCCGCGGCTTCATGGCCGCCATGCTCGTTCCCCTTCCTGCAACCGCTCAGCTACGCACCGGCAGTCCGTCCACCGCCGGTATCGAACGCATTGATCGGAAGCCATTATCCCGCATGCCACGGGCTGATGACCAACATCACTCTCGGTGCAACCACGGCCGGACCGCCCCCAACCGTCGCAATTCATGTCATAAGCCCCGGCGTGGCGGCGGTGCGGACGCCACGGGAAGGTGCGATACCTCACACTCCCCAGGCCCCCGCGTGCTCCGGCATCCTGACACACACGACTGACACCGCCACGACCCCGGGAGCCCTCACCCATGTCCGATTCCGTGCAGTACGAGCTGGACGGCGGCCTCGCCGTCATCACCATCAACCGCCCGGAGGCGATGAACGCCCTCGACGTGGCCACCAAGGTCGCGCTGCGCGACACCGTGACCGCGGCGGCCGACGACCCGGCGGTGCGGGCCGTGCTGCTGACCGGGGCGGGCGAGCGGGCGTTCTGCGTCGGGCAGGACCTGAACGAGCACCTGGCCATGCTGAAGCGGGCCGAGGAGACCGGCGAGGGAGCGCTGCGGACCGTCGGCGAGCACTACAACCCGCTGGTGCGGGCGCTGGCCGGGATGCGCAAGCCGACCGTCGCCGCGGTCGGCGGGGTGGCGGCCGGCGCGGGTGCCTCGCTCGCCTTCGCCTGCGACTTCCGCGTCCTCTCCGACCGGGCCGGCTTCAACACCGCCTTCACCGGGATCGGGCTGACCGCCGACTCGGGCGCCTCCTGGACGCTGCCCCGGCTGGTCGGGCACGCCAGGGCGACCGAGCTGCTGATGCTGCCCCGGACGGTGAAGGCCGCCGAGGCGATGGAGCTGGGCCTGGCCACCAAGGTGGTGCCGGCCGGGGAACTCGCCGCCACCGCACGGGTCTTCGCCCGCGAGCTGGCCGAGGGCCCGACCGTCGCCTACGGCGCCGTCAAGGAGTCGCTGGCGTACGGCGCCTCCCACTCGCTGGACGAACTCCTCGACAAGGAGGACGAGTTGCAGACACTGGCCGGCGAGAGCGAGGACCACAGGATCGCGGTGCGCGCCTTCATCGCCAAGGAGAAGCCGACGTACCTGGGCCGTTGACGCACCCTGGCCGTTGACGCACCCGGGCCGCCGACGGCCTCGGCGGGTCCGGGCCGGCCGGCCCGGACCCGGTGGTCAGCCCCGGGCGCCGGTCCGGACGTGGCAGTCCGCCAGGTGGTCGTCGACCAGCCCGCAGGCCTGCATCAGGGCGTAGGCGGTGGTCGGGCCGACGAAGCGGAAGCCCTCCTTCTTCAACGCCTTCGCCAGCGCCGTCGACTCGGGCGTGACGGCCGGCACCTCGCCCAGGGCGCGGGGGGCCGGCCGGCCGGGCTCCGGGGCGAACCCCCAGATCAGCGCGTCCAGGCCGCCCTCCAGGTCGCGGGCGACCCGCGCGTTGGAGATCGCCGCCTCGATCTTGGCCCGGTTGCGGATGATGCCCGGATCGGCGAGCAGGCGCTCCTGCTCCGCCTCGCCGAACTCGGCGACCTTGGCGATCTCGAAGCCCGCGAACGCGGCCCGGAAGCCCTCGCGGCGGCGCAGGATGGTCAGCCAGGACAGTCCGGACTGGAAGGCCTCCAGGCTGACCCGCTCGAACAGCGCGTCGTCGCCGTGCACCGGGCGGCCCCACTCGGTGTCGTGGTAGAAGCGGTAGTCCTCGGGGGAGTCGCCCCAGCCGCAGCGGCGCAGGCCGTCCGCGCCGAGCACCGCGCCGTCCGCCGCCGTCACCGGTCCCGCCCCGGCTTCGCGTCCTCGGGGGTCTGCTCCCCGGCCGGCTGCTTGGTGAGCGCCACGGCCGGCTCGACCACCTGGGCGAACTCCTCCAGGCCGGGCAGCGGTTCGGCCGCCGGGTCGGGGGCGGCGGTCGCCTCGACGGCGCCGCGCAGGTGGGCGGCGGCCTCCAGCTCGGCGATCCGCGCGTCGCGGTAGGCGAGTTCGGCACCGAGGCGGTCCAGGACGTCGTCCACCTCGTCCATCCGGTAGCCGCGCAGCGCCATCGGCAGGCGCAGTTCGTCCACGTCCGCCTTGCCCAGCGGGCGGTCCTGCGGCAGCCGTGCGGAGACGCGGTCCGGTGCCGCCTCCGGCATCGAACCTCCCCCGCCGAGCGCCACCAGGGCGGCACCGCCGACCACCACGGCCATGGCGACCACGATCACCCAGAACACGAGCTGTCCTCCCGAACTCCCGGCCGGTCCGCTATGAGGTGGCAGGGAACCACACTGATCATGACAGCATGGTCCCTTAGTGAGGCCGGGGGCCATCATCGCACCCGCAGGAGCTGTGGAGGAGACATCGGTGGCACTGCGCCTGGGACCGCGGGAATTCGGTGACGACGAGCTGGTGATCATGGCGATCGTCAACCGGACGCCGGACTCGTTCTTCGACAGGGGTGCGACCTTCGCCGACGAGGCCGCCTTCGCCGCCGCGGACCGGGCGATGGCCGAGGGCGCGGCGATCCTGGACATCGGCGGGGTGAAGGCGGGGCCCGGCGACGAGGTCACCGTCGAGGAGGAACTGCGGCGCACCGTGCCCTTCGTGGCCGAGCTGCGCAAGCGCCACCCCGAGGCGGTGATCAGCGTGGACACCTGGCGGCACGAGGTCGGCGAGGCCGTCTGCGAGGTCGGCGCCGACCTGCTGAACGACGCCTGGGGCGGGGTGGACCCGAAGCTCGCCGAGGTCGCCGCCCGGCACGGAGCCGGGCTGGTCTGCACCCACGCCGGCGGTGCCGAGCCCCGCACCCGGCCGCACCGGACCGGGTACGAGGACGTGATGGCGGACATCCTGCGGGTGACCGTGGGGCTGGCCGAGCGCGCGGTGGAGCTGGGCGTACGGCGGGACGCGGTGATCATCGACCCGGGCCACGACTTCGGCAAGAACACCCGGCACTCGCTGGAGGCCACCCGGCGGCTGCCGGAGATGACCGCGACCGGCTTCCCGGTGCTGGTCTCGCTCTCCAACAAGGACTTCGTCGGCGAGACCCTGGACAAGCCGGTGAACGAGCGGCTGCTCGGCACCCTGGCCACCACGGCGGTCTCCGCCTGGCTGGGCGCGCAGGTCTACCGGGTGCACCAGGTCGAGCAGACCCGCCAGGTGCTGGACATGGTCGCCTCGATCCGGGGCACCCGCCCCCCGGCGGTCGCCCGCCGGGGGCTGGCCTAGGGCTCGGGCCTAGATCTCGTTCGCGGGCCGGCGGGCGTCGGCGAGGATCTTCATGACCTCGTCGATCTCGTCGGTGACGTGGAACAGCTCCAGGTCGTGCGGGGCCGCCTTGCCCTGCGCGACCAGGGTGTCCTTCAGCCACTCGTAGAGGCCGCCCCAGTACGCGCTGCCGAAGAGGATCACCGGGAAGCGGGTGACCTTCTTCGTCTGCACCAGGGTGAGCGCCTCGAACAGCTCGTCCAGCGTGCCGAGGCCGCCGGGCAGGACCACGAAGCCCTGCGAGTACTTCACGAACATCGTCTTGCGGACGAAGAAGTAACGGAAGTTCAGCCCCAGGTCGACGAACTCGTTGAGGCCCTGCTCGAAGGGCAGCTCGATGCCGAGCCCGACGCTGAGCCCGCCCGCCTCGGAGGCGCCGCGGTTGGCCGCCTCCATCGCGCCCGGGCCGCCACCGGTGATCACCGCGTAGCCGGCCTCGGCGAGGGCCCGGCCGATGGCCGTACCCGCCTCGTACTCCGGCGAGTCGGCCGGGGTCCTGGCGGAGCCGAAGACGCTGATCGCGGGCGGGAGTTCGGCGAGGGCGCCGAAGCCCTCGACGAACTCGGAGGTGATCCGCAGCACCCGCCACGGGTCGGTGTGCAGCCAGTCGGTGGGGCCGGTGGTGTCCAGCAGGCGCTGGTCCGTGGTGCTCGTGCCGACCTGGTCCCGGCGCACCAGCACCGGGCCCTTCTGCTTCTCGGGCCAGGCCTTCTTCTTCCGCGGCACCCCGACCTGCTCGGGACCGTGGCCGTAGTGCTTCTCGTCTCCTGTGCCTGTCATGACGAAACCCTACGCCCGCCTTCCCCCGTTTTCAGGCAACGGGGGAAGGTCGGTTGGGCAACCGGAAGGTGGCGTTCGACCGCGGGCCGGCCGAGCCGGGCCGCCCGGCTCAGCCGGTCAGCCAGGCGCGCAGCCGCTCCTCGGCCTCGGCGATGGCGCTCAGCGAGCAGTGCTCCTCCCGCTTGTGCGCGAGGTTCGGGTCGCCGGGCCCGTAGTTGACCGCGGGGACGCCGAGCGTGCTGAACCTGGCGACGTCGGTCCAGCCGAACTTGGCCCTGGCCTGGCCGCCGGTGGCCGCCAGGAAGGCCTGGGCGGCCGGCTGGGCGAGACCGGGCAGGGCGCCCGCGGCGAAGTCGGTGACCACCACCTCGAAGCCCGCGAAGACCTCCTGCACGTGCTTCCTCGCGTCCGCCTCGTCGCGGTCCGGGGCGAAGCGGAAGTTGACCGTGACGACGCACTCGTCCGGGATCACGTTGCCGGCCACGCCGCCGTCGATCCGGACCGCGTTCAGGCCCTCGCGGTACTCCAGGCCGTCGATCTCCACCCGGCGCGGCCGGTAGTCCTCCAGTCGGGTGAGCACCTCGGCGGCGTGGTGGATGGCGTTGTCGCCGAGCCAGCTGCGGGCCGAGTGGGCGCGCACGCCGGTGAGCCTGACCTGCGCCCGCAGGGTGCCCTGGCAGCCGCCCTCGACCATGCCCCCGCTCGGCTCCATCAGCACCGCGAAGTCGCCGGCCAGCAGCTCCGGGCGGTCCTTGGCCAGGTGGCCCAGGCCGTTGCGGCTGGCCTCCACCTCCTCGCAGTCGTAGAAGACGAAGGTGAGGTCGCGGTTGGGCTCGGTCAGGCCGGCGGCCAGCCGCAGCTGGACGGCCACCCCGGACTTCATGTCCGTGGTGCCGCAGCCGTACAGCAGGTCCCCCTCGACGCGGGAGGGGAGGTTGTCGGCGATCGGCACGGTGTCCAGGTGGCCGGCCAGCACGACGCGTTCGGCGCGGCCCAGGTTCGTCCGGGCCACCACGTTGTTGCCGTGACGGTCCACGGTGAGGTGCGGGTAGCCGCGCAGGGCGGCCTCCACGGCGTCGGCGAGCGCCTGCTCGTCGCCGCTCACCGAGGGGAAGTCGACGAGCCTGGCGGTCAGCGTGCCGCCGTCGAGAGTGAGGTCCAGGGGCGTCGGGTTCGGGCTGCTCATGGGCGCCAGCCTAGTCCGCGCGGGGCGGCCGCCCGGTGACCCGGACCGGCCTCACCGCCCGGACCGGGGGGCGCTCCGGAGGAGAGCGGGCGGGCAATCGGCAACCGGGGGGCGCCGCACATCCGTCCGAGTGGGTACGGTGTCGGATCAAGGAGCAGGCACGAGAGGGGCGACGGTGGCCAGGAGAAGGAGCAGCGTGGAGCTGGGCGACGAGGAGGAGCCCACTCGACGCCGCGGGCCACTGCGCGCCCTGCTGATGGTGATCGTGGGGCTGCTCGGTCTCGCCCTGGTCTCCGGGCTGGCCGTGGTCGGGATCTGGTGGTTCGGTTTCAAGCCGGACGCGTCCGAGGAGTGCACGGTGAAGACGGCGGCGGGCAACGGCACGCTGGAGCTGCCGCAGGCCGCCAACGCCGCCACGATCGCCGCGGTGGCGCGTTCGCGCGCGCTGCCGGACCGGGCGACCACGATCTCGCTGGCGACCGCGATGCAGGAGTCCAAGCTGCGCAACCTCGCGGGCGGCGACCGGGACTCGATCGGCCTGTTCCAGCAGCGGCCGTCGATGGGCTGGGGCACCCCGGCGCAGATCGCGGACCCTGTGTACGCGACCAACAAGTTCCTGGACGGCCTGGTCAAGGTCCCCGGCTACACCCGGATGCCGCTGACCGACGCCGCGCAGACGGTGCAGAAGAGCGGCTACCCGCAGGCCTACGCCAAGCACGAGACCAAGGCGACGCTGCTCACCTCGGCGCTGGCCGGCCGCGAGCCCGCCTCGTTCTCCTGTGTGGTGCGCGACTACGCCAGGCCGGACCCGGAGGACTCCTCCTCCCCCGCCCCGGGTGCCACCGCCGCCCCGGGCGCCACCGCGGCTCCGGTCGCGGCTCCGGACCGGGCCCAGGTGCTGTCCGACCGGGTGCGCCGGGAGTTCGGCCGCACGGTGACCCCGGCGACCGGCTACGCCTCGACCATCAAGGGCGCCGAGAACGCGGTCTCGCTGACCCCGGACCCGGCCACCACCGCGCTGACCTCCTCCTCGGACGCCGGTGCGGACGGCGGGGTGAGCGCCGAGCGGGCCATCGGCTGGGAGGTGGCCCACTGGGCCGTCGCCCAGGCCCAGCAGCTGGGCGTCGCGACGGTCGCCTACGACGGGAAGATCTGGCGCAAGTCCAAGTCCGAGGACGGCTGGCAGACGCAGACCTCGGGCACCTCGACCAAGCTCGTCCAGGTCACCCTGGCGCCGGTCGGCAAGGGCTGACGCACAGGTGTTCGGGTTGCCGCCGATCGGGTGATTCGGGTCAACGCCGGTGGACCGGCCGCCCGTTCCGGCGAACCAGGGTGGAGAACCGTCACTCCCCTTGGCTGGGGCCGGTTCGACGGCGTCCGACCGGGCCCGGCGGACGGCATCGTCGCAGTCGTACGATCCGATGGTCGGTCAGACATCTCCCTTGCCCGGGCCGAAACCTTCTGGCTTCTCAAGCGGTAACAACGTCGTCCGCCCGGTCGTCCACACCCGGTCCCCGGGGCGGACGGGACGGACCCAGACCCCTTCGAGGAGCCCCATGTCTCACTCCCTCACGCGCCGGATCGCCCAGGCCGCGCTCGTCGTGGCCGCAGGAGCGACCCCGCTGGTCGCGGCCGGCTCCGCGTCCGCCCTGGGCGGGGACGCCCTGCTGCCCAAGAGCGACCTCGCGGCACCGCTGGGCCAGCTGACCAACACCGACACCGGTTCCACCCTCCAGCACACCACCCACCAGCTCGGCCAGGCCGCCGGCAGCACCGGCGCGGCCACCGTCGCCGCGGGCGTACCGGCCTCCGCCGACGCCGCCGGCAACATCGTCGCCCAGCAGCTGCCCGAGGCGAACGAGAAGGCCGGCTCGCTGACCGCTCCGGTCGACCAGACCGCCGCGACCGCCGGCCAGCTCTCCTCGGTCACCCCGAGGGTCGCCTCGGCTCTGGCCGGCAAGCTCGGCGAGGCCGTCACCGGCAAGAGCACGGGCAACCGCAGCGCCCTCGCCGACACGGGCCCGCTCGGCGGGCTCACCCAGGCCGGCACGGTCACCCAGGCCGTGCCGGGCGCCGAGAACCTCACCGGGGCCGTCCCCGGCGGCACCGCCGTCGCCGACGCGCTGCCGGTCGGCGCGGTGCAGCGGGCGCTGCCGCTCGGCTCGGTCCAGCAGGCCCTGCCGGCCGACCTCCCCGCCACCGACGTGCTCGGCCTGGCCGAGCACGGGTCGGCCAACCGCCTCGGCGGTGCCGACCTCGGCCAGAACAGCCCGCTGTCCGGCCTCACCGGCGCGCTCGGCCCGCTCAGCGGCCTGCTGGGCGGCCTCAACGGCGGCGGCCTGAACGGGCTGCCGCTGTAGCTCACACGGCCCGGTCGGGCGCCACGGCGCCGGGCCGTGCTCCGCACCGCCGCCCGGCCGCGATCCGTGCGGCCGGGCGGTGTTCCGCACCGGCGGGGCTCCGTGCGCCCGTACGGTGCTCCGCCCGGGTGTGCTCCCGTACGGCCGGGCCGGAACGGCCGAAGGGGCCGGTGTCCGTGACACCGGCCCCTTCGCCGTACGGCCCCTCAGGGAGGCTCAGCGCCCCGCGTTCAGCCGCTCCACGGCCGCGGCGACCCGCTCGTCGGTCGCGGTGAACGCGACCCGCACGAAGCGGTCGCCGGCCGGACCGTAGAAGTCGCCGGGCGCCACCAGGATGCCCAGCCCGGCCAGTTCGGCCACGGTCTCCCAGCACGGGCGGTCCTGGGTCGCCCACAGGTAGAGGCTCGCCTCGGAGTGCTCGATCCGGAAGCCGTACGCCTCCAGCGCCGCCCGCAGCGCCGAGCGCCGGGCCGCGTACCGCTCACGCTGCTCGGCGACGTGCGCGTCGTCCGCGAGCGCCGCGACGGTCGCTGCCTGGACCGGCGCCGGCACGATCATGCCGCCGTGCTTGCGCACCTCCAGCAGCTCCTTGACCACCACCGGGTCGCCCGCCACGAAGGAGGCGCGGTAGCCGGCCAGGTTGGAGCGCTTGGAGAGCGAGTGGATGGCCAGCAGGCCCTCGTGGCCGTCGCCGCAGACGTCCGGACGCAGGACGGAGACCGGATCGGCCTCCCAGCCCAGCTCCAGGTAGCACTCGTCGCTGACCAGCAGCGCCCCGTGCTCCCTGGCCCACTCGACGGCGCGGCGCAGCTCGTCGGCGCCCAGCACCCGGCCGGTCGGGTTGGACGGCGAGTTCACCCAGAGCAGGCGCACCCGGGAGCCGTCCAGCTCGTCCACCGAGCCGTACTCGACCGGTTCGGCGCCGCACAGCCGGGCACCCACCTCGTAGGTCGGGTAGGCCAGCCGCGGGTAGGCGACCTGGTCGCCGGGGCCGAGGCCGAGCTGGGTCGGCAGCCAGGCCACCAGCTCCTTGGAGCCGACGGTCGGCAGCACGGCCTGCGGGCCGATCTCCGCGCCGAGCCGGCGGTGCAGCCAGCCGGCGATCGCCTCGCGCAGCTCCAGCGGGCCCCAGACGGTCGGGTAGCCGGGCGTGTCGGTGTGCGCGGCCAGCGCCTTCTGGATCACCTCGGGGACCGGGTCCACCGGGGTGCCGACGGAGAAGTCGCAGAGCCCGCCGGGGTGGGCCAGCGCGGTCCTCTTGTACGGCTCCAGCTTGTCCCAGGGGAAGACCGGGAGCTTGTCCGAAACGCGGCGCGCCGCCCCCGGGTGGCCCGGGAACGGCGCGCGCGTGCTGTTGGTGCTCACAGCTGTTCTGCCACCGATCGTCAGTGGTCGGCGTTCTGCGGCGGCAGAGCGGCGATGAAGGGGTGGTCACGCTCGATCAGGCCGAGCTTGGAGGCGCCGCCGGGCGAGCCCAGGTCGTCGAAGAACTCGACGTTCGCCTTGTAGTAGTCCTTCCACTCCTCCGGAGTGTCGTCCTCGTAGAAGATCGCCTCGACCGGGCAGACCGGCTCGCAAGCGCCGCAGTCGACACACTCATCCGGGTGGATGTAGAGCGATCGCTCGCCCTCGTAGATGCAGTCAACCGGGCACTCTTCGATGCACGCCTTGTCCTTCACGTCGACACAAGGCTGCGCGATGACGTAGGTCACGCTGTCTTTCCTCCTCGGAAGGGCCTGGTGGCCCGTTCTGTTCTGCTGCCGTGCGCGGTGAGCGCGGCGTCGTCGATGCCCGCCCCTAGTATCGCGGGTCGGAGACCGCAAATGCACAGGAGGTGGCCAGATGACGACGGGCAACCCGGCGGACGATCGTCCCGAGGTCCGGATAGATCGCTCTGACGTGGGACGACGCGTGTCCGTACGGCGCCTCTCGGAGTTCGTGGACGACCGGCCGGTGTTCCGGGATTCGATCGGTGTGCTCACATCGTGGGACGATCATGGGTTGACGATCGTCCCCCGCGCCGGCGATCCGGTGTTCTTGCCGGAGAAGCTGCTGGTCGCAGGCAAGGTGGTGCCGCGGTTTCCGGTCCGACGCGCGACCTTGCCGGTCACCACGCCGGTCGAGCTGCAGCGGATCGCGGGACGCGGCTGGCCGGCCGTCGAGCGGGAGCCGCTCGGCGAGTGGACGCTGCGCGCCGCGGCCGGGTTCACCCGGCGGGCCAACTCCGTCCAGGCGCTCGGGGAGCCCGGGCTGCCGCTGCCTCAGGCGCTGGCGGCGGTCCGCGCCTGGTACGCGGCGCGCGGGCTGCCCGCGTACGTCGAGGTGATCTCCCCCGGCTCGCCGGATCCGCTGGTCGCCGAGCTCGACCGGCTGGGCGCCGGGTACGCGCCCACCCTGGTCCGCACCGCCCCGCTGGCCGGCCTCTCCCGGGTCGGCTCCGGGCACGACCGGGTACGGCTGGCGCGGACGGCGGACGCGCGGTGGATGTCGGTGTACCGGCGGGTCGGCGGCGACCCGGCGGTGGAGGAGGCGGCCCGCCAGGTGCTGCACGGCGGGCCCTCGGTCTGGTTCGCCACCGTGCCCGGCGCTCCGGGACAGCCGCCGGCGGCGATCGGACGCTGCGTCATCGACGGCCCCTGGGCCTGCTTCGGCGCGATCGAGGTCCAGCCGTACGCCCGGCGGGCCGGGCTGGCGACGGCGGTCATGGCGGTGCTCGCCTCGCGCGCGGCCGAGGAGGGGGCGAGCGGCGCCTACCTCCAGGTCGAGGCGGAGAACGCGGGAGCGATCGCGCTCTATGACGGACTCGGCTTCGCGACCAGTCACACTTACCACTACGCCCTCCTTCCCCAGGGATAGCGGCCGCGCCGTCCCGCCTCCCCCGTCCGTCCGCCGCCTTGTCCGTCCGCCGTACGAAAGCCGTCGCCGTCACCGTGACCGAGCAGAGCAGAGACCGCTTCCGGACCGCCGCCCGCGCCGAACAGCCCGACCCGGTGCTGCTGTGCCTGCTCGCCGCCGCCGAGCACGGCATGGTGCCCGACCCGGACGACCCCGGCGAACCACCGGGCGTGGACGCACTGCTCGCCGCCTGCGAGGCCGCGCTGGAGCGGCACGCGGCGGCGGTCCGGCTGGCGGTCGCCGAGCGGGCGCCCGTCGGGCCCGAGGAGACCGCCGCCCTGCTCGCCGCAGTGCTCGGCGGACGGGAGCGCTTCCACGGGCAGCCGGCGGACTACCGGCGGCTGGAGTCCTCGCTGCTGCCCGAGGTGCTGCGGCGCCGGCGCGGGCTGCCGATCACGCTCTCGCTGGTGTGGATGGCGGTCGGCCGGCGGGCCGGGCTGACCGTCCACGGCATCGCGCTGCCCGGCCACTTCATCGTCGCGGTGGGCGGCCCCGCGGGCGGCGAGGACTACGTCCTGGCCGACCCGTTCCACGGCGGACGACTGCTCGACCCGGAGGACGCCGAGCAGCTGGTCGCCGCCGCAGGGCAGGAGTTCGGCCCCGCCCTGCTGACCCCGGCCCAGCCGCTCGACATCGTGCTGCGGGTGCTCGGCAACATCCGCGCCTGGGCCGCCGACCGCCCCGAACACGCCCGCACCCAGCTCTGGGCCGCCGAACTCGCCCTGCTGCTGCCCAGGCACCCCGCCCAGCTGCGCCTGGAGCGGGCCGAACTCCTCGTCCGCACCGGGGACTTCCTCGGCGGCTCGGCGGAGATGGACGCCTACGCGCAGATCCTGGACGCCTTCGACCCGGACACCGCCGCCAAGGTCCGGCAGGAGGCCAGGGCGGCCAGGCACCGGCTGAACTAGGTGTACTGACCACGGAGATCGGTGACAGGGCTCACGGTGCCGACGGGTCAGAGCCAGCCCTTCTCCCGGGCGATCCGGACCGCCTCGGTGCGGTTGCGCGCCTCGGTCTTCTGGATCGCCATCGACAGGTAGTTGCGCACCGTCCCCTCGGACAGGTGCAGCCGCCTGGCGATGTCCGCGTTCACCGCGCCGTCGGCGGCCGCGCCCAGCACGTCCCGCTCGCGCGGGGTCAGCGGGTTGGCGCCCTCGGCCAGCGCGGCGGCGGCCAGCGCCGGGTCGATCACCCGCTCGCCGCGCAGCACCCGGCGGATCGCCTCGGCCAGCTCGGCGGCCGGCGCGTCCTTCACCAGGAAGGCGTCCGCGCCGGACTCCATCGCCCGGCGCAGGTAGCCGGGGCGCCCGAAGGTCGTCGCGATGACCACCTTCGTCCGGGGCGCCTGACGACTCAGCTCGGCGGCCGCCTCGATGCCCGTCATCCCCGGCATCTCGATGTCCAGCACGGCGACCTGCACGTCGTTCGCCAGCACCGCCGCCACCACCTCGTCCCCGCGCCCGACCTGCGCGACGACGTCGATGTCCCCCTCCAGCCCGAGCAGCGCGGCCAGCGCCTCCCGGACCATTCCCTGGTCCTCGGCGAGGAGGACGCGGATCGAGGCCCCGTTGTCAGTGTCGTTCATGGCCACGACCTTAGAGGGCGGGGTTGAGTCTCCCCCAGGGGGAGACGCCAAGGTGGACCACATGGACGGCACGGACGGCACGGACGACACCGATGGCATCGGCGGCAGCGACGGCGCGGACGGCAGCGACACGCTCTACTCGATCGGCGACCTCGCCCGGCGCACCGGACTCACCGTCAAGGCCATCCGGTTCTACGCCGACACGGGCCTCGTGCCGCCCACCGCCCGCACCACCGCCGGCTACCGGCGGTACGACGTCCACGCGCTCGCCCGGCTGGACCTCGTCCGCACCCTGCGCGAACTCGGGCTCGACCTGCCCGCGATCCGCCGGGTGCTGGAGCGGCAGGCCCCGCTGCCCGAGGTCGCCGCCGCGCACGCCGAGGCGCTGGAGGTGCAGATCCGCACGCTGCGGCTGCGCCGGGCGGTGCTGCTCGCCGTCGCCCAACGCGGTTCCACCCCCGAGGAGATGAGACTCATGCACAAGCTCGCCAAGCTCTCCGACGCCGAACGCCGGCGTCTGGTCCACGACTTCGTCGACGAGGCCTTCGGCGGCCTGGACGCCAACCCGGAGTTCGTCGCCATGATGCGCTCCGCGATGCCCGAACTGCCCGACGAGCCACGGCCGGAGCAGGTCGAGGCCTGGGTCGAACTGGGCGAACTCGTCCAGGACCCGGACTTCCGCGCGGCCGTACGGAAGATGGCCGAACACCAGGCCGCCGAACGCGCGGACGGGGACCGCACCGGCCTGCACACCGAACTCACCGGGACGGTGACCTCCCGGGTCCGGGCCGCGCTGGCGGCCGGCGTCGCCCCGGCCTCCCCCGACGCCGGCCCCGTCGTCGCCACCCTCACCGCCGCCTACGCCGAGGCCTTCGGCCGCCCGGACGACGCCGCACTGCGGCAGTGGCTGTTCGACCGCCTCGGGACCGCCGACGACCCCCGCGCCGAGCGCTACTGGCAGCTGATGGCGACCGTCAACGGCTGGCCGGTCCAGGAGAGCCTGCGGGACGTATTCGAGTGGTTCACCGAGGCCCTGCGCGGCAGACTGGCGTGATGATCACCGTGGAACCGCTGCGCCCCGACCACGCCGACGCCCTGCTGGCCTTCGAACGCGCCAACCGCGCGTACTTCGCCCGCAGCGTCCCGGACCGCGGCGACGCCTACTTCGCCGGGTTCGCGGAGCGCCACGCCGCCCTCCTCGCCGAGCAGGCCGAGGGCACCTGCCGGTTCCACGTGGTGCTCGACGCGGACGGGGAGGTCGTCGCCCGGGTCAACCTCGTCGACCTCGCCGACGGCAGCGCCGAACTCGGCTACCGGGTGGCCGAGTCCGCCACCGGCCGCGGCATCGCCTCCGCCGCCGTGGCCGAGGCCTGCCGCCTCGCCGCCACCGCCTACGGCCTCCGCGCCGTCACCGCCGTCACCACCGTCGACAACCCGGCCTCGCAGGCCGTCCTCACCCGCAACGGCTTCCGACTCGCCCACGAGTTCCTCCTCGACGACCGCCCCGCCCTCGCCTACCAGCGCCCCCTCCCCGACGCGTAGGAGACCGAGCCGACGTCCCACGCCGAAGAGCGGTACCCGAACCCTCGCCGGCTCAGGCGATCGGCATCGGCCCCGCCCGCAAGGCTGCCGCCACCTCGATCAATCCGGAGCGTTCGAGGATCCCCAGGACGTCCTCGAAGGTCGTCGGCGGGTTGCGCCGGGCATCCGCGATCTCCTGGACGCAGGAGTACACGACCCGGTCGTCCAGTCCGATGAGGTCGAGGACGAAGTCATCCGGCGACTTCGCCTCGATCCCCCATTCCGCCAGGCAGCTCTCCGGGAAGCCCTTGAGGTTGGCCGTCACAGGAGGTCGCGCAGCGTGTTCGGGTACAGCACGCACGCGTCGTAGACGACAACGAATGCCATGGCTCAGTCCAGTCCCAACTCCTGGTCGAGGCGCGAGAGCTCGTCGGCGGCGTCCTTGCGCCGACGATCGTCCGCCCGCCGGTAGGCCGCCAGGTCGTCCAGACGGACCCGGCGGTGCCGCCCGACCAGCCGGTAGGGCATCTCCCCCCGCTCCAGAAGCCCGATCAGGTAGGGCCGCGAGACGTTCAGCATCTCGGCGGCCACCTGCGTCGACACCTCGGCGTCGACGGGCACCAGTTGGACACCCTGCCCTCCGGCCACGGCGGCGAGGATCGCCGCGAACATCTCGACCGTCGGACGGGGGAGCACCAGCACGTCGTCGCCGGTCTCGGTGAGGATCCGCACGTCCTCGTCGGGCCGCGCGGTGTGGGCCAGGTAGTCCTTGAGTCTCCGCAGCGCGCGCGCCGCGGATTCCGCGTCAACCGCACCCGGGGCGATCTTCCGGCCATCGGTCATGGATGACATGACAGCCTCCTCGCTCAATGAATTATTCGCAATATTCGAAGCAAACGCAACGAGTATCACCCATGCCAGGGACTTCGGCCTCGGTCATTGACGCCCGGGGTCCACGTCCTGCGGCAGCCGGCGCCGGGCGGCTTCGACGCTGTCGGTGATGCCGGTGTGGAAGACGAGGACGGCCCGGGCGGCGTCGCCGTCCGGGCCGGGGACGGCGTGCGGGTCGAAGCCGGGAACGAGCACGGCAGGCACGCCCCGAACGGCGGTCAGTCCGGCCTGCCGGGTTCCCCGAGCAGGTGGCGGGCCGCTTCGGCGAGGGTGAGTTTGGGGTCGGTCCAGGAGCAGACCTCCAGCCAGGAGAGGCGTCCGTCCTCGGCGAAGAGGAGGACCTCGCCGTCGCAGCCGATGACGGCCCCGGCCACGACCTCCGCGCGGGTGACGGTGCCGGGGCCGGTGAAGTACGCGGTGCAGCCGCAGGCGCAGCGGCACTCGATGCGCAGCCGCGGGACCTGGGCGCGCAGGGGGTGGCCCTCGGGGAGGAGGGCGTCGAGGACTCGGGTGACGTCGGCGGGGAGCTGGGTCATGGGCGGCGGCGCAATCGCTTGGTGAGGGCGGACAGTTCGTCGATCCGGAGGAGGTGGGCGAGCAGGAGGTACAGGACGGCGAGGGCCGCGGCGGCCGGGACGAGGCCGTACCTGGTGGCCCACCAGGCGGCGGCAGCGGCCGGGAGGGCGGCCAGCAGCGGTTTCACGTGGGCCCCGAGCACGCGCAGCGGCCCGAGCCGGCGGCGCAGCAGCAGGGCCGCGGCCAGGACGGTGAGCAGGAACGATCCGCCGTAGCACCCGGCCATCCCGGTGACGGCCCAGCGCAGCGGCAGCAACTGGTGGCAGAGCACCGCCCCGAGGGCCGTGGCGGCGACGGGCAGCAGGTTGAGCAGGAAGGGCGTGCGGCTGTCGCCGAGCGCGTAGAAGGTGCGGGTCAGCGCGTACGAGGCCGAGTAGAGGACCAGGCCGGGCGCGAAGGCGGTCAGCATCCCGGCGATGGCCAGGACGTCGGCCGGATCGGTGCGGCCGTGCCCGAAGGCGAGCGCGCACAGCTGCGGCGCGAGGACCGCGAACGCGCAGGCCGCCGGGACGGTGACCACCCCGACGGTGCGGACGGTGCGGGCCAGCAGCGAGCGGACGGCACGCGGGGAGTCGGCGGCGCTGAGCGCGGGGACGACCGCCGTGACCACCGAGACCGTGACCACCCCGTGCGGCACGATCCACAGCAGGTACGCGCTGCTGTACGCGGTGTACCCGACGCCCGGCAGCCCGGCCGCGGCGGCCTCGGCTCCGGCCGCGGTCGACAGCCTGGTCACCACCCAGTAGCCCACCTGGTCGCAGAGCACCAGCAGCAGCGTCCACCCGGCGGCCCGCAGGGGCTCGCCGAGCCCCGCCTGCCGCCAGTCCCAGCGGGGGCGCAGCCGTACCCCGGCCGCCCGCAGGCAGGGCAGCAGCACCAGGCTCTGGGCGACCACGCCGGCCGTCGTCCCGGCTCCGAGGACCGTCAGGTCCGCGGCGGAGAAGGAGTGCCGGCCGAGGTAGCCGCCGAACACCCCGATCACCACCAGGTTGTTGAGCACCGGGGCCCATGCCATCGGCGCGAACCGCTGCCGGGCGTTGAGGAGTTGGCCGAGCACCGTGAACAGCCCGTAGAAGAACACCTGCGGCAGGCACAGGTACGCCAGCAGCACCGTGTCGCCCAACTGCGCTCCGCCGTACGAGGTGTAGGCCCGCACGACGTACGGCGCGGCCGGCACCACCACCGCCGTCAGCACCAGCAGGGCGGCGACCAGAACCGTCACCAGCCGGTCGACGTGCGCCGCCCCGCCGTCCGCCGACTCCTTCGCGGCGCGCACCAGGTGGGGCACCAGCGCGGTGTTCAGCGCGCCGCCGATCAGCAGCACGAAGAGGATGTTGGGCACCGTGTTGGCCACGTTGTACCCGTCCGCGAGCACCCCCGAGCCGAGGACCGCCACCAGCAGCGCCGAGCGGACGAAGCCGGTGGCCCTGGACACCACCGTGCCCACCGCCATCACCAGGCTGGGCGGGAGCGTACGGCGCGGCCTGCGGTGCCGGGCGGGCGCGGCCGTGGCGGCTCTCCGGCCGCCGGCCGGGACGCGGGCCCCGGCGGCCCGCTCCTGGAGGACGGCCATCCCCCACCCCCTCTCGCTCGGGACACCGGCCCGAGGCGGACCGGCGAAATCGGCGAGAGCATGCACCCGCGCCCCTGAAGCGAGGCTGAGAAAGCTGAAGACCGCTTAAGGAACGGATCCGGCGCCGGTGGCATCCTGAGCCGCATGGAGATTCTGGTGGTGGAGGACGACGCCCAGGTGGCGGCGGCCGTACGGCGCGGCCTGGAGGCCGAGGGCTACACCGTCGACCTCGCCCCGGACGGCCTCACCGGCCTGCGGCTGGCCCAGCGGCACGCCTACCGGGCGATCGTGCTCGACATCATGCTGCCCGGCCTGAACGGCTACAAGGTGTGCGAGGCGCTGCGCGCCGACGGCGTCACCACGCCGATCCTGATGCTGACCGCCAAGGACGGCGAGTACGACGAGGCCGAGGGGCTGGACACCGGCGCCGACGACTACCTCACCAAGCCGTTCTCCTACCTGGTCTTCCTGGCCAGGCTGCGCGCGCTGATCCGTCGCAGCCAGAGCCCCGGCCCGCTGCTGCGGGTCGGCGACCTGTGGCTGGACCCCGCGGGCCGGCGCTGCGGCCGGGCCGGTGCCGAGATCACCCTGACCGAGCGCGAGTTCGCCGTCCTGCGCTGTCTGGCCGAGCACCCCGGCGAGGTGCTCTCCAAGCGCCGGATCGTCGACGAGGTGTGGGACATCGCCTTCGACGGCGAGGAGTCCATCGTCGAGGTGTACGTCAGCATGCTGCGCCGCAAGGTGGACACCCCGTTCGGCGTCCGCTCGATCACCACCGTGCGCGGCGCCGGCTACCGGCTGGAGGCCTGAGCGGTGCCCGGCAGGCTCTCCACCCGTCTGCGCACCTCGCTGGCGGCCGGACTGGCGGCACTGCTGCTGCTCGGCGTCGGCGCCTGGTGGCTGCGCGACCACATGTACGACGCCCAGCTGGAGGCCGCCGAGGCGGACGCCCACGCCCAGGCCCGCGAGATCAGCAACGGCTACAAGCACGGCCAGCAGCTGGCGGACCACGGGCAGCTGCCCTACCTGGTGCTGAACAGCGCGGGCCAGGTGGTGACCATGGGCGGCCCGCTGACCACCCAGCACCTGGCCGGGGGTCCGCCCGTCCTCGTACCGCAGCCGGCGCCGGACGACTGGCAGTCGGTGCAGCGGATCACCATCGGCCCGGCCGGGCCGGTCGCCGCCAACCGCTACTCGGGGCGCACCTTCACCGCGATGGGCAGCTGGAGCCCGCTGCTGTGGCCGTCGAGCGAGGAGAACGGCCAGCCGGTCAAGCCGAAGGTCGGCCCGGTCACGGTCTACGTGCTGGCCACCCCGTTCGCCGCCGAGGCCTCGCTGCGCACCATCGACCCGGTGCTGCGGCTCGGCGTGCCGCTCGCCGCGCTGCTGGTCGCGCTGATGGCCTGGACGGCGACCAGCCGGGCGCTGCGTCCGGTGGAGGCGATCCGGGCCCAGCTGGCCGAGATCGGCGAGCACCGGCTGGACCGTCGCGTCCCGGTGCCGCGCTCCGGCGACGAGATCACCAGGATGGCCAGGACCACCAACGCCACCCTGGACCGGCTGGAGCGCTCGGCCGCCCAGCAGCAGCGCTTCGTCGCGGACGCCTCCCACGAGCTGCGCAGCCCGATCGCCGCGCTGCGCACCAACCTGGAGGTGTCGCTGGCGCACCCCGAGCGGACCGACTGGCCGGCGGCGACCCAGGAGGCGCTCACCTCGGTCGAACGGCTCCAGCAGCTCACCGAGGACCTGCTGTTCCTGGCCCGGGGCTCGCACCCGGCGACAGCCGGCCGGCTCTCCTCCGTCGACCTGTCCGCCGTGCTGCGGGAGCTGGCCGACCAGTGCCGCCCGGCCCTCGGCGCCCGGGTCGCCCTGCGGGTGGACGCGCCGGAGCCGGTGCTGGTGCACGGCAGCCGGATCCGGCTGCACCGGCTGGCGCGCAACCTGCTGGACAACGCCCGGCGGCACGCGGCCGCCGAGGTGGTGCTGTCCGCCCGGCGGACCGGGCACCACTGCGTCCTGGAGGTCAGGGACGACGGCCCCGGGGTACCGCCGGAGGACCGCGAGCGGATCTTCGAGCCGTTCACCCGGCTCGACGAGGCGCGCAGCAGGGACGCCGGCGGCAGCGGTCTCGGCCTGGCCATCGCGGCGGACATCGCCACCCGGCACGGCGGCACCCTGCGGGTCGCCCCCGCCCGGAGCGGCGCGCGCTTCGTGCTGGAACTTCCGGCGGGCTGACGGGACCCCGGGCGGACTCCGGACAGGTCCGCCCGACGGGCCTAGTGGACGCCCTGGTGGGGCTGCGGAGCGGCCGCGGAGACCGTCCGCAGCGGCACCGAGGCCCGCAGCCTGAAGCCCCTCCCGCGCTCCCCCGGCCCGGTCTCCAGCCGTCCGCCGACCAGCGCCAGCCGTTCCTCCAGCCCGGACAGGCCGTTGCCCGGCTGGGACTTGCCGGGCCCCCGCCCGTCGTCGGTGATCTCCAGGACGGCGTAGCGCTCGCCGCTCGTCTCCCAGCTCACGTCCGCCGTCACCGTGCAGACGGTGGCGCCCTCGCCGTGCCGGACCACGTTGGTGACGGCCTCGCGCAGCGCCCAGGCCAGGGCGCCCGCCTCCTCGTCGGCCAGCGACGGCCAGCTGTCCACCAGCCGCGGGGCGGCCTCCAGCCGGACCTGCGCGGCGGCCAGCGCGGTACCGGCGGCGGCCAGTTCGACCTGGAGGGTCGGCCGGCGGAAGCCGGTCACCGCCTCCCGGACGTCGATCAGCGACTGCCGGGCGACCTGCTCGATCTCGGCGACCTGCGCCCGCGCGGCCTCGTCCTTGCCGGCGTCCATGAACCGCCCGGCCAGCTCGCTCTTCAGGGTGATCAGCGACAGCGAGTGCCCGAGCAGGTCGTGCAGGTCGCGGGCCAGCCGCAGCCGCTCCTCGGAGGCGGCCAGGTGCGCGACCGTGGCCCTGGCCTCGCGCAGTTCCTTCATGGTGGCGACCAGCCGTTGCAGACCGGTCATCGCGACGCCGGAGAGGAAGGCGCTGAGCGCGAAGGTCGAGACGTTGTCGACGCCGGCCCCGATGCCCGTCCCGACGGCGGCGGTGAGCACCGCCATGGCGACCATCGCGCGCAGCGCGTGCCGGACCGGCGTGATGATCGCGACGCACACCGAGGCGTAGATGAACAGCGTCAGGAACGCGGCGCCGAGGACGACCGAGGCGGCGACGGCGAGCCCGACCATCGTCGTGACGATCACCAGGCAGGCCCGCGGCCGCATCCCGGCCTGCGAGCGGAAGATCACCAGCAGGACGTAGGCGATCATGAACCCGCCCAGGCAGCACCAGCCGAGCACCGTCCCGGCCGTGCTGTGGCCGCCGTTCAGCAGGTCGCCCGCCGGGTAGGCCAGGTAGAGCATCCACAGCATCATCCAGGCGACCTTGACCAGCAGCTGTCGCCTGCTCTCCACCGGGGAGCCGGGCACGTTCATGAAGGAGGCGCGCGCCACGCCCGCCTCCGACGGCTCGTCGGAACGGTGGGCCTGGCGCGCGTCACTCATGCCGGTCATCATGCCTGGCGGGTGTCACGGCGGTACAGCGCCGCCGCGGCGGTGGCGAACACCACGAGGAAGGCGGCCAGCCCGGCGACCGCGACGGTGTCCAGGGAGTGCCCGGGCTGGGTGAAGGTGGCCAGCTTGTTGTACAGGTACACCGGGTTGAACCGGGCGAACTTCTCCATCGAGCCGCTCACCGGGAACCAGGTGCCGCCGAGCAGCGCCATCGCCATGTAGGTGATCATCACGATGCTCTGCACCGCGTCCGGCGCCGCCGCGTACCCGAGCGCCACGCCGAGCGCCGCGAAGACGAAGCTGCCCAGCCAGAGCGCCGCCGCCAGTCCGGCCCACTGCGCCGCGGTGAGCGAGACGCCCTGGCTCGCGCCGACCGCGAAGACCACGGCGATCGCCGGCAGCGTGGTCACCGCGCTCGCCGCGATCTTGCCGAAGGTGTACGCCCGGCCGGGCAGCGCGGTCAGCCGCAGCTGGCGCACCCAGCCGCTCTTGCGCTCCAGCGAGATCCGCTGCGCGCTGCCGGTCAGCACCGCGCCGACCGCGCCGAAGGTGGCCATCGAGACCATGAAGTACGTCTTCACCGGCAGGCCGCCGGCGAGCTTGGTGGTGTCGTAGGCGTGGATGAAGAAGAAGTACATCAGCGCCGGGTAGGCGATGGTGAAGAGCAGGTAGCGCCGGTTGCGGAGGGTCCGCAGGATCTCCAGCTTGATCAGGGTGGTCATCGCACGCTCTCCTTCTCGGCGTCGTCCTCGCGGTCCAGCTCTCCCGTGATGGTCAGGAAGGCCTGTTCCAGACCCAGGCCGGTGACCTCCAGTCCGCGCGGGTACAGGCCCGCCCGGTAGAGCCCGGCCACGCTCGCGTCGGCGTCCGCGGTCCTGATCCGTACCGTCCGCACCCCGGGGACGCGGGCGGTGACGTCCAGCGACTGCACGGCCGGCAGGGCGCGCAGCACCCCCTCGTCGAAGGGCCGCCCGTCCGCGTCGTGGAGTTCGAAGGCGATCCGGCGCGCCCCGGCCCGCGCCTTGATCTCCGCGGAGCTGCCGTCGGCGATCAGCCGGCCCCGGTGCAGCACCAGGACGCGGTCGGCGATCGAGTCGGCCTCCTCCAGGTAGTGGGTGGCGAACAGCACCGTGCGCCCGGCGTCGGCCTGGGCCCGCATGCTCGCCCAGAACGCCTGCCGGACGCTGACGTCCATGCCGGTGGTGGGCTCGTCGAGCACGATCAGGTCGCTGTCGCCGGCGATCGCCAGGGCGAAGCGGACCCGCTGCTCCTGGCCGCCGGACAGCTTGTCGACCCGGCGGTCGGCGATCTCCGTGATCCCCGCGTCGGCCAGCACCTCCGTGACCGGCCGGCCGGTCGGATGCACGTCGCAGGCGAGCCGGACCAGCTCGCGCACCTTGACGTCGGACATCAGCCCGCCGCTCTGCAGCATCGCGCCGACCCGGCCGGCCTCGATCGCCGCCCGCGGGGTGCCGCCGAACAGGGTCACGCTGCCCTGGTCGGGGGCGCGCAGGCCGAGCAGCAGGTCCAGGCTGGTGGACTTGCCGGCGCCGTTCGGCCCGAGCAGGGCGACGGTCTCGCCCGGCCTCAGCACGAGGTCCAGCCCGTCCACGGCGCGCACCCGCCCGTAGCTCTTGCCCACGCCGCGGAATGCGGCCACCCCGGTATCCATCGCCCGGCTCCTGTCTCTGATGGTGTCACGCCTGTGGTGTCACAGCCGGTGCTGTTCGCACCACCTCAGAGTCCCGCGCGGGCGGGTCGCGGCGGCAGTGTCCGCCGTCGTGCCCTCGGCATGACGGATGTCATGCCGGCGGCCGGTACCCGCATCACGGGCACCGGCCGCCGGAGCCGCCGGTCAGGGACGGTGGTCGGGCCGTGGGGCCGGCCCGGCCCGACGGCCCGGCCGCCGGAGCCTTCCGCCGCTCAGATCCCCAGCGAGCGCTTCACGAAGTCGACCTGGAGCAGCAGCAGGTTCTCCGCGACCTCCTCCTGCGGGGTCATGTGGGTGACCCCGGACAGCGGCAGCACGGTGTGCGGGCGCCCGGCGGCGAGCAGCGCCGAGGACAGCCGCAGGGTGTGCGCGGCCACCACGTTGTCGTCGGCCAGCCCGTGGATGATCATCAGCGGGCGCTCCAGCCCGGCCGCGTACCCGCTCAGCGAGTTCGCGGCGTACACCTCGGGGCGCTCGGCCGGGTCGCCCAGGTAGCGCTCGGTGTAGTGGGTGTCGTACAGCTCCCAGTCGGTCACCGGAGCCCCGGCCACCGCCGTGTGGAAGACGTCCGGGCGGCGCAGCACGGCGAGCGCGGCGAGGTAGCCGCCGTACGACCAGCCGCGGATGGCGACCCGGTCGAGGTCCAGCGGGAACTCCCCGGCGAGCGCCTGCAGCGCCGCCACCTGGTCGTCCAGGGTGGCCCCGGCGAAGTCGAAGGCGATCGACTTCTCCCAGGCCGGCCCGCGGCCCGGGGTGCCGCGCCCGTCGGCGACGATCACGGCGAAGCCCTGGTCGGCGAACCACTGCGACTGCAGGTGCGGGTTGTGCGCCTGGTAGACGCGCTGGCCTCCGGGGCCGCCGTACGGGTCCATCAGGACGGGCAGCAGGCCGTCCCGCTCGCGGTCGTAGCCGGTGGGCAGGAAGACGGCGGCCGGGATGCGGCGCTCGCCGGCGAAGCGGAAGACCGGACGGGCCGTGATGACCGGGGTCTCGGCGTACGAGGCGACGGTGGCGACGTCGTCGACCGCCAGGCCCTCGGGCAGGTCCCTGGCGACCTGGACCAGGGTGCCGGGCAGGTCGGGCTCGGCGGTGGCCCGGACGGTGATCCCGCCGCCGTGCACCGCGCTGGTGACGGAGGTGAACGGCCGTCCGTTGGAGGACTCCCAGCTCAGCCGCGTGCCGTCGTGGCTGATCCGGCCGACGGCGACCCAGCCGGGCTCGGGGTCGGTCTCCTCGGTGCCGCCGGAGGCGCTGAAGAACACCTCGTCCTCGGTGACCGCGACGACCGAGCGGACGTGCAGGTCGGCCCCGGTCACGGCGCGCCCGCCGATCACCAGCGCCCGCACGCCCTCCCGTCGCCCGCCACCACCCTTCTGAGGCGCTTCGCGCACCTCCTCGGTGTCGGAGATCCGGACCAGCTTGCCGTCCGGGGTCCAGGCCGGCGAGCCGGGGAACAGCTCCAGCCAGGTGCCGTCCTTCTCCTCGTGCAGCACCTCGGTGGCGCCGGTGGCCACGTCCAGGCCGAGGATCCGCTGGCCGCGCTGGTCACGGGTCTGGACCAGCAGCAGCGGGACGCCGCCCTTCGACCAGTGCACCCGGCCCAGGTACGGGTGGGCCCCGCGGTCCCAGACCACCTCGGTGCGCCCGCCGTGCAGGTCGAGCAGCCAGAGCCCGACCTCGGCGTTGGCGGCGCCGGCCTTCGGGTAGGCGACCTCGGCGGGCTCGCGGTCCGGGTTCGCCGGGTCGGCGATCCACCAGCGGCCCACCGGGCTGTCGTCGGCGCGCTCGACCAGCAGCCGGTCGCCCTCGGGGGACCACCAGAAGCCGCGGTCGCGGTCCATCTCCTCCTGGGCGATGAACTCGGCCTGGCCCCAGGTGACGTTCGGCCCGTCCGGCTCGGCGAGCACCCGGTCGCCGCTGCCGTCGGTACGGGTCAGCCGCAGCTCGCCGGCGGTGTTGGCGTACGCGACGCACGAGCCGTCCGGGGACGGGCACGGGTCCAGCAGCGGCCCCTCGGCGGGCAGTTCGGCGGTGGCGCCGGTGACCGTGTCCGCGGTGAACAGGCGGCCGGAGAGGGCGAAGGCGGCCAGGGTGCCGGCCGCGTCCAGGGCGTAGCCGACGATGCCGGCCGAGCCCTCACGGCTGCGCTCGCGGCGGGCCTTCTCGGCCGGCGAGAGGTCCTCCTCGCCGCCGCCGAGCAGCGTCGCCGGGTCGGCGACGACCCGCTCCTCGCCGGTCGCGGTGTCGAGGGTCCAGAGCAGGTTGGCGCGGTCACGGCCCGACCGCGAGCGGAGGAAGACGACCCGCGAGCCGTCCGGCGCGACGGAGAAGGAACGGGGCGCGCCGACGGTGTAGCGCAGGGTCCGCGCGTACTGCCGCGGGAAGGTGTCGGCAGAGGTGTGGGAGGTCATGGCACCAGACCCTATGACGCCGGACCACCGCCCCCGGGAGCATGTTGATCACTCGTTCGGAGCATCATCGCCAAGTACGCCCCAAAGAGGTCGAAACCGCCTCCGACCGGCCCACGCGCCGCCCGGACGCCGCGCCGCCCGACCCGCATGGCCTCACTGAATGTGATGCTCCCCTTACTCATCGGGTATGACTTGTCCGGCGAGTGACCGTCGGCCCCGTCCCGTCCCGGACCGCGGCCACCCGCAGCCCCCAGTCCCGCACCGTCCCGCGCCGCCCTCCGGGGAGCGGCGCGCCCGAGAAGGGGTGTGAGCCGACATGGCCATGAACATCTCCGCCGCCGTGCTGATGCTGGTCATCGTGGTGGTGCTGATCCGCCGCTCCGGCCTGAAGCTGGCACACGCGATCGTCTGCGCGCTGCTCGGCTTCTACCTGGCCTCCAGCTCGATCGCCCCGTCGATCAGCCAGGTCACCAGCAACCTCGCCGGAATGATCAACGGCCTGAGGCTCTGACCCCCGCGGCCCGGTGGTCCAGGGCCTGTCGCCACACTCCCGTCTGCGGGGCGACGCTCCCCCAGCCTTCGGCCGGGAGGTACCCCCAGGGCACGCACCTCGCCGCGTTGTCGTCGGTCGCCAATGCTCCGCACGGACTCCCTCCTCCGCCTTGCGATGCACGCACCCCAACACCGCCCCGCCCACCCTCCAGGCGGACGACGGGAGTGCGGCGACAGGCCCTAGGCTTCCTCCCATGACCGCGACTACCGGCCGCCGCCTCCTCCTGGTCCACGCGCACCCCGACGACGAGTCGATCGGCAACGGCGCCACCATGGCCCGGTACGCCGCCGAGGGCGCCCGGGTCACGCTGGTGACCTGCACCCTCGGCGAGGGCGGCGAGGTGATCCCGCCGGAGCTGGCCCACCTGACGGCCGATCGGGAAGACACCCTCGGCGCGTACCGGATCGGCGAGCTGGCCGAGGCGATGCGCGCCCTCGGCGTCACCGACTTCCGCTTCCTCGGCGGCCCGGGGCGCTACCGCGACTCCGGGATGATGGGCGTGCCCGAGAACGACGTGCCCGGCTGCTTCTGGCGGGCGGACGTCGAGGAGGCGGCCGGCCACCTGGTCGCGGTGATCCGCGAGGTGCGGCCGCAGGTGCTGGTCACGTACGACGACGAGGGCGGCTACGGGCACCCGGACCACATCCAGGCGCACCGGGTCGCGATGCGCGCGCACGAGCTGGCCGCCGACCCGGCGCACCGTCCGGAGCTGGGCCCGGCCTGGCGGATCGCCAAGGTGTACTGGAACCGGATGCCCCGCACGGTGATCGAGGCCGGGCTCGCCGGGACCGCCGCCGAGGCGTCCTTCCCCGGCGTCGCCCGGCCCGCCGACGTCCCCGGAGTGGTCGAGGACGCGGTGGTCACCACCGTGCTGGACGGCACCGCGTACGCGGACCGCAAGGCCGCCGCGCTGACCGCGCACGCCACCCAGATCACCGTGGACGGCGCGTCCTTCGCGCTCTCCAACCACCTCGGCCAGCCGCTGCTCGCCACCGAGTACTACCAGTTGGTGCGCGGCCAGGCCGGGCCCGGCGAGCCGGAGGACGACCTGTTCGCGGGCCTCGCTCCGGAAGCCTCCGATGCCTCGCACGGCTCGCACGCCGAGGAGGGCGCCCGATGAGCAAGCCCGCCCCCCAGCCGCCGCGCCGCCCGTTCCCCGCCGCCGTCCTCGGCACCCGCGAGGAGCGGCTGGCCGAGCCCCAGCCCCCGCGCGCCGCCCGGATCGCGGCCTACCCGCTGCTCTTCCTGCTGGGCGTCGCGGTGTCGGTCTGCGGATCCTTTGTGCAGGCCCTGTGGCCGCCGGTCGGAGTCCTGCTGGCGCTCGGCGCGACCGCCGGCACCTTCTACGGCGGTCTGCGGATCACCGGCACCCGGCTCGGCGCGGGTGTGCCCGCGGCCGGCTGGTTCCTGGCGATGCTGCTGCTGATCGTGCCCCGGCCCGAGGGCGACAACGTGCTGTGGTCCAACGCCACCTCGCTGGCCTGGCTGTTCGCAGGCTCGGTGCTGGGCGTGATCTGCGCCACCCTGCCCACCCGCACCAGCTGGTTCCCCGGGGTGCCCGGCCCCCCGCGCTGACCCGGGTCGTGCACGGCGTACGGTACCTCGTACGACGCGCAGTCAGGAGCGTACGGCCTTACTCTCATACCGGAGGAACCGGACGTATCCGGATCTGTCCGAAGCCGTTCGCCGCTCAGTTCTTCCCAGTATGGTGGTCCCGCAGAACGCCGTACCCGACCGCCGCCCGCCCCAGTCAAGGCCCGGCGACCACGAACCGCGGTCGCGCCGCACGGCCCGCCCGCGAACCCGGAGCAGAGCAGCATTGAGCAGCCGCGAATCTGACAACGCCCACCCGACGCCCCGGCGCACGGGTCCGGACGCCTACCCGTCGGGCACCCCGCCCTACGGCACACCGGGGCTCCCCGGCGGCGACCGAACCGCGGCCGGCGCCGGCCAGGGCGCCGCGTCGGGCGGCGAGGACGACGGTCCGAAGACCGAGACCACCCTGACCACCCGGGTCCGGATCAACATCCCCGGCTCGCGTCCGATCCCGCCGGTCGTCGTCCGCAGCACCGTCAAGAACGAGGACGGCCCGGGCGATGACGCCCCGGCCGCCGCACCCGATCCGGGCGCCGCGCGGCACCGCTCCGCGCCGGCCTCGCCCGTCCTCGGCGTGATGGACGGCGGCGGCCGCCCGGCCGCCCCGCCGAACCTGCCGCCGGAGTGGCAGATCCCGCCGATCCCGCCGGCGACCTCCGAGTCGGAGTCCACCGGCGCGTGGTTCCGGCCCCGCCAGAAGAAGGCCCCGGCGGCCGAGCCCGCCCCGGTCGCCGTGTCGGCAGCCGCCCCCGCGACGGCAGAGGCCGCGGCCGGGCTGGATGCCGTCGCCGAGCCGCGCCCGCAGGCTGCCCGTCAGACCGCCCGCGCCAACGGTGCCCCGAACGGCCGTCCGGTGCCCGCCCAGGGCAAGCAGCCGCAGCCGGCCGCACCCGCCGCGCCGTTCCACGCCGAGGCCCCAGTGGAGGAGCCCGGCGTGTACGAGGCCGCCGACCCCTTCGCGCCGGTCACCGACCCGTTCGGCACTGCCGACCCGTTCGGCACTGCCGACCCGTTCGGCACCGCCGCCCCGGACGCCGGGGCACACGGCGGCCGTCCCCGGCAGAACGGCTTCCAGCCGAACGGCCACCCGGCGCCCGCACCGCAGGCCGGGCCGGGCCCCGAGGACACCTCGGTCGACGGCTTCGCGCCGATCCGCGACAACACCCCGCCGCCCGCCGGGATATCCGGCCTGCCGCAGAACGGCGCCCCGCACGGCGCCGACGGCCGTCCGCAGCCGGGCCTGTTCGCCTCGGCCCCGACCGGCACCGACCCGTTCGCCGCCCAGCGCCAGGCCGCCGCCGGCCAGGACGGCCTCGCCGCCCCGGCGGGCCCCGGCGCCCTCTTCCCCGGCGCGCCGGGCGCCGCCCCGCAGCCCGGTGGTCCGCGGCAGACCGGCCGCGACCCGGAGGCCACCGAGTTCACCCCGCTGCCGACCCCGGCCGCCGGCCCCCGGCCCGAGGGGTCCGCGGACGCCGAGGCCGCCGCCTCCCCCGCTCCTGCCCCCGCGAAGGCGAAGGCCGAGCCCGCCGCTCCCGCCAAGGCCAAGAAGGGCGGCGCCGGCAAGAAGCTGGTCAAGCTGGGCGTCTACGGCGTCTGCGCGGCGCTGTTCCTCGGTGCCGCCGCGTACGGCACCGGCCTGATGCTCAACCAGTCGGACGTCCCCAAGGGCACCGTGGTGCTCGGCGCCGAGATCGGCGGCAGCAGCCGCGACCAGGCGATCCACCAGCTGGACGAGTCGGTCGGCAAGGCCGGCCAGCAGCCGCTCAAGCTGAAGATCGGCGACCAGTCCGTGGACCTGGACCCGACGGTCGCCGGCCTGAGCTTCGACACCACCGCCACCGTGGACGGCCTGGCCCGGCACAGCTACAACCCGCTGGACGTCTTCAAGTCGCTCAAGGGCGGCACCAAGACCGTCGCCCCCGAGGTCAAGGTCGACAAGGCCAAGCTGAAGGCCGCCCTCGACACGCTCGCGGCCGGCTCCGGCCAGGGCCTCCAGGAGGGCTACGTCAAGTTCGGCGAGAACGGCGAGCCGATCGTCGTCCCCGGCCGGGCCGGCCAGGCGGTGGACTCGGCGAGCGCCCTGGACGTGATCGCGCAGGCCTACCGCGACCGCGCCGACGGCAAGCCCGAGCAGCCGATCGCCCTCGCCGTCACGGCCGCCCAGCCGAAGATCTCCACCCAGGCCCTCCAGGGCGCCGCTGACACTCTCGGCAAGCAGGTGGCCGTCGGCAAGGTGCACGTCGTGGCCGGCACCAAGTCCTGGGACTTCGGCCCGAAGACCGCCGCCAAGGTGCTCACCCTCGTTCCGGACGCCTCCGGCAAGATCGCGCCCAAGTGGGACCTCGACGCGCTCTCCGGCCAGCTGGGCAACGTGTTCGACAAGGTGAAGGTCAAGAAGAACGGCCAGGTCGCCGCGATCACCCCGCAGGACGTCGCCGACGGCATCACCTCGGTGCTCGACAAGACCAGCGACAAGGACCGCACCTTCAAGTTCGCGATCTGACCCGTTCGCGTCGGACGCCCTCGCGTCCGACGAACCCGCGCCGACGGGGGGCGGGCCCGCATCCCGGGCCCGCCCCTCGGCAGTGCCCCCGGCACCCCCCTCGACAACGCCCCTCCCGGTCAGCAAGATGTGACGCCACACCATCCGTCACATCCACCCCGGGGAACACGCCGATGCGCCGCCGCCTCCAGCACCACGGGACGGCCCTGCTCGCCGGTCTCACCGCCCTCACCCTCTCCCTCGCGCTCTGCTCCTGCACCTCGGGGCAGGGCTCCGGCGCCCTGGCGTCCGCCCCCGCGTCGCCCAAGCTCACCTCGATCGACATCAACCCCCACGACCGGGCCGAGCTGCGCCAGGGCGGCACCCTGAACCTGGCGATCGCCCAGTTCTCCCGGCAGTGGTCGCCGATCCACACCGACGGCGGCGAGTCCTCGACCATCGCGGTCAGCAAGCCGCTGCTGCCGACCTTCTTCCGCTCGGACGCGGCCGGCACCCAGACCCCCAACCCGGCCTACCTCCAGGAGGCGCACGCCGAGGTCAGGGACGGCCGGCAGGTGGTCACCTGGACCCTCAACCCGAAGGCCCACTGGTCCGACGGCACCCCGATCACCTGGCGCGACATCGAGGCCAACTGGCGCGCCCTGAACGGGAAGGACCCGGCCTACCGGTCCTCCAGCAGCACCGGCTTCGAGCTGGTCTCCGGGGTCGAGCGCGGCAAGGACGACTTCCAGGCCGTGATGACCTTCGACCGCCCGTTCTCCGAGTGGCAGTCGATGTTCAACAGCGCCGGCAACGCCCCGCTGCTGCCGGCCTCCCGGATCTCCACCCCCGACCTGTTCAACACCGCCTACCTGGACACCATCCCGGTCACCGCGGGCCCCTTCAAGGTCGAGCAGCTGGACCGGGCCGGCCAGAGCGTCACCCTGGTCGCCGACCCCTCCTGGTGGGGCGACAAGCCGGTGCTGGACCGGATCGTCTTCCACGCGATGCTGCCCGACGCGATGCCCGCCGCCTTCGCCGAGGGCCGGCTCGACCTCGTCAACAACGGCCCCGACGTGGCCGGTTACCAGGTCATCAAGAACACCAGGGGCGCCGTGGTGCGCCGGGCCGGCGGCCCGGACTTCCGCCAGTTCACCCTGAACGCCCGCACCCCCGCGCTCGGCGACGCGACCGTGCGCCAGGCCGTCTTCCAGGCGATCAACCGGGACGTGGTGATCCGCGCCGACCTCAGCGGCCTGGACTGGCCCGCCGTCCCGCTCAACAACCACCTGCTGGTCACCAACCAGAACGGCTACCGCGACAACTCCCTGGGCCTGGCCCGCTACGACCCGGCCGAGGCGGCCCGCAAGCTGGACTCGGCCGGCTGGAAGCTGGACGGCGACGTACGGAAGAAGGACGGCCGCGAGCTGAACCTGCGGATGGTCATCCCGGCCGGCGTCACCCCGGCCCAGACCGAGGCCGCCGACACCACCAGGATGCTCAAGGACGTCGGCATCAAGGTCACCACCGTGACCGCCCCCGCCAACGAGTTCTTCGACAAGTACGTGAACCGCCACGACTTCGACATCGCCGCCTACTCGCTGCTCGGCACCCCCTTCCCGGCCAGCGGCAACCGCGCCAACTTCGTCCAGAGCGGCGGCACCAACCAGACCGGCACGGGCAGCCCCGCGGTGGACGCCGCGCTCGACCGGGCCGCCTCCGCGACCGAGGCGGCCGCCGTCTCCGAGGCGATCAACCAGGCCGACGGCGAGCTGTGGAAGGTGGCCGGCGTCCTGCCGCTCTACCAGCGCCCGCAGCTGTACGGGGCCCGCGCCGACCTCGCCAACATCGGCGCCCAGGGCCTGTCCGACATCGTCTGGGAGAACGTCGGCTTCGTGAAATAGGGCACCCCGCCGGCCGGTAGCGGGCCTCAGCCGTGCAGTGTCTCGCGCCAGTAGTGGCAGGCGCTGCGGCGGCCCGCCAGCTCCGCTCCGTACTCGCTCGTCACCGGCACCAGCGGCGGGAGTTCGGCCCGGCAGCGGTCCTGCGCCCGGTCGCAGCGGGGGTTGAAGGCGCAGCCCTCCGGGATCCGCAGCAGGCTCGGCGGCAGGCCCTTGATGGCGTGCAGGTTCCGGCCCTTCTGGTCCAGCCGGGGGATCGAGTCCAGCAGGCCCCTGGTGTACGGGTGCGCGGGCCGGGCGTACAGCTCACGCACCGGGGCGGTCTCGACGATCCGGCCCGCGTACATCACCGCGATCTTGTCCGCGACGTCCGCCACCACACCGAGGTCGTGGGTGATCAGGATCAGCCCCATGTTGAACTCGGCCTGCAACTCGGCCAGCAGGTCCATCACCTGGGCCTGGACGGTGACGTCCAGAGCGGTGGTGGGCTCGTCCGCGATGATCAGGTCCGGCTCCAGGGCCAGCGCCATCGCGATCATGATCCGCTGGCGCATGCCCCCGGAGAACTGGTGCGGGAAGTCGTTCACCCGCTCCCGGGCCGCCGGGATGCGCACCCGCTCCATCAGCTCGACGGCCTTCTCCTTCGCCTCCTTGCGCGAGGCCCCGCGGTGCGCCCGGAACATCTCCCCGAGCTGGTAGCCCACGCTGAGCACCGGGTTCAGCGCCGACAGCGCGTCCTGGAAGATCATCGCGATGTGCCGGCCCCGCACCGAGCGCCTGGCGTTGGTGCTCATGGTCAGCAGGTCCTCGCCGCGGTACAGGATCCGTCCCGAGGTGATCCGACCCGGCGGGATGTCCAGGATGCCCATCACCGCCTGCGCCGTCACCGACTTGCCGGAGCCCGACTCCCCCAGTACCGCCAGGGTCTCCCCGGCCGCGACCGAGTAGCTCACCCCGTTGACGGCCCTGGCGACGCCGTCCCGGGTGTGGAACTCCACGTGCAGGTCGTCGACCTCCAGCAGCGGCGTCCCGGGCTCCAGGCTCTCCCGACCGCCGCCGATCACCTCCACCGCGTCCATGTGGGCAGCCCTCCTCAGCGCAGCGGCGTCCACCGATGGGCGCAGAGCAACTATCAAGGAACGGACCGCACTTGGCGAGCCTGCGGCAGATCTCTTTTCCGTCACGGAACAGGGCGCGCCCTCACCTGCGAGGACGCGCCCTGGTAGTGGACCGCTCAGTCGGAGCCCTGCCCGCCGTCCCGCTCCGGGGCGTCCTGCCCGCCGTCGCGCTCCGGGGCGTCCTGCCCGCCGTCGCGCTCCGCCGCGCTCTGCCCGATCTCGCGCTCCGCCGCGAAGTGACACGCCGAGTCGTGCCGCGCCGCCCCGCCCAGCCAGGACGGCGGAGCCAGCAGCGGCACCTCGACCTCGCAGCGCTGCTGCGCCTTCCAGCAGCGGGTGCGGAAGCGGCAGCCGGACGGCGGGTTGGCCGGCGAGGGCACGTCGCCGGTGAGCACGATCCGGTCCCGGGTCTCCCGCGCCGTCGGATCCGGCACCGGCACCGCGGAGAGCAGCGCCTGGGTGTACGGGTGGGTCGCGTGGTCGTAGATCTCCGCGTCGCTGCCGATCTCGACCATCTTGCCCAGGTACATCACCCCGACCCGGTCCGAGATGTGCCGGACGATCGAGAGGTCGTGCGCGATGAACATGTACGACAGGTTGAACTCGCCCTGGAGCTGCTCCAGCAGGTTGATCACCTGCGCCTGGACGGACACGTCCAGCGCGGACACCGGCTCGTCGCAGATGATGATCTCGGGCTTGAGCGCCAACCCCCGGGCGATCCCGATGCGCTGGCGCTGTCCGCCGGAGAACTGGTGCGGATAGCGGTTGATGTACTCGGGGTTGAGCCCGACCACGTCCAGCAGGTCCTGGACGGCCTTGCGGCGGTCGCCCTTTGGCGCCACCTCGGGGTGGATCTCGAACGGCTCGCCGATGATGTCGCCGACCGTCATGCGCGGGTTGAGCGAGGTGTACGGGTCCTGGAACACCATCTGGATGTTCCGCCGGACGGCCTTCAGGGCCGCCCCGGAGAGCCTGGAGATCTCCTCCCCCTTGTAGCGGACGGACCCTTCGGTGGCCGGCTCCAGGTTCATCAGCACCTTGGCCAGCGTGGACTTCCCGCAGCCGGACTCGCCGACGACGCCGAGCGTCTCGCCCTGCATCAGGTCGAAGCTGACGCCGTCGACCGCCTTGACCGCGCCGACCTGCCGTTTGAGGAGGACGCCCTTGGTCAGCGGGAAGTGCTTGACCAGGTCCCGGACTTCGAGGATCGGTTCGCCGCGCCGCACCGGCTGTTCGAAGGCGACCTCCTCCGGCAGCGCCGCGCCCAGTGCGCTGGCCCCGTCAACGGTCATGGAGGGTCTCCTTCCAGAAGAAGCAGGCGCTGCCGCGCCCCTCCAGTGGCGTCCCGTCCTCCTCGGTGACCGGGAACAGCTCCGGCACCTCGGTCCGGCAGACGTCCTGGGCCCGTGGGCAGCGCGGGTTGAAGGCGCAACCCCTGGGGATGCGCAGCAGGTTGGGCGGCAGGCCCTTGATCGCGTAGAGCTCCTGGCCCTTCTGGTCCAGCCGGGGGATCGAGTCCAGCAGGCCCCTGGTGTACGGGTGCGCGGGCCGGGCGTACAGCTCGTGCACCGGCGCGGTCTCGACGATCCGGCCCGCGTACATCACCGCGATCTTGTCCGCGACGTCCGCCACCACGCCCAGGTCGTGGGTGATCAGGATCAGCCCCATGTTGTACTCGGCCTGCAACTCGGCCAGCAGGTCCATCACCTGGGCCTGCACCGTCACGTCCAGGGCCGTGGTGGGCTCGTCCGCGATGATCAGGTCCGGCTCCAGGGCCAGCGCCATCGCGATCATGATCCGCTGGCGCATGCCCCCGGAGAACTGGTGCGGATAGTCGTTCACCCGCTCCCGGGCCGCCGGGATGCGCACCCGCTCCATCAGCTCGACGGCCTTCTCCTTCGCCTCCTTGCGGGAGACCCCACGGTGCGCCCGGAACATCTCCCCGAGCTGGTAGCCCACGCTGAGCACCGGGTTCAGCGCCGACAGCGCGTCCTGGAAGATCATCGCGATCTTCTGGCCGCGGATCCGCCGCCGCTCGTCCTTGCCCATCGTGAGCATGTCCTGGCCCCGGAAGCGGATCTCGCCCCGCGGGATCCGGGCCGGCGGCATGTCCAGGATGCCCATGATCGCCTGCGCCGTCACCGACTTGCCGGAGCCGGACTCGCCCAGCACCGCCAGCGTCTCCCCGGCACTGACGCTGTAGTTGACGCCGTTCACGGCCCTGGCGACGCCGTCCCTGGTGACGAACTCGACGTGCAGGTCCCGGACGTCGAGCAGCGGGCCCTGGTACGGCGCCTCCCGCCGGCTCCCGGTGGTGTCCACCGCTGTACTCACGATGCGCTCCCCTCGCTCAGCGAAGCTTCGGATCGAGGGCGTCGCGCACCGCGTCGCCCAGCATGATGAAGGCCAGCACGGTGATCGAGAGCGCCACGGCCGGGAAGAACAGCACGTACGGCGCGGTCCTGATCACCTTCTGGGCGGAGGAGATGTCGATGCCCCAGGAGATGGTCGGGTCCTGGAGACCGATGCCGAGGAAGCTCAGTGTCGCCTCGGTGGCGATGTAGCCGCCGAGCGCGATCGTCGCCACCACGATCACCGGGGCGATCGCGTTCGGCAGGATGTGCCGGAACATCAGCCTCCCGGTCCCGGCGCCGAGCGCCCGGCCGGCCACCACGTAGTCGGACTGCTTCACGGTCAGCACCGCCCCGCGCATCACGCGGGCGATCTGGGTCCAGCCGAGCACGCCCAGCGCGATGACCACGCTCCACACCGTGCGGGTGGCGAACGCGTTCAGCAGCACCAGCGCGCCGAGCAGCAGCGGGATGCCGAAGAAGATGTCGGTGATCCGGGAGATCACCGCGTCGATCCAGCCGCCGAAGTAGCCGGCGACCATCCCGGTCAGCCCGCCGACCACGGTGACGGCGGCGGTCACGAAGATGCCGACGGTGATCGAGGCCCGGGCCCCGTACACCACCCGGGCGAAGATGGACCGGCCCTGGGCGTCGTAGCCGAACCAGCCGGTCCCGAAGACGTCGCCCCAGTCCGGCCGCCTGAGGTAGTCGTTCACCAGGTCGGCCTTGCGCGGGTCCGCGTCGGTGAACGCCCAGGGGAAGACCGCCATCACCACCAGCAGCAGGATCAGCACCGCCGAGATCAGGAAGATCGGCCGCCGGCGCAGGTCCCGCCAGGCGTCGCCCCACAGACTGCGGGCCTCCTCGCGCTTCTCCGCGTCGCGCTCGACCAGAGTCTCCTGCTCGACCGCCATGCCCTGCTCTCCCGCGTAGTCGAGGCGTGAGACGCCCGGCTTGGGATGCGGCTCGTACGAGTCCTCGTCGTGGATGTCAGGCATAGCGGATCCTCGGGTCCAGGACCGCGTAGAGCAGGTCGACGAGCAGGCTGGCGACCAGGTAGACGATCACCAGGACGGTCACGATGCCGACCACGGTGGGGCCCTCCTTCTGGTTGATCGCCCGGTACAGGACGTTGCCGATGCCCTGCACGTTGAAGATGCCCTCGGTGACGATCGCCCCGCCCATCAGCGCGCCGAGGTCGGTGCCGAGGAAGGTCACCACCGGGATCAGCGAGTTGCGCAGCAGGTGGCGGGAGATGACGGTCCGCCGGGGCAGGCCCTTGGCGACCGCGGTGCGCATGTAGTCGGCGCGCAGGTTCTCGCCGATCGACGTCCGGGTGAGCCGGGCGACGTACGCGAGCGAGAGCGAGCCCAGGACGACCGCCGGCAGCACCAGCTGGGTGAGGTCGTAGCTGTCCTGCACCGTCGGGGTGACCCAGCCCAGGTTGGTGGCGAACACCGTCTGCGCGATGTAGGCGAGCACGAAGACCGGGATCGAGATCACCACCAGGGTCATGATGAGCACCGCGGTGTCCGCGACGCTGCCGCGCCGCAGGCCGGAGACCAGGCCGAGGGCGAGGCCGGCGACCAGCTCGAAGACGAAGGCCAGCAGGGCCAGCCGGATGGTGACCGGGAAGGCGTCCGCCATGATGTCGGAGACCGGCCGGCCGGTGAAGCTGGTGCCGAAGTCCCCCTGGAAGAGGTTCCCCATGTAGTGCAGGTACTGCTTCCAGAGCGGCTGGTCCAGGTAGTACGTGTGCTTGATGCTGGCCACCACGGCCGGGTCGGCGGCCTTCTCGCCGAACAGTGCCGACACCGGGTCCCCCGGCAGCGTGTAGACCATCAGGAAGATCAGCAGCGTGGTGCCGAAGAACACCGGGATCATCTGTAGCACCCGTCGCAGCACGTAACTGCCCATCCGAGCCTCCTTCCTAGGTGTCCTGGATTGCCCGGCCGACCGGTGCGGTCGTCCGAGAGACCGCGCCCCGCCCTCCGTGCGGGGAGGGCGGGGCCGGCGCGCCGGTTCGGGGGCCGGGCCAGGGGCTCAGCCCTTGACCTCGACCTGGGTCCAGGCCGGGTTCCCGAAGGAGTCGAACTTCACGTTCTGCACCTTGGAGGAGTAGCCCGAGTTGGTGCGGTAGTACCAGAGCGGGATGGCGGGCATCCCGCTCGGCAGCACCGCCTCGGCCTGCTGGTAGCCGGTGACCGTGTCGGCGACGCTGGCCGCCTCGTCGGCCTTGGTGGCGGCCTCGTCGAACTGCGGGCTGCTGTAGCCGAAGTCGTTGGACGCGGCGCCGGTGCGGTACACGTCGGCCAGGAAGTTGGCGTTCAGCGGATAGTCCTGCACCCAGCCGGTGCGGAAGGCGCCGTTGAGCGTGTGCCCGGTGATCGCCGCCCGCGCGGTCTTGAAGTCGGGCTTCGGGTCACCCAGGCAGTCGACGCCGGTGTTCTGCCTGATCGAGTTGCAGACCGCGTCGACCCACTCCTTGTGGCCGCCGTCCGCGTTGTAGGTGATCAGCAGCTTGTTGCCGGGAGCGCCGCCGCCCTCCTGGATCAGCTGCTTGGCCTTGGCCGGGTCGAACGTGCAGAACTCGCCGCAGGTGCCGTCCTTGTAGCCCTGGACGCCCTCCGCCACCCAGGCGGTGGCGGGCTTGCGGGAGCCCTGGAGCACGGTCTTGGTGATGGTGTCGCGGTCGATCGCCATCGACAGGCCCTGGCGCACCTTGGCCTTGTCCGGCGAGGACCAGTCGGCCTGGTAGAGGGTGAAGCCGATGTTCTGGATGGCACCCTGCGGCTCGTCCACCGCGCGGTCGCCGAGGTCGTTCTTGTAGGTGGCCAGCGCGGACGGCGGCACCTGGTCCATCACGTCCAGGTTGTTGGACTGGAGGTCGGCGTAGGCGGCCTCGGACGTGGTGTACATCTTGAAGACGATGCCGCCGTTCTTCGGCTTGTCCACGCCCTGGTAGTCCGGGAAGGCCTTGGTGGCCACCTGGCTGTTGTGCGACCAGCTGACGAACTGGTAGGGGCCGTTGCCCACCGGCTTCTGGCCGTAGCCGGCCGGGTCCTTGAAGAAGCCCTCGGGCAGCGGCGAGAAGGCGATGTAGCCGAGCTTGTACTCGAAGTACGAGACCTTGTGGTCCAGCTTGACGGTGAAGTGCAGGTCGTCGGTGACGGTCAGCCCGGACATCTTGTCCGTGGTCGGCGAGCCGGTGGCCGGGTGGATGTCCTGGTAGCCCTCGATGTCGGAGAACCAGGAGCTGTTGATCTGGTTGTTGGCGGGGTTGGCGCCCCAGTTCCAGGCGTCGACGAAGCTCTTGGCGTTCACCGGGGTGCCGTCGTGGAACTTCCAGCCGTCCTTCAGCGTGACCTCGAAGGTCTGCGAGTCGCTGGTGTCGATCTTGTCGGCGACCTGCATCCGGATCTTGGCGTTGCTCGGGTCGTAGTCGACCAGCCCCTTGAAGAGGTTCTGGAGGATGCGACCACCGCCGACCTCGTTCGCGTTGGCCGGTTGCAGCGGGTTCTGCGGCTCGTTGCTCTGGTAGCTGAAGGTCTTGCCGGCGTCCGACGAGCCGCTGCCTCCTCCGCTGTCGTTGTTGCTGCACCCGGTGGCCACCAGGGCCACGGACGTCGCAGCGGCGAGGACCCAACGAGCACGGGCGGCTACGGGCATGGAGGTTCCTCCTCAGGGGGGTGTGTGTCGCATCACACCCCATGAGAAGCGCGGCCCGGCGACGGCGCGCGTCAGGTGCACCCGGACGGGTGCCGTGCCCCCGTCACGGAGTTGACGCGGCGCCGGACCCGCGGACGCGGGAAGGGCCCGCGGCGCGAACGCCACGGGCCCTTCCTGGGTGTACGGGGGGATCAGGCCGCGGCCTGCTCCCTGACCTCGGGGAAGTGGCAGGCCGACTCGTGCGCGGCCGGGCCCTCCAGCAGCGAGGGGACCGCGAGCAGCGGGACCTCCTCGGCGCACCGCTCCTCCGCCTTCCAGCAGCGGGTGCGGAAGCGGCAGCCGGACGGCGGGTTGGCCGGCGAGGGGATGTCCCCGCTGAGGATGATCCGCTCGCGGGACTCGCGCGCCGCCGGGTCCGGCACCGGCACCGCGGAGAGCAGCGCCTGGGTGTACGGGTGGGTGGCGTTCTCGTAGATCTCCTCGTCCGAGCCGATCTCGACCATCTTGCCCAGGTACATCACGCCGACGCGGTCGGAGATGTGCCGGACGATGGAGAGGTCGTGCGCGATGAACATGTAGGAGAGGCCGAACTCGCCCTGGAGCTGCTCCAGCAGGTTGATCACCTGCGCCTGGACGGACACGTCCAGCGCGGACACCGGCTCGTCGCAGATGATGATCTCGGGCTTGAGCGCGAGACCGCGGGCGATGCCGATGCGCTGGCGCTGTCCGCCGGAGAACTGGTGCGGGTACCGGTTGATGTACTCCGGGTTCAGACCCACGACGTCCAGCAGGTCCTGGACGGCCTTGCGGCGGTCGCCCTTGGGCGCCACCTCGGGGTGGATCTCGAACGGCTCGCCGATGATGTCGCCGACCGTCATGCGCGGGTTGAGCGAGGTGTACGGGTCCTGGAACACCATCTGGATGTTCCGCCGGACGGCCTTCAGGGCCGCCCCCTGGAGCGTGGAGATGTCCTCGCCCTTGAAGAGCACCTGGCCGGAGGTGGCCCGCTCCAGGTTCATCAGCACCTTGGCCAGCGTGGACTTGCCACAGCCGGACTCGCCGACGATCCCGAGCGTCTCGCCCTTCTTGAGCTCGAAGGAGATGCCGTCGACCGCCTTGACGGCGCCGACCTGCTTCTTCAACAGGATGCCCTGGGTCAGCGGGTAGTGCTTGACCAGGTCCTTGACCTCCAGGATGTTCTCAGCCATGGAGGGTCTCCTTCCAGAGGTGGCACGCGCTGCGGCGGCCGGTGAGCTCCTTGCCGTCCTTGTCCGTCACGTGGTGCAGCGCCGGGATCTCCGTGCGGCACAGGTCGGTGGCGACGTCGCAGCGGGGGTTGAACGCGCACCCGGTG
The DNA here is from genome assembly GCF_055607525.1 of Kitasatospora sp. NPDC036993. Taxonomy (NCBI): domain Bacteria; kingdom Bacillati; phylum Actinomycetota; class Actinomycetes; order Kitasatosporales; family Streptomycetaceae; genus Kitasatospora; species Kitasatospora sp. NPDC036993. The sequence continues at coordinate 155,121 of NZ_JBVJRP010000006.1, read as the reverse complement.
GGAACCTTGAGCAGGTTCGGGGGCAGGCCCTTGATCGCGTAGAGCTCCTGGCCCTTCTGGTCCAGGCGCGGGATGGAGCGGAGCAGGCCCTTGGTGTACGGGTGCGCGGGGTTCGCGTACAGGTCGTGCACCGGGGCGGTCTCGACGATCCGGCCCGCGTACATCACGGCGATCTTGTCCGCGACGTCGGCGACCACGCCGAGGTCGTGGGTGATCAGGATCAGGCCCATGTTGTACTCGGCCTGGAGCTCGGCCAGCAGGTCCATCACCTGGGCCTGGACGGTGACGTCCAGGGCGGTGGTGGGCTCGTCCGCGATGATCAGGTCGGGCTCCAGGGACAGCGCCATCGCGATCATGATGCGCTGGCGCATGCCGCCGGAGAACTGGTGCGGGTAGTCGTTCACCCGCTCCCGGGCGGCGGGGATGCGCACCCGGTCCATCAGCTCGATGGCCTTCTCCTTCGCCTCCTTGCGGGAGGCGCCCTGGTGCACCCGGAACATCTCGCCGAGCTGGTAGCCGACGCTGAGCACCGGGTTCAGCGCGGAGAGCGCGTCCTGGAAGATCATCGCGATCTTCCGGCCGCGGACCCGCCGCCGCTCCTCGTTGCTCATCTTGAGCATGTCCTGGCCGCGGAACAGGATCTCGCCCTGGGTCACCTTGCCCGGGGGCATGTCCAGGATGCCCATGATGGTCTGCGCCGTCACGGACTTGCCGGAGCCGGACTCGCCGAGCACGGCGAGGGTCTCGCCGGCCGCGACGGAGTAGTTCACGCCGTTCACGGCCTTGGCCACGCCGTCCCGGGTGTGGAACTCCACGTGGAGGTCCTTCACCTCCAGGAGAGGAGTGCCAACTTCGAGACGGTCGTTCTTCTGGTCGTTCTCGATCACGGTGGTCATCGGGTCGTCACCTCTTCTCTCAGCGGAGCTTCGGGTCGAGGGCGTCGCGCACCGCGTCGCCGAGCATGATGAACGCCAGCACGGTAAGGCTCAGCATTCCGGCGGGGAAGAACAGGGCGAACGGCGCCGTACGGATCACCTTCTGGGCCGAGTTGATGTCGATGCCCCAGGAGATGGTCGGGTCCTGGAGACCGATGCCGAGGAAGCTCAGCGTCGCCTCGGTGGCGATGTAGCCGCCGAGCGCGATGGTGGCGACGACGATCACCGGGGCGATCGCGTTCGGCAGGATGTGCTTGAACATGATCCGGCCGGTGCCGGCGCCGAGCGCCTTGGCCGCCGTCACGAAGTCGGCCTGCTTGACCGTGATCACCGAGCCGCGCATGACACGGGTCATCTGGGTCCAGCCCAGGGCGACCAGCGCGAAGACCACGCTCCAGACGGTGCGCGTGGTGAACGCGTTGAGGACCACCAGCGAGCCGAGCAGCAGCGGGATGCCGAAGAAGATGTCGGTGACGCGGGAGATGATCGTGTCGACCCAGCCCCCGAAGTAACCGGCCACCATGCCGGCGAGGCCGCCGAGGATGGTGACACCCAGGGTCACGCAGATGCCGACCACGACCGAGGCGCGGGCGCCGTAGACGACGCGGGCGTAGATGCTGCGGCCCTGGAGGTCGTAGCCGAACCAGTCCGCCTGGAAGAAGTGGCTGTAGTTCGGCTTCGTCAGGTAGTGGTTGCGCAGGTCGCCGGCCCGCGGGTCCACCGAGGTGAACAGGCCGGGGGCGATGGCGATGACGATCAGCAGCAGGATCAGCAGCGCGGAGATCACGAAGATCGGCCTGCGTCGCAGGTCGTGCCAGGCGTCCGAGCCGAGGCTGCGGGCCTTCTCCTGCTTCGGCGCCGGGGCGTCCGCGGCGCGCTGGGCCGGGACGTCCCCGGCGGTCTTCTTCTCGGTCAGGTCAGGCATACCGGATCCTCGGGTCCAGGACCGCGTAAAGCAGGTCGACGATCAGGCCGGCGGCCAGGTAGACGATCACCAGGAAGGCCACGAAGCCGGAGACCGTCGCGCCCTCCTTCATGTTGATCGCTTGGTAGAGCGCGTGGCCCACGCCCTGGACGTTGAAGATGCCTTCGGTGACGATCGCACCGCCCATCAGGGCGCCGAGGTCGGTACCGAGGAAGGTGACCACCGGGATCATCGAGTTGCGGAGCAGGTGGGTGCCGATCACCTTGCGCCGCGGCAGACCCTTGGCCACCGCGGTGCGGACGTAGTCGGCCTTGATGTTCTCGGCTATGGAAGTACGGGTGAGACGCGCGACGTAGGCCAGCGAGAGCGAGCCGAGCACGAAGGCCGGCAGCACCAGCTGGGTGATGTCGTTGCTGTCCTGGACGGTCGGGGTGACCCACTTCAGGTTCTGCCCGAAGACCGTCTGGAAGATGAAGCCGAGCACCGGGACCGGGATCGAGATCAGCAGCAGGGTGAGGACCAGCGTGCCCTTGTCGAACATCTTGCCGCGGCGCAGACCGGAGTACAGGCCGATGCCGATGCCCAGGACGATCTCGATGGCGAACGCGAACAGCGCCAGCCGGACCGTGACCGGCAGCGCCTCGGTGATCTTGTCGATGACCGGGCGCTGGTCCAGACCGGTGCCGAAGTCACCGGTGAGCAGCTTCCCCATGTAGTCGAAGTACTGCTGGATCAGCGGCTTGTCGAAGCCCTGCTGGTGCTTCAGAGCGGCGAGCTGCACCGGGTCCGGTGCCTTGTCGCCCCACAGTGCTGCCACCGGGTCTCCAGGCAGCAAGTGCACCATGAAAAAGATGAGTGCGGTCGTTCCGAGGAACACCGGGATCATCTGGAGCAGTCGCCTTGCGACAAAGCGCCCCATCGTGCCTCCATGTATGGCCCTGCCGAGCCCGTCAACTCGGCAAGAGATAAGTCGGCGTGCCAACGGCCGGTGCCAGTCCTCGCCCTTGTGGGGATGGACGGGCACCGGCCGTTGTCACCGGGTCAGGCGGTGCCGACCGATTACTTCTTCTTCTTGACCTCGACGTCGGTGTAGACCGGGTCGCCGAAGGAGTTGAACTTCACGTTCTGGACGTTCTTGGAGTAGCCGGAGCTGGTCTTGTAGTACCAGAGCGGGATGGCCGGCATGTCCTTGGCCAGAACGGCCTCGGCCTGCTGGTAGAGCTCGGCGGTCTTCTCGACCGAGGTGGCGGCGTCCGCCTGCTTCGACAGGGCGTCGAACTCGGGGCTGGAGTAGCCACCGTCGTTGGCCGCGGCACCGGTGCCGTAGACGTCGCGCAGGAAGTTGGCGTTCAGCGGGTAGTCCTGCACCCAGCCGGTCCGCATCATGCTCTGGACCTGCTTGTTCGTGATGATGTCACGCGAGGTCTTGAAGTCGGGCTTCGGGTCACCGAGGCACTCGACGCCGGTGTTCTGGCGGATCGAGTTGCAGACCGCGTCCACCCACTCCTTGTGGCCGCCGTCGGAGTTGTACAGGATGCCGATCTTGCCACCGGGGACGCCGCCGCCCTCGGTGATCAGCTGCTTGGCCTTCTCCGGGTTGAACTTGCAGGCGTCGCCGCAGGTGCCGGCCTTGTAGCCCATGACGCCGGGCGCCACGAACGAGTCGGCGGGCAGGCGGTTGCCGTTCAGCACGGTCTTGGTGATGGTCTCGCGGTCGATCGCCATCGAGAGGCCCTGACGGACCTTCTCCTTGCCCGGGGTGTTCCAGTCACCCTGGTACAGCGCGAAGCCGATGTTCTGGATGGCGCCCTGCGCCTGGTCGACCGCGCGCTTGCCCAGGTCGTCCTTGTACTTCGGCAGGTCGGTCGGGTCGACCTGGTCCAGCACGTCCAGCGTGTCGGACATCAGGTCCTTGTACGCGGCCTCACCGGCGGTGTAGTTCCGGAAGACGACGCCACCGTTCTTCGGCTTGTCGATGCCCGTGTACTTGTCGAAGGAGGCCAGCGTGATGGCCTTGTTGTGCTCCCACGACACGAACTTGTACGGGCCGTTGCCGACCGGCTTCTGGCCGTAGCCCGCCGGGTCGGCGAAGAAGCCCTCCGGCAGCGGGAAGAAGGCCGAGTAGCCGAGCTTGTACGTGAAGTACGAGACCGGGCTGGTCAGTTCGATGGTGAAGTGAGTGTCGTCGACGACCTTCAGGCCGGACATCTCGGTGGCGGTCGGGTCGCCCTTGTCCTTGTCCGGGTGGACGGCGTCGTAGCCGACGATGTCCGAGAACCAGTCCGAGTTGATCTGGTTGTTCTTCGGGTTCGCCGACCAGTTCCAGGAGCTCACGAAGGACTTGGCGGTGACCGGGGTGCCGTCGTGGAACGTCCAGCCGGACTTCAGCGTCACGGTGTAGTTCTTGGCGTCGGTGGTCTCGATCTTGTCGGCCACCTGGTTGCGCAGGGCACCGGTCGCGGGGTCGTAGTCGACGAGGCCCTTGAAGAGCTGCTTGACGATACGGCCGCCCTGGTTCTCCATGGCGTTGGCCGGCTGGAGCGGGCGCTGCGGCTCCGCGCTCTGGTAGCTGAAGCTGGCCCCGGGGTCGACCGCGGCGCTGTCGGAGCTACCCCCAGAGGAGTCGCTGCTGCTGCACGAAGTCGCAGCGAGGGCGACAGCAACAGCTGCGACAACCCACTTGGCCTGGCTCGCACCGCGCATCGGTGTGCCTCCTGAATTCGACGTTGCAACGAGGAGGGCATCGCGGAACGGTTCTCACCGGGTCCGCCGTGCCGTCCGCGCTCGTGGTTTCGGCGCGCACCCCTGCGCGTTCACCCTTGACCCGAGCCTGACTGCACCCACTATCCGTCACGCACGGACACGAAAGTGACCAGTGACGATCTCAATTAGGTCACATGAACAGTCGGTAAGTTTCGAAAACCGGACATTTGAGACATAGCCAGACAGGCACCAAACGGACAGTCGTCACGGATGACGAACTGCCGCGTCCGCTCAGCGGACGCCTCGGCGTGATGAGCGCTATTCCGTTAATAGCGGCCCCGGCAACTTGGAGTAGTTGAAAAAGTTCGCCCCCCTCTCCATGGGAAAGGGGGGCGAATCATTCCGGCCAAAGGCCGTTCAGCGCGTCCGGATCACGCCTTCTTGGCGCGCGAGGCAGTGCGTCCGCGGTCCTTCTGGTCAAGGACGACCTTACGGATGCGAACCGTCTCCGGGGTCACCTCGATGCACTCGTCCTCGCGGCAGAACTCCAGCGACTGCTCCAGCGAGAGCTTGCGCGGCGGGACGATCGACTCGGCCACGTCGGCGTTCGCGGACCGCATGTTGGTGAGCTTCTTCTCCTTGGTGATGTTCACGTCCATGTCGTCGGCGCGCGAGTTCTCACCGACGATCATGCCCTCGTACACCTCGGTGCCCGGCTCGCAGAAGAGCACGCCGCGCTCCTGGAGGTTGGTCATCGCGAAGGCGGTGACCACACCGGCCCGGTCGGCGACCAGCGAGCCGTTGTTGCGGGTGGTCAGGTTGCCGAACCACGGCTCGTGGCCCTCGTGGATCGAGTGGGCGATGCCGGTGCCGCGGGTGTTGGTGAGGAACTCGGTGCGGAAGCCGATCAGGCCGCGGGACGGCACGACGAACTCCATCCGGACCCAGCCCGAGCCGTGGTTGGACATGTTGTCCATCCGGCCCTTGCGGATGCCCATGAGCTGGGTGACGGCACCCATGTGCTCCTCCGGCACGTCCACGGTGAGGCGCTCGACCGGCTCGTGGGTCTTGCCGTTGACCTGCTTGGTGACGACCTGCGGCTTGCCGACGGTCAGCTCGAAGCCTTCCCGGCGCATGGTCTCGATCAGGATGGCCAGCGCCAGCTCACCGCGGCCCTGCACCTCCCAGGCGTCCGGACGCTCGGTGTCCAGCACGCGCAGCGAGACGTTACCGATCAGCTCGCGGTCCAGGCGGTCCTTCACCTGGCGGGCGGTGACCTTGCGGTCCACCTTGCCGGCGGCCTTGGCGTCCGCGCCCTTGCCGCTGCCGCCACGGCCGACCAGCGGGGAGGTGTTGGTGCCGATGGTCATCGAGATGGCCGGCTCGTCCACCGTGATCAGCGGCAGCGCGACCGGGTTCTCCGGGTCGGCGAGGGTTTCGCCGATCATGATCTCGCCGATGCCGGCGACGGCGCAGATGTCACCGGGGCCCGCCACCTCGGCCGGCTTGCGGGTGAGCGCCTCGGTCATCAGCAGCTCGGAGATGCGGACGTTGGAGGTCGTGCCGTCGCGCTTGATCCAGGCCACGGTCTGGCCCTTGCGCAGCTCGCCCTGCTCGACGCGCAGCAGCGCGATGCGGCCGAGGAAGTTGTCGGCGTCGAGGTTGGTGACGTGGGCCTGGAGCGGCGCGTCCTCCTCGTACGTCGGGGCCGGGACGTGCTCCAGCAGGGTGGAGAAGAACGGCTCCAGGCTGGTGCTGTCCGCGGGGACGGTGCCGTTCTCCGGCTTGGTCAGCGAGGCGACGCCGTCACGGGCACAGGCGTAGACGATCGGGAACTCGATCTGGTCCTCGTCCGCGTCCAGGTCCAGGAACAGGTCGTAGGTCTCGTTGATGACCTCGTCGATCCGGGAGTCCGGACGGTCGGTCTTGTTGATGCAGAGGATGACGGGCAGCCGCGCGGTGAGCGCCTTGCGGAGCACGAAGCGGGTCTGCGGCAGCGGGCCTTCGGAGGCGTCGACCAGCAGGACGACCGCGTCCACCATCGACAGACCGCGCTCGACCTCGCCACCGAAGTCGGCGTGGCCCGGGGTGTCGATGATGTTGATGGTGATCGGTGCGCCACCATCCTTGGGGTGGTACTTGACCGCGGTGTTCTTCGCGAGAATGGTGATGCCCTTCTCGCGCTCCAGGTCGTTCGAGTCCATCATGCGGTCGTCGAGGTGCTGGTGGGCGGCGAAGGCGCCGGCCTGCTTCAGCATGGCGTCGACCAGCGTGGTCTTGCCGTGGTCGACGTGGGCGACGATGGCGACGTTACGGATGTCGTTGCGCGTGGGCATGCCTTGCTGATTCTCCCGGAATCGTGGGTTGCGGCGCCCGGCTGCGTGACGCGCACTTGCGATCCCTGTCGATCGCCGCCGCCCGTTCCGCCTGCTACTACCGGTCCACCCGCCGGGCACATGGCCATGCCTCGGCTTCCTCCTATCGTACGGGGAAGCACCGAGGTGGGCAGAAACGAGCAGGTCGGGCGGGATCAAGATCACAGGTGGGTCATACTCCCTTCACCTGGCGGCCGGACTCCGACACTCTTCCGTTCGTGATCCGACGACTCCGGGCCTCGCTGCCCCGGCTGCGGCCGCGGCCGGAGCCGGAGCCCGCGGAGGCGGCGCGCTAGCGGCTCCAGCCCACGTCCTGGAAGCGCGGCCACCCGAAGCCGTACGTGCCCGCGCCGACCACCCCGGTCCTGACGCCGGCCAGCTCCGGCCGCTGGTAGAGCGGCACCGAGTGCCCGAGCTGCCAGATCCGCAGGTCCGCCTCCTGGAGGAGGTCCAGCCGGGCCGCCGGGTCCAGCTCGGCGGCGGCCCGGTCGAACAGCCGGTCGATCTCCTCGGTGCCGCTGCGGCCGAAGTTGCCGCCTGGGTCGAGTGCGCCGTCGGCGTCCGGCCGGGGCTTGGCGTACGCGGGGCGCTGCTCGCTCGCCGGGCTGGGGCCGACCGGCCAGGAGAACAGCGCGAGGTCGTAGTCCCCGGCCGCCAGGTGTTCCCCGAGGAAGGAGTCGGCGGGCGCGGCCACCGGTCGCACCACGATCCCGGACTCGGCGAGGACGGCGGTGAGCGTGTCCGCGGTGCGCTGGGCGGTCGCCGAACCGGCCGGGACGAGCAGGGAGAGGGCGAGCGGCCGGCCGCCCTTCGTCCGGGGGCCCCCGCCGGCGGACCGCATCCAGCCCGCCTCGTCCAGCAGCCGGCCCGGGTCCGCGGAACCGGCCGCGGCGCTGTCGTCCCGGTAGCCCTCCTGGTCACCCGCGAGCAGGTGGCTGCCCAGCGGCTCGGCGGGCAGGCCGAGCGGGGCGAGCGCGGCCTCGGCGATCCGCCGCCGGTCCACGGCCTTGGTGAGGGCGCGGCGCACCACCGGGTCGGTCAGCGGGTCGCGGGCGGCGTTGAGGGTGAGCTGGGTGAGCGAGGCCGCGGCGGCCCGGTGCACGGTGACGCCGGGCAGCGACTCGGCCCGGCGCAGGGCGAGCGCCGCCGCCTCGGGCGCGGCCGCGGGCGGCGGCGCCGGGGAAGCTGAGGGGGACGAGGAAGGGGAAGCGGCACGGGACGAGGAAGGGGAAGGGGAGGCGGCCGGCACCGCCCGGTCCACCGCCGCGGTGAGCGGGGCGACGTCCAGCCGGTCCTGGTCCAGCGCGTCCAGCCGCTGCCCGGGCGGGACGGCGAGGAAGTCGATCCGGTCGGCCTTCGGCGGATCGCCCCACCAGAGCGGGTTGCGCACCACGCTGACCTGCCCGCCCTCGGCGTCGTACCTGGAGAGGGTGTACGGCCCCGCGCCCGGCCGGCCCCCGCCGGTCAGCGCCCGCTCGAAGGCGGCCGGGGTGGCCGTCTCGGCGGCCGGGTAGAGCGGCCCGAACAGCGAGCGCCACTCGGCGTACGGCCGCCGGAAGGTCACCCGTACCTCGTGCGGGTCCGCGCCCCGGGTGATCGAGTCGATGGCGTCGTACCCGGCCGGCCGGGCGCCCCGGTAGGCCGGGTCCAGGCCGGACAGCGCGGCCCGCTGCGCGTCGAGGTCGGCGGCCGAGAGCGGGGTGCCGTCGCTCCAGACGGCGCGCGGGTTGAGCCGGTACGTCACCACCTGCGGCTGCTGCCCCGCCGGGGTGGACTCGGCACCGGCCAGGTAGTCCGGGTCGGGGGCCAGCCGGCCGTGCCCGTCGGGCCGGAACAGCGAGGGGTAGAGCGCATGGGCGAGCAGCGCCGAGTCGGCGCTCGCCGCGCCCTGGTAGACGTTCAGCGTGGCCGGGACGCCGTCCAGGGCCCAGCGCAGCGTGCCGCCGTCCCGGACGGCGGTGCGGTCGGCGGGCCGGACGTCCCCGGTGGTGGCGGTGGGCTCGGCCGGGACGGGCGCGGGGGCCGGGGTACGGGCGGGGCCCCGGTCGGCGGAGCAGCCGGCGGGGCCGGCGGCGAGCAGCAGCGCGGCGGCTGCGGCGGTGAGCTGGCGGACGCGCATGGCGGCCATCGAACGCCGCGCCCGGTGCCCGGCCCGCGCCGACACGGCGGGCGGCCGGGCGACAGCACCCGTCCGGCCCACCGCTCCGGACGGCTACAGCCCCAGCTCGAACCAGACGATCTTGCCCTTCGGCGTGCGCCGACTGCCCCAGCGCTCGGCCAGCAGGCTGACCAGTTGCAGGCCGCGCCCGCCCTCGTCGGTCTCCTGGGCACGCCGCTGCCTGGGCTGGGCGTAGCCGTCGTCCCAGACCTCGCAGACCAGGCTGCGCTCGCGCAGCAGCCGCAGCCGGATCTCGCCCCGCCCGTGCTTGAGCGCGTTCGTGACCAGCTCGCTGACCAGCAGCTCGGTGGTGTCGACCAGTTCCTCCAGCCCCCTGGAGAGCAGCCAGCTGCACGCCAGCTCGCGGGCCTTGGCCACGGAGGTGGGCTCGGGCGGCAGGAACCAGTTGCCGACGGCGTCCTCGGGGAAGGCGTGCACCTTGGCCATCAGCAGGGCGATGTCGTCCTCGCCGTGGTGCGGGTTGAGCTCGCCGAGCACGTGGTCGCAGAGCTCCTCCAGCCCCTTGCCCTCACCGGAGAGCGCGGAGCGGAAGGCCCGCAGGCCCTCGTCCAGCTGGTGCTTGCGGCTCTCCACCAGGCCGTCGGTGTAGAGCGCGAGCACGGCGCCGTCCGGGAGGGTCAGCTCGACCTCCTCGAAGGGCTCGCCGCCGACGCCGAGCGGCAGGCCGGGCGGTACGTCGAGCATCCGGGCGCTGTCGCCGGGGCTGAGCAGGACGGGCGGCAGGTGGCCCGCGTTGGCGAAGACGCAGCGGCGGGTGACGGCGTCGAAGACCGCGTAGACGCAGGTCGCCAGGTAAACCTCGCGGGCCTCCTCGTCGGCCGTCGAGGTGAGCCGCCCGTACTGGGTGGGCGGGCCGGCCGGCACCGAGTCGTCGCCGAGGCCGCGGGCGATCTCGTCCAGCGCGGTGAGCACCTCGGCCGGGTCCAGGTCGAGCATCGCCAGGGTGCGGACGGCGGTGCGCAGCTGGCCCATGGCGACGGCGGCGCGCAGACCGCGGCCCATCACGTCGCCGATGACCAGCGCGGTGCGGTTGCCGGGCAGCGGGATGACGTCGAACCAGTCGCCGCCGACCTCGGTGTTGTTGTTGCTGGGCAGGTAGCGGCAGGCGATCTCCAGGCCGCTGGCGGCCGGGTTGCCCGGGGGCAGCAGGCTGCGCTGGAGGATCAGCGCCCGCTCGTGCTCGCGCCGGTAGAGCCGGGCGTTGTCGATGCAGACGGCGGCGCGGGCGACCAGTTCCTCGGCGATCGCGACGTCGCGGGCGTCGAAGGGCTCGCTGCCGATCGCCCGGGAGAGCTGGACGAGGCCGAGCACCTGGTCGCGGGCGACCAGCGGGACTATCAGCGTGGAGCGCAGCAGCGGGTCGGGCCCGGGCTCGGGGATGACGCTGCGGCCGGTGCGCAGGGCCCGGGCGTGCGGGGAGCGGCGCGGATAACAGAGGGTGCCGCCGGCCTCGGCGATCGGCAGGGCGGTGACCGAGCCGAGCACCGAGGAGGCGCCGCCGACCACGCTGGAGACGGCGACCCGGCGCAGTTCGCCGCTGCCGTCGGTGAGCACGGTGTCGCCGAGCCGGCCGGCGCTGGGGACGGTCTCGCCGGAGAGCAGCGCGGTGTAGAGGTCGACGGTGGCGAGGTCGCAGAACGGCGGGACGACGACGTCCAGGAGTTCCTTGGCGGTGGTCTCCAGGTCGAGCGTGGAGCCGATGTGGGCGCTGGCCTCGTTGAGCAGCGCCAGGTTGCGGCGCACGCCGTCGGCCTCGCGCTCGGCGACGTGCCGGCTGGTGACGTCGGTCACCTGTCCGGCCACGCCGACGGTCTGCCCCGCGGTGCCGTTCAGGCGATACAGCGAGACGGCCCAGAGCCGGTTGCCCTCGCGGGTCGGGACGGCGCCGTGGAAGCGCAGGTCGAAGACGGGCTCGCCGGTGGCCAGGACCTTGCGCAGGGCGGCGGTGAGCCGGTCGGCCTCGGACGGCGGGAAGAGGTCGTGCGGGGTGAGGCCCTCCAGGTCGGTGGGGACCAGGCCCATCCCGGAGGCGAAGGCGTCGTTGACCCGCTGCAGCCGCAGCCGGCCGTCGAACAGCACGAAACCGGTGGGCGTCTGCCCGAAGACGGCCTCGGAGGCGGCCAGGTCGGTCTCGATCCGGCGCAGCCGTCCGAGGTCGACGGCCAGGCAGGTGGCGCCCGCGGTGGGCAGGGCGCTGTCGGGCATCAGGTAGAGCTCGGCGAGGCCCTCGCCGCCGGCGGCGTCCTGGTACGGGGTGGTGCCGACCCACTCCTCCCCCGCCAGGGTGCGCTCCAGCCGGGCGCGGCCGCGCTGCCAGAGCTCGCGGGGGACGAAGGTGGTGATCGGGTCGGCGCCGACGGCCTCGGCGGCCGGGACGCCGAAGAACTCGGCGGCGCGCTCGCTCCACTGGCTGATCCGCCCGTCGGGGCCGATCGCGAAGGTGGCGACCCGGATGTAGTCGTAGATCGATCCGGGGTCACCGGCGCCCCGCGACCGGTCCTCCGGTACCGGATGGTGGCCGCGGCTGGTGGCCCGGCCGCCCGGTACGGGCAGGTGCGAGGCACCGGCCTGTCCGGGCACGGCGGCATGACCGCTGCTGCTCTGCGCGCTCCGCGCCGGAGTGCTGTTCAACGGACCGACCCCTCCAACCCGCGACCGTCCGGATGTCGAGAAGACCGAGTATTCATCATCGAGGGGTACGTTCACACGCCCTCAACATCACAACATCAGATCGGGCGAAGGTTTTTGTCCTACCGCCCGCGCAACCACAATGCCACGCTCGCGCCCCCTTCCGAGTCGCGCGCTCCCCCTGGGCTCCCGACGGCATGTGCGGCACGGCTCTCCCGACGTTCGTTCCGATCACGATCCGTCGGGCTCATTACCCGGTAGTGCCTGCTCGAACCAGACCACCTTGCCGATGCCCTCGGCCCTGGCGCCCCAGCGCAGGGCCAGCCGGTGGACCAGTTCCAGACCGCGCCCGCCCTCGTCGGCCTCGGCCGCGTGCCGCTCCCTGGGCGGGTCGGGCAGCGGGTCGGAGATCTCGACCAGCAGCGTCTCACCGAGCGTCAGCCGTACCCCGATGGGAGCGCTGGCGTACCGGACGGCGTTCGTGACCAGCTCGCTGACCAGCAGCTCGGCGGTGTCGGTGAGCCCCTCGACGCCCCACTCGGCGAGCGCGGCGCGGACCAGCCGGCGGGCCCGGGAGACGGCGGTGGGCTCGGCGGGCAGGGTCCAGCCGGCCGTCGGGGTGCCGGCCTGGCCGTGGCCGAGCCGGGCCAGCAGCAGCGCCACGTCGTCCGGCTCCCGGCCCTGCTCCATGGTGTCCAGCACCGCCTCGCAGGCGGCCTGGATGGAGGCGTGGGAGTCCTGGAGCACGGTGACCAGCCGGCCGAGGCCGACGTCCAGGTCCTTGTCGCGGGACTCGACCAGGCCGTCGGTGCACAGCGCCAGCAGGCTGCCCTCGGGGATCTTCAGTTCGACCGACTCGAACGGGACTCCGCCCACGCCGAGCGGGGCGCCGGAGGGCAGGTCCAGGATGCGGCCGGTGCCGCCGGGCAGCGGACCGCCGGTGCGGGTCGGCTCCGCGCCGTCCGGGCCGGGCACCACCAGCACCGGCGGGATGTGCCCGGCCTTGGCGACGGTGAGCCGGGCCGTCGCCGGGTCGAAGACCGCGTAGATGCAGGTGGCCAGCAGCGCCTCGTCCGGGCCCTGGGCGAGGTCGTCGGCCAGCTCGTGGACGTGCCGCAGCAGGACGTCCGGCGGCAGGTCGAGGGCGGCCAGCACCCGGACGGCGGTGCGCAGCCGTCCCATGGTGGCGGCGGCCCGCAGGCCGTGGCCCATCACGTCGCCGACCACCAGCGCGGTGCGGTCGCCGGGCAGCGGGATGACGTCGAACCAGTCGCCGCCGACCTCGGTGCCGCTGCTGCCGGGGACGTACCGGTAGGCGACCTCGACGCCGGTGGGCTGCGGGACCTGCTGCGGGAGCAGGGTGCGCTGGAGGGTGAGCGCGGCGGTGCGCTCGCGGGCGTAGAGGCGGGCGTTGTCCAGCGAGCTGCCGGCCCGGTCGGCCAGCTCGACGGTGAAGGCCAGGTCGTCCCGGTCGAAGCCCTCGCGGTAGCCGGCCCGGCTGACCAGCAGCAGGCCGATCACGATGCCGCGGGCGCGCAGCGGCACGACCAGCATCGAGTGCACGCCGAGGTCCCTGGCGGCCTGCATCTTCGGATCGCCGGGGTAGGTGACGTCCTCCAGCCGGTCGGCGCCGGACAGCAGCTCGGGCACTCCGGTGCGCAGCACCCGGCCGCAGGTGGAGTCCTCGGCGAAGGTGATCCTGGCGCCGCGGCGCAGCATCACGTCCACCTCGGGGCCGTCCTGGACGGAGGCGGTGCCGAGCTGGAGCAGCGAGGTGCGCCGGTCGTGGCCGTGCCGGGGCAGGTCGTCACCGTGCGCGACGGCCTGGAGCAGGACCACCGCCGAGTGGTCGGTCAGCCTGGGGACGACCGAGCCGGCCAGCTCCTGGGCGATCCTGGAGGCGTCCAGCAGATCGCCGACCCGGGAGCCGAACTCGTTGAGCAACGAGAGCCGGCGCCGGGCGTGCTCGACCTTGGCGACCGCCCGGTAACGCTCGGTCACGTCCATCACGGTGCCGGAGATGCCGAGCACCCGGCCGGAGCGGTCGGTCATCCGGCTGTAGGAGATCGAGCGGTAGCCGGCCCTGGTGGTGACCGGGGAGGCCAGGGTGACGTCGATGACCGGCTCGCCGGTGGCCAGCACCTGGCGCTGGATGGCGGTGATCTCGTCGGCGGCCCGCTCCGGCAGGGTCTCGCCGGTGGTGCGGCCGACGTGGTCCTCCAGGGCGACGCCGTTCATCTCGGCGAGGGTCTGGTTGACGGCGGTGTAGCGCAGGTCGGTGTCCATGATGGCGATGCCCAGCGGGGACTGCTCGAACAGCGCGTCACGCACCGCGAGGTCCCGCTCGACGGCCCGGACGGCGGTCGCCTCGGCCATGTTGACCTGGAGGAACGGGGTGCCGTCGCCGTCCACCAGGAGGGAGATCCTGGCGTCCACGGCGACCGGCGCGCCGTCCCGGTCGCGCAGTTCGGCGTAGCCGGCCCAGCGGCCGTGCCGCAGGGTGTCCTGGATCGCGGCCCGGATCCGGGCGACCTGCGTGGGTTCGGGGATCAGCTCCTCGATCCGGCGGCCGACCAGCAGTTCGTTCGGCCAGCCGAGCAGTTCCTCGGCGGCCGGGCTCCAGAGCACCACCCGGCCCGCGGTGTCCAGGATCGCGATGGCGACCTTGAGCATGTCCAGCAGGCTGCCCTCGGCGGGCGATCCGGGGCCCGCCTGGCTCTCGGCGGGACCGCCGGGGAACGGCCGTCCGGGACGGCTGCGCAGGCCGGGCGCGGTGCCGGCCCCGGACACCGCCAGGGTCGGCGCCGGCTGGGCGGGCCGCGCGGCGTCGGGGGCCTCGACAGCGCCGCCGCGGCGGCCGGAGGGCGGCTGGGGGGCGGCCGGACGGGCGACGCGGCGCAGTCGGGCGCGGGCGGCGGCGCTCCCCGCGGAGCCTGCCCGCCGCTCTCCCCCGCCACCCTTCCCGGTACTCGACACCGACGTGGCCTCCGGCTCTGGTCGGGATCGGCGTCGCCGGCTGGGGGCGGCTCACCGATGGTGACGAATAGTGCCGAAAAGTGACATACCCAGCAGTTCCCAGGCTATCCCGGAGGCTGGGTCGTCTTGTCCGATTGACCTACCCGGCGGACTGCGCGTCGTCACCCGCGGGTGCGCCGTCCGCGGCCGCCGCCCCGCCCTCCGCGAGCAGCCGGGCGACGTGCGGCAGCACGTCACGGTCGTGGTCGATCCAGTCCACGGCGTCCAGTTCGTCCGGGCCCAGCCAGCGCAGCGCGTCGTGGTCCTGGAGTGCGCGCGGCTCGCCGGCCAGCAGTTCGGCGGCCCAGAAGTGCAGCTCCAGGCCGGGGCGCACGGCCCACGCGCCGGGCAGCCGGGTCAGCGCGCGCGCCCGGACGCCGAGCTCCTCCAGCAGCTCCCGCTCCAGCGCCTGCGCCTCGGTCTCACCGGGCTCGGCCTTCCCGCCGGGGAACTCCCACCGCCCGGCCACCGCCTCGGGCGCGTTGCGCCGGGCGGCCAGCACCCGGCCGCCGCGGACCAGCGCGCCGCCGACGACGATCCGGGGGGTGCCGGGGGTGCCGGGTGCGGGGTGGGTGGGGTGGGTGGCGTGGGTCGCGTCCATGGGGCCGACCCTACGGGCTGTCGCCGGCGGGCCCTGGCGGCTCAGGCGTTCCGGACGGTCCGATCCGCCGGTTCCGGCCCGGCCTCCCCGTCCGCCTCGACCCAGTACAGCTGCTTGTGGCCGCGGGACTCGAAGTCGGTGGCCAGCCGCCGCGCTTCGGCCGGGTCGAGGCCTCCGGCGACCAGGAAGCGGTTGCCGTTGTCGTCCTGCCGCATCACCCGGTAGGTGTCCATGCCGGGAGGGTACCGGGGGCCGCCGCGGGCCGTACGGCTCCGTGGCGGGCCCGCCGGCCCGCTGCGGCGGGTCGACGCCCGGGCACCGCTCGCGCGGGCGCTCAGACCCGCAGGTCGGGCGCCTGCTCGCCGGTGGACAGGCTCAGCCCGCGGCGGATCTCCAGGGTGATCGGCGCGGTCTTGGCGACCAGGGCCCTGGCCCGGCGGACGTCACCGGCCACGTCGTCGCCGGAGGCCGCGGCGTCCCAGGCGGCGGCCGCCTGCGACTGGGCGTCGACCAGCTTGACGATGCCCGGCCGGACGTCGGCCGGCCAGGGCGCCCCGGGGTTGCCCAGCACCGCCGCCTCGGTCCTGGAGGCGACGGCCATCCGCCGGGCCCACGCCCGGTGCTCCGGCCCGGCGACCGAGACGTCCCGGCCCGGCTGGTCCAGGTAGACGTCGTTGAAGCCCCGGACGGCCTCCAGGTAGGCCAGCTGGGGGGCGGTCAGGCTGTTCCGGTCGGTGCGGACCGTCCCCCGGTGCCGGTCCTCGTAGTCCTCGAAGCCGCAGGTGACGTACCGCTCGCCGGACTTCCAGTTCTGCGCGGTCGGGTACAGGTAGACGTCGTCCATGCCGTCCGGCAGGGCCCACTGGTCCAGCGCGTACTCGTCCAGCACCTTGCGGCACAGCCGGGCGGCCGACTCCCTGGCCTCGCTCTCGCCCGGGTACGGGCCGTCGCCGCCGGGGATCTCGACGGTGCCGGCCACCTCGCCGTTGTGCGGCTCGGCGCAGGGCACCCGGTGCACCCAGGACACCGTCTCGTCGCCGTCCCCGCCCGGCGCAGGGGCGCCCCCGGGGGAGTCGTAGCAGTCGCCGGTCTTGAGGTCGGACCAGTGCACCGAGCCCGGCGGCTTCTGGGCCTGGCCGAAGCGGCCGGCCCGCGCCGAGCCGAAGTCCGCCGCACCGAGGAGGAGGGCCAGCAGCACCGTGCCGATCGTGCCGAGCACCAGGCCGGTCACCGCCATCCCGGAGCCGCGCTCCTTGCGGCGGTTGATCTGGACCAGCGCGAGGATGCCGAACACCAGGGCCACCGGGGCCACCAGGAGCAGGCCGGTGACCAGGGAGCCGACGGCGAAGCCGTTGGTCGGGGCGGGCCCGGGGACGAAGCCGGGGGCGAACCCGGGAACGGCGGGGGCCTGGCCCGGGGCCACGGCGTACGGGTGGCCTGGCTGGAGGCCCGACCGTTCGGCCGGGGTGACGGAGGCCCAGCCGCCGGCGGGCAGCGGGTACGGCGGCTGGGGCGGGGCGGCCGACGGCGGGACGGCCCGCGGGGCCGGGCTCGCGAGCGGGCCCGCGGTGACGTCGGGCGCGGCCCAGGGGTCGGCGGGGGCTTCGGGCTCGGCCGGCTCGGCGGTGTCGTCGGGGGTGACGGCGGGGGTGACGGCGTCCGGGGCGGCGGTGTGCTTGCGGAAGTCCACCCGCGGGTCCTGGCCAGCCGCCGGATCCTCCGCCACCGTCTCGGCAACCGTCGCCTCGACAGCCTCCGCCGCCGGAGCCGCCGGGTCCGCGTCCGTACCGGCCCCCGCGGCCGCGGGCGACTCCGGCCCCGGGACGGGCGGCCCGGACTCAGGCTTGGACACGTGGACTCCCCCAACCCGCCGCGGCGGGCACTCGGCTCGGCACTCGGCACCATGGCTCGGACCCGAACGGGCCCGATCTGAACGGTCGCGCGACTTTACCCGATCTTTCCGAACGCCTGCCCGTCCTCCCCGGCCCGCCGTCCGCCCGCTCAGCCCCGGGCCAGGACCTCCCCGTGCAGCATCGAGAACCAGCCGTCCCCGGCGTCGCTCCACTCCCGCCAGCCGGCCGCGATCCGGTCCAGCTCGTCCGGCTCCGCGAAGCCCCGCTCGACCGCCGTCCGGCCCAGCGCGGTGCCGGTGACCCGGTCCGCCCACATCCCGCCCCACCAGGCGCGCTGCCCGGGCGTCGCGTACGTCCAGGTGGTGGCGCTCGCGGTGACCTCGGTGAAGCCGGCCGCCCTGGCCCAGGACAGCAGCCGCCGGCCGGCGTCCGGCTCGCCGCCGTTGGCGCGGGCGGTCCGCCGGTACAGCTCCAGCCACCGGTCCAGCGCGGGCACCTCGGGGAACCAGGTCATCGAGGCGTAGTCGACGTCCCGGGCCGCGACCACCCCGCCCGGCGCCGTCACCCGCCGCAGCTCGCGCAGCGCGGCCACCGGGTCGGCCACGTGCTGTAGCACCTGGTGGGCGTGCACGACGTCGAACTCGCCGTCCCGGTACGGCAGCCGGTGCACGTCGGCGCGCTCGAAGACGACGTTGGACAGGCCCCGCCCGGCGACGTACCCGGCGGCCTGCTCCAGCACCTCGGCGGAGGTGTCCACCGCCACCACCCGCCCCTGGGGGCCGACCAGCCCGGCCAGGTCCGCGGTGATCGTGCCCGGCCCGCAGCCGACGTCCAGCAGGGACTGCCCGGGCCGCAGTCCGGGCAGCAGGTAGCCGGCCGAGTCGGCGGCGGTGCGGGAGCGGTGCGAGCGCAGCACGGCCTCCTGGTGGCCGTGGGTGTAGACGGCGGCGGGCTGCGGTCCGGTCATGAGGTCCCCCTGGGCGTGGTCGGCTCCGATGTTCCGCGACGCCCTCGACGCTACTCCCCGTCCCGCATCCCGAGAAGATCTGTCTCAGATGTCGAACGCTGGGCGCCGGGGCGGGACCGGCCGGCCGTACCGTGGAGGCGCCCCCGACAGAACGGTCCCGCCCATGCCCGGCCAGCGCCCCTTCGTCCTGCTGAGCGCCGCCGTCTCGCTCGACGGCCACCTCGACGACGCCTCCCCCGACCGGCTGCTGCTCTCCGGCGCCGCCGACTTCGACCGGGTGGACGAGGAGCGCGCGGCCGCCGACGCGATCCTGGTCGGCGGCAACACCCTGCGCGCCGACAACCCCCGGCTGCTGGTCGCCGACCCCGGGCGCCGGGCCGCCCGGCTGGCGGCCGGCCGGCCCGAGCACCCGCTGAAGGTGACGCTCAGCGCCAGCGGCTCACTCGACGGCGGCCTGCGGTTCTGGCACACCGGCGGCGCCAAGCTCGCCTACACCACGGACGCCGGGGCCGCGGCGCTGCGCCCCCGGCTGGACGGACTGGCCGAGGTGGTCGCGCTCGGCGGCGCGGTGGACCTCGGCGCGGTGCTGGACGACCTGGGCGCGCGCGGGGTGCGCCGGCTGATGGTCGAGGGCGGCGGGGGCGTGCACACCCAGTTCCTGGCCCAGGGCCTGGCGGACGAGCTCCAGCTCGCCGTCGCCCCGCTGCTGGTCGGCCAGGCCGAGGCTCCCCGGTTCGTCCGCCCGGCCGCGTTCCCTGGCGGCCCGGCCCGGCGGATGCGGCTGCTGGGGGCACGTACGGTGGGCGACGTCGTCCTGCTCAGGTACGCCCCGAAGGAGCCCGCGCCGTGACCGAGCCCGCGTCCACCGACCTCGCCCACCTGCGCCGGGCCGTCGAACTCTCCCGCCGCTGCCCGCCGTCCGGGACGGCCTTCTCGGTCGGCGCGGTGGTCGTCGGCGCCGACGGCACGGTGCTGACGGAGGGGTACAGCCGGGAGACGGACCCGCACGACCACGCCGAGGAGGCGGCCCTGGCCAAGCTGCCCGCGGGCGACCCGCGGCTGCGCGGGGCGACCGTCTACAGCTCGCTGGAGCCCTGCGGGCAGCGCGCCTCGCGGCCGGTGCCGTGCGCCCGGCTGCTCGTCGCGGCGGGCGTGCCGCGGGTGGTGGTCGCCTGGCGGGAGCCCGACCTGTTCGTCACCGACTGCCAGGGCACCGCGCTGCTGGAGGCCGCCGGGGTCGAGGTGGTGGAGCTGCCGGAGCTGGCCGGGGAGGCCCGGGCGGTCAACATCCACCTGCTCGGCTGAACTTTTGTATCATCGGGAAACAAAGAGCTTCCGTTTCCGGCTCTCCCGCAGCCATTCTCCCCGAGGAGCCGTCCCATGTCCGCTGCCCCCGTCCGGCTGACCGCCCGCGCCGTCCTCCTGGACATGGACGGAACCCTGGTCGACTCCGATGCCGTGGTCGAGCGCTGCTGGAGCCGCTGGGCCGAGCGGCACGGCCTGGACCCCGCCGAGGTGCTCGCCGTCGCCCACGGCCGCCAGGGCCACGCGACCATGGCCGTGCTGCTGCCCGAGCGCCCGGCCGAGGCCAACCTGGCCGACAACGAGCTGATGCTCGCCGAGGAGCGCGCCGACACCGAGGGCGTCGTCCCGGTGCCCGGTGCGCCCGCCTTCCTCGCCTCGCTGGCCGGCCTCCCGCACGCCCTGGTCACCTCCGCCGACCAGCCGCTCGCCCGGGTCAGGATGGCCGCCGCCGGCCTGCCGCTGCCGCCCGTCCTGGTCACCGCCGAGTCCGTCGGCGCCAGCAAGCCCGATCCCGAGGGCTTCCTCAAGGGCGCCGCCGCCCTCGGCTTCGCCCCCGCCGACTGCCTCGCCTTCGAGGACTCCGGCGCCGGCATCGCCGCCGCCAGGGCCGCCGGCGTCCGGGTCGTCGGCGTCGGCCCGCGCGCCCTCCCCCACCGGCCGGACGCCCAGGCCGGCACCCTCGCCGCCGTCACCGTCACCGCCGGGCCCGACGGCCTGCTGACCGTCACCGTCGGCTGAGTCCGGCACCGGCCCAAGGCATCCGGCCGCCCGGGCCCCGTACGGACACGGGACCCGGGCGGCAGACGGCGAAGCGGACCGGGGCTACCGCTCCGCCGCCTCGATCATCCCGGCGGCGAGCGTCGCCCCGTCCTGCGGGTCGATGAGCAGGAACGAGCCGGTCCGCCGGTTCTCCCGGTAGTCGTCGACGGCGAGCGGCTCGGCGGTGCGGATCCGCACGCCGCCGATGTCGTTGACGGAGAGTCCGTCCTCGCAGGGCAGCCGCCGGGCGTCGGTGACGTCGATGCGGTGGTCGATCCGCTCCACCACCGCGGGGACCGTCCTGGTGGTGTGCTTGAGCAGGACGCGCTGCCGCTCGCGCAGCGGGCGCTCGTGCAGGTGGCACAGGTTCGCGGTGATGTTCCGCAGGATCCGGGGGGCCGGGCCCGCGGCCAGCATGTCGCCCCGGGAGATGTCGACGTCGTCGGCGAGCCGGACGGCCACCGACTGCGGCGCCCACACCCGGTCGGCCTCCTTGCCGAGCACGGTGAGGCCGGCCACCGTACTGGTCTCCCCGGACGGCTGGACGGCCACCGGGTCGCCCACCCTGAGCTGCCCGGAGGCGAGCTGACCGGCCAGCCAGCGCTCCACCCGGTCGCCCGAGGGGTGCCGGACCACGTACTGCACCGGCAGCCGCAGCGGCCGGCCGGCCGGCTCCGCTCCGAGCGGCACGCCCTCCAGGTGGGACAGCAGGGTCTCGCCGCCGTACCAGTCCATCCTGGTCGACGGTTCGACCACGTTGTCGCCGGTCAGCGCGGACATCGGGATGGCGGTGACGTCGGTGATGCCCAACTCGCGGGCCCGGCGGCCGAACTCGTCCACGATCCCGGTGAAGACGGACTCCCGGAAGTCGACCGCGTCCATCTTGTTGACCGCCAGCACGATGTGCGGCACCCGCAGCAGGGCCGCGATCGCGCCGTGCCGCATGGTCTGGGCGACCACGCCGTTGCGCGCGTCGACCAGGATCACCGCCAGGTCGGCGGTGGAGGCGCCGGTCACCATGTTGCGCGTGTACTGCACGTGCCCCGGGGTGTCCGCGAGGATGAACCGCCGCGCGGGCGTCGCGAAGTAGCGGTAGGCCACGTCGATGGTGATGCCCTGTTCCCGCTCCGCCCGCAGGCCGTCGGTGAGCAGGGCCAGGTCGGGGCTGTCCTGCCCGCGCCTGCGGGACACCTCCTCGATGGCCAGCGCCTGGTCGGCGAGGACCGACTTGGTGTCGTAGAGCAGCCGTCCCACCAGGGTCGACTTGCCGTCGTCGACCGACCCGCAGGTGGCCAGCCTCAGCAGGCCGCCCGAGGGCCGGCCGGTGGAGCGCGTCTGATCTGCCGCTTCCGCGACGCCCGTTGACATGTCTAGAAGTACCCTTCTCGCTTGCGGTCCTCCATGGCTGCCTCGGACAACCGGTCGTCGGCCCTGCTCGCACCGCGCTCGGTCACCCGGCTCGCGGCGATCTCCGCGATCACCTCGCCCACCGTCGAGGCGGACGAGTCGACCGCGCCGGTGCAGGACATGTCGCCGACCGTGCGGTACCTGACCTGACGGTCGACCACGGACTCGCCGTCCCTGGGGCCGCCCCAGTCGCCGGGCGCCAGCCACATGCCGTCGCGCCGGAACACCTTGCGCCAGTGCGCGAAGTAGATCTCCGGCAGCTCGATGCCCTCGTGCTCGATGTACTGCCAGACGTCCAGTTCGGTCCAGTTGGACAGCGGGAAGACCCGGAAGTGCTCACCGGCCTGGTGCTGGCCGTTGTAGAGCTGCCACAGCTCTGGCCGCTGCCTGCGCGGCTCCCAGGCGCCGAACTCGTCCCGCAGGCTGAACACCCGCTCCTTGGCGCGCGCCTTCTCCTCGTCGCGCCGGCCGCCGCCGAAGACCGCGCCGTAGCGGCCGTCCCGGATGGCGTCCAGCAGCGGAACGGTCTGGAGCGGGTTGCGGGTGCCGTCCGGCCGCTCGCGCAGCGTCCCGGCGTCGATGTAGTCCTGCACGGACGCCACGTCGAGCCGCAGGCCGTGCTTCCCGACGATCCGGTCGCGGTAGGCGAGCACCTCGGGGAAGTTGTGGCCGGTGTCCACGTGCAGCAGGGAGAACGGCAGCGGGGCCGGGGCGAACGCCTTGAGCGCCACGTGCAGCATGACGATCGAGTCCTTGCCGCCGGAGAACAGCAGCGTCGACCGGTCGAACTCCCCCGCCACCTCGCGGAAGATGTGCGCCGCCTCGGCCTCCAGCACCTCCAGGTGCGTCAGCGGGGGCGCCGGGTCCGGCAGCGGGCCGTGGTCTCCGGGGCGGTCGGCGGCCACCGGCCGCGCGGGGGCCGTCACGACAGGCCCCGGGCGGTGAGCAGCGCACGCACCTGCCGGACCGACTCGTCGACGGTCTGGTCCTGGGTGTGGACACGCAGATCGGGGTCGACCGGCACCTCGTAGGGGTCGTCCGCGCCGGTGAGACCGCTGAGTTCGCCCGCCGCCTGCCTGGCGTAGAGGCTCTTGACGTCCCGGTCGGCGCAGACCTCCAGCGGGGTCGCCACGTGCACCTCGGCGTAGCGCGCGCCGCGCGCCGCGTGCAGCTCGCGGACCGCCGCGCGGGACTGCGCGTACGGGGCGATGACCGGCACCAGCACGGTGACGCCGTGCTCGGCGAGCAGGGCCGCCACGTAGCCGATCCGCCGCACGTTGACGTCCCGGTCCTCCTTCGAGAAGCCCAGCTCGGCGGAGAGGGCGGCGCGGACCTCGTCGCCGTCGAGCACCTGGACCCGGTGCCCCTCGGAGCGCAGTCGCCCGGCGAGGCCCGTCGCGATGGTGGTCTTGCCCGCGCTGGGCAGCCCGGTCAGCCAGACCGTGCCGCCCTGCCACTCGGCGGGCGTGCCGTTCGGTTCGCTCATGTGCGGATCTCCCTTTCACGAGAGCTGTGGGTCGGCGTCCCCGCGTGGGAGATGTGCACCGTGGTGCCGGCCCCCGCGAGTGCCCGGCTGACGGGTTCGGGGGTGCGTCCGTCCGCGATGCGCACGGTGGCGACGCCGCCGGCGAGCGCTTCGCGCGCGGCGATGAGCTTGAGCGCCATGCCGCCGGTGGCGGACGGGTCGGGCGGGCCCGCCGGGGATATCCCGAGGGTGCTCCGCAGGCTGGCCGGGTCGCCGGAGTCGGCGAGGACCCCGGGGGCGCCGGTGAGCAGCAGGAGCCGCTCCGCGCCGAGGGCGGCGGCCAGGGCCGCCGCGGCGCGGTCGGCGTCGACGTTGACGGGCCGGTCGTTCTCGTCGATGGCGGGCGGTGAGAGCACCGGGACGAAGCCGGCCCGCAGGAGGGTCTCGGGGAGCGTGGTGTCGACCGTGTCGATCCGGCCGCTGTGGTTGTCGCGGATCAGCACGGTGCGGCCGTCGACGACGGCGCGGACGGCGGACTTCCGGCGGGCGCGGAGCATCCCGCCGTCCATGCCGGTGAGGCCGACCGCGGGCACCTTGTGGCGGGAGAGCTCCGCCACGAGTCCGGGCTTGACCGAGCCCGCCAGGGCGAGGACGACCACTTCGAGGGTGTCCGGGTCGGTGTAGCGCGCGGACACGTTGTCCGGCGCGACGAGGGTGCGTTGGGCGACGCCGAGTCGGCCGGCGAGGCGGCCGATCTCGCCCGAGCCGCCGTGGACGAGGAGGATCGAGTGGCCCTCGTGGACGAGGCCGGCGATGTCGGCGCAGATGCCCGCGGCGTCCACGGCCGGGTTGCCGCCGCATTTGACGACGGTCAGCGGTTTGGTGGTCACGGTCGCTCCGGTTGGCCGGGGTTACAGGGGGTGGAGGCCGGGGAAGGTCAGGCCGAGGTTCTCGGGTAGTCCCATGCGGATGTTGAAACACTGAAGGGCGTTGCCGGAGCCGCCCTTGACCAGGTTGTCCAGCGCGGCGATGGTGGTCAGCCGGCCGGTGTCCTCGTCGAGGGCGTAGCCCACGTCGCAGAAGTTGGACCCCAGCAGGATCTTCGGGTCCGGGTAGCGGAAGATGCCGCGCTGGTGCGCGACGATGCGGACGAAGGGCTCCCCGGCGTACTGCTCGCGGTAGGCCCGGCGCACGGTCTTCAGGTCCACGCCGGGGCGCAGGGTGGCGTGGCAGATGGTCTGGACGCCGCGGACCGCCTCGACGCCGGTGGCCGTCATCGCGGCCGACAGGCCGAGGTGCCGGGAGATCTCGGCTTCGTGCCGGTGCCCGGTCGGCGCGAACACCCGCATGGCACCGCTGCGTTCGGCGTGCAGGTTGGCCGGGCCGGCGGTGGCGCCCGAGCCGCTGGACCCGGTGCGGGCGTCGAACTGGGCCCCCCGGTCGAGGTCGATCAGGCCGCGGGCCACCAGGGGGTACAGGGCGAGCACGCCGGCCGTGGCCATGCAGCCGGGAACGCTGATCAGGTCCGCGGAGCGCAGGCCCTCGCGGTACAGCTCGGGCAGCCCGGGCACGAAGTCGCCCAGCAGGTGCGGGGCCTGGTGCTCCTCGCCGTAGTAGCGCCGGAAGACCTCGGTGTCGTCGAGCCGGAAGTCCCCGGTCAGGTCGACGACGACCTTGGAGCGCCGGGTCCACTGCTCGACCTGGGTCATCGCCACCCGGTGCGGCAGCGCCAGGAACACCGCGTCGCAGTCCGGGACCTCCTCGGCCGCGCAGAACGACAGATCGGTGGAGGACCGCAGGTTCGGGTGCACACCGTCGATCCGCTTGCCGGGGAAGCGGGACGAGACCGCGCCCACCAGCTCGACCCCGGGGTGTCCCAGCAACAGCCGCAGCAGCTCCCCGCCGATGTAGCCGGCCGCGCCGACCACCGCCACCCGCATCATGACCGCACCCCCCTCGCCGACATGCTCCGACCCACCACCACGACTCCCTCCATTGCGAACCGACCATCCGTCACAGGGAAACTACGTACCCGGCCGTACCTCTCGCGTCCGCGGCAAACGCATTCCGCAGGACGCACCGCACTGACGTCGCCGCCGCGCGGCTACACGCTCCGATTACTCCGGGTCCGGTGCCGTCGCCCGGACGCCGGCCGTCACCGCAGGGAGTGGACCTGCTCCGCCACCGTGGACGGATCGCCCGGCCAGAGCCGGAGCTCCCGCAGGTCCGGGCGCAGGACCACCGCCGCGACGGTCCGCTCGCGCCGGATGTCGCCGTTGTCGCGCACCAGGACCGGTGGCGTCGAGAGGAGCCGGTGATGGCCCGCGGTGTCGCCCGCGGCCGGGATGCCGGCCTCCCGGACGGCGTCCAGGCGCCGCCGCGACGAGTTCTTGGCGAAGACGTTGATCTCGTCCCGTCCGGCGAACCGCGCGTCCAGGAAGTGGTTGGTGTGCGCCGGATCGGCGTCTTCGAGGACGCTGCGCTCCCGGCCCAGGGACTCGACGCACACGGCCCGTTCCTCTCCGCACACCGTGAACGAGCGCGAACTGGCCAGCGGGAGCCCGCACAGCAGCTCGACCGCGTGGTCGACGCTGTCGGCGCTGTCCAGCACGTGACGGATCGCCAGGTACGGCGGCACTCCGGGCTCCCACTCCCCGCCGAGGACGAGGTTGAGGCCGACGGCGATCCCGGCGTCGTTGACACCGAGGTAGCCCAGGAGCCCGGCGAAGCTGAGCACCAGGGAGCGGTGCCGCGGCCCCGAGACCGCCAGGACGGCGATCTGGTCGTCGAGGTTCCCGTTCAGGTCGACCGTCTGGGCCAGCACCGGCCCGCCGCGGACCGAGGCGTAGGTGGTGCAGTCCCCGGCGGTGACCCGGCTGTAGCCCAGGAGTTCGCGACGCAGTTGCAGCAGCCAGGCCTCGTCGCGCTCGATGCCCGCGCCGGCGGCGAGGCCGTCGACCTCCTCGGCGAGATCGGGCAGCGTCGTGGCCACGACCTCGCGGTGGGCGGCGATGGACGGCCGCAGCGCGTCGAGGTCCATCGGCCGGTCGCTGAGGTGGCCGAGGCGGGCGAGCGAGTCGCCCAGGAAGCCGCGGAGCCGTCCGGCCAGCGCGCGCCCGTGGGCGAACCCACGGGTGTGCGGCGGGCCGGACAGTTCGAGCAGCGGCGCGCCGTTCACGCGCACGGGTTGACGGCCTTGCCGGCCCGGCTGAGCTGCTCCCCGACCGAGGGCCACTCGGCGCGGAGCACCGAGTAGTAGATGGCGTCGCGCCGCCGGCCCTCGGGCATCGGGTTGAAGCTGCGCATGACGCCCTCCTCGTACGCGCCGATGTTGCGCAGTCCGGCGCGGGCCTGCACGTTGAGCACGTCGGTCTTGAACTCGACGCGCTCGGCGCCCAGGACGTCGAACGCGTGCCGCAGCAGCAGGTACTTGACCCACCGGTTGACGCCCTTGCCCTGGAAGTCGACGCCGAGCCAGGACCAGCCGATCTCCAGGCGCCCGTCGGCCTCGGCGAGGTTGCCGTAGCTGGAGCTCCCGGCGACCTGGCCGGTGCACTTGTCGACGACGATGTAGACCGCGCGCCTGCCGGCGGCCTGGTCGGCGAGCATGGCGTCGAAGAACCGCTCGTAGTCGACGTCGTTCCCGACCCGGGAGACGAAGTACGTCCAGATCCGGTCGTCGAACGCGATCTTGCGCAGCGGCTCCCGGTCGGCCTCCGAGATCGGGTGGAGTTCGACGTGCTCGTTCTCGAGGAGCGCGGAGGCCTGCCGGCTCCAGGTGGTGCTGTTCAAGGAAGTCATCCGTTCTGGGGGGCGTGGCGCCGGAGGGCGTCGACGACGTTACCGAGGGTGCGCATGCCGGCGAGGTCGTCCTCGGTGAAGTTGTCGAGACCGACGTCGGCCGCCCGGCACAGGGAGGTCAGGAACAGGACCTTGTTCAGGGACGTGATCCCGTACGTGTGGACGAGGTCCTCGGCCGGGTCGAGGGCCGTCGGATCGGGGTGGTCGCGCAGCACCCGGGATAGCTGTTCGCGGGCCAGGGTGTCGAGGTCAGTGGGCATGGATGCCTGCCTTCGGGTCGTCGATCCGGTCGCGGTGGCGGTCGGCGATGCGCTTGCGGATCGGCTTGAACTGGGAGGTGAGGAGCCCGTTGTCGACGGCGAAGGGCTCGTCGGCGACGATCACCCGGGAGATCCGCTCGTCGGGCTCGGAGGCGGCGTTGACCAGGGCGAGCGCCCGGGCGATCGCGTCGGTGTCGACCGGGCCGGGGTGGGGGGAGACGACGGCGACCAATCCGGCCGGGCTGGGGTGGTACAGGACGCACTCGGCCACCGCGCCGGTGTCCCGGAAGCGCGTCTCGACGGGCCTGACGATGACCTTCTTGCCGTTGTCGAGGACGATGACGTCGTCGGCGCGGCCGAGGATGTACAGGAACCCGTCCTCGTCGAGGCGCCCGAGGTCCCCGGTGCGGACGATGCCGCCGGGCCTGAACATCCGCTCGCTGTCACCGGGAGCGGCGTACGTGTAGGCCGTGTTGACCGGGTGGTCGCTGCGGACGCAGACGACGCCCTCCTCGTCGATGACGATCTCCTTGCCGGGCAGCGCCCGGCCCACGCTGCCCTCCCGGTGGGCACCGGGGTGGTTCTTGGTGGTGATGCAGGTCTCGTTGAGCCCGTAGCCCTCGAAGATCGGGAGCCCGAGCCCGGTGTAGAACCCGAGCGTCGCCTGGTCGGCGGGGGCCGAGCCGGTCCACAGGTAGCGGACGCGGTCGCCGAAGAGCTCGGCGGCGGCCTTGGCCGGCTCGACGCCGTCGGCGATGCTGCTTTCGAGGTGCCGCCTGGCGGTGTCGAAGAAGGCGGGGACCCCCATGACGACCGTGGGGCGCACGGTCGGCATCACGGCGAAGACGGACTGGTAGGTCGTGATGGTGATGTCGTGTCCCCAGTACAGCGCCGAGTAGAGCCAGTAGCGCTGCTGGAGGAGCGAGAGCGGAAGGAACGTCAGGACGTCGTCACCCGGGCGGTGTTCGAACAGGCTCTGGACGGCGCGCAGCGAGGAGTCGATGCTGCCGGCGGTGGCTTCGAGTCCCTTGGGGGCGCCGGTGGAGCCGGAGGTGAACTTGACGGTGGTGCACTCCGTGGCGGCCCACCGCTCCGGGGCCGGTTCCCCGGCGGCCCCGACGGCCCCGGCGGCCTCCTCGGCGTGGCCGGCGACGGTCGCGATCGACACGGCCTCGGCTGGGGAGCCGTCGGACAGCGGGACGTCGGTGTAGAGCAGGTCCAGGCCGTAGCGCTCGACCAGGTCGGCGTCGGGGCGGAACTTGCCCGGCTCGAACCCGGCGGTCTGCGCCTTGAGCATGAGGGCGGCGAGGTCGAGCAGCACC
Source organism: Kitasatospora sp. NPDC036993 (assembly GCF_055607525.1). NCBI lineage: Bacteria > Bacillati > Actinomycetota > Actinomycetes > Kitasatosporales > Streptomycetaceae > Kitasatospora > Kitasatospora sp. NPDC036993. Next base: position 126,621 of record NZ_JBVJRP010000006.1, on the reverse strand, counting down.
CATTCCAGCCGGTTGGCCGAGAGGATGCCGATCCGGTCGCCCGCGCGGACGCCCCGGCGGCGCAGGGCTCCGGCGACGGCCCTGGCCCGGTCGTGGAACTCGGCCAGCGGCATGGTGGTGCGGTGGCCCAGGCCGGTGACGGTGATGGCGCCGTCGTGCGAGGGCCTGGTGGCGATGATGCGGTTGATGATCGATTCGGTCATTGCTGCTACCGGTCCTTCGCGGCTGCGATGTGGTGGGCCATGGCACGCACCGTGCCGGGCACGGTCTCCTCGGGCGGTCGACTCCTCGGGCGGTCGGCTCCTCGGGCGGTCAGCCGGTGCCGAAGAAGCGGGTGCCCGAGAGGGTGCAGCGGCTGCCGGGCTCGACCAGGTCGGCCGTGTCGGGCCAGGTCTCGACCGCCGGGATGCCGAGGGCGGCTGCCAGTCCGGCCGAGAAGCGCGGCATCAGGGGGGCCGAGACGGTGGCGAGGAGGCGGGCCGCGGCCAGTTCGAGGGCGACGGCGGTACGGGCCTCGGAGCTCCACCGGTCGATCCCGGCCAGGGCGGACTGCCGGCGGGAGAAGGTCCGGACGTCGGTGACGATGCCGTCGAGCACGGCCGCGGCGGACCGCAGCGAGAACCCCTCGGGGTTGAGTGCGGCGGTGGCCTCGTCGAGCCGCAGCGACAGCCGGGCCAGGAAGGCGGTGTGCTCGGCGGTCCAGGTGCCCGCGTCGGGGACGACGCCGTCGAACCGGGCGTCGACGCGCTCGCCCAGGCCGGTCAGCCACTCCTGCCACTGGCCGACCAGGGTGTCGGCGCAGGCCCGGTCGAACTCGGCGCGGCGGAAGTCCGTGCGCTCGCCCTCGGGGCGGGTCCCGGAGAGGTAGTAGCGGACGGCGTCGACGGTGTCCGGGGTGAGGATCTCCTTGCCCCAGATCGCGTGCCGCCGGCTGGTGGAGAACTTCTGGCCTTCGAGCAGGTAGAACTCGTTGACGTGGTAGTCGATGTCGGGGTTCCACTCCGGGAAGGCCAGCCGGTACAGGACCGGGTAGAGGATGGAGTGGTAGAAGCTGTTGTCGTAGCCGAAGAAGTGCACGATCTTCCAGTCGGGGGACGGCACTTCGCGCGACCAGTCCTCCCCCAGTCCGGCGCCGAGCCGCTCGATGCCGTGGAGGAAGCCGTAGCTCATCTCCGGCCAGACCCAGATGACCTGGCCGTCCGGGGCGTCGCCGGCGGGCCGCACGCCCCAGTCGGAGGGGTGGGAGACCGGCAGGTCGAGCGTCTCGCGGGCGAAGACCCGCTGGGCCAGCTCGCGCAGGCGGGCCGGGACGCGGCCGAGCCCGTGGTGCTCGGCGACGGCGTCGGCGAACTCGTGCAGCGGCAGCGTGTAGCGCTCGGCCTCGTCCTGCTTCGGCGCGGTGCCGCTGATCCGGGAGGCCGGGTCGACCAGGTCCGCGACCAGGTTGGGCTCGCCGCACTCCTCGCAGATGTTGCCGCTGGTGCCGTGCGCGCAGCCGGGGCAGGCGCCGCCGACGTTGACCTCGTAGAGGTACGCGCCCGTCTCGGCGTCGAAGAGCGCGGGCGTCGCCCTGGGGCCGACGCTTCCGGAGTCGACCAGCCGGGAGAAGAAGCGCCGCAGGCCCTCGGCGTAGCCCTCGTCCTTGTTGGTGACGGAGTACTGGTGGACCTCGATGTCCATCGCCTTCAGCGTCGCGGCGATCTCGGCCGAGTAGTGGGCGGCGACCTCGGCCGCGGTGGTGCCCTCGCGGGTCGCGACGGCCTCGACGTAGCTCTGGAAGTCGTCGCTGCCGGTCAGGTGCCAGGCCCGGTTGCCGTTGAGGCGCTGGTAGCGGACGTAGACGTCGGCGCCGAGGTAGGGGCCGGAGAGGTGGCCGAGGTGGAGGTCGCCGTTGGGAGTCGGCGGGGTGGAGAACACGAACTGCGGGCGCTCGGTGAGGTTCGGGCGGACCCGCGACTGCGCCGAGACCCGGGCGCGGGCCGAGTCGCGCCAGTACTGGGTGAGGAAGACCAGGTCCGTGTCACCGGTGTTGGCGAGGATGTGGGACTCGAACGGCTCGAACAGCACCACCGTGCCGGGCCCGGCCCGATGGGTGCGGCCGTCGACGGTCAGCTCGCCCGTACCGGCGACGATGACGAAGAACTCGGTCTCGTCGTGCCGGTCGGTGTGGGTGGAGGCACCGGGGGCGACCCGGCCCCAGCCGGCGCCGACCCCGAGGCCCTCGACCGAGGACATGTCGATGCCGAAGGCCGCGGTCAGTTCGGACTCGCTGTAGTGGTTCAGGATCATGACTGCCTCTGCGGTGGCTGGGAGAGGGTGCGGACCGGTGCGAGGTCCAGGGCGGCGACGGTCTCGGCGGCGATGGCGGGGGCCAGGCGGTAGCCGGAGCCGCCGGCGGCTCCGGCGAAGACCAGGCCGGGCCGCAGTTCGGCGACGACGGGTTCGCGGCGCGGGCTGTACGCGTCGCAGAACACCCGGCCCGAGGTGCACCGGGCCGCCAGCCCGGGCGCGAAGCGGCCCAGGACGGCCCGGGCGTCGTCGAGGTCGGAGCGCTCCAGCCCGGGTTCGAGGTCGTCGGGGGCGACGTCCCAGCGGTCGCAGGTGTAGCTGAACAGGTAGTGGCCGCGCTCGTGGAGGGGCAGCAGGAAGGCGTCCTCGTCGTGGAAGACCGCGAGCGGGGCGTCCGGCGCCGGGGCCGATTCGAGGTGGGTGGCGACGACCTTCTTGACGCGCAGGCCGAACGGGGCGAGCAGCTCGGCCCAGGCGGGGTGCGCGATCCACGGGCCCGGGGCCAGCACGACCCGGCGGGCGAGCAGTTCCTGCCCCTGGCCGAGGGTGATCCTGTGGTGCCCGTCCTCGGCGGCGAGCGCCGTGACCTCGGCTCCCTCCAGGACGGCCACCTGGTCGCGCAGCCGGGCCAGGACCCGGCCGGTGACGGCCTGGACGTCGGCGTAGTGGCACCCGTCCAGGGTCCAGGCGCGGGCGCCGGCCGGAGCCGCCCAGCCGCGGGCCGGGTCGGCCGGGGCGGTCTCCCCGCCGAGCCGCAGGTAGCTGGTGGGGACCGCGTCGCCGGCGCCGGTGGCGACGACCGTCGCGGCCACCTCCCGGATCGGCAGGTCGAGTTCGGCCGCCAGGCGCTCCCAGACCCGGTGGGAGTGCTCGGTCATGGACCGGACGCGCTCGGTCGCACCGCGCGGGAAGTGGACGCCGGCCGAGCGGCTGGAGGCGCCCTGGCCGACCAGGCCGCGTTCCAGGACGGCGACGGACAGGCCGGGGAAGGCCGCGACCGCCTCGTGGGCGATGAGCGCGCCGATGACTCCGCCGCCGACGACGGCGAGGTCTACCGTGTCCACTGGGTGCCCCGCCCGCTCTTGGCCGACCAGTCGATGAACGACATCGCCAGCTCGGGGGCGGTGCTGCCGCGCAGGGAGTTGACGATGCGCTGGGCCCGCCAGGCGTTCAGGCTCAGGTTCACGTCGGGCAGGCCGCGCTGGCCGCGGACCGCGTTCTGCATGAAGATGTTCCGGTCCGGCGGGCCGTCCCAGCTGACCGCGAAGTCCTCGTTGACCCTGACCTCGCCGTTCTCGGTCTCGATGCGGCCCATCAGGGGCTCCAGGAAGGTCTTCGGCGCGGGGCGGAAGCCGGTCGCCCACACCACCGCGTCCACCGGCAGGCACTCGCTCTGGCCGGACTCGTCGTTGTGGCGCAGCATCACCTCGAACGCCCCGCTCGCGGTGCGGTCGGCGGACACCACGTTCCGGTTGGGCAGCAGCCCGAACCGGTGCTCGTCCCGCTCGATGAACTGGAGCCGGTACAGCACCTGGTAGATCGCCCTGAGGGTCGACTCGGAGATCCCGTCCGAGCTCAGCAGGTGGGCCGAGTTGAGCTCGGCCCGCTTGGACTCGGACAGCCGGTAGAAGTACTCGGAGTACTCCGGCATGTAGAAGTCGTTGGTGAACGTCGAGTCGTCGATCGGGAAGTAGTTGCGGCGGCGGGAGACCCAGGAGACCCAGGCCGGGCGCTCGGCGTCGGACCGCGAGATCAGGTCCAGGAACGCCTCGGCCCCGGACTGGCCGCCGCCGATGACGGCGACCCGCTTGCCCGCCAGCTCCTTCGCGTGCCGCAGGTACTGGCTGACGTGCAGGTGGCCGGCGCCCAGGTGCGGGACGGCGTAGTCGGGCACCCACGGGACCGTGCCGACGCCCACAGCGATGTTGTCGGCGGTGACCTGGCGGCGGTCGGTGGTGACGCGGAAGACCCCGTCGAAGTCGACCCGCTCGACGGTCTCGGAGAAGGCCACGTTCTCGTTGGTCTCGGCCGCCCAGGCCAGGTAGTTGCGGAACTCGGTGCGCGGCACCTCGGCGAACTGGGCGTTGAGGAAGTGGTACATCCGGCCGTGCTCGTGCAGGTACGACAGGAACGAGAAGCGGTTGGTCGGGTCGGACAGGCTCACCAGGTCCTTGAAGATCGACACCTGGAGGGTCGCGCCGGTGATGAGCTGGTCGTCGTGCCAGGTGAAGCTCGGCTTGCGGTCGAGGAACAGGTTCGGCTGCTCCGGGTCACCGTGCAGCAGTGCGGCCAGACTCAGGTTGGCCGGGCCCGCCCCGATGCCGACGAGCCGGAGGTGACTGGGCTGCTCGGCGGCACCGGACGCCGTCGTTGGCTTCGGTACAGGTCCCACGTCAGGTCCTTCCTGTGGTGGTGCAGGCTGTTGGGCTCGGTCCCGGTGCCGGTCGCACCGGTCGTTCACAGGGCGTCGGCGATCGTCATCTCGATCACTTCGGACGCCCCCTCGTAGATGCGCAGGGAGCGGACCTGGCGGTAGAGCCGCTCCATCGTGCTGCCGGCGACGATCCCGGCGGCGCCGAAGATCTGGACGGCGCCGTCGACGATCTCGCCGGCCGCCTCGGTGCCGTAGAGCTTGGCCGCCGAGGAGTGCCTGGCGTAGTCGAGTCCGGCGTCCATCGCCCAGGCGGCGCGGGCGGTCAGCAGGGAGGCGGCCGAGAGCTTGACGTCCATCCGGGCGAGCGAGGCCTTGACGAGCTGGAGGTCGGCGAGCCGGCCTCCGTAGGCCCTGCGGGTACGGGCGTGGCCGAGGGCGAGCCGGAAGGCGCGCCTGCCGAAGCCGATCGCCGCGGCGGCCACCGTCGCCCGGGCCCGTTCGAGCGCGTCGAGGGAGACCACGAGGCCCTGGCCGCGTTCGCCGAGCACGGCCTCGGGGCCCACCCGGAAGTCCGTGAACGTCAGTTCGGCCCACGAGCGGGGGGCGATCGCCCCGACGGGCTCGGCCTTGAAGCCGGGGGCTGAGCAGTCGACCACGAAGGTGGTCAGGCCCAGCGGGCCCGGGCCGTCCCCGGTGCGGGCCAGGACGACGCACACGTCGGCGATGTCGCCCTGGGCGATCCACGCCTTGGTCCCGTTGAGGACGAACCCGTCCCCGTCGGGGGTCGCTTCGAGCGCCGCGGCGGCGAGGTCGGACCCCGCGCCGGGCTCGGAGACGGCCAGCGCCCCCGCACTGGTCCCCGCGGCCAGGCCCGGCAGGTGGCGGCGACGCTGCTCCTCGGTGCCGTGGCGGGCGATCGCGGCGGCGGTGAGCTCCTGGATCGAGTAGGCGAAGTCGGCCAGGTCCTCGTGGTACGCCAGGGCCTGGCGCCTCAGACACAGGGACCTGAGGTCGGAGTCGGGCCGGTCGGGGTCGAGGTGGCTCAGCCACCCCGACCGGCCGAGGTCGGCGAGCACGGCCCGGCCGGTGGCGGCCGGATCGGTGGTGTCCAGGCCCGCCCACGCCTCGGCCCGGTCCCCGCACCACGTCACGATCCCGTCGGCGAGGGCGCGGTGCGCGTCGTCGTACAGCGGCAGGGCGAGGACGCCGGGATCGAACACTTCGGAGAGACTCATCGTGATCCTCACTCGGGTGGTCGGCTCGGTGGTCGGCCCGGAAGCGGGCTCCAGCCGGTCGACCGGGTCGGTGTCGAGGGAGCGGGCGGCGGAGGCCCGGCCGTGCCGGGCGGATCCGCCGCCGCGCCCCTTCCTCGCCGCTGTGCCGTGCCACGTCGTCGAGGTGGACGCTGCCGGTCGCGGAGGCCGGCGTCCGCCCGGCGTGGGACCGGGCCTACCGCGAACCGGCCTACCGCGGGACGGGGTCCGTCTCCGTCAGCAGAATTCCAGGAAGAACATGTCGCGGTACCCTTCCGGATTCGGCGCGAGCACCTCCACCGGGGAAACCGAGTGCAGGCAGGTCTTGTCGTCCAGGAATATGTAGTCGCCCGGGTCGGCCAGGGTGCGGCTCAGAATCGACGACTCGGCGTTGTCGTAGAGCGTGCTGACCCCGCCGGCGATTCCCTGTCGCGCGACCAGCATCATGACGATGTGTTCGACGCCGTCCCGGTGGATTCCCTCCGGGGTCGGGTTTCCGGCCTCCCCCTCGGTGGCGACGATGCGGTGCTGGTGGATGTTGACGTGCCGGACCCTGGGCACCTGTTCGCCGTCGGGCGCCGCCTCCTCGATGCGGGTGGCGAAGTGCGCCAGCACCCGCCGGAACACCGGGGTGTCCAGCAGCGCCGGGTCGACCGGCTCGAAGCGGCGGACGACTCCGCCGTTCAGCTTGTTGATCTCCTTGCTCTGCAGGAAGCCCTCCTGGTCGACCACCCGGACGGTGTCGGCGTCGAGGTCGTAGGAGATCGCGGAGTACTTGCGGCGCCGGTACACGCCGCCGTCCCCCATGTGCGGGTCCAGCGGCAGGTTCTCCCAGAACCGGCCGAACCTGTCCCAGTCGTCGCTTTCCTGGAGCAGGTCGTCACGCACGTTGCCGAGCGAAAAGTTTGGCTCTTCCATTCTTTCGGTCTCCTCCGGACGGGATGTCGAGCCGGACGTCCTCGGCGAACGCCCGCTGGGAATTCGGTCTGCCACGTCGAAATGGACGATACGGGTGCGCCGGTATTCCGGGCGTCCGCTGCCGGTTCACTTCGACGACGCGATGCGTTGACTTCCGTCCTCCGCATTTGCGCATTTCGCTTACCCGGCCGGCGCGACCGTTCCCGGCCGGCCGCCGGGGCCCACTACGCGGCCGGCCGGCGCGCGTCGATCAGCGCGGCGAGGTCCGCGACGGGTGTCTCGCCGACCAGCTCGCCCATCTCCACGGTGACCGAGGTCTCCTGGAGGACGCGGAACTGCACGGCGACCACCTGTAGGGATCCGGCGCCGAGCTGACGCAGGGTCCGCCGGTCGACGTCCTCGGACTCGGGCAGCTGCACGATCTCGCGGACCAGGGTCCGCAGCCACTCCAGCGTGGCCCGGTCGACGCCGGCGGTCCCGGGCCCGCCCGGTGCGGCGCTCACTGCGCCCCGCCCTGGTCGGCGCGGGCCGTGACGGTCAAGTTCTGCACTTCGGTGACTCCTTCGTGGATGCGCGACGGCCGGTCCGCCGGCGCGGCCGTCCGGTCAGGCCGCGGGGTCCGCGGAGTCCGCGCGCAGCAGGACGCACACCCGCAGCCCGGACACGCTGGACGCCAGCAGGTAGAGCCCGCCCGGACGGACGGCGCCGGCGGACTGCCGGTCGACGAGGTTGATCAGCGGGTCCGCGGCGAAGCAGTGCCCGACCCTGGCGATGTTCGACGTGTCCAACTGGGCCTGGCGGAACCCGGCCTGGAGTTCCTTCATCGTCACGATCGGCAGGTAGATGTTGTTGTGCAGCAGGCCGTCGATCGCCTCGACCCCGATGCCGGTCCCGGCGGTCAGCCGCTGATTGGCCGCTCTGGCCAGATCGGCGCTGATCTCGTTGCCCCGGCCGAGCGTGGCCGGGTCCTGGGCGTACGCGTCGCCGACCCACGTGTAGGACTCCGGGGCGCCGTCCGACCGCCGGGTGACCAGGCAACTGGCCGCGCCGTCGCTGAACAGCGCGAAGTCGGCGATCCGCGCGGACTCGGCGGACACCCGGTCCGTCGTGATCACCAGCACGGTCCGGTGCCGGCCCGCGGCGACCGTCGAGGCGGCGGCCTGGAGTCCGGTGAGCAGGTTCGCGCACCGGTTCAGGGTGATCCCGGTGACCGGGACCGGCCCGAGCCCCAGCCCGCCGAGAACCGACGCGATCAGCTCGCCGTGCGCCTCGACCTCGGCGGGGAAGGCATTGGAGCACAGCACCAGCGCGTCGACCTCGCCCGGCTCGACGGCGGCCGCGCGCAGGGTCTCGCGGCCGGTCCGTACGGCGAGGGCGGCCAGGTCGAGCTCCGTGCGGTGGACCGCCCCCCAGCCCCACATCCCGGCGTCGGGCACCATCCGCTGCCGGTCGACGTACTCGGCGAACCCCTCGATGTCGGTGTGGTCGACCGGGGTCTCGCCGAGCACGTACCTGGGCGCGCGCAGGACCACGCCTGCGGTCTCGTCCGGCGCCATGTCACTTCAGCCGTTCGCGCAGGTACTCGGCGATCAGGTCCATCGCGTCCCGGGAGATCTCCAGGATCGCCGACATGGCCAGGAAGCCGTGCGTCAGGTTCTCGTACCGGTGGTAGTCCACCGGCACGCCCGCCCGGGCGAGCGCGTCCGCGAAGGCCTCGCCCTCGTCGTGCAGCGGGCAGTACTCGGCCGTCATCACCAGCGCCGGGGGGAGCCCGCCGAGGTCGTCCGCCTTGAGCGGCGAGGCCAGCGGGGAGTCCCCGTCGGCGGGATCGGCGAGGTACTGGCTCCAGAACCACGCGGACGAGTGGGCGTTGAAGAACATCGGGTCCTGGTTGTCCCGCATCGACTGCGTGTCCGCGGCGTTGTGGAACGGCGGGTAGACGAGCACCTGGGCGGCGATCTGCGGCCCGTCGTCGTCGGCCCTGGCCATCAGGGCCATCGCCGCGGCCAGGTTGCCGCCGGAGCTGTCCCCGCCGAGGGCGATCCGCGCGGGGTCGGCGCCGATCTCGGAGGCGTGCTCCGCCACCCACTTCACACCGGCGTAGCAGTCGTCGGTCGCGGCCGGGAACGGGTGCTCGGGCGCGAGCCGGTAGCCCACCGACACGACCACGCAGGGCGTCAGCTTGGCCAGCGCCCGGCAGATCGCGTCCGAGGTCTCCAGCGAGCCGACGACCCAGCCGCCGCCGAAGAAGTACACCAGTACGGGGAGCGGGCCGTCGCTCCGCGGGCGGTACACCCGGATCGGCAGCCGGCAGGCCGGGCCGTCGATCTCCAGCTCGAAGATCTCCTCGGGCTGCTCGTGCCAGTCCCAGGCCGTGGCCTCGGTCTCCGCGTCCGATCGCCTGGCCTCGTCGATGGACATCGTGTAGAGCGGCGTGAACCCGGTCGCGACGCGGTAGTCCCGGACACTCGCGATGGTCGGATCAAGCGGCATGCGAACTTCCCCAGTCCTTCGGCTCCGACGGTCTGTTCCGGACGCTCATCGGCCGATGAGGTGCTGCTGCGCCGACGGACGCATCCGCAGGCCGTGGATGCCGCCGTCCACGGCGAGCACCGTGCCCACCGAGGCGCCCGACAGCGGGCTCGCCAGGTAGGCGATCGCGCCGGCGATCTCGTCGGTCGTCACCAGCCGGCCCATCGGCAGGGTCTGGTTCATCGCCTCGCGCGCGGCCTCCGGGTTCGGCGTCCGGCTGAGCTGCCCGGTCACCCAGGGCGAGTCCGCCGCGCCGGGGGCGACGCAGTTGACCCGGATGCCCTCGCGGACGTGGTCCGCCGCCATGGCCAGCGTGAGCGCGTAGACCGCGCCCTTGCTGGTCGAGTAGAGGGCCCGCTTCTCCAGGCCGGCCCAGGCGACGATCGAGCAGGTGTTGACGATCGCGGCGGAGGGCGAGCGGCGCAGGTGCGGCAGCGCGTGCCGGGAGACCCTGACCATGCCGACCACGTTGATGTCCAGGACGCGCCGCCACTCCTCGTCGTCGTTCTCGGCGACGTTCCCGACGGCGGCGACGCCGGCGTTGTTCACCACCACGTCCAGCCGGCCGAACCGCTCGACCACGGCGGCCACGGCGGCCTCGACCTGGGCGTCGTCGGTGACGTCGGCCTCGATGCCCAGGATGTCGTCCGGGACGCCGTCCAGCTTGAGGTCGAGCACGGCGACGTCGGCGCCCCTGCTCTTCAGCATCTTCGCCGTGGCGAGGCCGATGGCCCCCGCACCGCCGGTGACGATCGCGGTCAGCCCTGTGAAGTCGCTCACTGGTTTCTCCTGTTCATTGCGGACGTTTGCGGACGATGTGCGGACGGTCTTGCGGAAAAAGGGGATGCCTCGGCGCGGCGTCACCGCGTGCGTGCGGACGCGCCCGCTTCGTGCGGCGGGACGTGGTCCCGGGTCAGGAATCCGGTTCGCCGGCCCCGGGGGCCGTCACCCGGCGGTCGTCACTCGGGGCCGTCACTCGGGGCCGTCACTCGGCCGCAGCCGCTGTGGCGGCCGGCCGGCGGAGCCCCAGACTGAGCTGGACGCTCAGCAGGCCCAGCACGGCGACCAGGATCCACAGCGCCCCCGGGCTGCTCGCGTACACGGCTCCGCCGACCACCGGGCCGGCGCCCGTGCCGACCGTGTACGCGGCGCCGTACAGCCCCTGGTAGCGGCCGACCAGCCCCGGCGGGGTCAGGCTCACCAGGTGGGCCTGGACGATCGAGGAGGACACCATCTCGCCGAGCGTCCAGACCAGCACCGTCGCCACCAGCGGGCCCATCCCGTCGGTGAACCCGGTCAGCGCGAGCCCGGCGCACGTGAACAGGTTGCCGGCGGCCAGCACGTACTCCGGCCGGTACCGGGCGACCACGCTGATCAGCGGCAGCTCCAGCAGCACCACCAGCAGACCGTTGAGCCCCATCAGGAGCCCGAAGTCACGCTCGCTCAGGCCCACGGCGGTGACGTGCAGGGGCAGGCCGACGCTGGTCTGGATGTAGACGAACATCGAGAACACGGTCATCAGCAGGAACCGCACCAGGGTGCGGTCGGCGAGCACCTGCCGGTACCCGACCGCCGGCTCCGCCACGGCCGGCTCCGCCGCCTCGTCGGAGCCGGACCCCTCCCCGGGCGCGTCCCGTAGCAGCACCGCCACGATCGCGCCGAACACCAGGAGCACGGCGGCCTCCACCAGGAAGAGCCCCCGGTAGGAGATGCTCGACACCACGCCGCCGAGCACGCCGCCCAGCGCCGCGCCGACGTTCTGCGCGAACCGGAGCACCCCGAAGGCGGCGAGCCGCTGCCCGGGCGCCACGCAGTCGACCAGCACCGCCGCCATGGCCGGCCGGTAGATCTGCGACACCACGCCGATGAGACCGACCACCACGACGACCAGCGGGAGCGGTCCGAGGAACGGCACGCTCGCCGTCAGCCCCGAGGTGGTCACGACCGACAGCAGGATGGCCGGCCGCCGGCCGATGGAGTCGGTGAGGTGGCCGCCGATGACGTTGCCGAGCACCCTGCCCAGGCCGGACGCGCCCAGCACCAGCCCCGCGGAGCCGGCGGAGTAGCCGCTCCTGGTCAGGTAGAGCACGATGAACACCGGCAGGAAGGTGCCGACCTGGAGGATCAGGTTGCCGAGGCTGATGATCCAGACCCGGTGGGGCAGGCCGCGCAGGGTGTCACGGAACCGCGGCTCGCCGACGCTCGACCGTACGGCTTTGTCGGACAACGTGACTCCTTACTCGGCGGCTTCTGCCCGGTCACCGGGGACGGGCCTCAGGGCCCCTCGGCGTAGAGGTGGTCGCGCTCGATCTCCCGCAGCTTCCGGTAGTCGGCGTCGAGCTGCGCCGGGTCCTCGGAGATGAGCAGGACGTACCCCACCTGGGTCGCGACGTCGATCGTCCGGGGCAGCGGCTGTCCTTCCGGGTGCCACAGGACGGTGCGGGCGTGGGACGGGAGCCCGCGGACGGCGGCCAGCGCCTCCTCGGACGGGACCACCCCGCGCTCGCTCGGGTTGACGAGGTGGACGAAACGCAGGCGTTCCAGCAACCGGTAGGCGGTGGTGGGCAGTCGGTCGAACCCGTCCGGATCCGTCACCGCCCGCACGACCAGGTCGACCTGGTTGGTGCCGAAGCAGCGGTCGAGGATCTCCGGGACCTGCCCCCCGCCGAAGCGTGCGGCGCACTCGACCAGCACCGGCCCCCTGGCGGTCACCATGACCTCGGTGTGGCCGGCCCAGTTCCTGATCTCCAGGGCGTCGAGCACCCGGTGGACGTAGGACTCCACCTCCTTGGCGACCGGATCGTCCGGCGCCAGGGGCTCGTTGTAGTCGTAGATGATGTTGCCGCCGGGCAGGCGGGTCTTGTAGTACCGCCAGATCTCCACGGTGTGGTGCCCGCCGTCCCGGCTGACCGTGTTGACGAAGTACTCGTCCCCGTCCAGGAACTCCTGCGCCAGCACCACGGTGTTGGGCATCGCGTGGCGGTCGGTGCTGGTCATGATCTTCTCGTGGACGGCGCGGACCTGCTCCGCGGACGTACACGCCACGACGTTGTCGGTGCCGGCGCTGGCGACCGGCTTCAGGACGACCGGGTAGCCCGCCGTCTTCTCGGCCCACTCGACGATCTCGTCGGCGTCGGACGAGACGATGGTGTCCGCGTGCTCCAGTCCGGCGTCGCGCAGGGCCAGGACCATGTCGTACTTGTTGCGGCGGGCCGTCGGCCTGCTCATCCCGTTGCCGGGAGTGCCGAGTTCGGCGGAGAGCCGGTCGGCCAGCTCGACGCCCGACTCGCCGGCCGCGATCACCCAGGCGACCTCCTGCTCGCGCAGCGCGGCCGCCGTCGCGTCGATGTCGCCGTCGTGCCGGATGTCGGCCACGAAGCCCTCGGGGAACGGCAGCCGGGCCATGTGGACGTCGGGGCTCGGCGACTGGACGTGCACGCACTCCATGCCGAGCCGGTGCAGCACGGGCAGGAGGTGGCGCCCCATCGAGAACGCGTCGACGAACGCCACGCGCCTCGTTCGCGCGCGGGAACTGGTTGGCATCGTCAGCTACTTCCCTTGTGAGTCGGAACGAACCCCGGACGGAGGTTCCTGGCGGGCCGGAGACCCGGTCGCGGCTGCGCACCGCCGACCCGCTTGCCGGGGAACCGGGGCGCCACCGCGCCCACCTGCCTGATCGCCTACTCGCCCCAGTCCTCTTCGACCTCGGGTGCGAGGGCGAGGACGGCCGGGCTCAGCGCCACGATCTCCAGCTCGCTCCGGCAGCCGGCGCAGTCGACGATCTCGTTGAGCCGCGCCGTTTGACTGATCTGCACCTCGTCCTCACACTCCGGACAGGCCAGCATGGTGCTCATGTGACGGTTTCCTTTCCATCGGTTGTTCCGGGGCGGAACGCCGTGTCGACGGCGGTGGGGACCGGTCCGCACCCTCGGTTCCGGTGGTGTCCCGGTGCGGTACCGGTCGGTCTGCCGCATCGAAAAGGACGGTACGGCCGGGTCGGCGCCGGGTGCGTCCGCGACAAGCTCATCCGTGGGGACGCACCGCGTTGACCTCGCCGTCCTTCGGCTACGTACCTCGCTTACCCCGGCGCGGACCCGCCCGTGCCACCCTCGTGCTGGTCTGGGTGCTTCTTTGCACCAGCCCTGGAACTCGGCCCGGAGGTCGCGGCGCGTGAAATCCGTACTCATCCTCTCCAAGTGGCAGGCCGGCGGCGTCCTCCTCGCCGCCGGACAGCTGCGGGCCCGCGGCCTGCGGTCGGTCCTGGTCTCCGAACTCGCGGACAACCGCCACCGTGACGACTGCGACGACCACGTCCTGGTGGACTGGGACGGCGAGGACGTGCCCGCGCTCGTCGCCCGGCTCGACGAGCGCGGGATCGTCCCCACCGCCGTCGTCAGCCTGATCGAGGCGCTGATCCCCTGGAAGGACGCGCTGGCCGCCCACTACGGCCTGCCGGGAGCCGGCGCCGGCCTGGAGGTGCTGGCCAGCAAGACGCTGGTCAGGGACCGGATGCGGGCCCTGGGGCTGTCCACCATGCGCTACTGCGGCGACCCGGCGGAGGTGGACTTCTTCCCCGCCATCGTCAAGCCCGCCCGTGACTCCGCGGCCTCGCGGCTGGTCCACCGGGTCGACGGCCCGGACGAACTCCTCGCCTGGCAGCGCCACCTGGCCGACGGCGGGCACTCCGGCACCGAGATGGTCTACGAGGAGTTCCTGCCCGGCGTCGAGTTCTCCGTGGACGGCCCCGTCGTGGACGGCCGCTTCCACCCGGTCCTGGCGGTCGAGAAGCCCGACCACGACGACGTCAGGCACCACGACGCGGGGCTGCGGGTCCACCCGCCCCAGCAGGACCACGTGCGGGCGGGCGTGCGCGCCCTGACCGAGGCGGTCAGCGCGTTCTGCGCCGACCTGCGCCTCGACCAGCACTGGCTGCACGTCGAGGGCCGGTCCGACGAGGACGGCCGCACGGAACTGGTGGAGATCAACCTCAGGTTCGGCGGCGGCATGTACCCCACGGCGATCCGCGAGGTCAGCGGGATCGACCCGATGGAGGCGGTCGTCTCCATGGCGCTGGGCGAGTTCTCCCTGGACCGGCTGGGCCCGGTCCGCGACCGGGCGATCGTCGGCTGGGTCGACGTGGAGGCCGAGGAGCTCGGCCGGGTCGAGATGCGCACCACGGAGGACGACCTGCTCGGACTGCCGGGCGTGATCAAGGCGGAGCTGGTCGACGGCTACCTGGTCCACAGCCTGGAGCAGGAGAACTACTTCATCCGCTTCGCGATGACCGCCGACTCCGTGAGCGAGTTGCGGGCCCGGGCCGAGACCGTCCTGGGCGCGCTCGACTACCGCATCGTCCCGCCCCCGCACACGGACTGAACCGGCACCACGACGCCCCGGTCCCCACCCCGCCGCTCGGGGGTGGGGACCGGGGCGTCGTCCGCTCCGCCGGTCCGCGGGCACCCGGCCGGCCCGGAACGCCGGCAGGGCGTGCCCCGGGGGCCCCTTCCGGGTCCGCGGGACACGCCCTGAGGCACCGGCCACGCGCCGGTCCACGGGTCAGCACACCTGGATCAGCGGCTCCGCCTCCACCCGGAACGCCGCCGCGGTGCGCTGGACGGCCTCCTCCACGGCGGCCGTGGACGTGCCGCGGAAGCGGAACCTGCCGCCCACGTGCTCGTAGTAGGAGTCGGCCTCCGGCAGCACCTCGCCCGGTTCCAGCACCACCTCGGCGTACGGGCCGGGCGACCGCCCGAGCATGGACGTCACCGCGGTGATCCGGCACGGCCTGCTCTCCGGCGCCGGGACGAGCAGCCAGCCGCCGACCTCCTCGCCGCGCAGCGCGGGCAACGCCCGCGGGGGCAGGGCGAGTTGGTTGCGGAACGCGACCTCCATCAGGTCGAGTCCGTGGATCTCCCGCCACAGCAGCGGGATCTCCGCTCCCCCGACCCTGGCGCCGATCTCCAGGAAGGTGCACGTCCCCGCCGCACGGTCGACGAACACCTCCAGGTGGAACACGGTGGGCCGGTCCGTGAGCGCGCGCAGGACCCGCCCGGCGAAGTCGGCGACGAGCCGCTCCAGCGCCGGATCGCTCTCCTCGACGGAGCCCAGGACGGTGCCGCCGCGGAAGTCCATGCAGTTGTTGAGGTAGCGGGACGCCCGGACGACGGACACCGTGTCGCCGTCGCCGGAGCCGTCGACGTGGAAGATCGGGTTCGGGTCGAACGTCTGGACCAGGTACGGCCCGTCGTCGAAGCGCAGCCCGGCCAGCTCCTCGGGCGTGTCGATCCGGACGACGCCCGAACTGGAGCTGCCGATCGTCGGTTTGACGATCACCGGCCACCCGTGGACCCGCGCGAAGGACAGCACGCTGCCGGCGTCCGGGGCCGGGGCGAAGTCCGGGACGGACAGGCCCGCCGCGGCGACCTTGGCGACCATCACCAGCTTGTCCCGGAACGGCAGCAGCTGGTCGGTCCGCGGCCCGGGGACCTGCCACCGCTCGCGCAGCGCGGCCCCGGCCAGGAGGTCGTCCTCCTTGAGCGCGACGATCCGCTCGGGTCGCCCGTACCGCCGGACCAGGTCCTCGACGGCCGCGGTGACCTCGGGCAGGTCGTCGGTGGCCTTCACCACGGCGACGCCGGCCGCCGACCCGGGCACGGAGGCGAGCCCCACCTCGGTGCTCACGTACGTCACCCGGTGGTACCGGTGGTCGATGTAGCCGGCGTACTCCGCGTACCGCTCACCCCAGCGGTTGACCACGATGACGTGCGACGACGGTGGCAGCTCGGTCGTGACGGGCCCCGACTCCCGTGCCGTGGTCACGCGGTGACGTCCACTCGCTCGGTCCGCCCGGCGCGGGCCGCCGCGTCGAGGGCGGTGCGGACGGTCCGCACCACCCGCTCCGCGGTGAGG
This sequence comes from Kitasatospora sp. NPDC036993, assembly GCF_055607525.1. Lineage (NCBI taxonomy): Bacteria > Bacillati > Actinomycetota > Actinomycetes > Kitasatosporales > Streptomycetaceae > Kitasatospora > Kitasatospora sp. NPDC036993. The sequence continues at coordinate 110,346 of NZ_JBVJRP010000006.1, read as the reverse complement.
CCGTAGTGCGCGACCAGGTGTTCCTGGTTGCCGACCTCGTCGACGAACCGGTCCGGCATGCCCAGCCTCAGCACCCGGGTGGGCGCCTCCTCGGCCACCGCCTCGGCCACCGCGCCGCCCAGGCCGCCGCTGCGCCAGTGCTCTTCGAGGGTCACCACGAGCGAGGCCGGCCGGACGGCGGCCACCAGCGTCCGCGTGTCGAACGGCCGCAGCGTGTGCATGTTCAGCACGGTCGCCTCGATGCCCTGCCCGGCGAGGAGGTCCGCCGCCGCGAGGCAGGCGAGCACCGGGTACGGGCCGCAGCTCGCGAGCACCACGTCGCCGCCCTGCCGCAGCGTCTGCGCCTTCCCGATGACCGGCGGCGGGGCGGCGGGCAGCGCCGGGGACGGCTTGCGGCCGAGCCGGAGGTAGAGCGGTCCGGCCAGCTCCAGGCTCTGTTCGACGAACGCCTCCGTGGCGGCGGCGTCGGCCGGGACCACCACGGTCATCCCGGGCAGGACCCGCATCACGGCGAGGTCCTCCAGGGCCTGGTGGGTCGGGCCGAGGTGGCCGGCGGCCAGGCCGCCGTGGGTGGCCGCGATGCGGACCGGCAGCTTGTTGTAGGCGATGTCGATCTTGATCGGTTCCAGGGCCCTGGACGTGGCGAAGGCGGCCATCGTGTTGACGAACGGCATCCGCCCGGACGCGGCCATCCCGGCCGCGATGCCCATCAGGTTGTGCTCGGCGATGCCGAGGTTGAGGTACTGGTCGCCGGCCGCGGCGGCGTGCTCGGCGCCGAACAGGCCGGTGTCGGAGTCGAGGCACATCAGCTCGGGGTGCCCGCCCAGCAGGGCGAGCAGCCTGTCCCGGTAGGCCTCTCGGGTCGCACGGCTCATTCGGCGGCCTCCGTGGAAAGGGCGCGGATCGCCCGCGCGTGGTTGCGCGGCGACAGCGTCACGTAGTGGCTGGCGCTGCGGCCGGCGAGGAACGGGAGCCCCTGGCCCTTGACCGTGCGGGTGATCAGCACGCTCGGCTTGCCCGGCTCCCACGGGGCGGCGGCGAGGTGTTCCGCCAGTGCGGCCGGGTCGTGCCCGTCCACGTCACGGACCGCCCAGCCGAAGCTGCGCCAGCGGTCGGCCAGCGGCTCCATCGGCGCGATGCCGTCGGTGGCGCCGGTCAGCTGGAGTCCGTTGCGGTCCACCACGGCGACCAGCCGGTCCAGCCGCAGCGACGCGGCCGCGATGGCCGCCTCCCACACCGAGCCCTCCTGGAGCTCGCCGTCGCCGAGCAGCACGAAGCTGCGCGAGGCGCGGCCGGCGTAGCGGGCGGCCAGCGCGAAGCCGCAGCCCAGCGCGAGGCCGTGGCCGAGCGATCCGGTCGGCAGCTCCACGCCGGGCACCGCCCGGACCGGATGGCCCATCAGCCTGCTGCCGGGGCGGCCGTATCCGGCGAGTTCCGCGACCGGGAAGAACCCCCGTTCGGCCAGCGTCGCGTAGAGGCCGACGGCGGCGTGGCCCTTGCTGAGCAGGAAGCGGTCGCGGTCCGGGTCGTCCGGCCGCCGCGGGTCCACGTTCAGCACCGAGAAGTACAGCGCGGTGAGCACGTCGGCGCAGGAGAACGCACCGCCGAGGTGACCGCCCTCGGGGCCCGCGCACATGTCGACGACGTGCGCGCGGATGCAGGCGGCGACCGCCTCCAGCGAGTCCCGCTCCAGGAGCTGACCCGTGGTCACGACGCCGCCTTCGCGAGGGTGGCCACCATGTCGAGGTTCTGCCACACCTTCTCGAAGGCGTCCGCGTACAGGGCGAGCAGGTCCCCCGAGCCCGGGTGGAGGTGGCGCTTCTGGATGGTCAGGGAGTCGGCGATGACCGCGCGGGTCACCGGATAGCCCTCCCCCGCGACCGTGCCGGGCGCGCCGGTCACCGCCCACGGGTGGCCCGAGCCGAAGCCGACGCGGTCCACGAACACCTTCTGGTCGGGCAGCGGCATGAGCTGGTACTGCGACATCGGCACGCCCTCGGCGCGCAGCAGCCGCCGCACGGTCGAGCGCAGGGCCTCCGGCCGCACCCCGTCCAGACCGAACGCGGCCGGGTCGAACCGGAACCGCAGGATGTGCCAGGCGTGGGTGGTGTCGGGGAGCGCGGTCGGCACCCGGAGCCCCGGCAGCTTCGCGAGCCGCGCGAGGAACCCGGTGATGTTCCGCTGCCGCGCGCGCTCGTACTCGTCGAACCGGGCGAGCTGCGCGACGGTGAACGCGGCCTGGAGGGCGTTCATCTTGTGGTTCCAGCCCAGGCCGTACGAGACGTAGTCGCGCTCGCGGCCGGCCTCGATCACCTCGCCGAACTGCCGGCCCCGGCGCATCGCCCCGGCCAGCTCGTCGTCGCCGGTGACCAGCAGGCCGCCCTCGCCGCAGGTCGGGATGTTCTTGCTGACCTGGAGGCTGAACGAGCCCGCGTCGCCGATCCCGCCGACCGGCCGCCCGCGGTGGGTCGCCCCGGGCGCCTGGGCGGCGTCCTCGACCACCCTGAGGTCGTGCCTGGCCGCGATCTCGGTGATCCGGTCCATGTCGGCGGGCGCGCCGTGCAGGTGCACGGGGATGATCGCCCTGGTCCGGTCGGTGATCCGGCGCTCGATGTCGTCCGGATCGATGTTGAAGGTGACCGGGTCGATGTCGGCGAACACGGGCACGGCCATCTGGTGGACCGGGGCGAGCCCGGTGGCGATGAAGCTGAGCGCGGGCACGATCACCTCGTCCCCGGGCCCGACGCCGAGCGCGGCCAGCGCGAGGGACAGGGCCGCGGTGCCGTTGGACACCGCGACGCAGTGCCCGAAGCCGAAGCGCCGGGCCCAGCTCTCCTCCAGGATGGAGACGGCGTTCACGCCGTCCGTGTCGGACACCAGCCGCGGGCCGTCGAGCGCGTCGAGGACGGCCTTGCGGTCCTCGTCCTCGATCAGCGGCCACTCCACCCGGCGCCGCTCCCTCGGCACGGCCGCGGTACCGCCCAATGCTGCCAGCTTGCTCATCATTCTCCCGTCCAGAGCGTCACGGTGGTCGAACTGCGGGCGGTCACAGTCGCGCCGCCACGGCGCCGACGGCGTCGACCGCACGCGCGTACGCGCCGCGCAGCACCGTGGCGTGGTGCGCGATGTCGGCCGCGGCCGCACGGGGGTCCTGGAGGCCGTGCGCGCCGGTGAACCGCAGCCCGGTCCACGCGTGCGCGACGGCCTCGACGGCCCGTCCGGCGCCGGCGAGCGCCGGGTCGTCCCACTGCCGGCCGCAGCGGCGCAGCAGTTCGCCGTGCAGCGAGGCCTGCGCCTGCATCCCCCAGCCGAACGGGTACAGCTCGCGCAGCGCGCCGGCGTCCCCGGCCCGGCAGCGGTCGAGGAGTTCCGCGGCGAACTCGTCGTACCCGGCGAGGCCGGTACGGGCCGGGCCGGCCGTGGTGAAGCCCTCGACGTCGGTGCGCAGGTAGCCGCCGAGCAGTTCGGGGGTCAGCGGCGCGGGCGGGGCGTCGAGGCGGACGTCGAGGCAGCGCCGGCCGATCCGCGAGTCGCTGAAGAACGCGTCCTGGACGTCGGTCGGGTTCGCCGAGCCCCAGCTGCGCAGGAACTCCTCGATCGGGACGGCGCCGCGGAAGGCCGGCGGCATCGCGTCCGAGACGTACACCACCCCGCGGGTCTCGTCCAGGCCGTAGACCACCACCAGGTGGGCGGCGTGCACGTCGCCGTACGCGGGCCGGAACGGCAGGTGGAAGTTGTCCACGGCGGCGATGACCGGCCGGTTGCCCGCCAGCGACTCGCGGACCTCCCGCCAGACGTCGTCCTCGTCGGCGGGCTGCCACCAGCGCGAGTGCAGTCCGTGGTGCGGCGCCAGGGCGGCGCCGAGGTCGGGGCCGCCGGACTCCTGGTCGGGGCACGGGTAGTAGAACTCCTCGGACCTGACGTCCCCCGGCAGGTGCAGGAACCGCCAGCTCGCCCCGAGCACGGCCAGCGGGTCGGCGCCCTCCCGGACCAGGAGCGAACCGAAGGTGGCCTGGAGGCAGCTGACCAGGTCGCGGTACCACAACTCCGGTTCGGGGCCGGTGATGTGGTACGTCCGGGCCGTCGCTTCGACGGTCATGTCAGGGCTCCGTCCGCTGGAGGGTGACCGCGAAGACGTGCACCGCGACGTTGCGGGGCAGCAGGATGCCGGTCAGGCCGGCCCGCCGGGTGACCGGCACGCGCTGCGCCCACATGACCGCGGGAACGCCCCGCTGCACGTGGTGCGGGTAGTGCATGACGAGGCTCTCGAACGCCTTGACCTCGCCGAACCACGCGGGCGCCGCCCAGAAGTCGGAGATCCGCAGCGGTTCCGCGTCGACCGAGCCGTCGGCGAAGTTCAGCTCGACGGTGTCCTCGCAGCGCCGTTCGGACGCGGCCAGGACGTGCACCCAGTCGTAGCGGCCCTCGGGGACGCGGATGAACTGTCCGGCGCAGCGGACGTTGTCCGGTCCTTCGCAGACCGGAGGGAACTCGAAGGGGACTCCGTCCACGTGGACGAGGCTCTTGCCCTCCGGCAGGTACTCGGCGGCGAACGAGTTTCCCCACACATTGAATTTCCCCGCCCTGGTCTCCGTCGCCGCGGAGATGGCCGTGTTGTTGCGATGGCCGGATATGTCGACCGGTTCGCACAGTCCGGCTCGGGCGGAGGACACCGAAATGCCCGTCAAGTGACCCACCTCACTGGAAAGCCTTTTCGCATTCCGCACTGGATGACTGGCTCGCGGTGTCCGTCCGTCCCGCGATCGCCTTCGAATGTCCCGGCCGCCGGACCGGGACGGCCGCCGGGCGGTCCCGCCGGGTATTCCGGCCGGCCGCTCCCGGATTCACGACTTCGCACCTTCACGCCCTCACGGCCTCTCGGCTTCGCGGCCTTACGGCCGGAGCGCGGCGGCGCGCAGCTTCTCGTAGTACGGCAGGTGGAAGTCGCGGTGGGCCCGCAGCACCGGGTCCGCGGCGACCTTCTCGGCGCCGTCGCTGCGGCCGCGCGCGAAACCGGTGGTCTCGCTGGTCGACTGGTGCCACTTGCTGGTCGTCTGCCACTCCGACCGCATCCCCGCCCCCCAGTTGAGCGCCTCCGGGACGAAGGGGATGCCCACCGCCGCGCAGTACGCCCGCACGGTCTCGGCCGGCCGGTCGAGCAGGTCGTCGGAGTCGACCACGACCGGCGTGGTCCCGGTGGCGTTCTGCACGGCGGTGAAGATCTCGTACAGCCGGGCGAAGCCGATCTCGTCGCGGCCGAGGTCCGGGTTGAGCGCATGGTGCGACGCGATGGCCTCGGCCGGGTGCCGGATGATGAAGGTGTGGGTCGCGGCCGCGAGGAAGTCCTCGTCGGCGAGCAGCGCCGGGTAGTGGAAGTCCGTGGTGTCCTTGAAGAACACCGGCTTCTCCGCCGCGATGGCGCGCAGCCGCGCGAGCACGTCCTGCTCGGTGTGCGCGACCCGGTCGCCGACCTCGACCTCGCCGAAGTCGACCACCCGGGAGAACGGCTCGTGCACGACGACGCGGTCGTCCCGTTCCGTCATCATCCGCGCGAACGCGGTGGATCGGCAGCGCGGCGCGCTCCACAATGCGAGCACCGGTATCCGGTCCGATGTGTGTCCCACGATTTCCCCCTCGTCTCCGACGCGGCTGGACGCAGCCGAACGAAAAGCGCGCACCGGTCAATGCGGCAGGTATGCGAATCCGGTCCAGCGTGGCACGGGTGCGACCGGACCCGGGTAAGCAGACTTCGCAGTCGCCGGGGGTGAAAGTCATCACGGTGCGTCCCCGGGCCTGAACTTGTCGCGGACGCGCCCGGGGCCGGCCTGCTCGTAGTTTCCTATTCACGCGTCAGGCCGGTTGTACCGTCCGGTCAATCAGTGCCCCTAATACGGAGGTCACGTGTCAGCGACAGAGCGCCCGGGGGACCGCGGGATCGCGGTACTCGCCAGCAGGATCGGCGCGGACGAGAAACGGCTGTTCGACGCCTTCGACCGGCGCGGCGTCCCCTTCGAGCACGTCGACACCCGCCGGCAGTGGTTCCCGGCCGGGCAGCACGGCCTGCCCTGGGGGCTCGCGCTGAACCGGGAGATCGGCCAGGTCCGCGCCGAGTACGCGGCCCGCTGCCTCGACGCCGCGGGCGTCGAGGTGGTCAACAGCCCGGACGCCACCGAGGTCTGCGGCGACAAGTGGCGCACCACCCTGGCCTTCCTGACGGCCGGGGTGCCGACTCCGCGCACCGCGCTCGGCCTCACGCCGCAGGCCACGCTGGAGGCCCTGGACTCCATCGGCTACCCGGCCCTGATCAAACCGCTGGTCGGCTCCTGGGGCCGGCTGGTGGTCCCGCTGGCCGACCGGGCCACCGCGGAGGCCGTGCTCGAGTACGTCGCCGCGCTGCCGGGCCCGCAGTCGCACCTCGGGTACGTGCAGGAGCTGATCGACAAGCCCGACCGGGACATCCGGGTGATCGTGGTCGGCGGTGAGGTGCTGGGCGCCGTCTACCGGAGCGGTGAGGCCCTGCGCACCAACGTGGCCCTCGGCGGGCAGACCCGGCCGTGCGAGGCGACGGCGGAGATCACCAAGCTCTCGCTCGCCGCCGCCTCCTCCGTCGGCGCGGACATCGCCGGTGTCGACCTGATCGAGGACCGGGACGGCCGGCTGCTGGTGCTGGAGGTCAACCACCGGGTCGAGTTCTCCGGCTTCCAATCCGCGCTCGGCGACCGGGTCGACGTCGCGGACCACATCGTCGGCCACCTACTGGAGCGAGCGCAACGATGAACTGGGCGTTCACATCCTCCGGCAGCGTCACCGAGACGTACGCCGTCGGACTGCTGCGCAACATGCTGGAGATCCCCTCCACGTCCTACCAGGAGCGCGCGCTGGCCGACTACCTGGCCGAGGCGATGACGGACCTGGGCTTCCTGACCCACATCGACGGCGTGGGCAACGTCATCGGCGTCATCGAACGCGGTGACGGCCCGACCGTCATGCTGCTGGGCCACATGGACACCGTCTCGGGCCAGGTCCGGGTCCGCTCCGAGGACGGCCGGCTGTACGGCCGCGGCGCGGTGGACGCCAAGGGCCCGCTCGCCGCGATGATCTGCGCCGCGGCCGGCGCGGTGGACTTCGCCGGCCGGCTGGTGGTGATCGGCGTCGTCGAGGAGGAGACCCCGCGCTCCCGTGGCGCGATGGCGATCCGGGCCGCCCACCAGCGGCCGGACGCGCTGGTCATCGGCGAACCCAGCGGCTGGTCGAGCGTGGTGCTCGGCTACAAGGGCAAGCTCGACCTGCGCTACACCGTCAAGTGCCCCGCCACCCACCCGAGCAACCCGGCGCCGAAGGCCTCCGAACTGGCCGTCGCCTGCTGGGACGCGCTGGTCGACCTGCTCGGCCCGGACGCGAGCCACGGCGTGTTCGCCCAGCCGGGCGCGACGCTCTGCCGGCTCAACGCCGACATGACCTCGGCGACGGCCGACCTCAGCATCCGCATCCCGCCGGGATTCGACGTCGACGCCCTGGTGGGCGCGCTGCGCGAGCGGCTGACGGCCGGCGACCTGGACGTGGTGAACTCGGTGGCGGCCTGCAGGGTGGGCCGGTCCGACCCGGTGGTCCGCGCCCTGGTGTCCGGGGTCCGGCGACTGCACGCCCAGCCGCGCCTGGTGGTGAAGACGGCCACCTCGGACATGAACACCCTGGCCGAGGTCTGGGACGTCCCGATGGCCACCTACGGCCCGGGCGACAGCAGCCTCGACCACGCCGACGACGAGCACATCGTGCTGTCCGACTACCTGCGCGGCATCGACGTGCTGACCCTCGCCGTCACGGAGCTGGCGCAGCTGCCCGTGCGCGCGGACGCCCCGGAGGCCGCGGCGCCCCGGCCCGAGAGGAGCCTGCGGTGACCGACCTGACCCAGCGCCTCGCCGCGCTGCCGGCGGAGCGCCGCACCCGGTTCCTCGCCCGGCTGCGGGAGCAGGCGCGCGCAGCGGCGGAGCGGGGCCCGACGCCGCGCGGCGACACCGGTCCGGTGCCGCTGTCGCCCGCGCAGGAGACCCTCCGGTTCCTCGACGGCCCGGCACCGGACGCCCCGGTCGGCGGAATGCCGCTGTGCCTGCGCCTGCGGGGCGGCCTGGACGCGCGGGCGCTGCGCTCCGCGCTGGCCGCGGTCGTCGCCCGGCACGACGCGCTGCGGACCGTGATCGTGGAGCGCGAGGGCGGCCCGATGCAGGTGGTCGTCCCCGAGGTCCCGGTCGAACTGCCGCTGGTCGAGGCCGAGGGCGCGGACCACGGGCAGCGGCTCGCCGCCGCGCGGGCCCTGGTGGAGGCCCGGAGCGGGGCACCGTTCGACCCGGCCAGGATGCCGGTCTGGCGCGCGCTGCTGGTCAGGGTGGCGCCGGACGACCACCTCTTCCTGTTCGACCTGCCCGACGTGGTGTGCGACGCCCGCTCGCGGGACGTGCTGGCCCGCGACCTCGCCGAGTGCTACCGCTCGCGGCTCGCCGGCGACGCCCCGCGACTGCCGGAACTCCCCGTGCAGTACCCCGACTTCACGGTGTGGCAGCGCGCCCGGCGGCGCACCGCCGACCTGGACGCGGCGGCCGCGTACTGGCGGGAGAAGCTGGCCGGCTCCGAGGTCCTGGAGTTCCCGACGGACCGGCCGCGCGGCGACGCCAGGACCTTCGCGGGCGGCGCCGACAGCTTCCCCGTCGGGCACGAGGGCGTGCGGCGGGCGGGCAAGCTGGCCGGGGAGGAGGGCGCGAGCCCGTCCGACGTCCTCACCGCCGCGTTCCTCACCCTGCTGCACCGCTACTCGGGCCTGGACGACCTGGTGATCGGCTCGCCCGACCCGGACCGGCCGCACGACGCCGTGTCCCCGGTGGTCGGCCCCTTCACCGACCTGCGGGTGCTGCGCACGGACCTCTCCGGCGACCCGACCTTCCGCGAACTGGTCCGGCGGGTCGGGCGCGTGACGTCCGAGGCGTACGAGAGGGGCGGCCTGTCCCTCGACAGGCTGGTCGCCGCCGCCGACCCGGTCCTCGACCCGTCCCGCTCCCCAGTCTTCCAGATCGTGTTCGGCGTGGCCTCCCCGGACCGGGACCAGGACCAGGACCTCGCGACCGCCCTGCCGGGCATCGAGACCTCGCGCGAGAGCGTCCGCGTCCGCGGCTCCCGGTTCGACATGAGCTGGAGCCTGGCGGAGCGGACCGCTCCCGGCGCCGACGCCGTGCTGCGCGTCGAGTTCAACACCGACCTGTTCGACGCCGCGAGCGTCGCCAGGTTCGCCCGGCACTACGACGGGCTGCTGCGCACCCTGACCGCCGCCCCGGACACCCCGCTGTCCGCCGCCGAGGTACTGAGCCCGGCGGACCTGGCGTTCCTGGCCGAGGTCGGCCGCGGGCCGGTGCGGTCGATCCGCGAATCCACCGTCGTGGCCGAGTTCGAGGCCCGCGTCCGGGAGGCTCCGGACGCCGTGGCGGTCCTCGTCGACGGCGTCGAGACCGGCTACGCCGAGCTCAACACCCGGGCGAACCGGCTCGCCGCCCTGCTGCGCGGGCGCGGCGTCGGGCCCGGCATGCGGGTCGGCCTCTGTCTGCACAGGACCGTGGACGTGCCGACCGCGATCCTCGCGGTGCTCAAGACCGGCGCGGCCTACGTGCCGCTCGACCCGGCGCACCCGCCCGCCCGCGTCGCGGAGATCGCCTCCGACGCGGACCTGCGCGCGGTGATCGCGCACACCGGGACCGGCGGGGCCGTGGCCGAGGCCGGCGCGCCCGTCGTGACGCTGGACGACGTCCGCGAGGAGCTGGCGGCGCTGCCCGGCGGGAACCCGCCGCTCGCCGCGCGGCCGGACGACGTCGCGTACGTCATCTACACCTCGGGCAGCACCGGCAAGCCGAAGGGCGTGCTGCTCGAACACCGCGGCGTGGTCAACTTCGTCGACTCCACCCGGGACCTGTTCGAGCTGACCCCGGCCGACCGGGTGCTCGGGTTCGCCTCGGTGACCTTCGACGTCTCCGTCTTCGAGACGTTCTCGGCGCTGCTCACCGGAGCACGGCTGTGCCTGGCGACCGACGACGAACGGCTGTCCGTCGACCGGCTCCAGGCGCTGATGGAGCGGGCCGGCATCACCGTGATCGACCTGCCCCCGACCGTCATGCCGCTGCTGGCGCCCGAGAAGTTCACCGACCTGCGGATCGCGTTCGTCGGCGGCGAGGCGTTCAGCGGTGAGCTGGTGAACCGGTGGAACCCCGGACGTCGGCTGTTCAACGGCTACGGGCCGACCGAGTGCACGGTCACGGTGATCGTGGAGGAGTGCCCCGGCACCTGGGACGCCTCGCCGCCGATCGGCCTGCCGATGGCCAACCACGTGGCGCACGTGCTGGACCGCGACCTGCGCCAGGTGCCGGTCGGCGTGCCCGGCGAACTCGTGATCGGCGGCGCCGGACTGGCGCGCGGCTACCTCGACCGGGACGAGCTGACCGCCGAGAAGTTCGTCGCCGACCCGTTCGGCACCGCGCCCGGTGGACGGCTGTACCGGACCGGCGACCTGGTGAAGCGGCTGGCCGACGGCCGGCTGGTCTTCCTCGGCCGGCTCGACCAGCAGGTCAAGATCCGCGGCCTGCGGATCGAACTGGGCGAGGTGGAGTCGGCGTTGACCGCCTTCGACGGCATCGGACCGGTCAGCGTGCGGACCCGCGCCGACGACGGCGGGGACAAGTACCTGGTCGGCTACCTGACCGGGATCACCGAGCAGCAGGTGCCCGCGGTGCGCGAGCACCTCGGCACCCGCCTGCCGTCGTACATGATCCCGTCGTACTTCGTGGTCCTCGACGAACTGCCGCTCACCAGCAGCGGCAAGGTCGACTGGCGCCGGCTGCCCGCGCCCGACCGCGGCCGCACCGACGACCGCCCCGGCGACGAGTCGCTCACCGTGACGGAACGGCGGCTGCTGGACGACGTGCTCGCCCCCCTGCTGCGCGGCGGCCGGATCGGCGTGCGCGACGACTTCTTCCTGGCGGGCGGCAACAGCCTCCAGGCCGTCCAGCTGATGTCGGCGATCGGCCGCAGGTTCGGGGTGGAGATCACGCTCGGCGACTTCTTCGCCTCGCCGACCGTCTCGCACCTGGCCTCCGTCATCGACGCCGACCGCGCCGCCCGGCGCGACGACGGCGACCCGCTCGACGCGCTGGCGGGCCTGTCCGGGCCTGTCGGCGCCGGGACGGCCGCGCGGGCGGACGACCGGGCACCGGTGGTGATGCGCGCGTCGGGCCCGGCCCGGGTCGTCCTGCTGCACCCCTCCGGCGGCGAGCTGTTCTGCTACATGCCGCTGGTCAGGGCGCTGCGCGCGGACATCGGGGTGGCCGGGTTCGCCGCCGACCCGCTGGACGCCGCCGTCGCTCCACCGGACGCCATGGCGGCCACCGCCGCCAGGATCGCGCGGTCCCTGACCGCGAGCGGTCTGCCGGGGTCGTTCTGCCTGGCCGGCTGGTCCTACGGCGGTGTGCTCGCCTTCGAGGTCGCCCGGCAGATCGAGCTGGAGACCGGGCAGCGCCCGCCGCTCGTCCTGCTGGACGCCGCGTACGACGAGGACACCGTCCCCCTGGACGAGCCGACGGTGCGGCAGCGCTTCGTGCACGACGTCGCCAGGCTGGCGGGCTGCACCGGCCCCGCGGTGCACGCGGTGCTGGACGACCCGGCCGCCGGGGTGGCCGCCGTCCGCCGGACCCTGACCGGGCTCGGCGTCGAACTGGAGCTCACCGAGCAGGAGTTGGACTCCCGCTTCGCCACCTTCCGGTCCTGCGCCCTGTCGATGCAGGAGTACCGCCCGCCGGCCTCGTACGGCGGCCCGGTCACGGTGCTGACCGCCTCGCCCCACCCCGCCATGGAGGAGCAGTGGCGGGCGGTGTGCACGGGCCCGTTCCGGGCCGGGAGCGTGCCCGCCGACCACTACACCCTGTTCACGGAACCGGCGCTGGACCGGGTCGTCGCGGCGATCGAAGAGATGCTCGCCCCTTGAGGAGACGCAGATGCGGTACGGGTTCACCGAGGACCAAGAGCGGTTCCGCGCGGAGGTGCGGAGGACGCTGCGCTCCCCCGAGGTGCGCACCGCCGCGGCGGCGGCCACCGGCGCCGACGGCGTCGAGCCGGACCAGCGCCCGCTCTACCGCCTGCTCGGGGAGCTGGGACTGCTCGCCGTGCACTGGCCGGCCGAGTACGGCGGAGCGGGCCGGCCGCTCACCGACGCGGCGATCGTCGCCGAGGAACTGGTGCGCGCGGGCGTCCCCGACACCCTGCACGTCAACACCATCCAGATCGTCGGCCAGTTCCTGCTGATGGCGGGCAGCGACGGGCAGAAGCACCGGTACCTGCCCGCGCTGGCCCGCGGCGAGAGCTTCGCCTCGGTGCTCTACACCGAGCCGGACGCGGCGTCGGACCTCGGCGCGCTGCGGGCCGTGGCCGAACCGGACGGCGACGGCTACCGGATCACGGGCACCAAGGTGTTCAGCCTGAAGACCCGGTTCGTCGACCTCGGGCTGTGCGCGGCCCGCACGACGCCGGGCGCGGGGAAGTACCAGGGGATCAGTCTGTTCCTGGTCGACATGTCCGCTCCCGGCGTCGCGGTGTCGGTCATCCCCGGCATCGGCGACGAGCACTTCCACCGGATCGACCTGGACGCGGTCGCGGTGCCGGGCGACGCCCTCCTCGGGCCGCGCGACGAGGGGTGGCCGCTGCTCAACCAGGCGCTGGCCATCGAACGCACCGGCCTCGACTACTACCTCAAGGCCGAACACTGGCTGGAGGCCGCGCTGGAGGCCCTGGTCGACGGCGGGACGGACGACCCGCACGACGCGGACCTCGAACGGATCGGGCGCTGGTACGGCGCGCTCACCGCCGACCACGTCCTCGCCTGGGAGGTGCTCACCGGCCTGGCGGCGGACCGGGTCGACCAGGTCGCGGCCGCCGTCGCGAAGTACCACAGCAGCGAACTCGCCCAGAGCGTCGCGGCCTGGGCCGCCGGCGTCCCCACCCCTGAGCAGCGGGCCGACCGCACCCGAGCGGCGCAGACCCTGGACTCGGCCTTCCGGGAGGCGCCGGGGCTCACGCTGTCGGCGGGCACCTCCGAGGTGATGCTCCAGATCACGGCCGCCGCGTTCGACTCCATCGGACAGCAGGAGCACTGACATGGACCTCACCCCCGACCCGCTCTTCATCCAGCTGCGCAGGGCGCTGCGCACCGGCCTGGACGGCCTCCCCGCCCTGGACGGGATCCACGGCGCGCCGGTGGCCGACGGGGCCTGCGGCCCGACCCGGCCGGTGCTCGACGCCCTGGACGCGGCCGCCTTCGAACGGCCGGCCGCCGCCGGCGGCCTCGGCCTCGGCCTGACGGCCGGGGTGCTCGTCAGCGAGGAGCTCGGCCGCGCGGCCCGCGGGAACTCCTACCGGGCCGACGCGGTGGCGGCCGACACGGGCGCCCCGGCCGGCTCGGCACTGGCCGGCCTGGAGGCGCTGCCCGCCGGCGGCGGGGTCACCGCGACCCCGCGGGCCGGCGGCTGGGAACTGACCGGCGCGGTCACGGTCGACGACCCGGGCGCCGGGACGTTCCTGGTGGCCACCAGGACGGGCGACGGGCCGGTGCTCGTCGCGGTGCCGCGCGAGGCGGCCGGTGTCACCGCGGAGGGCGGGTGCTGGCCGCCGGTCGTCCGCTTCGGGGCCACCCCGGTCACCGCGGCGGACGTGGTCGGGCCACTGGACGACTCGCCCACCGGTCCGCTCGCCAGGGCCCGGCTGCGGCAGGCGGGCTACCTGCTGGGCATCGCCGACGGCGCGCACCGGATCGCGGTGGAGTACTCCGGTTTCCGGCGGCAGTTCGGCACCAGGCTGCGTGACCTGCCCGCGGTCGCGTTCCCGCTGGCGCGGGCCGTGGTGGCGTTGCGCGCGACCGGGGCGGCGGTCTACCGGGGGGCCTGGCTGGCCGACTCCGAGCCGGACGCCGTCGGCACCGCGCCCCTGGTGGCGCTGGCGACGGCCGCCGAGACCGCCCGCGACGTGGTGCGGCTGGGCATGCAGAGCTGCGGGGTGCGCGCGATGACCCCGGAACTGGGCCTGCACCGGTACTTCCGGCTGGCCGCGGCCGAGTCCGCCCGGTACGGCGATCCCGCCGCGCTGTGGCGGACGGTCGGTGCCGAGCGCGTCCGGGCGGCCCGGAGCGCCGCCGGTACGGGACTTCCCGTCGCGGCGACGACCCGGCCGTAGGGCCCGGAGACAAGCCCCAGGGGGCTCGGCTCGCGTGCGGGCCCCTGGGGCTCAGCTCGCGCGCAGGCCCCTCGGCGACACCAGCCTCCCGTCGCCGAGGGGCTGTCCCGCGGAGTGGATGAGTCCGGTCCGGTAGGCCAGCGAGACGAGTTCGGCGCGGTCCCTGACCCCGAGCTTGGTGCGCACCCGGTAGAGGTGGGTACGGACCGTCGCCTCCCCGATGATCAGTTCGCGGGCCACCTCCTCGGTGGACATGCCCCGCGCCACCATTCTGGTCACTTCCCGCTCCCGCGGGGTCAGTTCGGTCACCTCGGGGCACGACGCGGTCTCCTGGGGCTCCGGCTGCGCGCGGAACCAGGTGACCAGCCGCTGCGCGATGTTCGGCGCGAGCATGGTCTGCCCGGCGGCCGCCGCCTGGATCGCGGTGATCAGCTCCTGCGGGCTCGCGTCCTTGCCGAGCAGGCAGCTCGCGCCGGCGTGCAGCACGTCGCTCACCGTCTTGTCGGTGTCGGAGGCGGTGAACACCACCACATTGGGCGCCTCGCCCTCCTGACCGAGCCGGCGGATCATCTCCAGGCCGGAGATGGTCTGGAGGTTCAGGTCCGTGACCACGACGTCCGGCCGCGTGGTACGCACCAGGACGATGGCTTCCATGCCGTTGTGGGTCGTGCCGATCACGTCGATGTCCGGCACCGCGTCGAGGAGGGTCTTGAGACCGTCCGCGATGACCGGCAACTGGTCACAGATGAGCACCCGAATGGTCATTGTGTTCCCCCTCGATAAGGATTGGGCAGAAGCCGCGACGTCGTGAACGGGATGCAGACCGGGGCCACCGCGCGACGCGGTGGCGGCTCTCAGCTGTTCCTGGCGGCCCGGCCGAGGGGCCGCAACCCGCGGTTGCGGCCCGTCGGTTCAGCCGTTTCCGTTGTTGCCGTCGGTCCCGGAGACGACCGTGTTCGGCACCAGGACGACGGCGGCGGTGGTGTGCTTGGCCGGCTCCGGCACGTCGGAGACGGCGGTGAGACCCCCCAGCAGGGCACCGAGGGCGAGGACCGGGGCGGCGATGGGAATGACGCGCATGAGGTGAGCTCCTTTGGTGGGGCAGGCTTTTGTCGACTCCGCTGATGCTCCCGATTTGACTTCCCGGCCCGTTCCCCTCTCGACACCCGCCCGATACCCACACAACGCCGGAGCCTCCCCGGCCGTACCGGTTTCGGACGGTACGGCACGCGCTGCCCGGTCGCCGGCGCGCGGCACCCACCCTGCCGTCCCCGCCGTGCCGTCCTCCGCCCCGGGCCGCCCGCCCCGCGGCCCCTCACCGCGCGGTCTCCTGCACCCCCATCAGCGAGAAGAGGCGGCCCGCCGCCGCCCGGTGCTTCCTGGCCGCGTGCCGGTCCCCCTGGGCGTCGGCGGTCCTGGCGAGGTCCCACAGCGCGCTCGCCTCGTCGTGGCGCAGCTCCATGCGGCAGGCGATCTCGTAGGCCAGGAGCTGCTGGGCCCGCGCCGCGCTCAGGTCGCCGTGCGCGTACAGGGCGCGCCCGGCCGAGAGGTGGACGGTGGCACGGTGGATGTCGTCGGTGCAGCGGGTGGCCTCGGCGAGCGCGTGGGTGGCACTGCTCGCCGCCTCCTCCAGCAGGCCCATGCACACCAGCACGTCCGTCCTGCGGGCGAGGACCAGCGGCAGCACGGAGGGCATGCTCATCCGCCGGCACCGCTCCAGCGCCGCGTCGGCCCGGGCGAGCGCCTCGTCGTAGCGGCCCAGGCCCTCGATCGCCTGCGAGAGGTTGCTCAGCGCGTCCACGGAGAGCTGGATCTCCTGGATCGAGTCGAAGATGGCCACCGCCCGCTCCGCCGAGTCCGCCGCCTCCTCGAACCGCCCGAGCCGCACCTGGATGAGGCTCAGGGTGCTCAGCGACGAACCGTCGAGCCGGGTGAAGCCGAGTTCCTGGGCGGCGAGGTTGGCCTCCTCGCTCAGCCGGAGCGCCCGGTCCAGCTCCCCCAGGCTGTTGTACGCCTGCCCCAGCCGCGCCTTGCACTCCGCCTCGCTGTGCGCGTCCGCCATCAGCTGGGACAGGTCCACCGCCTCCTCCAGCCGGGCCACGGCCTCCCGCAGCTGGCCCAGCCGCCACTTGCCCATGGCCAGGTTCATGAGGTTCAGCCGGGTCAGCGGCCGGTCCCCGAGCTTCCGCGAGGCGCTCACCCCCTTCTCCAGCGCCGCGTTCGCCTGGGCGTCGTAGCCGCGGATGCTCGAATGGAAGCCCAGCTCGCGCGGCAGCCGCGCGGCGTGCCAGAACAGCCCCCTGTCGTACGCGGCGTCGACGGCCAGCAGCAGGCTGTCGCGGTGCTGGTCGAGCCACTGGAGCGCCGCCTCCTTGTCGGCGTACCGGTGGCCCCCGGCGTCCTCGCCGGTGTCCCCGAAGCGGCGCCGCCCGGGGAAGAGCACGTCGCACGCGTTCTCCGCCCGGTGCAGGTAGTGGTCCAGCAGCCGCCGCACCGCCTGGGCGTCCTCCGGCGCCTTCTGGCTCTGCGCCACCCGGTGCACGAAGCTGCGCACCAGGTCGTGCAGGGCGTACGCCCCCGGCTCCCTGGCCTCCAGCAGCCGTACGTCCACCAGCTCTTCCAGCACGTTCTCGGCCGTCATCGGGTCGGTGTCCAGCAGCGCGGCGGCCTCGTCGGCGTCCAGGTAGCGCCCGGGGTGGTGTCCCAGGAGCCGGAAGGCCGTCCGCTGCTCCTGGGGCATGGACTGGTACGACAGCAGCAGCGCGCCCGCGACCCCCCGGCCCTCGCTGGCGAGTTCGTCCAGGCGCCGCTCGTGGTCCCGCAGCCGGTCGACGAGCCGCTGGACGGTCCAGCGCGGGCGGTTCGCCAGCCGGGCGGCGGCGATCCTGACCGCCAGCGGAAGCCCCCCGCACAGCCGCACCAGCTCGCGGGCCGCCTCCGGCTCCCGCTCCACCCGCTCGGCGCCGAGGGTGGTGCGCAGCAGCTGGTGGCTGTCCGGCTCGGGAAGGGCGCCCACGGTGAGCCACTCGGCCCCGTCCAGCCCGGTCAGCCGTGGGCGGCTGGTGATCAGGACCAGGCTGTCGGAGGAGGCCGGGATCAGCGCCCGCACCTGGTCGGAGGCGGCGGCGTTGTCCAGGACCAGGAGCATCCGGCGGCCGTGCATGTAGGACTGCCACAGCGCGGCGCGCCCGGCCGGCACCACGGGTATCTCGCTGCTGGGGATGCCGACGGCGGCCAGCAGGTCCCCCTGGGCGTGGAACGCGCTGAGCGGCGTCTGGCCCGGGGTGAAGCCGTGCAGGTCGACGAAGAGCCGGCCGCACGGGTACTGCTCGGCCAGTTGGTGGGCCGCGTGGATGGCCAGCGCCGTCTTGCCGCCGCCGCCCATGCCGTCGATGGCCAGGACCGTCGGCGAGCCCTCGGGGGCGTGCCCGGCCGCGTCCCGGATCCACTTCAGCTCGGAGGTCCGTCCCGAGAAGTCCGGCACGTCGAACGGCAGCACGTGCGGAGCCTCGGTGGCCGAGTGCCTGGCCCTGGACGCGGAGCGCTCCCGGCGGGAGAGCACCGGGTCCTGGCGCAGGATGCGCTCGTGCAGATCGGTCAGCTCGACGCCGGGGTCGATGCCCAGTTCGTCGGCGAGGTGGTCCCTGGCGCGGGCGAACTCGCTCAGCGCGGCGGCCTGCTGGCCGGAGTGGTAGAGGGCGAGCATCAGCCGGCTGCGCAGGGTCTCGCGCAGCGGGTGCTCGTCCACCAGGGTGCGCAGCTCGCCCGTGATCTCGGAGGCCTCGCCCGCCTCCATGCACAGGTCGTAGAGCTGCTCGGCGGCGGTGAGCCGCTGTTCCTCCAGGGCCGTCGAGGCGGCGTCGACGACGCGTCCGCCGGATCCGGCCAGCACCGGCCCCCGCCAGAGGGCCAGTGCCTCGCGCAGCCGCGCCGCGGCCCGGTCCGCCTCCCCCGCGTCCGAGGACTCCCTGGCCTGCCGCAACAGCCGCTGGTAGCGCAGCAGGTCGAGCTGTCCGGTGTCGACGACCGCGCGGTAGCCGGGCCCGTCGGTGACGATGGTGTCCGGTCCGTACGGGATGAGGCGGCGCAGCTTGGCGACCGTCTTGCGCACCTGGTGCTCGGCGCTGTCCGGCGGCTTCTCGTTCCAGGCGGCCGTCACCAGGCGGGAGATGGGCACGACCCGCCCCGCCTCCAGGAGCAGCACGGCGAGGACGCGCCGTTGCAGGGGCCCGTTGATCGGAACCGGTTCCGATCCGCTGCGGACTTCCAGTGAGCCGAGGACCGCGAATTCCGGTTTGGGACCGGTGGCGCCTCCCATGTCATCCGATGTCCCGGCCTGCACCCGATCCTCCCCCGTAGATGGGACGCACGTCCTCGTGAGAATAGGTCACCTCATGGAGTACATGCACCTGCCATGTTCGACTCCGGCGATCCATTTCCGTGCTTCCCCGCAGCTCCGGGAGGGGTCGAGGCCGCCCGGCGCGCTATTCGGTTGGCCGGATATCGGCGATGAGGTCCTCCCGCGCATTGGAGACCCGCTCCTGGGTGAGTTCCGGGCTATCGCCCTCCACGACGACATAGCCGCGCCGGGCGCGCGGGTCGCCGACGGGGGGGATCAAGTCGCCGACGGCGTACGGGAAGCGGGCTCCGCGAACCCACGGCGTCACGGCGATGTCCTCCGTACCGGTGTACGTCTCCAGCCTGCCCCCGGGCAGCAGGAAGAACCCGATCTCCGCGCACTGCGAGGCACTCGGCACGACCGGGGGTCCGCCCAGGAGGGCCGCGAAGACCGCCGCCTCGAAGTCGAAGCCGCGCGCGATCTCCACGAGCAGCGGGATCCGGTCGGCGGCCAGGTGCGCCCGGCAGGACACGATCCGCGGCCCGTCGGGCAGCAGCGCCACCTGGGTGTGGGCCGGGCCGAAGCGGTACCCGCTCGCCTCCAGCCAGTCCACCGCCGCCGCCTCGATGACCTTGCGCTCGTCGTCGGTCAGCGGCGCCGGGTGGAGGTAGCCCGTCACCAGGAAGTGCGGGCGCCCCGTGGTGCGTTGGGCGGTCACGCCGACGACGTGGTGGTAGCCGTCCACGGTGAGCGTCTCGACGCTCAGCCGGGGAGCCTGCGCGGGGGCCCGTTCGCAGGCCTGGAGCCGCTTGTACGCCTCCGGCGGGTTGGGGGAGAGCCCGAGCCGCCACGCCTCCTCGGCCACCGGCAGGACGGAGTCGCCGTGGCCGCAGTGCAGCAGCGCGTCGATCCCGTGGCGGCGCGTGATCCGCGTGATGGTCTCGCGCAGCCGGTCCTCGTCGGTGAAGTCGGTGAGCAGCAGCTCTTCTGAGCCCTCCTCGATCCGCCGCGCGAAGTCGTCCTCCAGCTGGACCGGGTCCCATATCGACCAGATACGGAACCCCAACTCGGCCCCTCGTCGTACGAGTTGGTGGCTCGGCATCACCAGGAGCAGTCTGGATCGCGAACCCCTCTGGGAGTGTGCACACATACACGCCACTGTGGCCTGCGGTCTTCCCGCCCTGTTCCCCTTCCCTTCCCCACCACCCGGCCCCGCCCGGTGGGCACCCCCGCCCCCGGCCGACCGCCGAGGCGGCGGCAGGCCGTCCGTCCCATGCCGAAGCGGAATGTTCAGCACAGGGCTCTGGCCTGCACAGACGATCCCCTTGAGTGATCACGTCCAGGACCGATGCGGCACCGTCGGGGTTCATCCGACACACCGGGACGTTCGGGGCGAGGCGTCCTGCCACCACGATGAAACTCATTGTGTACACATGGGACACTTGGTACCCTTTGATGCATGACGCAGCCACTGCCCATAGAGTCCGTCCGTGCCGTGCGCGCACACCTGGCGGAGGTGGTGGAGCGCGCGGACCGCGACGACGTGCCCACGGTGATCACCCGGCGAGGCAAGGAGGTCGCCGCCGTCGTCTCCATCGAGATCCTGCGCAAGTACCAGGAATGGGAAGAGCGTGAGATCAACCGGATCATCGACGAGCGCATGGCCAGCCCGGCCCCCGGCATCCCGATCGAGGACATCATGAGGGAGACGCTGGCGCGCAGTGAGTGACTACCGAACCGTCTTCCGCCCTGAGGCGCAGGCCGAGCTTCGGAAGATCCCTCGCGACATGGCGCTGCGCATCCTGGCCAAGCTGACCGAGCTGGAGACCGACCCCCTCGGCTTCAACACCACCGCACTCGTCTCCCAGCCCGAGCGACGCCGCCTGCGCGTCGGCGACTACCGGGTCGTCTACACGATCGACAACGGGGAACTGGTGGTCTGGGTCGTTCACGTGGGCCACCGGTCCACCGTCCACGAGACCTGATCCCACTGCCACACCGTCGGAGAATCCGGCACCCATCCGGCGCGGTGACGACGAAGGGGGCGGACTCGACAGCGTCCGCCCCATTCCGGCCCGCAGGTCCACCGCGTCAGCGACGTGGTGTCACCTCACCCGCTCACACGTTGAAGCGGAACTCGACCACGTCGCCGTCCTGCATGACGTATTCCTTGCCCTCGATCCGGGCCTTGCCCTTGGAGCGGGCCTCGGCGATGGAGCCGGTCTCGACCAGGTCGGCGAAGGAGATCACCTCGGCCTTGATGAAGCCCTTCTGGAAGTCGGTGTGGATGACTCCGGCGGCCTCGGGGGCGGTGGCGCCCTTCCTGATCGTCCAGGCGCGGGTCTCCTTGGGGCCGGCCGTCAGGTAGGTCTGGAGGCCGAGGGTGTCGAAGCCGACCCGGGCGAGGGTGGCCAGGCCAGGCTCCTCCTGGCCCATCGACTGGAGGAGCTCCAGGGCCTCGGCGTCGTCCAGCTCGATCAGCTCGGACTCGATCTTGGCGCTCAGGAAGATCGCCTCGGCCGGGGCCACCAGCTCGCGCTGGGCGTTCTTGAAGTCCTCGTCGGCCAGCTCGTCCTCGTCCACGTTGAAGACGTAGATGAAGGGCTTGGCGGTCAGCAGGTGGAGGTCGCGGATCGGGGCGGTGTCGAAGCCGGCCTCGAAGAGGGTCTTGCCGGTCTCCAGGATCGCCTGCGCGGCCTCGGCGGCGGCCAGCACGGGGGCGGTGTCCTTCTTGAGGCGCGCCTCCTTCTGGAGCCGCGGCAGGACCTTCTCGACGGTCTGGAGGTCGGCCAGGATCAGCTCGGTGTGGATGGTCTCGATGTCGTCCTTGGGCGACACCTTGCCGTCCACGTGCACCACGTCCGGGTCGGTGAAGGCGCGCACGACCTGGCAGATCGCGTCCGACTCGCGGATGTTGGCGAGGAACTTGTTGCCCAGCCCCTCGCCCTCGCTGGCGCCGCGCACGATGCCGGCGATGTCGACGAAGTCGACCGTCGCCGGGAGGATGCGCTGGGAGCCGAAGATCTCGGCGAGCTTGGCCAGCCGCTCGTCCGGGACACCGACCACGCCGACGTTCGGCTCGATGGTGGCGAACGGGTAGTTGGCCGCCAGCACGTCGTTCTTGGTCAGGGCGTTGAACAGGGTCGACTTGCCGACGTTCGGCAGGCCGACGATTCCGATCGTGAGCGACATGAAGCGCAGTCCCGTGGGCTTGGAGGAGTTGGGTCGGCACCGTACGGGCCGACCCCCAAGTCTACGGGCAGCCCCCGCCCCGCCTCACTCCTCGGTCGCCGCGGCCCGGCACGGGCCCGTTGATCATGGTGCGCCGCCCCGGCCGGGCCGGCCGGCCCGCCTGAGTGACGATCACATCACTACTCCGTTCGGAGACACGGGGCAGGACCTGAACGGTCCATTACACAGTGTGGCGATGATCGGACCGTACGTTGGGCGGGTGGAGCAGAGCATCCGTACCCAGCCGCCAGGGCCAAGACGCCGTCCGTCGACCCGCGCGGCCGCAGCCGCCGTCCCAGGCCCAGGCCGGGCTCCCGGGACCGCCGGAGCCCCCGCCGAGTCCTCCCCCGCCTCCCGGCTGCGCCCGGTGGCCGGCCCCTCCGCCGGCCGCCCGCCCGGCCCCCGGCTGCGCCTGCGCCTGCCGCTGCGCGGGCGCGGCGACGAGCAGCCGGACGGGCGGCGGCGCACCGGCCGGCCGACCCGGCTGACGGCCGTCGGCACCGGCGTGGCCGCCGTCCTGGCGACGCTCGCGGTGGCCGGCCTGGACCTGCTGCTGTTCGACGGCCTGGGCTGGCTGTTCGGCCTCGGCTACCTGGTGGTCTGCTTCCAGCTGGCCGTCCGGGTGCGCTACGCCGACCTGCTGGCCGCGCCGATCAGCGGGCCGATCGCCTTCGCCCTCGCCCTGCTGCTGCTCGAACCGGTGAACTCCCCCGGCGTCACCGCCCAGGTGGTCTCGCTCGCGACCGGGCTGGCGCTGCGGGCGGACTGGCTGTTCTCCGGCACCGGGCTGGCCACGCTGATCGTGCTCGCCCGGTTCGTCGCCCAGCGCCGGATCCACCGCTCCCGCTGAGGCCCGTCCCCGCCGGAACCGCCCCAGCCGGGGCCGGCCCTCAGCCCCCCGCCCTGGCCGCCGCCATGGCGGCCCCGACGATGCCCGCGTCGTTGCGCAGCTCCGCCGGCACCACCCGCGCCGCGCGCTCCTTCAGCCGCGGCAGGAACTTCTCGTGCTTGCGGCTCACCCCGCCGCCGATCACGATCAGCCGCGGCGAGAACAGCATCTCCACCAGGTCCAGGTACTCGTCGACCCGCTCGGCCCACTGCTCCCAGTTCAGCCCGTGCCGCTCCTTGGCGGCCGAGGAGGCCCGGCGCTCGGCGTCCTTGCCGCGCAGCTCCAGGTGGCCCAGCTCGGTGTTGGGCACCAGCACGCCGTCCACGAACAGGGCGCTGCCGATGCCGGTGCCGAAGGTGAGCACCAGCACCACGCCCGACTCGCCCCGCCCGGCGCCGTGCGTCAGCTCGGCCAGCCCGGCCGCGTCCGCGTCGTTCAGGACGGTCGCGGGCATCCCCAGCGCCTCCCGGAAGAGGCCCGCGGCGTCCAGGCCGATCCAGCCCTTGTCCACGTTGGCCGCCGTCCTGGTGCGGCCGTCGACCACCACCCCGGGAAAGGTCAGCCCGACCGGGCCCTGGTGGTCGAAGTGGCGGACCACCTCGCACACGGCGGCGACCACGGCCTCGGGGGCGGACGGCTGCGGGGTGAGCACCTTGTGGCGCTCCTCGGCGAGCGTGCCCCTGGCGAGGTCGACCGGCGCGCCCTTGATCCCCGAGCCGCCGATGTCCACGCCGAATACCGCCGTCATCACGTCCACCCTCCGCCGTCGGCCGCGGACCCGCTGGTCCACGGCCCGTGAATTGTCCACAGCCTGTGCACAAAGTTACGAGAGGGCGCCCGCCGACGCACAGCAGAGGGCCCGGTACCCCGCACGGGGGTACCGGGCCCTCCGGAGGATCAGAGCTTGCCCGCCGCCTCGGCGCGCAGGTCGCGGCGCAGCTCCTTGGGCAGCGAGAAGATCAGGTGCTCCTCGGCGGTCTTGACCGTCTCGACCGTGTCGTAGCCGCGCGCGGCCAGGAACTCCAGCACGCCGTCGACCAGGATCTCCGGCACCGAGGCGCCGCTGGTCAGGCCGACCGTGGTGACGCCCTCCAGCCACTCCTCGCTGATCTCCTCGGCGAAGTCCACCAGGTGGGCGGCCTTGGCACCGTACTCCAGGCCGACCTCGACCAGGCGGACGGAGTTGGAGGAGTTCCTGGAGCCGACCACGATCAGCAGGTCGGTCTCGGGGGCCAGCTGCTTGACCGCGACCTGGCGGTTCTGGGTGGCGTAGCAGATGTCGTCGCTGGGCGGGCTGACCAGCCCGGGGAAGCGCTTCTTCAGCTCGCCGACGGTGGCCATGGTCTCGTCCACGGACAGCGTGGTCTGGGACAGCCAGACGACCTTGGACTCGTCCCTGACCTGCACGTTCGCGACGTCCTCGGCACCGTCCACCAGGTGGATCCGGTCCGGCGCCTCGCCCATGGTGCCGACGACCTCCTCGTGGCCCTCGTGGCCCACCAGCAGGATGTCGAAGCCCTCGTCGGCGAAGCGCACGGCCTCCTTGTGCACCTTGGTGACCAGCGGGCAGGTGGCGTCGACGGTGGCGAGCTTGCCGGCCCGCGCCTCGTCGTGGACGGACGGGGCGACGCCGTGCGCGGAGAAGACGACGATCGAGCCCTCGGGCACCTCCTCCGTCTCGTCGACGAAGATCGCGCCCTTCTTCTCCAGGGTCTGCACCACGTACTTGTTGTGGACGATCTGCTTGCGGACGTAGACGGGGGCCCCGTACTGCTCCAGGGCCTTCTCCACGGCGATCACGGCGCGGTCGACTCCCGCGCAGTAGCCCCGGGGGGCGGCGAGCAGGACACGGCGCTGCGCGGTCTTGGACATGGCTCCATCGTACGGGCGGCCACGAGTCGCGCCGCCCCTGGCGGGGAGCCGCGCCGATGGTGGGCGAATTCCATGCAGACCCGGTCAACAGCGCTCAAAATATGGTGTCTATGAGCTCTGTGAGCGAGCAGGTGACGCCGAGCGGCCTGCGCCGCAGCCTGGGCGTCCGCGATCTGATGGTCTACGGACTGCTGTTCATCGCCCCGATGGCCCCGGTCGGCGTGTTCGGCGTGCTGGACGCCAAGAGCCACGGCGCCGTCGCCACGGTGTACCTGGCCGCGACGGTGGCGATGGGCTTCACCGCCTTCTCGTACGCCCAGATGGTCCGCGCGGTGCCGCAGACCGGGTCGGTGTTCGCCTACGCGCGGGCCGGGCTGGGCGAGGGGCCCGGTTTCATCGCCGGCTGGATGGCGATGCTCGACTACCTGCTGATCCCCGCGGTGGCCTACCTGTTCTCCGGGATCGCGCTGAACTCCCTGGTCCCGGACGTCTCGCGCTGGGTGTGGACGGCGCTCGCGGTGGTGGTGACCACCGCGCTCAACCTGGTCGGGGTGCGGACGGCGGCGGCGGTCGGCTTCGCGGTGCTCGCGATGGAGATCCTGGTGCTGGCGGTGTTCGTGGCGGCGGCCGTGGTGGCGCTGGCCCAGGGCGGGGCCCAGCGCGGCTGGGACACCCCGTTCACCGCCGTCGGGGACTTCTCGCTGACCGCGGTGATCTCCGCGGTGTCCGTCGCGGTGCTCTCGTACCTGGGCTTCGACGCGATCGCCACCTTCGTGGAGGAGGCGGTCGGCGCCTCGGCGGCGGTGGCCAGGGCGGTGCTCTGGTGCCTGGCGCTGGCCGGGGTGCTGTTCGTCGCCCAGACCTACCTGGCGGCGCTGCTGGAGCCGACCGGCCCGGAGCAGCTGGCCGCCGACCCGGTGGCGCAGGGCTCGGCCTTCTACGACACCGTGGAGAGCGGCGTCGGGCACTGGCTGCACGTGCTGGTGGCGGCCGGCAAGGCGGTCGGCGCGGCCTTCGCGGCGCTGGCCGGGCAGGCCGCGGCCGGGCGGCTGGTCTACGCGATGGGCCGGGACGGACGGCTGCCGCGCGTCCTCGGCTCGGTCGATCCGGCCAGCGCGGTGCCGCGCCGGGCGCTGCTGGCGGCCGCGGTGATCACCATGGCGGCGGCGGTCTGGGCGGCGAACCGGGACGACGGTCTGGACCAGCTCACCTCGGTGGTGAACGTGGGCGCGCTGACCGCCTTCGCGCTGCTGCACGCCTCGGTGATCGGCTGGTACACGGTGCGGCACGGCTCGCGGCGGTGGCTGCGGCACCTGGTCGTGCCGGTACTGGGGATCGCGGTGATCGGGGCGGTGGTGTACGAGGCCTCGGCCACCGCGCAGATCGTCGGGCTGGTCTGGCTGGCGGTCGGCCTGGTGGTGCTGGCCGTCCAGGGTGCCACCGGCCGGGGCGGTGGCCTGGGCCCCCGGGGCGGCGGCGGTGGCCGGACCGGCGGACGCCGGCAGCCGTAGCCGCGGCCGGGGCGGCGGCGACCGGCGCCGGACCGGAGGCCTCGGCGGTCTCGGCCGTGTCGGCGGACGCCGCTAGCCTCGTACGCATGGCCAACACCAGCTCCCCCGAAGCGCCGCTCCCGGTCGGCAAGGTCTCCGCGCTGATCGGCGGCTGGATCGACCGGCTCGGCGCGGTCTGGGTGGAGGGGCAGATCACCCAGCTCAGCCGCCGTCCGGGGGCGGGTGTGGTGTTCCTGACCCTGCGCGACCCGCAGGCGGACGTGTCCCTCACGGTGACCTGCTTCCGCTCGGTGTTCGACCAGGTCGCGGACGTGGTGCAGGAGGGCGCGCGGATCGTCGTGCACGCCAAGCCGGAGTGGTACGCGGCGCGCGGACAGCTGTCGCTGCGCGCCTCGGAGATCCGGCCGGTGGGCCTGGGCGAGTTGCTGGCCCGGCTGGAGCAGCTGAAGCGGCGGCTGGCCGGGGAGGGCCTGTTCGCGGCTGAGCGCAAGCGGCCGCTGCCGTTCCTGCCACAGTGCGTGGGGCTGGTCACCGGGCGCGACTCGGCGGCCGAGCGGGACGTGCTGGAGAACGCCAGGCGGCGCTGGCCGGCTGTCCGCTTCGAGGTGCGCAACGTCCCGGTGCAGGGGGTCAGCGCGGTGGAGCGGGTGAGTGCGGCCGTGCGGGAGCTGGACGAGCACCCCGGGGTGGACGTGATCATCGTGGCCCGCGGCGGCGGCAGCGTGGAGGACCTGCTGCCGTTCTCGGACGAGGGGCTGGTGCGGCTGGTCGCGGCCGCCCGTACGCCGGTGGTGAGCGCGATCGGGCACGAGCCGGACCAGCCGCTGCTGGACTTCGTCGCCGACCTGCGCGCCTCCACCCCGACCGACGCGGCCAAACGGGTGGTTCCCGACGTCGGCGAGGAGCTGGCCAAGGTCCGCCAGCTGCGGGACCGCGCCCGCCGGCACGTGCTGTCCCGGGTCGAGCGCGAGCAGCACGGGCTGGACGGGCTGCGCAGCCGCCCGTCGCTGGCCGCCCCGCACCGGATGCTGGACGGCCGCGGGCAGGAGGTGGACGGCCTGCTGGAGCGGGCCAGGCGCACCCTGCGGCACCGGCTGGACCACGCCCAGAGCGACCTCGGGCACACCCTGGCCCGGGTGGTCGCGCTCTCCCCCGCGGCCACCCTGGAGCGCGGCTACGCGGTGCTCCAGCGGGCGGACGGCACGGTGGTGACCGACCCGGCGCAGGCCGCTCCCGGCGAGGGGCTGCACGCCAGGGTGGCGGGCGGCGGCTTCGACGTCACCGTGGCGCCCGGGTAGCCGGCGACGCCGGGGGCTGGGGAGTGTCGGCCTGAGCCCCTACGCTGACACCCATGGCAGAGCAGCGGGAACAGCAGGACGCGACGGCGGCACCGAACCCGGACGACGCGCTGGGCTACGAGCACGCCAGGGACGCGCTGCTGGAGGTCGTCCGGCAGCTGGAGACCGGCGGGACGTCGCTGGAGGAGTCGCTGGCCCTGTGGGAGCGCGGCGAGCAGCTGGCCAAGGTGTGCCAGCGCTGGCTGGACGGTGCCCGGGCCCGGCTGGACGCCGCGCTGGCCGCCGAGGAGGACGGGGCCCGGGGCGGCGAGTGACGCCGGGGCGGTGAGTGACGTGGGTCACATCGACTTGGGGAATCGTTGAATATTCACCTATGTTGGTGGAAGTGAACGGCCACGGCCGATCACACCGACGAACCCCAATTCCGCTTGAGGTGCAGAAGCATGACCACCGACGCCCTGGTACTCGACGCCGCCGCTCAGGACCTGCTGTTCCGTGAGGCCCGCACCGCGAACACCTTCACCGACGAGCCCGTCTCCGAGGAGCAGATCCAGGCCATCTACGAGCTGGTGAAGTTCGGCCCGACCGCCTTCAACCAGCAGCCGCTGCGCGTCGTCCTGGTCCGCTCGGCCGAGGGCCGCGAGCGCCTCGTCCAGCACCTGGCGGACGGCAACAAGGCCAAGACCGCCGCCGCCCCGCTGGTCGCCATCCTGGCCGCGGACAACGAGTTCCACGAGGAGCTGCCGACCCAGCTCCCGCACTTCCCGCAGGCCAAGGACATGTTCTTCTCGGAGCGCAGCGTCCGCGAGCAGTCCGCCACGCTGAACGGCGCCCTCCAGGCCGCCTACTTCATCATCGGCGTGCGCGCCGCCGGCCTGGCCGCCGGCCCGATGACCGGCTACGACGCCGCGGGCCTCAACAAGGAGTTCTTCGGCGACGGCGAGCACTCGGTGCTGGCCGTGGTCAACATCGGCAAGCCGGGCGAGGAGGCCTGGTTCCCGCGTTCGCCGCGCCTGGCCTACGACGAGGTCGTCACCACGGTCTGACCCGTCCCGCGCGAAGGGCCCCGCACCGGTTCGTCCGGTGCGGGGCCCTTCGGCGTGCGCGGGAGGAGCGGCGCGGGAGGAGCGGCGCGGGGGCGGGGCTACTTGAGCGCCTGCGCCAGCTCGGCCAGCTCCTCGTAGGAGGCGGTGCCGGTGAGCAGGGTGGTCCCGGAGCCGGTCTGGGCGGCCAGCGCGCGGGCCTTCTCGCCCTGCACCCGGTCCCAGCTGCGGCCGGACACGTCGGAGGTGCCGTCCGGCTTGGCGCCCGTGACGTAGTCGGCCACCAGCGCGTCACGCTTCGCGTCGCTCTGCTCGATCGCCGCGTACTGGCCCGAGGGGGTCACGAAACCGAGGTGCCAGGCGTTGCCCTTGCCGTTGTTCATGTCGGCCGGCCGGTAGCTGACCGAGGTGGCCCGCCACTTGTCCGGCAGCCCCTCGGGGGAGAGCAGCGGATACGGCGCGGCACGCTTGGCCGAGGCCGCCGCCACCTTGTACTCGACCGCGTGCACCGGGTCGCCGCTGGCGTCGTGCGGGAGGAACAGGTATCCGATCCAGACGACGAAACCGACCGCCAGCATCGACAGGACCATGTCCCGTACGGTCTGCCGGCCCCTCATGCCCTTGCTGTCTGCTGCCACCCCCACATGGTGACTCATCCACATCAGGCGACACTCACCAGGGGTGTTCACGCACGGGTGAAACGGAACGAAACGGTGGTTTCCGCCCGGGGCAGCGACCCGCGCCACAGACAGTCATCTCGTGGGCAGATACGATCGCAGGACCCTCACCACGGCGTTCGACCAGGCAGTAGTCGGGCGCTTACTGGCCGTCGCGTACAGAGAGGTAACGACGATGACCGCGCAGTACCCTCACCACCTTCCCAGTGCCCTGGAGGTCGCGCCGGAGGCTCCCGACCGGAACCTCGCGCTCGAACTCGTCAGGGTCACCGAGGCGGCCGCGATGGCCGCCGGCCGGTGGGTCGGACGTGGCGACAAGAACGGCGCGGACGGCGCCGCCGTCAAGGCGATGCGCACCCTCGTCTCGACCGTCTCGATGAACGGCATCGTCGTCATCGGCGAAGGCGAGAAGGACGAAGCCCCGATGCTCTACAACGGCGAGCGGGTCGGCGACGGCACCGGCGCCGAGTGCGACGTCGCGGTGGACCCGGTGGACGGCACCACGCTGACCGCCAAGGGCATGAACAACGCGGTGGCCGTGCTGGCCGTCGCCGACCGCGGCACCATGTTCGACCCCAGCGCCGTGTTCTACATGGACAAGCTGGTGGCCGGCCCCGAGGCGGCCGAGTTCGTCGACATCACCGCCCCGCCGGCGGTCAACATCCGCAGGGTCGCCAAGGCCAAGGGCAGCGCCGTCGAGGACGTCACCGTCGTCGTGCTCGACCGCCCGCGCCACGACAGCCTGGTCCGGGAGATCCGCGAGGCGGGCGCCCGGATCAAGTTCATCTCGGACGGCGACGTGGCCGGCGCCATCATGGCCGCCCGCGAGGGCACCGGCGTCGACCTGCTGATGGGCGTCGGCGGCACCCCCGAGGGCATCATCGCGGCCTGCGCGATGAAGTGCATGGGCGGCGTCATCCAGGGCCGGCTGTGGCCCAAGGACGACGCCGAGCGGCAGAAGGCCCTGGACGCCGGCCACGACCTGGACCGGGTGCTCACCACCGACGACCTGGTCAGCGGCGAGAACGTGTTCTTCGTCGCCACCGGCATCACCGACGGCGAGCTGCTGCGCGGCGTGCACTACCGCTCGGAGACCGCCACCACCAGCTCGCTGGTGATGCGCTCCA
Organism: Kitasatospora sp. NPDC036993; assembly: GCF_055607525.1. NCBI lineage: Bacteria > Bacillati > Actinomycetota > Actinomycetes > Kitasatosporales > Streptomycetaceae > Kitasatospora > Kitasatospora sp. NPDC036993. The sequence goes on along the minus strand of NZ_JBVJRP010000006.1, from coordinate 80,109 downwards.
AGAGCGGCACGATCCGCGAGATCAACTCCACCCACAAGCTCTCGAAGCTGCGGGCGTACAGCGCGATCGACTTCGACCGCGCCAACTGAGGCCCGGAAGAACGCGCTTCGCGGCCCCGGCGGAATCCCCCTCCGCCGGGGCCGCGGCGCGTCCTCCGTCCCCTCTCGGACCCGCCGTCACCCGGCTATCCGGCGCCGCGCGGCCGCCGCCACCCTGGCCGCCTCGCGCAGCTCCGTGTCCCGGCGGCGGCGCCGGGCCAGCACCACCCGCCGCTCGGCGGCCGTCAGCCCGCCCCAGACCCCGTACGGCTCCGGCTGGGCCAGCGCGTGCTCGCGGCACTCCAGCAGCACCGGGCAGCGGGCACACACCTGTTTGGCCTGCTCCTCGCGCGACAACCGGGCCGCCGTCGGCTCCTTGGAGGGCGCGAAGAACAACCCCACCTCGTCCCGGCGGCACGCCGCGCCGGTGTGCCAGGGATTGTCGTCGCCCGCGGGGGCACCGGCCGGACCGCCCGGGGGCTGCGGCTGCGGCCGGACGCCGGGGCGGCGCTCCAGTACCTGCGCGGCGGCGACTGGCGAGGTGGTGCGGGACTCGATCGGATGCAGCACGGCCGTACTCCTGACGAGGCTCTCGGACACGGGGACCCCTCGCTCCGCTGCCGGCTGCGAGCCCCCGCTGTCCAACCCCGGCACGGCCGCTCGGCCGCCTCCGGTGCGCAGCCGTACAAGAAGCGATGTGCGGAAGGAACTACCCCGCCCGGCCGCGATTCATGCACACTGCACGCAAACGACTACGCAGCGCACCGGCCGCAACGCCGAGCGCCCGGCCGGGAGTTGCCCCCGGGCCGGGCGCCGTGCAGGTCAACGGTGCTCAGTCGGTGCCGAGTTGGCGGCGCACCCACTCCTTCAGCTTCTTGCCGCGGCGCGGCTTGGCGGTGCAACCGCCGAACAGGGCAAGGCCCTTGACCCGGACAACCGGAGCGTACGGGTCCGCCGCGGTCTGCTCCCGGACGTCGAAGCCGCCGAACAGGCCGATCCCGCTGCCGTGCAGGCTGACGTTCTCCGGCACCCGGACGTCGACCCCGCCGAACAGCGCCATGACGGTGATCTCCACCTCGGGAGACTCGAACACGGCGTCGCCCAGGTCGATCTCCACCCCGCCGAACGCGGCGAAGGCGCTCAGCTTCGAGCCCACCCGCCAGCGGCCCTTGCGGGACGCGCCGCCGAAGACGGCCACCACCCACGGGGACTCCTGGCGCGCGGGCGGCTGCGGCGGCGCCTGCGGGGCGTTCAGCGGCGGCTTCTCGAAGGACAGCGGACGGGCCGGCAGGTCCCTGGTCAGCGGCGCGAGGTCCCCGAAGGTCTTCGCGGCGTAGGCGGCCTCGATGCGCTCGGCGTGCTCGTCGGCGTCCAGCCGGCCCTCGGCGTAGGCGTCCCGCAGCAGCTCGGCGACCTTCTCGCGGTCGGCGTCGGAGACGCGCAGCTCCGCCTCCGCGACCGGCGCGTGCGGCCGTGGCGCCGCCGCGGCCCCGCCCTCGGGCCTGAGCGCGGGCTTGGGTTCGGGTTTGGTCATCGGTACGGGCGCCGGCACCAGAGGCTGCCCCGGATCGTCCTGCGACGGCGAGTTTTCCACGGGGTCAGCCTAGTCGCTCGAACTGGGGCGCGAGTGAGCCCGGTCACGCAAGGCCCACCTGTCCGCATGCCGACTTCCGCCGGGTCCTACCCTGGATGGTGCTTCGCCGACGCAGCCGGACCAACTGGATACCTAAGGACCGCCCCCATGGCTCCCACGCCAGACTTCGAGTACAGCGACCTGCTCCCCCTGGGCGCTGACCCGACCCCGTACCGCAAGCTGACCTCCGAGGGTGTCTCCACCTTCGAGGCGGGCGGTCGCACCTTCCTCCAGATCGAGCCCGAGGCGCTGCGGCTGCTGACGGCCGAGGCGATGCACGACATCTCGCACTACCTGCGCCCCGCCCACCTCGCCCAGCTGCGCCGCATCCTGGACGACCCGGAGGCCAGCCCCAACGACCGCTTCGTCGCGCTCGACCTGCTGAAGAACGTCAACATCTCGGCCGGCGGCATCCTCCCGATGTGCCAGGACACCGGCACCGCGATCGTCATGGGCAAGCGCGGCCAGAACGTGCTGACCGAGGGCGGCGACGAGTCCGCCATCGCGCGCGGCGTCTTCGACGCGTACACCAAGCTCAACCTGCGCTACTCCCAGATGGCCCCGGTGACCATGTGGGACGAGAAGAACACCGGCAACAACCTGCCGGCCCAGATCGAGCTGTACGCCACCGACGGCGACGCGTACAAGTTCCTGTTCATGGCCAAGGGCGGCGGCTCCGCCAACAAGTCGTACCTGTACCAGGAGACCAAGGCCATCCTGAACGAGGCGAGCATGCTCTCGTTCCTGGAGCAGAAGATCCGCTCGCTGGGCACCGCGGCCTGCCCGCCGTACCACCTGGCCATCGTGATCGGCGGCACCAGCGCCGAGTTCGCGCTGAAGACCGCCAAGTACGCCTCGGCGCACTACCTGGACAACCTGCCGACCTCGGGCGACGCGAAGACCGGCCACGGCTTCCGCGACCTGGAGCTGGAGGCCAAGGTCACCGAGCTGACCCAGAAGATCGGCATCGGCGCCCAGTTCGGCGGCAAGTACTTCTGCCACGACGTGCGCGTGGTGCGGCTGCCCCGCCACGGCGCCTCGCTGCCGGTCGCGATGGCCGTCTCCTGCTCGGCCGACCGCCAGGCGCTCGGCAAGATCACCGCCGAGGGCGTGTTCCTGGAGCAGCTGGAGACCGACCCGGCGAAGTACCTGCCGGACACCACCGACGAGCACCTGGACGACGACGTGGTGCGCGTCGACCTCGACCAGCCGATGTCCGCGATCCGCGCCGAGCTGTCCAAGTACCCGGTGAAGACCCGGCTCTCGCTCACCGGCACCCTGGTGGTCGCCCGCGACATCGCCCACGCCAAGATCAAGGAGCGCCTGGACGCCGGCGAGGGCATGCCCAAGTACCTCCAGGACCACCCGGTCTACTACGCGGGCCCGGCCAAGACCCCCGAGGGCTACGCCTCCGGCTCCTTCGGCCCGACCACGGCCGGCCGGATGGACTCCTACGTCGACCAGTTCCAGGCGGCCGGCGGCTCGATGGTCATGCTGGCCAAGGGCAACCGCAGCAAGCAGGTCACCGACGCCTGCGCCGAGCACGGCGGCTTCTACCTCGGCTCGATCGGCGGCCCGGCCGCCCGCCTCGCCCAGGACTGCATCAAGAAGGTCGAGGTGCTGGAGTACGCCGAGCTGGGCATGGAGGCGGTCTGGCGCATCGAGGTCGAGGACTTCCCGGCCTTCATCGTCGTCGACGACAAGGGCAACGACTTCTTCCGCGAGACCACCGAGGGCCCGCTGATCACCAGCCTGCGGATCCGCTCCAAGGAGTAGCCCGCCCGGGAGAACACTCCCGCACGCCCCCTCGCCGCCCCGGCCGCCCCCGCGGCCGGGGCGGCCGTGTCTGCCGGTGCGGACCGAACGTGGGTACCGTGGACGGCATAGGTGGATCACCCACGTCATCCACGGAGGTGTACAGGTGAGCATGACCAACGTCGACGTCGACGACAAGGTTCTCGCGGAGGCCATGCGGCTGATGGGGACGACGACGAAGAAGGACACCATCAACAACGCCCTCACCGACTACGTCAACCGGCTGAAGCGGCTGGAAGCCCTGGAGAAGCTGTCCCGCCGGGCCGCCGCCGGCGAGTTCGAGCCGACCATACGGGTGTACGAGTCCCGCAAGCGGGCACAGCGCGAGGAAGCCGAATGATCGACAGCTTCCTCATCGACACCTCGGCCTACGTCCGGCTGGTGTCGGAGCGGGAACTCCGGTCGCAGTGGCGGGGGCACATCGAGTCCGGCTTGATCAGGATCAGCAAGTCGACCCGGATCGAGATCCTCTTCTCCGCCCGGAACTCGGCACACCGGGACGACTTGGAGGACGAACTCGCGGCACTGTTCGGCCCGGTCGTCAACGCCCCGAAGTCGATCTGGGACTGGATCGACACCGCCCAGTACAAGCTCACCCAGAAGAGCCAGCACCGGGCGGCCGGGCTGGCGGACCTGCTGCTCGCCGGCACCGCCGTTCACCACGACATGACCGTGCTGCACGTGGACGACGACTTCGCCACTGTCGCCCGGGTCGTCGGTGAGCTGCGCGAGCGGGACATCCGCCGGGCCGCCGCCGACTGACTGCCGCTGTGGCGCTCAGGCGTCGAAGTCGTACTCCAGGACGTACGAGGCGGAGTCCAGGATCATCTCGTTGAGCTCGACGACCTGGCCCTCGTCGGCGAAGGCGGTGCGGCAGATCAGGATGACCGGGGTGCCGGCGGCGAGCTCCAGCCGGGCGGACTCCTCCGCGCCGGGCATCCGGGAGCGGACCTCCTCGCGGAAGTGCACGGGCTTGGCGCCGATCTCGGCGAGCCGGGCGTAGGTGCCGCCGGGGCCGGTGTCCTCACGGGTGATGGCGGTGCCCGCGACCAGGACGGCGGGCAGGTACGAGGTCGAGAGAAGCACCGGCTTGCCGTCCAGGACGAAGCGGCGGTGCCGCACGCACATCGGGGCGCCGGGATCGACCCCGAGCACCCGAGCCACGTGCTCGGGCGCGCCCTGCTCGGTGACGGACACCTGGTCGACCACCAGGCTGCGGTTGTCGATGTCCGCCGACCATATCGACCGGCCCGAGCCCCACTGCCCCTGCGCCAGCCGCTGGATGCCGCGCCGGCGCAGCGGCCGGAACTCCCGGACAAACACCCCGGCGCCGCGGCGCGCCTCGGCGAGGCCCTCGCTCTGCAGCACGCCGAGCGCCTGACGGGCGGTCATCCGGGCCACGCCGTACTCGTCCATGAGGTCGTTCTCGCCGGGCAGGCGGTCCCCCGCGCGGTACCGGCCGGCGTCGATGGCCGTCTTCAGCGCTTCGGCGATCCGCTGGTACTTGGGCTGCTTGCCGCCACTGCTGCCGGTCATCTCCGCTCCCTCTGCCTGGGACAAATCGTAGGCGCGCCCACGGTCGCCGGTAAGCAGATACGACGATCGTTGACATCTCTAGAGATATTAGCTTCTCTAGAGATGCCGGCCAGTCGCCGACCAGAGCGAGGAGCAGCACGGTGAGCACCCGACAGCGGAACGCCCCGGCCTACCGGCCACACGTGGGTGAACTCGTCCTCGACCGGAGGACCGGACGCACCGGCGTCTACATGGACACCATCGGCGGCGAGCACTACCTGCGCCCCGAGACGGGCGGCCGGGAATGGACCGCCGAACCGCACCAGGTCGACCCCGCCCCCGGGCCCGGCGATTCAGCCGAATACGATCTTCTCCGTCGATTTCGGCAAAACGCAGGCAAACGGCAACATTCCGACCGCCGCAATCCCCCCGGGTGAATCCGGAATTCCGGAACGCCCCGCACCCGCCGTCGGGCACGTTACGGATATCGCCGGTCACCATGAGTGCACCACCGGCACGTTTCGGCCACCGGCGCGCCCACCGCGTGAAGCGACGCGCACATAACAGACGAGTGCCCCCGTCCCGGACGGGGGCACGGGGGCACTCGACCGGAAACGGCTTACGGGTGGCCGCCCACGACGCTCTCCGGCACGTACTTCTTGCCCGGCTCACCGGTGGCCGGCGCAGTCGGCTCCACCACGTGCTCGGCCTCGTCACCGAAAAGCCCGGACTCTATGTCCGCCTTCTGCTCGTCGGTCGGCGCGGCGTACTCGGCCGGGTTCGAGGCCGCGGTGACCGCACCCTCGACAGCCTTGCCCGCCTCCACAGCGGCGGCCGGGGCCTCGGTCTTCGCCTCGTTCTCGGGCTTCGACGCCACCGGGTTCTCGCTCTGGTCGTTGGCCATTGGGCGGCCGCCTTTCGGTCATCAAATGTGTCTTGCCCGGCCTCCATGGCACGGGCGCGGGGACAGTATCGTAGGGTTGATTAAATGTCCGATAAACATCGTGCGACTTGCGGTGCCGTCCGGCAGAGTCGGGCGTCCGCCTAAGCTGAAGCACCGCGGCGGACCGCCGAGCGCCCTTTCACGGAATCGACACCACAGGCCATCGGGGGACTTCATGGAGTTTCGGGAGACGCCGCAGGCCTCTGCGCTGCGCTTCCAAGTCCTCGGCCCGGTCCAGGCCTGGCTCGACGGCAACCCCGTCCCCCTCGGATCCCCCCAACAGCAAGCCGTTCTGACGGCCCTTCTGCTGCATTCCGGACGCCCGGTCGCCACGCAGGACCTGGTCGACGCGCTCTGGGGCGAACGGCCTCCGGCCCAGGCCGTGGCCGCGCTGCGGACCTACGTCTCCCGCCTGCGCTCCGTCATCGAGCCCCGCCGGGAGATCCGCCGGCCCGCCGAGCTGCTGGTCTCGGTCGCGGACGGGTACGCGCTGCGCATCCCGGGCGAGGCGCTCGACCTGACGGTCTTCGAACGGCTCTCCACCGAGGCCACCGCCGCCAGGACCGCCGGCGACAGGCACGAGGCCCACCGACTGCTGGCGCAGGCGCTGGACCTGTTCAGCGGCCGCCCGCTCACCGGCATCCCCGGCCCCTACGCCGACAGCCAGCGGCTCCGGCTCGCCGAACGCCAGGTGACCGCCGCCGAGGAGCTGTGCGCCGCCGCACTCGACATCGGCCTGCACGCGGAGGTCGTCGGCGAGCTGAACAACCTGACGGCCGAGCACCCGCTGCGCGAGCGCCTGCGCGAGCTGCTGATGCTGGCGCTGTACCGCTGCGGACGCCAGGCCGAGGCGCTCGGCGTCTACTCCGACACCCGCAAGCTGCTGATCGAGGAGCTCGGGGTCGAACCAGGCGCGGGCCTGTCCACGATGCACACACGCATCCTCGCGGCCGACCCTGCTCTCCTCCTCTCCGCCTCGTCCGCCCCCGTCGCCCGCGACGACGGCTCGGCCGCAACCCCGGCCCCGGCCCAACTCCCGGCTGACGTATCGGACTTCAGCGGCCGTACCGAGCTGGTGGGTGACCTCTCCGCGGTCCTGATGAACGCCACCGGGCAGGCCGTGGTGGTGACCTCGCTGGCCGGCATCGGCGGCGTCGGCAAGACCACCCTCGCGGTGCACGTCGCCCACCGGGTCCGGGCCGAGTTCCCCGACGGCCAGCTGTACGTGGACCTGCGTGGAGCCGGCACCTCGCCGGCCGACCCCGTCGTCGTCCTCGGTGACTTCCTGCACGCGCTCGGCGTCACCGAGAACCCCGACTCGCTCGAACAGCGCTCCGCCCTCTACCGCTCGCTGCTCGCCAACCGGCGGATGCTCATCCTGCTGGACAACGCCCGCGACGCCGACCAGATCCGGCCGCTGATCCCAGGCGTCTCAGGCTGCGCGGTGCTCGCCACCAGCCGCTCCCGGCTGGCCGGCATCCCGGGTGCACAGCTCTTCGACGTCGAGGAGCTGACCTCGGACGAGGCGCTGGCGCTCTTCTCGGCCATCGTCGGTGAGCAGCGGGTCGCCGCCGAGCCGGAGGCCGCCGCGGCAGTGATCACCGCCTGCGGCTTCCTGCCGCTGGCCGTCCGCATCGCCGCCGCCCGGCTGGCCAGCCGTCCGCGCTGGAGCGTCTCCGACCTGGCCCGTCGGTTAGCCGATCAGCGACGGCGGCTGGACGAGCTCCAGCTCGGCAACCTCGCCGTGGAGACCACCATCGGGCTCGGCTACGGACAGCTGTCCCCGGCCGAGGCCCGCGCCTTTCGGCTGCTCGCCCTGATCGACTCCCCCGACATCCCGCTGGCGGCCGCCGCGGCGCTGCTCGGCATGGACGAGTACACCGCCGAGGACCTCGCCGAGGCGCTGGTCGAGGCGAACATGCTGGAGTGCTTCACTCCCGGCCGCTACCGCTACCACGACCTGCTCCGGCTCTACGCCCAGCGGCAGAACGAGCGGATCGGGGACACCGAGGAGCAGGAGCAGGCGGTTCTGCGGCTGCTCGGCCTGCTGATCCCGACCGTGCGCAACGCGGCACAGGTCATCGAGCCGGACGACCAGCTGCCCGAACTGCTGACCACTCTCACCTCGCCCGGTCTCGACCTGCCGACGAGCCAGGCCGCCCAGGACTGGCTCGGCACCGAGGGTGCCCTGGTGCTCAGCGCGGCCGAGGCGGCGGCGAGCGGCCCCGGAACCCTGCAACGTGCTGCCATCGACCTGCTGAACTACCTGTTCAGCATCGACCCGGACCCGACCCGCGGCCCGCGCGTGCTCCGGGTCCTGGAGGCCATCGGCGAGGACGCCCAGCGCCGTGACGACTCCGCCGGGATCGCCCGGGTGTACTTCGTCCTCGGCACCCTCCAGTCCGTCACCAGCGACTTCCAGGGCTCCGAGCAGTCCTTCCGCCGGAGCCTGGAGCACCAGGCCTCGGACGAACCGACCGTCCTCCTCCTCGCCACGGCCAACATGCTGGGCGTGATCCTGAACGTGGGCAACCGTCCGGCGGAGGCGCTGCCGTTCCTCGAACAGGCCAGGGCCACCAGCCAGGCCGTCGCCGCGCCCGTCCTCGAGGCCAGGATCGTCAGCAACATGGCCCGGGTGCAGCACCGGCTCGGCATGACCGGGACGGCGATCCGCTCCGCCGAGGAGGGCGTCGCCGCCGCCAGGGCGTCCAGGAACGGTCCGCTGCTCGCCCAGACCCTCTACCAGCTGGGCGTGGTGCTCCCCGGCGGCGAGGCCGTGCCGCACCTGCGGGAGGCGCACCGGCTGTACCGGGCCCAGCGCAACTCGCTGTGGGAGGGCTACACCCTGGCCAGGCTCGCCTCCGCCCTGCTGGTCTCCGAGCAGCCCGCCGAGGCCGCCTCGGCGGCCGGCGAGTCGCTGGCGATCGGGCAGGAGATGGACTCCGCCTACTGCCAGGGGCTGGCGAACGCCACGCTGGGCGAGGCCCTGTTGACGCTCGCCCAGCCGGCCCGTGGACTCGCCTGTCTCCAGGAGGCGCACGCGATCTTCACTCGGCTCGGTGTGCCTGAGGCCTCCCCCGTGGCGGACCTCATCTCCCAGCAGCACACCGAGCCCCTCTCTCCCCCCGCGCCGTAAGGCCTCCGTCCCCCAACGGAGCACCTCCCCCGTTCCGCGCGCTGGCGCTCCCGCAGCCCCCCGGCTGCGGGAGCGCCCTCAACGCTTCCCCGGCGCTGGACTCCACTGTGCACCGGACCGATTGACGTTCGATAAACGTCAGATATTCAGCCCACGGATCGGAGAAACCGCAGGTCATCGACGCCCTCCAGGCGCGCCGTCCGGCGTGCGGGCTCCGGCGCACAACCCCGCCCGCACCCTCGTGCTTCCGCAACTCCGGCCACACCGGACCAAGTACGGCGAGTTGGCCGGAAAGGGACCCCATGGCGCAGTGATCACGCATATTCTCAGATGCCAGTACGCACACGAGTGTCTGCCGGAAACGCATCGGGGTGCAGTCCGTCCGTGTGGTACGCAGAGCGTGATGTACCGCCACCGGCAGCGGCCCGAGAGGCCGCGGAGGAGCCACCGGAGGCCACGGGTGGAAGGGTGCCTCGCAACGTGACGACCGGACAGATATCCGACCCGTTCCCCGTCGGCGAGGACGCCGGGGACGACGAGCCCGAGGTACGGCGCCGCCGGGCGGCCCGGGCCCTGCAGGCGGTCGCCTTCGACACCATCGGCAACGGGTACGGCGAGGCCTTCCCCGCCAAGGATGGACAGCTGGCCTGCGGCCGGCGGCTGCTCGCCGGGCTCGAACCCGGCGCCCGGGTCCTGGACGTGGGCTGCGGCACCGGTGACCCGACCGTCCGCCAGCTGGCCGCCGCCGGACTCCGGGTCACCGGTGTGGACCTCTCCGACGGGATGCTCACCCTGGCCGGGCGGACCGGCTTCCCCGGCGAATTCCCGCCGGTGTTCCATCGGATCGACCTGTACGATCTGGCCACCGAGCGCGCGGACCGGGTCTGGAACGCCCCCGGACTGGGGCCGGACGGCCGGGGCCGCTTCGCCGCCGTCACCGCGTTCTTCTCGCTGATCCTGCTGCCCCAGGACGAGATCCCTACCGTGCTCGGGCGGCTGCGCGAACTCCTGCGGCCGGGCGGACTGCTGGCGCTCGGTATGGTCGAGGCTGACCTGGATCACGTTCCGCTTCCGTTCCTTGGCAGAGAGCTGCGGATCAGTGGGTATCTGAGGGAGGATCTGGAGCGGGTTCTGGTCTCGGCCGGCTTCGCCGTCGAGGAGTGCTCGGGGCATCCGTACGCGCCGGCCAGTACCTCGCTGCCGCCGGAGGAACAGCTGTTCCTGTGCTGTCGACGCGTCGGCTGATCGAACCGGGACAGCAGGCCGCACCCGCGACCGCGCAACAGAACAGCTCACCGACCACACCGAATCCAGGACAGGCAGCCGTGCGCGACCAGCTCAAGACCGAGGCGGAGCAGCCGACCGCCGTCCCGGGCCAGCGCCGCCAGGTCCCGGCCCCGGCCCCGGCCGTGACACCGGCCCTGACCCTGGCCCCGGCAGCGCCTGCGGGCCCGGCGAGGCGAACGGCCGCGCGTCCGGAGCGCACCGAGATGGCGGACCGCCTGGCGTACCTCGACTCGGCGACCCGGCGGATCAACAGCGCCCTGGACCTCGCCGCGACGCTGCGCAACATCGGCCGGGTGCTGGTCCCGACCATCGCCGACGCCGCCGTCGTCCACCTGCGCGACCCGCTGCCCAACGTGGAACGCGAGCCCGGCTTCCCCGAGGAGCTGCGGATACACCACAGCACCGGCACCCGAATCGGCCGCCGCGGCCGCCCGAGCGGTCTGGACGACCGGCGGCGCTCCCGCTACGGCGCCCGCTCCACCGCCGACGGCGGCCCGGCCACCCCGGTGACCCGCGGCGGAGCGCTCGCCCACGCCCTGCTGAGCCGCCGCCCCGCCGAACCGGCCGTCCTCGGCACCCCGGGCGCCGCGCGCACCGAGGTCCTGCTCCGCGAGCTGTACGGCCCCCGCGGGGTGGCCCGGCTGGCGGCCGGCACCTCCGTCCTCGCCCTGCCGCTGCGCGGCCGCAAGGCCGTCCTCGGGCTGCTGATACTGATCCGCCGCCCTCCCGAACGCACCGGCCGCCCGGTCTTCGACGCCGCGGACACCGCGACCGCGGCGCACCTCGCCACCCAGGCCGGGCTGGCCGTGGACACCGCGCTGCGCTACGCCCGCGAGTGGGAGATAGCGAACGAACTCCAGCGCAGCATGCTGCCGCTGCGCCTGCCGCAGTCGCACGGTGTGCGGATCGCCCAGCGCTACCTGCCCGGTGAGCGCGGCGCGCAGGTCGGCGGCGACTGGTACGACGCCGTCCCGCTGCCCGGCAACCGGGTCGCCCTGATCGTCGGCGACGTGATGGGCCACTCGCTCACCTCGGCCGCGATCATGGGCCAGCTGCGCACCAGCGCCCAGACCCTGGCCGCCCTCGACCTGCCGCCGCACGAGGTGCTCTACCACCTGGACGAGCAGGCCCAGCGGCTCGGCCGCGAACAGCACCTGGCCACCTGCGTGTACGCGGTGTACGACCCGATCGCCAACCGGGTGGTGATGGCCAACGCCGGGCACGTCCCGCCGGTGCTGGTCCGCCCCGACGGGACGGCCGAGCTGGTGGAGCTGGACTCCGGGGCGCCGATCGGCGTCGGCGGGGTGGACTTCAACTCGGTCGAACTGCCCGCGCCGCCGGGTTCGGCGCTGCTGCTGTTCACCGACGGCCTGGTGGAGACCCGTACCCGCCCGATCAGCGACGGCCTGGAGCTGCTCCGCGCCCGGATCGCCGCGGCCCGCTGGCAGTCCCCCGAGCAGTTGTGCCAGGAGGCGCTGCGGATCCTGCCGCCCGGCGACCGCGGCGACGACATCGCCCTGCTCGGCGCCTGCTTCGACGGCATCCCGGCCGGGGACGTCGCGCACTGGTACCTCCAGCCGCGCAACGAGACGCCGGGCCGGGCCCGCCGGCTGGCCGCGCACACGCTGCGCCGCTGGGGGCTGGACCAGCTCTGCGAGGCGACCGAGCTGATGGTCAGCGAGCTGGTGACCAACGCCGTCCAGCACGCGACCCGGCCGGTCACCCTGAGCCTGGTGCGCACCTCCCGGCTGCGCTGCGAGGTCGGCGACGACAGCCCGCTGCTGCCGCGCCCGCGCCGCACCGGTCCCGAGGAGGAACGCGGACGCGGGCTCCAGATAGTCGCCCGGTGCGCGGACCGCTGGGGCGCGACCCGGCTGGGCACCGGCAAGGTGGTCTGGTTCGAGCAGCGGCTGCCGCAGCCGTAACCCCCCGGTCCCGGCCCGGGGCGCGACGGCGCGCCCGGCGGGAACGGTCCCACCGGGCGCCTCGTACGGGCCGTCGGCCCCCTCCGTCAGACCCCGGCCGTCAGCCCCTGTCCGTCAGATCCCGGCCGGTTCCTTCGCCGACGGCTCCTGCTCCTGCTCCTTCAGGCGGGCGATCAGCTGCTCGCCCTCCATGTCCACCCGCGGCACGACCTTCTCCAGCCGCTTCGGGAACCACCAGGCGGCCCTGCCGAACAGTGCCATCGCGGCCGGCACCAGTGCCATCCGCACCACGAAGGCGTCCACCAGCACGCCCACCGCGAGGGCGAAGCCGATCGGCTGGACGATCGGGTCGTGGCCGAAGACGAACGAGCCGAACACCGCCACCATGATCAGCGCGGCCGCGGTGACCACCCTGGCCCCGTTCCGCACACCGGCCACCACGGCCTCGCGCGGCGCCGCGCCGTGGACGTGCTGCTCCTTCATCCCGGAGACCAGGAACAGCTCGTAGTCCATCGCCAGCCCGAACAGCACGCCGATCAGCAGGATCGGCACGAAGCTCACCACGGGGCCGACCTTGGGCACGTCGATCAACCCGTCCAGCCGGCCCCACTGGTAGACCGCGACCACCGCGCCGAGCGAGGCGGTGACGCTGAGCAGGAAGCCGGCCACCGCCTTGAGCGGGACGAGCACCGAGCGGAACGCCAGCGCCAGCAGCAGCACCGCGATGCCGACGATCACCGCGAGGAACGGCGGCAGCGCCTGGCCGAGCTTGGTGGAGACGTCGATGTTGGCGGCCGTGGTGCCGGTGACGGCGATGTCCGCGCCGGTCGCCGCCTTCAACTCCGCCTTCCGGTCACGGATCTCGTTGACCAGCGCCCTGGTGTCCGCGTGGTCGGGACCGGTCCGCGGGATGACGGTCACCAGCGCGGTGCCGCTCGCCTGGTCGACGGCCGGCGGCAGCAGCGTCCCGACGCCCCTGAGGCTCTGGAGCTCCGCGGCCACGCCCTGCACCGCCTGCTCGGGCCGCGGCGCGCCCGCGGCGTCCACCACGACCACCAGCGGCGCGTTGAAACCCGGCCCGAAGCTGTCGCCGACCAGGTCGTACGCCTTGCGCGCGTCCGTCCCCGCGGCCTGCGAACCGCCGCCCGGCAGGCCCAGGTCCAGGCTCGCGGCGGGCACCGCCAGGGCGCCGAGACCGGCCAGTCCGACCAGCAGGACGGGCAGCGGACGGCGGACCACGAAGCGGCCCCAGCGCTCGCCCAGGGTGGTGCGGCCGCCGGTGCGCAGTGCCCGCTTCCAGACCGGCAGCCGGTCGATCCGGCGGCCGGCGAAGCCGAGCAGCGCGGGCAGCAGGGTGATCGCCACCAGGACGGCCACCACGACGGCGGCGGAGGCGGCCAGGCCCATCACGGTGAGGAACGGGACGCCCGCGACGGCCAGTCCGGCGAGCGCCACGACCACGGTGAGTCCGGCGAAGACGACGGCGCTGCCGGCGGTCGCGGTGGCCCGGGCGGCGGCCTCGTCCGGCTCCAGCCCCTCGTCCAGGTGGCGGCGGTGCCGGGAGACGATGAACAGCGCGTAGTCGATGCCGACCGCGAGGCCGACCATCAGGGCGAGCACCGGCGCGGTGGTGATGATCTCGAAGGAGCCGGAGAGCGCCAGGATCCCGGCCATCGCCACGCCGATCCCGACCAGGGCGGTCAGCAGCGGCAGCCCGGCGGCGACCAGCGTGCCGAGGGTGATCACCAGGACCACCCCGGCGACCACCAGGCCGACCGCCTCGGCGCCGCCCTCGATCTCGGCCATCCGGTTGTACGCGTCGCCGCCGAAGGCCACGTCCAGCCCGGCCGCGCGGGCCGGCTCGGCGGCGGCCTTCACGGCCTCGCGCTGCCGGTCGGTGACGTCGGCGAGCTTGTGGTCGAAGGAGACCAGGGCGATCGCGACCCGGCCGTCGGGCGAGACGGCTCCGGTCGCGTACGGGTCGGGCACCGCGGCCACGCCGGGGACGGCGGCGATCCGGCCGACCGCCTCGCCGATCGCCTCGCCCGCCTCCGGGGTGGTGGCGCCACCGGGGGCCGGGGCGGCGAAGACGACCTGGGCGGAGCCGTGGCCCTGCTCGGGGAAGGTGTCCTTGATCCGGTCCAGCGTGCTCTGCGCCTCGGTGCCCGGCACCTTGAACTCGTCGCTGGTCTTGCCGGCGAAGGCGCCGGCGGCGCCGCCGACCGCGATCAGCAGGGCGATCCAGACCGCCAGCACGGCGCGCCTTCGCCGGAAGCTGAAGTGCCCCAGTCGGTACAGGTAGGTGGCCATGGGTCCCCTCGGTCTGTCGTCGGACAGGCGGCTGCCTGGACGGAACCCGCCCCACGGTAGACGCAACTTTGTCAGTTGACAAAGTTGGACGACAAAATCGTATGACGCAGTTGCCCGACCATAGCGCTACCCTGGCTGGATGGCTCACGTCCCCGCCTCCGAGCGCCGACCCCAACTGGTCCAGGCCGCGATCGACCTGATGGCCCGGGAAGGAATCGCCGCCGGCAGCACCCGCGCCATCGCGGCCGAGCTGGGCGTGGCGCAGGCGACGGTGCACTACACCTTCGGCACCAAGAAGGACCTCTACCGGGCGGTCGTCGAGCAGCTGAAGTCCGACTTCGTCGGCGAGGTGCGCGCCGCCTCCCCCGGCGACGGCGCGTTCGGCGAGCAGGTCCGCACCCTGGTGCACGCACTCTGGGAGGCCACCACCGGCGAGCACGGACGCTGCGTGCTGCTGAGCGAGTTCGAGGCGCTGGCGATGCGCGACCCGGACATGCGGGAGATCATGCTCGGGCTCCAGCACGACATCGAGGGCACCGCCACCGAGATGATCGGCGCCCTCGCGGCCGCCCACGGCCTGACCCTGGCCGTGCCCGCCCACCGGATCGCCGTCCACTTCCTCAGCGGCTTCGACGGGCTGACGGCCCGCCACCTCGCCCTGCGCAGCCCCGGGAACCGGCCAGGACCGGACACCGTGGAGGCACTGGAGCTGCTGGTCGCGACGACCGTCGGACTCTGCCTGGGCACCCCGGCGGTGGGCCGGCCCACGCCGTAGCGCCCGCCGGGGACGGGCCTCAGGAGACGATCCGGACCGGAAGCTCCACCAGCACCTCGCGCAGCGCGGCCGCGAAGCGCTCGTACTCGGCGCTGCGGGCCGAGCCCGGCCGGACGGCCAGCCCGATCCGGCGGCCGGGGGCAGGGGCGGCGAAGCGGACGGCGGCCAGCCGGTCGGTGCGTCCGGCTTCGACGTCCAGCGCGGTGGCGGGCAGCAGGGTCACCCCGAGGCCGCCGGCCACCAACTGGACCAGGGTGGACAGACCGGCCGCGCGGGTGGTCGAGCCCGTCGGGTCGACGCCGACCTCGCGGCAGATGTCCAGCGCCTGGTCGCGCAGGCAGTGGCCCTCCTCCAGCAGCAGCACGTCCAGGTCGAGCAGCACGTCGCGCGGCACGTCGATCCGTCCGGCGAGCGGGTGGCCGGGCGGGGTGAGCAGCACGAAGTCCTCGTCGAACAGCGGGATGTCCCTGGTCGGCGAGGCCCCGCCGGCCGGCAGCGCGAGCAGCAGGACGTCCAGCCGCCCGGCGGCCAGGCCCTCCAGCAGCGAGGAGGTGCGCTCCTCGTGGACGTGCAGCTCCAGCTCCGGGAAGCCGTCGCGGACCAGCCGCAGCACGGTGGGCAGCAGGTAGGGCGCGACGGTCGGGATGACGCCCAGGTGGAGCGGCCCGGTGAACGGGCGGCGGGCGGCCTCGACCTCCTCGGTGAGGGCCTGGAGGGAGGCGAGCACCCGGCGGGCGTGCTGGTGCACACGCTCCCCCAGTGGGGTGACAATCACCTTGCGCGTCGTACGCTCGACCAGTTGCGCGCCGAGCGACTCCTCCAGCGCCGCGACCGCCCCGGACAGTGCCGGCTGGCTGGTCCCGGTGGCGGCGGCGGCCTCGCGGAAGTGCCGGTGCTCGGCCACCGCGACGAAGGCCCGGAGCTGGGCGACCGTCGGGGTGCGGGGGCTGCGGACTGTGGCGCTCGCCACAGTCGGGGCGGCCTTGGAGCCGGCCTTCCTGCGGGGACCCGGCCGCGACATGGGGGATTCGGTACTGATAGCAATCTCCGATCAGACACATCCAGTGTAGCTATTTCCCTGATCAGTCCACGATGTGGAACTGTGAGTGGTGTCCGGATTCCGGACAAATTCCCCTCACCTCACTTCAGGAGAAGCGAACGTGCTCACGATTGGTGACAAGTTCCCCGAGTTCGACCTCAAGGCCTGTGTCGACCTGGACGCCGCGAGTGCCTTCGCCGACATCAACCACAAGTCCTACGAGGGCAAGTGGAAGGTCGTCTTCTTCTGGCCGATGGACTTCACCTTCGTCTGCCCGACCGAGATCGCCGCGTTCGGCAAGCTGAACGACGAGTTCGCCGACCGCGACGCCCAGATCCTCGGCGTCTCCGGCGACTCCGAGTTCGTGCACCACGCCTGGCGCAAGGACCACAAGGACCTCCGCGACCTGCCGTTCCCGATGCTGGCCGACGTCAAGCACGACCTGATGCGCGCCTGCGGCGTGGAGGGCGAGGACGGCACCGCCCAGCGTGCCGTCTTCATCGTGGACCCGAACAACGAGATCCAGTTCGTCATGGTGACCGCCGGCTCCGTCGGCCGTAACCCCAAGGAGGTCCTGCGGGTGCTGGACGCCCTGCAGACCGACGAGCTGTGCCCGTGCAACTGGACCAAGGGCGAGGACACCCTCGACGCCCAGGCCCTGCTGGCGGGCTGACCCATGGCCCTCGACGACCTGAAGGCCGCCCTCCCGGACTACGCCAAGGACCTCAAGCTCAACCTGGGCTCGGTCATCGGCAACTCCGACCTCCCCGCCCAGCAGCTCTGGGGCACCGTGCTGTCCTGCGCGATGGCCACCCGCAGCCCCGGCCTGCTGCGCGAGCTGGAGCCCGAGGCCAAGGCCAACCTCTCCCCGGAGGCGTACACCGCCGCCAAGGGCGCGGCCGCGATCATGGGGATGAACAACGTCTACTACCGGACGCTGCACCTGCTCTCCGACAAGGAGTACAGCACGATGCGGGCCGGTCTGCGGATGAACATCATCGGCACCCCGGGCGTCGAGAAGATCGACTTCGAGCTCTGGTGCTTCGCGGTCTCGGCCATCAACGGCTGCGGCCAGTGCCTCGACTCGCACGAGGCCGTCCTGCGCAAGGCCGGCGTCGAGCGCGAGGTCATCCAGGCCTCGATGAAGATCGCCGCCGTCCTGCAGGCCGTGGCCGGCGTCCTCGACTCCGAGGCCGCCCTGGCCGCCGTCGACGCCTGACGCACCCCGGCACCCCGACGGGCCGCTCCCGGACACCACGTCCGGGAGCGGCCCGTCGTCGTTCTCCCGGACCGCGCCGCGCCTCGGGCCGGCGGCCCCGCCGCGGCGGGGTCAGTCGGCGACGGGCGCGGCCGGCGGGGCGGAGCGGGCGGGCCCGGGCTGAGTCGGCCCGGACTGAGCAGGCCCGGGCCGGGCGGGCCCTGGGTGGCCGGCCGCCGTCCGCTCGGCGGCCTCGCGGGCCGCTTCGAGCGCGGTGAAGACGGCCTGGCCCGCCTCGTTGCGGCGGCGCAGGTGGGAGACCACGGTGTTGGTGACGGCGATCAGCGGGACGGCGACGACCGCACCGCCGATGCCGCCGATGATGCCGCCGGCCGCGACGCCGAGGACCACGCCCAGCGGATGGACCCGTACGGCCCGGCCGAGGATCAGCGGCTGGAGGATGTGGCTCTCCACCTGCATCACCGCGACCAGCACCACCAGCACCATCAGCGCCGTCCACGGCCCCTGGGTGACCAGCCCGATCAGCACCGCGACGGTGCCGGTGACCAGCGCGCCGACCAGCGGGACGAAGGCGCCCAGGAAGATGATCACGGCCAGCGGCATCGCCAGCGGCACACCCAGCAGGTCGATGCAGATGCCGATGCAGACGGCGTCGATGAACGCCACGCAGACCGTGCCGCGCACGTACGCGGTGAGCGTGGTCCAGGCCTTCGGGCCGGCTCCGGCCATCGCGAAGCGGGAGCGCCTGGGCAGCCCGCGGATCAGCCAGGTCCAGATCCGCTCACCGTCGTAGAGGAAGAAGAAGGTGCTGAAGAAGGTCATCATCACCGCGGTCAGCACCTCGACGGCGATCTGCGCGCCGGTGAGCGAGACCGAGGTGAGCCGGTCGGTGTTGGTGGTGATGGCCTTGGTGATCTGGTCCGCGAAGTTGGTGATCTGCTGCTCGGTCAGGTGCAGCGGACCGGTGATCAGCCAGTCCTTCAGCTGGTTGACGCCGGTCTTGACCTGGTTGGTGACGACCGTCAGGTTGGTGGTCACCTGCCAGACCACGAACCAGCCGACCAGCCCGATCCCGGCCAGACCGCTGAGGAACACCCCGCCCGCCGCGAGCGAGCGCGGCACCCCGCGCCGCCGCAGCCAGGAGACCGAGGGCGCCAGCAGCGCGGTGATCAGCAGCGAGGCCAGCACCGAGAAGGCGACCAGCCGCAGCATGTCGACCACGTAGAAGACGACGTAGAGCGCGGCGCCGAGCAGCAGCAGCCGCCAGGTCGACTCGGCGGCCACCCGCAGCCCCCAGGGCACCGCCTCGGCGGGCGTGGCCGGGCGGCCGGGGTGGTACTCCCGTCCGAGCCCGGCGTGCGCGGTCGGTGCGGGCGCGACGGCCGGAGCCGCCGCGGCGGCCGGCGGGGCCACCTCCGCCGCCTGCGCCGCCTGGACCGTGCCGACCGCGTCGCCCGCCTTCACCGTGTCGACCGCGGAGCCCGTCGGCACCGCCGGGGTCGAGTCGCCCCGCGGAACCGGGACCGGCCCCGGCCGCTCGACGAGCGCGGGGACGCGCCCGTCGGCGAATGCCGGCACCCGCCCGTCGGCCGGCGTCGGGACGGCCGGGTCGTGCAGGTCCGCCGCCATCGCGGCACGGCGGCGCCGCTCGATCACGGCGGCCGTGCTCGCCACCACGGCCATGCCCTTGGCCACGGCCTTGAAGGCCTTTCCGCCCCGCGCCATCCTCGCTACCACCGCTCCCCTGCCGAACCCGCCGTGCCCGGCGGTACGCCGCGGGTCCTGCCGCGGCCGTCAGGGATGACGCTACCCGGCACGGGCGCGGCGAGTCCGGTCGCCGACCTGTTCGACTCGAACCGTCCATCCCGAGGACCGGACAAATCGCCAGGTTTCAGATGGTTTCGGACACACTTCGCTGGGGAGGAGTCGGGACGAGACCCCGGAGCCGAGTCACCGAGGTCGCCCCACGGCCAACCGCCGGCGGACCGGCCGGTGCGGGAAGCAACCAGGACCCCTTCCCGCGCCCCGCGTCCGCACCCGGGACCGCACCGCCCGAAGGCGCACTGGTCAGCGCAGCCCGGGCGGCGCGGTCCGCCTCTTCCCCGCGGAACACGCCCCGGCCCGGGAGCACTTCGGTCCGGGACACCCGGCCCGGGGCCGCCCGCTCCGGCAGACGCCACGACCCCCGGTCACCCGCCCGAACAGGGCGAGCGGCCGGGGGCCGTGGTGAACCGCGCCGCCGGAGCGGCGACTGTTCCTAGTACCAGTGGTGCGACTGCCAGAACGACCACGCGCCACAGGGGCTGCCGTAGCGGGAGTTCATGTAGCTGAGGCCCCACTTGATCTGGGTGCCCGGGTTGGTGCGCCAGTCGGCACCGGCCGAGGCCATCTTGTTGCCGGGCAGCGCCTGGACCAGGCCGTACGCGCCGGAGCTCTTGTTGGTCGCGGTGTAGTCCCAGCCGCTCTCGCGCTTCACGATCTGGCTGAAGCACTGGAACTGCGCGTCGTTGCCGACGATCTGCCGGGCCTGGTCCTGGACCGAGCCGGGGCTGACCGACACCGGCGGCGCGCTGTCCTCGACGGCGGTCATCGCCGAACGGGACTTGGAACGGTTGGCGGCGGCCTCGTCGGCCTTGCGCTTCTCGTCCGCGGCCTTGGCCGCCTTGTCCGCCTCGGCCTTCTCCGCGTCGGCCTTGGCCTGGGCGTCGGCCTTCGCCTGGGCGTCCGCGGCGGCCTGCTGGCGCGCGGCCTCCTCGGCGGCCTTCTGCTCCGCGGCCGCCTTCGCGGCGGCGTCGGCGGAGGCCTGCTGGGCGGATGCCTGCTGGCCGATGTTGTCACTGATGGTCTGCGCCTGGGCGCCAGAGGGGACTTCGGCAAGCAGGGTCGCGCCGGCGACGTCGACCGTCTGCGTCACCTTGCCCTCGCTGCCCGCGGCCATACCCACGACGGCACCGACAGCGGTGACGGCGGTGGCGGAGGCCACAGCGACTCCCCGGACCGAGATCCGAGTCACATGAATTCCTTCCAGCATCGCCCACGCGTGACCGTACGGGCGCAAGATGCCCCTTGGCACGGACCTCCGCACGGTGCTCTGGTCACGGGAGGTGCTGGCCCGGCGTCCGGCCGAGGTGAGGCGACCGGGCGTTGGAATTCGGGCGGCGTACGGCTCAACGGTCTTCAATTGTGCGCCCACCGACCGGAGTTGGTGGACCTTCCGGGGCCTGACTCCCGGAGTCCGGGAGCCCTGCCGCGCCGTACGCGGGGCCTGACAGAACCCTCACCATGCCGCACCGGACACGGTCGACGCAATTCCCGCCCGCGTGGCGCATGTCACATTCACCGTCCGGCGGTTTCCCTGACAGAAAGCACTCGATGTGATGAAACGGGTGGAGCCCGCTCCGTCAGGAACGGGCCCCAGGCCGCAAGTTGACCGTATTGTCCGACTATGTACCGGTCAGGGGCGGATCACGGGTGGATGTCCTCCAGCATCTCCGTGACCAGCGCCGCGATCGGCGAACGCTCCGAGCGGGTGAGCGTGATGTGGGCGAAGAGCGGATGGCCCTTCAGCTTCTCCACCACCGCCACCACGCCGTCGTAGCGGCCCACCCTGAGGTTGTCCCGCTGCGCCACGTCGTGGGTGAGCACCACCCGCGAGCCCTGGCCGATCCGGGACAGCACCGTCAGCAGGACGTTCCGCTCCAGCGACTGCGCCTCGTCCACGATCACGAAGGCGTCGTGCAGCGAGCGCCCCCGGATGTGGGTCAGCGGCAGCACCTCCAGCATCCCGCGGGAGATGACCTCCTCGATCACGTCCGGGGTGGTGACCGCGGACAGGGTGTCGAAGACCGCCTGCGCCCAGGGGCCCATCTTCTCCGCCTCGGAACCCGGCAGGTAGCCGAGCTCCTGGCCGCCGACCGCGTACAGCGGCCGGAAGACCATCACCTTGCGGTGCTGCCTCCGCTCCAGCACCGCCTCCAGCCCCGCGCACAGCGCCAGCGCCGACTTGCCCGTCCCCGCCCGGCCGCCCATCGAGACGATGCCGATCTCCGGGTCGAGCAGCAGGTCCAGCGCCACCCGCTGCTCGGCGCTGCGCCCGCGCAGCCCGAACGCCTCGCGCTCGCCGCGCACCAGCCTCACCCGGCCGTCCCCGGTGACCCGGCCGAGCGCGCGCCCGCGCTCCGAGGTCAGCACCAGCCCGGTGTGGACGGGCAGCTCGGCGGCCCCGTCGACGTCCAGCGCGACGTCGTGGCCGGCCGCGAACAGCGCGTCCACCTGGTCCGCCGGGACGTGCAGGTCGGACATGCCCGTCCAGCCCGAGGTGATCGCCAGCTCGGCCCGGTACTCCTCGGCGAGCAGCCCCACCGAGCTGGCCTTGATCCGCAGCGGCAGGTCCTTGGACACGACGGTGACGTCGTAGCCCTCGGCCTGGAGGTTGCGGGCGACCGCGAGGATCCGGGTGTCCGCCTCGCCGCCTCCGGAGCGGTAGCCGGCCGGCAGTATCGACACGTCGGAGTGGTTGAGCTCGACCCGGATGCTGCCGCCGAGCTCGCCGACCGGGATCGGCTCGTCGAGCCGGCCGTGGCGGACCCGGTAGTCGTCGAGCAGCCGCAGCGCCTGGCGGGCGAAGTAGCCCAGCTCCGGATGGTGCCGCTTGGCCTCCAGCTCGGTGACGACCACCACCGGGAGGACGACCTCGTGCTCCTCGAAGCGGGTCATGGCGAGCGGGTCCGCCAGGAGCACGCTGGTGTCGAGAACGTACGTGCGCCGGTCTGGTGTCCGGCGGCTCTTCGAACTGACCACTAGGCCTCCAGAGCGGATGACCCTGCGTCATCCGCGGCAAGCCGGCCCCGCTGCCCCGGTGGCCCCGGGACCGGACTGACTGGAGTATTCCCAGGCGGGGAGCGGTGCATTCGCGCCCCCGGCGAACTGACGGATCATTGCCGGTGAACGTTTGGCCTCGCGCGGCCGCCGGGTAGGCCAGGCCTACGGCGGTCATTTTCCCCGGACGGCCGGGGCAGGGCCCCGGGAGCGGGGCCCGCCTCCCCCGGCTACAGCCCCATCCGCCGGTGGCGCTGCTCGAACGCCCGCAGCGCGCGCAGGAAGTCGACCTTGCGGAAGGCCGGCCAGTACGCCTCGCAGAAGTAGAACTCGCTGTGCGCGCTCTGCCAGAGCAGGAAACCGGACAGCCGCTGCTCGCCCGAGGTGCGGATGATCAGGTCCGGGTCGGGCTGGTTGCGGGTGTACAGGTGCTCGGAGATGTGCTCGACGGTCAGGACCTCGGCGAGTTCCTCGATCGAGGTGCCGCGTCCGGCCTGCTCCTGGAGCAGCGAACGGACGGCGTCGGCGATCTCGTGCCGGCCGCCGTAGCCGACCGCGACGTTGACCGTTATCCCGTCGATCCCGGCGGTCTGGTCCGCGGCGCGCTTGAGCACGTCGGCGGTGTGCTGCGGGAGCAGGTCCAGCGCGCCGACCGGGTTGACCCGCCAGCGGCGGGCGGCGGCCAGACCGGTGACGGCGTCCTCGATGATGCCGAGCAGCGGGACCAGCTCGTCGGCCGGGCGGTCCAGGTTGTCGGTGGAGAGCATCCACAGCGTGACGACCTTGACGTGGGTCTCGTCGCACCAGCCGAGGAACTCGCTGATCTTGTCCGCACCGCGCTGGTGGCCGTACGCGGTGGAGCCGCCGGTCGCCTTCGCCCAGCGGCGGTTGCCGTCCAGGATCACGCCGATGTGGTGCGGGGTGCGCGCGAGGTGGACCTCGACCCGTCGGCCGTAGAGCCCGTACATCCCGCCGAGCAGGGTGCGCAGACCCGGCGTCCGTTCGACGACATCGCGCAGACCCATGTTTCGCGGCCCCTCCGTACTCGTTGCAACTGGTGCGTCACCGCCCCCGGCGCAGCCTACTCCGGCGCGCAGGTGCACGGTAAAGCCGCAGGTAGCGGTCTGGTCACGGTCCTGTACGAAGTCTGTCGCGACCGGCGTGTCGGGGGTCGTCCCGAGGGGTCACGGAAGCGTTCGGGGGCGCACGGGGCGCGGACACGGAACGGTCTCCGAATCCTTAACGGAACCGTAAGCCGTTCGTCCGATGCTTGACGACCAGCAATGGTCTAGTCCAGCTTTTGATCCGGGACGGAACGATCCTCCACTCCTCCGCCCCACAGGCTCACTTCGGACCTCCCCTCCCCCACACGCGGCCGCCGCGCCCCCCACCGCGGCGGCCGCTCCTCCCCCAGGAGCGTCACCCCATGGCCCGTACGCTGAACCAGCCTTCGCACAAGCGTCGGCGCAGCCCCCTCCCGGTCGTCGCGGCCGGTGCCACCGCCCTCGCCCTGGCCGGCAGCGGCCTCGCCCTCTTCGCCGGCGGCGCCAGCGCCGCGGTCGGCAACCTGGTCACCAACGGCGGCTTCGACGGCGGGCTCGGGGGCTGGGTCTGCGCCGGCGCCGCGACCACGGTCTCCTCCCCGGTCCACTCCGGCACCGGCGCGCTCCAGGCCACCCCGGGCGCCGGCGACACCGCCGAGTGCACCCAGACCATCAGCGTGCTGCCCAACACCAGCTACACGCTGAGCGCGTGGGTCCAGGGCCCGTACACCTACCTCGGCGCCCGCGGCACCGGCGGCACCGACCCGTCCGTCTGGTCGAACCAGAACAGCTGGAACCAGCTGTCCACCACCTTCACCACCGGGGCGAACGCCACCAGCGTCACCGTCTACCTGCACGGCTGGTACGGCCAGAGCGCCTACCTGGCCGACGACGTCGCGCTGATCGGCCCCGGCGGCACCGGCACCCCCTCGCCGACCGCCACTCCCACCCAGACCCCCACGGCCACCGCCTCCCCGACGGCCACCGCGACGCCCACCCAGACCGCGACCCCGACGCCCACCCAGACCGCGACGGCGACCCCCACCGCCACGCCGACCAGCACCAACCCGCCGGTCACCGGTCTGCCCGCCCACGTGGTCACCGGCTACTGGCAGAACTTCGACAACAACTCGACCGTGCAGCGGCTGAGCGACGTCCAGAGCGCGTACGACATCATCGCGGTGTCCTTCGCCGACTCCGTGCCGACCAAGACCGGCGCGATCAGCTTCACCCTGGACCCGGGCCTGTCCAAGGCGCTCGGCGGCTACACCGACGCCCAGTTCCGCGCCGACGTCAAGGCCAAGCAGGCGGCCGGCAAGAAGGTCATCCTCTCCATCGGCGGCCAGAACGGCGCGATCACCGTCGGGGACGCCACGGCCGGCGCCAACTTCGTCAACAGCGCCTACGCGATCATCAAGGACTACGGCTTCGACGGCATCGACGTCGACCTGGAGAACGGCGTCCAGGCCGGTCCGCTCGGCGACGCGCTGCACGCCCTGCAGGCCAAGGTCGGCCCCGGCTTCGTCCTGACCATGGCGCCCGAGACCATCGGGATGTACAGCACCTCCGGCGCCTACTTCCAGCTGGCGCTGAAGACCAAGGACATCCTCACCGTCGTCAACACCCAGTTCTACAACTCGGGCGGCATGAACGGCTGCGACGGCAAGGTCTACACCCAGGGCACCATCGACTTCATCACCTCCCAGGTCTGCACCCAGATCCAGGGCGGCCTGCGGCCGGACCAGGTGGGCATCGGCGTCCCGGCCTCCACCAGGGCGGCGGGCGGCGGCTACGTCTCGCCGACCGTGGTGAACAACGCGCTGGACTGCCTGGCCACCGGCAACAACTGCGGCAGCTTCGTGCCGCCGGCCAAGTGGCCCACCATCCGCGGCGCGATGACCTGGTCGACCAACTGGGACGTCAACAACGGCAACGCGTTCTCCAACGCGGTCGGCCCGTTCGTCCACAAGATGCCGTAACGGCACGAGGCCGAGGCCTCCAAGAGCTCAACTCCCCCGGCGCGCCGCTCCTTGAGGGTGGGGCCTGCGCGTCGGCGGCGGGGCCCGTCGTACCGAACCGGTACGACGGGCTCTTCCGTTCCCGCTGTCCCCTCTATTAGGGACGGCTCTTCGGGGCGGTCCCGCGGGACGGTCCCGCGGGGAACGGCTCCACTCGTGCCGGGCTCGCGCTCACCGCGCCAGGACCGCGGTGAGCGCGCCGAGCAGCAGGAACGGGCCGACCGGGAGGTCGAGCCCGCGCACCGGCCGGCGGCGGGCCAGCGCGGCGGCGGCCCGCAGGGTGGCCCAGAGCCCGGCGAGCACCATCGCGGCGAACAGCCCGCCGAGCGCCACCGACCAGCCGTACCAGCCGAGCAGCCCGCCCAGCGCGAGGCCGAGCGGGGAGTCGCCGGGGCCCAACGCGCCCAGCCAGACGGCCAGTTCGAGCACACCTCCGACCGTGAGCGCGACCAGCAGGCAGCGCAGCGGCACCCCTGGGCCCGCGGTCGGCGCCGCCGCCAGCAGCATCGCGGCCACCCCGCCGAGCAGCGGCAGGGTCAGCCGGTACGGCAGCCGGCGCACCCGCGCGTCGACGAAGCCGAGGGCCACGCCGAGCGCCGCCGCCCAGCCCAGCGCCACGGTCACCACCACCGGCCGGTCCGCCGCGTACCCCACCGCGACGGCGACCGCCGCCGCGACCGCCTCCACCGTCCAGGGGCCGGCGCCCAGCCGCTCCCGGCAGCCGGGGCAGCGCCCGGTCGGCGGCAGCAGGCGCGCCGGGCGCCCGCAGGACGGGCAGTACTCGCACCAGGGTTCGCCCTCCGGCACCGCGAACCGGGCGACCAGTCCGCGCAACAGCGGAGCCACCAGGAGACCGACCAGCACCGCCGCGACCACGACCGGACCCACCCGCGCACCCCCTCCTCGATCGACGCACCGGCCACATCCTCCCGCGCCGGGCGGTGTGCCGTCCGTCTCCTTCCGCGTCACCGCGCGACGGCGCTCCTCGCGTACAGGAGCATTCCGGACATCCGACCGCCGGTTCGGAAGGCCGCCCGCCACCCCCGCCTGCCGATCCAAGGGGGCCGTTCGAGCCCCCGGAAGCACCCCTCCGGAGACCCGCCGCACGGCCCCTCCGTACCCCTAAAGTAGGCGGACATGCAGGTCATCCAGTCCAGCAAGCTCGCCAACGTCTGCTACGACATCCGCGGCCCGGTGCTCGACGAGGCGATGCGGCTGGAGGAACAGGGCCACCGCATCCTCAAGCTCAACACCGGCAACCCCGCCACCTTCGGATTCGAGGCGCCCCCGGAGATCCTCCAGGACATCCTGCGCAACCTCGCCAACGCGCACGGCTACGGCGACTCCAAGGGCCTGCTCTCCGCCCGCCGCGCGGTGGTCATGCACTACGAGGACCGCGGGCTGCACGGCCTCTCCGTCGACGACGTCTTCCTCGGCAACGGCGTCTCCGAACTGATCCAGCTGGCCATGACCGCGCTGCTGGACGACGGCGACGAAGTACTCGTCCCCGCACCTGACTACCCGCTGTGGACCGCCTCGGTCTCCCTGGCCGGCGGCACCGCGGTGCACTACCGCTGCGACGAGCAGTCCGAGTGGTACCCGGACCTCGCCGACATGGAGGCCAGGGTCACCGACCGGACCAGGGCCGTCGTGGTGATCAACCCCAACAACCCGACCGGCGCGGTCTACCCGCGCGAGGTGCTGGAGGGCATCGTCGAGATCGCCCGCCGGCACCGGCTGGTGGTCTACGCGGACGAGATCTACGACAAGATCCTCTACGACGACGCCGAGCACGTCCCGCTGGCCACCCTGGCCCCGGACCTGTTCTGCGTCACCTTCAACGGGCTGTCCAAGGCGTACCGGGTGGCCGGCTTCCGCTCCGGCTGGATGGTGCTCTCCGGCGAGCGGCAGCGGGCCCGCAGTTACATCGAGGGCCTGACCGTGCTCGCCTCGATGCGGCTGTGCGCCAACATGCCGGCGCAGCACGCGGTGGCCGCCGCGCTCGGCGGGCGGCAGTCGATCCGCGACCTGGTGCTGCCCGGAGGCCGGCTGCACGCCTCGCG
This sequence comes from Kitasatospora sp. NPDC036993, assembly GCF_055607525.1. NCBI lineage: Bacteria > Bacillati > Actinomycetota > Actinomycetes > Kitasatosporales > Streptomycetaceae > Kitasatospora > Kitasatospora sp. NPDC036993. The sequence continues at coordinate 52,532 of NZ_JBVJRP010000006.1, read as the reverse complement.
CGACGCCGCGTACGAGTTGCTGAACCGCATCCCCGGGGTCAGCTGCGTCAAGCCCAAGGGCGCGCTGTACGCCTTCCCCCGGCTGGACCCCAAGGTCCACAAGATCAAGGACGACGCCCGGATGGTGCTCGACCTGCTGCGCTCCGAGCGCATCCTGCTGGTCCAGGGCACCGGCTTCAACTGGCCGGAGCCCGACCACTTCCGGCTGGTCACGCTGCCCCGGGCGGAGGAGATCACCGACGCGGTGACCAGGATCGGCGACTTCCTCGACGGCTACGTCCAGCCGTAGGGCGGGCCGCCGGGGGCGGAAAGCACCACGGCCCGGAAGACACTACGGCCGGAGTCCCGGCCCGGGCGATCTCCTTGGTCGGGGAAAGATCGCCCGGCGGAACTCCGGCCGTCCTGTCGCTCGGCGGGCGCGCGGTTCGTGCCGCGCGCCCGCCTCTCTCGCGGCTGAGGCTCAGGCTCAGCCGAGGCGCGCGACGAGGTTCCGGTACTCGTCCCACAGCTCCTTCGGGGTGTGGTCGCCGAAGGTCTCCAGGTGGGCCGGCACGAGGGCGGCCTCCTGGCGCCAGATGTCGGCGTCCACGGTGAAGAGCAGGTCGAGGTCCTCCTTGGACAGGTCCAGGTCGCCGAGGTCGAAGCCCTCGACGGTCGGCAGCACGCCGATCGGGGTCTCGACGCCCTCGCCGGTGCCGTCCAGGCGCTCGACGATCCACTTGAGCACGCGGCTGTTCTCGCCGTAGCCGGGCCAGACGAACTTGCCTTCGGCGTTCTTGCGGAACCAGTTGACGTAGTAGATCTTCGGCAGCTTGGCGGCGTCGGCCCGGGCGCCGACCTTCAGCCAGTGGGCGAAGTAGTCGCCCATGTTGTAGCCGCAGAACGGCAGCATCGCGAACGGGTCGCGGCGCAGCTCACCGACGGTGCCCTCGGCGGCGGCGGTCTTCTCGGAGGCGATGTTGGCGCCGAGGAAGACGCCGTGCTGCCAGTCGAAGGACTCGGTGACCAGCGGGACGGCGGTGGCGCGGCGGCCGCCGAACAGGATCGCCGAGATCGGCACGCCCGCCGGGTCCTCCCACTCCGGGGCGATGGTCGGGCACTGCGCGGCCGGGACGGCGAAGCGGGCGTTCGGGTGGGCGGCCGGGGTGCCGGACTCGGGGGTCCAGTCGTTGCCGCGCCAGTCGGTCAGGTGCGCCGGGGGCTCCTCGGTGAGGCCCTCCCACCACACGTCACCGTCGTCGGTGAGGGCGACGTTGGTGAAGACGGTGTTGCCCCAGAGGGTGTCGATGGCGTTGGCGTTGGTGTCCACGCCGGTGCCGGGGGCGACGCCGAAGAAGCCGGCCTCGGGGTTGATGGCGTACAGGCGGCCGTCGGCGCCGAAGCGCATCCAGGCGATGTCGTCGCCGATCGTCTCGACCTTCCAGCCCGGGACGGTCGGCTGGAGCATGGCCAGGTTGGTCTTGCCGCAGGCCGAGGGGAAGGCGGCCGCGACGTACTTGGCCTCCGGCTCGCCCGTGGCACCGGCCGGCGGGGTGAGCTTCAGGATGAGCATGTGCTCGGCCAGCCAGCCCTCGTCGCGGGCCATGGTCGAGGCGATGCGCAGCGCGTAGCACTTCTTGCCGAGCAGGGCGTTGCCGCCGTAGCCCGAGCCGTAGGACCAGATCTCCCTGGTCTCCGGGAAGTGCGAGATGTACTTGGTGCTGTTGCACGGCCACGCCACGTCCGCCTCGCCCTCGGCGAGCGGGGCGCCGACGGTGTGCGCGGCCTTGACGAAGTCGCCGTCCTCGCCGAGCTGGTCCAGCACGGCCTGGCCCATGCGGGTCATCACGCGCATGGAGACGGCGACGTAGGCGGAGTCGGTGATCTCGACGCCGTACGCGGCCAGCGGGGAGCCGACCGGGCCCATCGAGAAGGGCACGACGTACATCGTGCGGCCCTTCATCGCGCCGCGGAAGAGGCCCTGCTCGCCCTGGAAGACCTCGCGCATCTCGGCGGGGGCCTTCCAGTTGTTGGTCGGGCCGGCGTCCTTCTCCTGCTCGGAGCAGATGTAGGTGCGGTCCTCCACGCGTGCCACGTCCGTGGGGTCCGAGGCGGCGTAGTAGGAGTTGGGGCGCTTCTCCTCGTCGAGCTTCTTGAAGGTGCCCTGAGCCACCAGCAGGTCCGCGAGGCGCTGGTACTCCTCGGCGGAACCGTCGCACCACTCGATGCGGTCCGGCTGGGTGAGCTCGGCGATCTCGCTCACCCAAGCGAGCAGCTGCTTGTGGCGGGTGGGCGCGGATGCGCTGAGAGCAGAGATCTCGTACGACACGATCGCTCCGTTTCACGCCATCTCGGCGAGGAGACGGCGTCGCGGGGGTCTGAGGGTGCTTGCAGCGTAGCTCCGGACTTGGGGCCGGAACGCGGCGAAGCGTCGAAATTGACGCACCCTTTACTACTGCAAGTATGATTACTCATGAGTAACAAACCGCGGTCTCCCCCGACGGAGTGCGCGGCGCCACACTTCAAATACTCCAAAACGTCCAAGAGTGACGATCGCCACTTCCTACGCGTGAGTAACCTACGGATCCGTAGGTAGCGGGTAGCATGCAGCGCATGACTGCTGCTGCACTCGGGGAGAGTGCACTCATGGAGAGCAAGCCGAAGTGGCGCGGCTGGCTGCACGCCGGGATGTTCCCCGCCACGGTGGCCGCCGGGATCGTGCTGATCTGCCTGGCGGACTCCACGCCCGCCAAGATCGCCTGCGCGATCTACTCGGTCAGCGCGTGGCTGCTGTTCGGGGTCAGCGCGGTGTACCACCGCTTCGACTGGGGGCCCCGTGGGGACGCCGTGCTGCGCCGGCTGGACCACGCGAACATCTTCCTGATCATCGCGGGCACCTACACGCCGTTCACGATGCTGCTGCTCGAGGGCGCCGACCAGCAGCTGCTGCTCTGGGCGGTCTGGGGCGGCGCGCTGGCCGGCATCGCGTTCCGGGTGTTCTGGGTCGGCGCGCCGCGCTGGCTGTACACGCCGGTGTACCTCGCGCTGGGCTGGGCCGCCGCCTTCTTCCTGCCCGACTTCCTGCGCACCGGCGGAGTCGCCGTCCTGGTGCTGATGATCGTCGGCGGGGTGCTCTACAGCATCGGCGGCGTGGTGTACGGGCTCAAGCGGCCCAACCCCTCACCGCGCTGGTTCGGGTTCCACGAGGTGTTCCACGCCTTCACCCTGGGGGCGTTCATCGTCCAGTACGTCGGCGTCTCACTGGTGGCGTACAGCACGGCCGGCTGATCCCGGCGCACCCCGACGGGCGGTCGAACGGTCCACGGACCGGGCGACCGCCCGTTCCGCCGTCCAGGGCCGCTCGTACGGGGCCCGGATCTGCGGGCGGCGCGAATACGGCGGGTGATCGGCGGCGCCCGGCTCCGGCTGCGGCTCCTGGCCGTGGAGCGGCCCGGGCCCGTGCTGGTGCCCGGCGTACGCGTCGTGGTGTCCGCCGCGCAGGTGGTACTCACCGTGCGCGTGGTGCTGCTCGCCGCGCGACTCCCGGTACGGCTCCCACGACGCCCCGGCCGGCGCCCGGAACCCCGGGGACTCCGGCGTCCACGCCGCACCGGCCGCGCGGGCGCGCGCCTGCCGGGCGTCCAGCGCCTCGCGGGCCCGGCGGCAGCGCTCGCAGTGCGCGGCGTCCGGGATGCCCCGGCGCGGGCGGTGCCGGACCGGGGCGGGCCCGCCGCGCAGCGCACGCCAGCGGCGGGCGACGTAGAGCATGAGCAGCAGGGTCTCGATCCCGGCGACCCCCAGTACCAGCGGGGCGCCGTTGATCAGATAGGCCGCGACCACGGCGAGCGCGGAGCCCACCACCGTCACCGAACCCCACATCTGGGTGCTCGTCTGCCTGTCGTCCGCGTCGGCCACTTCGGTCCCCTTTCCCGGTGCCGGGCTCGTGGTCGGCTCCCGCCGCCCCACCCCTTCTCCGCTCTCGGCACGCGTCGGCCAGCACTGACCGATTGCCACATCGTATCTACCGACAGTCATGGCCGACTGCCCAGGGGCGGCGAACGACAGATCAACGTTGCGTCAATTCCTTGTGCGGAAGAAGCACTTCCAGGACACATCACGGAGCGTAACCACGGGGTCGTGTTGACGGTCGACACTTTTTGAGAGTTACTCTCATTTGAGAGAGACTTTCAATTAAGGGACCCGGAGGACACCGTGCCCGCAGCCCCGCCCGTGCCCGCGGCCACCGCCGCACCCGTCACCGCCGATCCGCGCCGGTGGCTCGCCCTGGTCGCCGTCACCCTGAGCGTCCTGGTGATCAGCTTCGACATGACCGTGCTCAACGTCGCCCTGCCCACGCTCGCCGAACAGCTGGGCGCCACCACCGGGCAGCAGCAGTGGATCGTCGACGCCTACACCGTGGTCTTCGCCGCCGCGATGCTCCCGGCCGGCCTGCTCGGGGACCGGTTCGGCCGCCGCCGCACGCTCACCACCGGCCTCGCCCTGTTCGGCCTCGCCTCCGCCGCCGGCATGCTCACCGGCTCGCCCGCCACCCTGATCGCCGCCCGCGCCGGGATGGGCCTGGCCGCCGCACTCGTGATGCCGATGTCGATGGCGGTGATCCCCGGCCTCTTCCCGGCCGCCGAGCGGCGCCGGGCCACCGCGATCCTGGCCGCCGCCATATCCCTCGGCGCCCCGCTCGGGCCGCTGGTCGGCGGCTTCCTGCTCCGGCACTTCTGGTGGGGCTCGGTCTTCGCGATCAACGTCCCGCTCACCGCGCTCGGCATCGCCGCCTGCGTCCTGCTGCTGCCGGAGACCCGCAACCCGGCCGCGCCCCGGATCGACCTGCTCGCCACCGTCCTCGCCGCCGGCGGCCTGGCCGGACTCACCTACGGCATCATCGAGGGCGCCGAACGCGGCTGGACCGACCCGCTGGTGCTCGGCACGCTGGCCGGCTCGCTGCTCGCCCTCACCGCGCTGGTACTGCGCAGCCGCCGGCAGCGCGATCCGATGCTCGACCTCGGCCTGCTCGCCGACCGCACCTTCCGCTGGTCCGCCGTCGCGGCCACGCTGATCTCGCTCGTCCTGTTCGGCGCCTTCTTCGTCCTGCCGCTCTACTTCCAGAGCGTGCTCGGCACGGACGCCCTGGGCAGCGGGCTGCGGCTGATGCCGATGATGCTCGGACTGATGGTCGCCGCCAAGGCCACCGACCGCCTGGTCGGCCGGCTCGGCGTCCGAGCGGTGATCACCCTCGGCCTGGCCCTGCTCGCCGCCGCGCTGCTGTTCGGCAGCCGGACCGGCCCCGGCGACGGCTACGCGCGGGCCGCGATCTGGCTCAGCGTGCTCGGCGTGGGCATGGGCCTGTCGCTGATCACCGCGCAGTCCTCCGCGCTGGTCACCCTGCCGCCGGCCAGGGCCGGCGTGGGCTCGGGGCTGCTCCAGACGCTGCGGCAGGTCGGCGGCGCGATCGGGATCGCCGCCTTCGGCAGCCTGCTGTCCGGGGCGTACCGCGGCGCGCTGGACACCGGCGGGCTGCCGGCCGAGGCCGCGCACCGGGCCGGGGAGTCGGTGGTCGCCGCCGACGCCGTCGCCCGGGGGGCGGGCGCGGGCGGGCAGGCGCTCAGTGCCTCCGCGCACACGGCGTACGTGCACGGGATGGGGGTGGTGCTGCTGGTCTCCGGGCTGGTCGCGGTGCTCTCGGCGGTGCTGGTCGCGGCCCGGATGCCGGCGGACACCCCGGCGGACGCCCCTTCGGGTACCCGGGCGGACGCCCCTTCGGGCACCCCCGCCGGCGCGGGAGATCACGGATAATCGGGGCATGACTCCCCAGCAGCCGACCGCGGCCCCTCCGGACGCCCCGACCAACCCGGTCCAGGCGATACTGGAGGCGCCGCTGTCGCTGCGCGAACGCAAGAAGCTGAAGACCCGCCAGACCATCCGCCGCGAGGCGTACCGGATGTTCGCCGGGCAGGGCTACGAGAACACCACGGTGGAGCAGATCGCCGCCGCCGCCGAGGTCTCCCCGTCCACCTTCTTCCGGTACTTCGCCACCAAGGAGGACCTGGTTCACTCCGACGAGTACGACCCGGCGATGATCTCCGCCCTGCTGGCCCGCCCCGCCGACGAGCCCTTCCTCACCTCCTGCCGGGAGGCCATCGTCGGGCTGATCCGCGCGCTGCTCCAGCACGAGCGCCAGGAACTGCTCACCCGGATGCGGCTGATCACCGAGGTCCCCGCGCTGCGCGCCGGACTGCACAGCGGCGGCAACAGCCCGCAGGAGCTCTACCTCTCGGTGCTGACCCGGCGGGCGGGCGTCGAGGAGCCCAGCTACGAGATGCGGGTGACCGCGGCCGCCATCGGCGCCGCCAGCACCGAGGCGGTGCTGCACTGGGCCGCGGGCGACGGACAGGAGGACATCGCGACGCTGGTCGACCGCACCTTCGCGCTGCTGGAGAGCGGGTTCGCCGGGGTGTGAGACCCCCTCGCCGGCTGCGCGGGCAGCTCGGTGACGGGTGCGAGCCGCTCGGTGACGGGTGCGAGCCGCTCGGTGACGGGTGCGGGGCGTGTGCGCGGTGCCCGACGAACGACGCGTGCGGACCGCGGGGCCCGGCCCGACCGACCGGGCCCCGCCTGCCGTCAGCCGCGGCGGACGCCCGTCGTCCTCCGCCGCAGCACGGCACCCGCGCCCACCAGCGCGGTGGCACCCAGGGCGGCCGCCGCCGTCACGGCCGGCAGCGCCGAACCGCCGCCCGCGGCTTCCGCCACGGCCGCCGGTTGCGGTCCGCCCCCGGGTTGCGGGGCCGCCTCGGCCTGCGGGGCGGCGTCCGCCTGGTAGCCGCCGCCCCTGCCCTCCCGGTCGTACGCCGAGCCGGGCAGCTTGTCCCCGTACCGCTGGTGCACCAGCTGCTGGTACGCGGCCAGCGTGACCCCGCCCGCGCCCACCGAGCGCCCGGCCTCGTCGTCCAGCGGCAGCACCCGGCCGTCGCGCAGCACGTACCAGGCGTTGACCTGCGGCTCGCGGAAGACGGTGCCTCCTCCGCTGCCCGCCGCCTTCGCCGCGTAGTCGCTCTCGTCACCGCCCGAGGCGATGTTGACCACCTTCCAGGCCCCGTCCTGCCGGACGGTCCAGACCGAGGCGGTCTGCCCGTCCGCCGCGACCACCTTGCTGGCGGTGAACTCGGCCTTCGCCACCGGCGCGCCCGGGCTGCCGGCCACGAAGCCCCGGTCCAGGACGTACACCGGCACGGTGTCGCCGGCCAGCCGTGGTGCGGCCGCGCTCGCCGCCCGGGCCTCCTCGGCGGCGCCGATGGTCAGCTGCTGTGTCGGCGGGACGCCCTTGCGGGCGAAGAAGTGGCCGACCTGGTCGAGGACGGCCGGGTCCTGGACCGCGCCGCGGGCCTGCGCCAGTTCGGCGGCCGGCACCGGGGACGGGACGGCGGCGGCCTGGGCGGCCGGTTCCGCGGCGTGCGCGGCCGGGGCGAGCGCCAGCGCGAGGCCGGCGGTGAGCAGGGCGGCGGCGACGGTGCCGGTGGCGGTGGTGGTCCGGCGGCGGCTCTTGGTCTCGGTCATGGTCGCCCTCACGCGCCGATCCGGTACAGGGAGTGGGTCCACGAGAACGTGCTGTTGTTCACGTAGTACCGGTAATCCGCCCAGTTGTAGCGGTAGTTGGAGGGCCATGGGTCGCCCCAGTAGACCCAGTTGTTCGCGGTGTCGTAGCCGTACAGGACGTGCATGTGTCCGCCGCCCGAGCTCCACTGGATGCGCGTCTCGACCGGGCGGTCGGCGTTCACCTCGGACTGCACGGTGCCGTAGTTCAGGTACCCGTTGACGTAGGAACCCGGGGTGATGCCGACCCGGCTCAGCCCGTTCTGCACATCGCCCAGCGTGGCCTGGCTGTTGGGGCAGCCGGAGTCGGCGGAGCGGCCGAACGAGACGTTGCAGAACTGGTTCTGGCTGTAGTTGTAGCCGTACCAGGTGGCGATGGTGTTCCCGCTCGCCGCCCAGCACCAGTTGGTCTGCTGTTGCTGCTGCATGGTGATGTTGAGCTTCTTGTACGTGCCGGCCAGGTCGGCCGTGCTGCCGGGCGCGGCGGCCCGGCGGACCTGGTGCACGGCCCGGTCCTGGGCCTGACCCTGGGCGGGAGCGGCGATCGCGGGCGCCGCCACCGCGGCGGTGAGCGCCGGGCCCAGCACGCCGAGGGCGAGCAGTGAGACCGCGCGGCGCAGCCGTATCCGTGGAACTGGCATGGGGGGATGCCTCCTTGCACGAGTGGAGCGAGGTGCTGTGTGGGGGCGCGGTCCGGATCGCGCCCCGAGCATCGCGCCTCGTCAGGGGCGGGTCAACGGCCCTCGGTGGGGCCGGGACCGAGGTGTGAACGGGCGGACCCGGATGTGAACGGTGCCCGGGAAACCTCCGCGTGGCAGGCCGGAACCGGTGACAAACCGCCACACCGATGTGAATATTCACGGTCAAACACCGGTGCGTCCGGGCGGTCCGTCCGAGCGGTCCGGGCGCCGGACCGCCCGCCCCCAGGAGGCCGCCATCCACCGGAGCGACCCAGCCGACCTCGCCGCCGCCCTGCGCACCGGCCCGTTCCACCTCGCCCTGCGCACCGCGATCTCCGCCCGGGGCCTCGCCCTGCACCGCATCCGCCGCCACCTCGCCCTGCGCGGCGTCACCGTCGGCCTCACCAGCCTCAGTTACTGGCAGCAGGGCCGCCGCCGCCCCGAACGCGCCGAGTCACTGCGCGCCGTCGCCGCCCTCGAAGAGGTCCTCGACCTCCCCGAGCACTCCCTCACCCGGCTGCTCGGCCCCCGCCGCGCCGCCGAGCCCGCCCCGGCCGGCCCGCCCGTGCTCCCGTACCGCGACCTCATCTCCCCGGCCGTCGCCGTCGACGGCCTGCTCGCCACCCTGGCCGGCCCGCGCGACACCGGGCTGCACACCATCACCCACATCGAACGCGTCCGGATCGGCCCCGACCGCCGGCTCACCCGCCGCGACTCCCAGCACGCACTGCGCGCCCACCGCGACGGCATCGACCGCTACCTCGCCCTCTACCAGGGCGACCCGGGCAGCGACATCACCCGCGTCGGCGTCCGCGCCGAGGAGAACTGCCGCCCCGGCCGCATCCGCCGCGACCAGGCCCACCACCTGCTCGCCGCCGAACTCCTCCTCGACCGCCGGCTACGCGCAGGCGACACCCACCTGCTCGGCTACGGCTTCGACGACGCCCCCTCCCCCGGCCCCAGCTGCGAGTACGTCCGCGGCCTCAACTCCGGCGCCGGCCAGTACGTCCTCCAGATCGCCTTCCACCCCGCCGCCCTCCCCGTCCGGTGCCACCGTTTCGCGCTCCACTCCCCCGGCGAGCTCCCGTACGAGACCGAGGAACTCACCCTCGACGGCCACCACTGCGTCCACCTGGTCGCCACGGCACTGCGGCCGTGCCTCCTGGGCATCCGGTGGGACTGGGAGTGACGGCCGGCCGGGCCCACGGCGGCCGTCGGCCGGTGCGGGCCCGGCCGCCGCGGCGCCTCTAGGCCGGCCCGAAGTCCACGGTCAGGGCGTCCTCCACCGGCAGGTAGCCGATCTGCCGGTAGATGGAGTTGCTGGTCGGATTGGCGAGGTCCGTGTAGAGCAGGACCTCGGTGGCGCCGCGGGCGAGGAGGTGGGCCGAGGTGGCGGCAGTGACGGCGGTGCCGTAGCCGCGGCCGCGGCTCTCGGCGGGGGTGTAGACCGGGCCGACGCGGGACATGCCGACGAGGATCGGGCTGCTGCCGGCCAGGGCGACCGGGCGGCCTTCGTCCTCCCACAGGTGCAGGCAGCCGGCCGCGGTCCGCTCGTCCACCGCCCGTGGCACGTCGGGGAGTTCGACCCCGGCCTCGACCAGGAACTCCTCGTACCAGCGGATCGCCAGCTCGCGGTCGGCCGGTTCGGCCAGCCGGTGGCGGCCCGCGGGCGGGCGCGGCGGGTCGGCCAACTCGCCGAGCCGGTAGAGCCGTTCGTCGAAACGGACGGACTGCCCGGCGCCGGTGGCCGCCGTCCAGGCCCCGGCGAAGGCGCGAACCGCCTCGGCGCCCCCGCCGACCCCGGTGACCGTGGTGAACTCCGGCCCGGCTGCGGCCAGTTCGACCGCCAGCTCGGCGGCCGCGGCCGGTGGCATGAAGGAGAGCCGGGGGGCGAACGGCGGCGTCTGGAGGAAGGCGCCGCCGACCGGACCGTCCTCCTCGGCCCGCCACCAGCCGAAGACCGGCCGGTCACCGAACACGGTCAGTCCGGACTCGGCCAGCCGGTGCGCGATGGTGAGCAGAACGGTGTTCTCGGCGGGGCGGGCGGCCAGGAAGGCGCCCGCCTCCTCGCGGAACTCGTCGAGGGAGGTGGTGAAAGTCCAGGTCATGACCCATGATGACGCCGGCCCGGGTTCGCTCGCAAACGATATTTCGACCGATCTCGAAGTACCGCGAACGTCCGCCGATCCGTCGAGCCGCCGCCGGGCCGCCGGCCGGGCCGCCGCTACTCGACCGCCGCGCCCAGCTTCTCCGCCAGCACCGCCGGATCGGTGGTCGGGGCGTCGCAGGCGAAGTGCCGGCAGACGTACGCCGCGGGCGCCCCGCCGACCAGCGGCCGGTCGGCCAGCAGTGGCACCTCGGCCTCCCCCGGCGCGCCGACCGCGACGACCGTCCCCGGCGCCGTCCCGAGCAGCGCGGCCCGCCGCAGCGCCGCGGTGGCCGGGTCGCCGTCCGGGCCGACCACCGCGACCTCGCGCGGCCCGTCGACCAGCGCCTCCGCGACGGCGAGGCCCCAGCCGATGAACCGCGGGGCCCGTCCGGCGAGCGCGCCGACCACGCCGAGGGCGCGCTCGGCGGCCGTGCGGTGCCGGTCGGAGCCGGTGTACGCGGCGTACGTGAGCAGGGCGCCGGCGGCCGCCGTCCAGCCGGACGGAGTGGCGTTGTCCGTCGGGTCCTGCGGGCGGCGGATCAGCTCCTCGGCGTCGTCGGCGGTGTCGTAGAGCGCACCGGAGGCCTCGTCGGTGAAGTGCTTGAGCACGGTGTCGAGCAGACCGCCCGCGAGCTGGAGCCAGGAGGCGTCGCCGGTGACGGCGTACAGCGCGAGGAAGCCCTCGGCGGTGTCCGCGTAGTCCTCCAGCACACCGGCGTTGGCGCCGGCCCGGCCGTCCCTGGAGGTGCGCAGCAGCCGGCCGTCCGGGGTGAGGTGGACGGCGAGCAGCAGGTCGGCGGCGCGTTCGGCGGCCTCGACCAGGTCGGGGCGCTCCAGCAGCGCGCCGGTCTCCGCGAGCGCGGCGACGGCCAGGCCGTTCCAGGCGGCGACCACCTTGTCGTCCCTGGCCGGGGCGGGCCGGGCCGTCCGGGCCTCGGCCAGCCGCGCCCGGATCGCCTCGTACTCGGCGAAGTCCTCGGGTTCGGCGAGGAGTTGGAGTACCGAGGTGCCGTGCTCGAAGGTGCCCTCGGCGGTGACGGTGAACAGCCGGGCGGCGGTGGCCGCGTCGGCGGGGCCGAGCAGGTCGACGAGCTGGCCGGGCTCCCACACGTAGTAGGCGCCCTCGGCGGACTTCCCGGTCTCCTCGTCCAGGCTGTCGGCGTCCAGCGCGGAGGCGAACGCGCCCTCGGGCGTGCGGAGTTCGCGCAGCAGGAAGTCTGCCGTGGAGAGCGCGACCCGGCGGGCCAGCGGATCGCCGGTCGCCCGCCACAGGTGCAGGTAGGCGCGCAGCAGCAGGGCGTTGTCGTAGAGCATCTTCTCGAAGTGCGGCACCACCCAGCCGGCGTCCACCGCGTACCGGGCGAAGCCGCCGGCGAGCTGGTCGTGGATGCCGCCGCGCGCCATCGCCCCGCCGGTGCGGACGGCCATCTCCAGCGCCGCCTCCGAGCCGGTCCTGGCGTGGTGGCGCAGCAGGAACTCCAGCACCATGGCCGGCGGGAACTTGGGCGCGCCGCCGAAGCCGCCGCGGTTCTGGTCGAAGTCGCGGCTGAGGGTCACCAGCGCCTGGTGCAGGTCGGCCTCGCCGGGCGGGTGGTGGGCGCCGGCCGAGTAGACGGCGGCCCGCTCGGCCAGGTCGGCGCGGATCCTCCCGGCGACCTCGCCGACCTCCTGCCGCCGGTCCCGCCAGGCCGCGTCGACGCCCTCCAGCACCTGCCGGAAGGACGGCATCCCGTGCCGGGGCTGCGGCGGGAAGTAGGTGCCGAAGTAGAACGGCTCCTTCCCCGGGGTGAGGAACACCGTCATCGGCCACCCGCCCTGCCCGGTCGCGGCCTGCACCGCCTCCATGTACACGGCGTCGACGTCCGGCCGCTCCTCCCGGTCCACCTTGACCGCGACGAACCGCTCGTTGAGGTACCCGGCGAGCCCGGCGTCCTCGAAGCTCTCATGCGCCATCACGTGACACCAGTGGCAGGCGGCGTAGCCGACGCTCAGCAGCACCGGCACGCCGCGCCGCTCCGCCTCGGCGAACGCCTCCGGCCCCCAGGGCCACCAGTCGACCGGGTTGTCGGCGTGTTGCAGCAGATACGGCGAGGTCGCGTCGGCGAGACGATTCACCCTGCCACCCTCTCACGCCGCCGCCCGTCCGTGCCGGACCCGCAGCCGGGTGGCCGGCCCCGAAGCGACCGGCCGGGACACGGGGACCTGCTCGTGCCGCCCGGGACATCACCGGCCGGCGGGCGGAGGCGGGCGGTCTAACCCGGGCTGTGTGTGCGCGTGCGGTCGGACCACCTCACGACGAGCGGTACGACCTGCCCGGCGACGAGGAAGAGCGCTCCCATGGCGAGCCAGCCCGGCGCGCCCCAGCCGATGCAGACCAGGCCGAGCACCGGCGGGCCGATCGCGTTGGACAGGCCCTGGCCGATGGCGAACAGGCCCGAGTACTGGCCCTGCGCGTGCTCGGGGGCGAGGCCGAAGGACAGCTCGAACGAGGCGGCGGTGTACCACAGTTCGCCCACGGTGAGGGCGACTACGCCGAGCACGACGACGACCACGGCGACCCAGCCGGGCGCGCCGCCCGCCGCCGCGATGAGGGCGGTGGAGAAGAGGAACGCGACCCCCGCGCGGCGCGCCGTGCGGCCGGCCGACGCGTTGTCGTCGACGCCGCGGCTGACCCGCACCTGGAGGCAGACCACGAGGGCGGTGTTGACGGCCACGCTCGCGCCGACGAACCACCGGGGCGCGTCGGTGCGCCCGATGATCCACAGCGGCAGGGCGAAGATCAGCACCTGGTTCTGGATGGACATGATGCCGTCCAGGACGGTGAGCACCACGTACGGCTTGTCCTTCAGGGCCGGCCAGCGGCTGCCTCCCGCCGGGACCTCCACCGGTGGCACGGACGGGACGCGGAAGGAGACGGCCGCGGAGACCAGGAACATGACGGCGGTGCCGAGGATGAGGCACACGTACGCGGTCCTGGTGTCCAGCTGGACGGCGACGCCGGCCGCGAGGGCTCCGCAGCCGACGGCGATGTTGTTGAGGGCACGGAGGTAGGAGCGGTAGCGGGTGGGGTTCGGGGCGCCCAGGGCGCGGGTCAGCGGGCCGCGGGCGGCCGTGCCGGCCGAGACGGCGAGCTCGGCCACGCACAGGCACGCGATCAGCGCCGGGAAGGAGCGCACGAACACCAGTCCCGCCACGGCGACGGCCTGCACCAGGAGCGTGAGCCGGAAGACCTCGCGCGGTCCGTACCGGTCGGCCAGGTGGCCCACGGGGATGCCGGCGGCGAGTCCGATCAGGGCGGCGGCGCCCAGGGCGAATCCGACCTGGGCGACCGGGAGGCCCACGGAGCGGGTGAAGAACAGCGCGGCCCCGGCGATGAAGAGGCCCTTGCCGATCTGGTTGACGAAGGTCGTGCCGGCGAAGGCCCGTTTGGGGCCCGTCTCGGGTATGAGGCCGCGGGCCACCAGCCAGGCCGACAACCCTCGCCCGGCGTCCTTCCCGGCCGGCGGCTCGATCCGTTCGCCGGGCTGGCGCTGACTGGTGGTGTCCAACTGACTGTCCCTCCGACTCCGTGATGGCTGTGCCCGGGCGCCCTCATGTGCCGGGCCCTCCGGGCCCGATGGGCCCGGAGGGCCCGGAGGACGAGGACGGTCCGCGCGTCAGGCGGTCTTGTGGCGGGCGCCGCCCTCGATGTGGATCGTCTCGCCGGAGACGAAGCCCGCCCGGAGGAGCCACATCACCGTGTCGACGACGTCGTCGGTCTCGCCGTGCCGCCCGACGAGGGTCCCGGCCGCGCTCTTGTCCAGCAGGGCGGCCTTCTTGTCGCCGAGGCGGTCCCACGAGCCCGAGTCCACGACGCCGGGCGAGACGGCGTTGACCCGGACCGGCGCCAGATCCGCCGCCAGGTGGCGCGCGGCGTACTCGAGCGCACCGTTCGTGACTCCCTTGACCAGCGAGCCAGGCCCGGGGCGCCAGCCGACCACGCCGGAGAACAGCACCAACGACCCGGTCGGCCGGAGCACCGGCGCGAAGTGCTTGGCGACCAGCATCGGGCCGACCACCTTCGCCGTGAACGCGGCCACCAGCTTGTCGCGGTCCAGCTCGGTCGCGCGGACGTCGTGCGGCGCCGAACCGGTCGTCACGATGTGGTCGACGCCGTCCTTCAGCCGGTCCGCCGCGGCCGCGATCGTCGACTCGTCCTGTAGATCGATCCGCACCGCCGTGGCGCCGATCTCGCTCGCCAGCGCCTCGGCCGCGGCCAGGTCGCGGGCACCGACGACGACGTCGTACCCGTCCTTCTTCGCCCGCCTCGCGACGGCCGCGCCGAGCGCCCGTGCACCGCCGATGACCAGGATCCGCTCCATGGTTCGCACTCCCTCTCGTAGGATCGGGTGCAACGGTATGGATTTGATACCGGTATCTTCAACGAAACCGGAGGCAGTGATGGGCAAGGCGTACAACGTGATGGCGGCGACCTGCCCGAGCCGCATGGTGCTGCACCGCATCGGCGCCCGGTGGACCGTGTTCGTCGTCAACGCCCTGGAGGACGGACCGCGCCGCTTCGGCGAGTTGAAGGGGCACATCCGGGACATCACCCCGAAGGTCCTGACCGAGACGCTGCGCTCCCTGGAGGCCGACGGTCTGGTCAGCCGGCACGAGTACGACGAGAATCCGCCCCGCGTCGAGTACGCGCTCACCCCGCTGGGCCGCTCCCTGCTCGTCCCGCTCCGTGCCGTACGGCGCTGGGCCGAGGAACACGTCCCGGACATCGAGGCGGCCCGGGCCCGCCGGCCGGGTCTCTGACCCAGGGGTCGACGGCCCGGGCGCGAGAGTCGGCCGGGCGGGTAGTCACCGTACGGACACGCCGAACTGACGAGACGTCAGTCAGTGGCCCCGGCTGCCCTCAGGAGTCCTGGACTCCCGGTCCCTCGGTCAGGACCCGTGCGGCGCCACCGACTTCGACGCTCAGGTCCGGTCCCGACGTGGCGGTGACGGTGGCCGGGCTGCCGAGGGAATCGCCCATGTCGACGGCGATCCGGTGGGTGCCCCGGCCGGCCAGGTGCGCGGCGAGACAGGCCGTGCTGTTGGCGTTGGCGAGGTCCTCGGGAACGCCGATCGAGGGGGCGAACATCCGGGCCGCCAGCCCGCCGTCGGGCGAGGGTTCCGAGTGGACGTACGCGCCGAGCAGGCCGAGCCGGTCGCAGACCGCCCTGAGGCGGTCGAGGTCGGGGCGCAGCCCGGCGACCACGGCCCGGGTGGGGACCGGCACCAGGATGCGTTCGCGGCCCACGCCGGCGATCCGGAGGTTGGGCCCGGTCTCGTGCGGTGCGAGGCCGAGGGCCGGCAGCACGAGGGCGCGTTCCTCCTCGGTGGGTTCGCGCAGATCGACGGGGCCCGGGTCGAAGGCGGCGGTGATCAGCTCGCCGGACCGCTCGGCCCGCCCGGCGAAGACCCGGCCCCCGGCCCGGAGGGTGGCGCGGTAGGGCCCGGCGCCGCCGTGCCGTGCGGCGAGGAGGGCGAGGGCGGCGATCGTGCCGTGCCCGCAGGCGGGCAGTTCCTCCTCCGCGGTGAAGAAGCGCAGCTCGGTCGTGTCGCCGGCCCGACGTACGTACACGGCGTGCGAGACGCCGTGGGCCACCGCGGTCCGGCGCCGCTCGTCGTCGCCCGGCCGCGCGCCGTCCGTGCCCCCCACGTCGGCCGCCCCGTCCGCGTCGTCCGCGTCGTCCTCCAGGACGACGGCCGTGGGGCTGCCGCCCGCGCCGCCCCGCAGGCAGGCGCGGACGACCGTCACGTTCGGCGTGCTCACGGGGCTGTCACTTCGCCTCGTCCAGTGTGGCGTACCCGGTGGCCGCCGCGGCCGCGCCCTGGTTGGCGCCCTCCTGGAGCTGGAAGAGCGAGCCGAAGGGGCGCTCCGCGAGCGGGAGGCGCCACGTCCCGGCCTCCACCCGCGCCGTGTCCGACACCTTGCCGCGCAGCAACTTCACGCCCGCCTCGTTGTGGCCGGCGTGCGCGCCGAAGTGGATCGGGTAGGCGTCGGCCGCCCGGTAGGCCGGGAGGAAGGCACGGCGGTACCGGTCGGAGCGGTTCGGGGAGGAGTAGTGCAGGAGCAGGGGGTGGATGAAGACCACGCTGCCCGCGGGTGCCTCGATGGCCACGGCCTGCGCCGGGTCGGGGGCGTCGGCGCCCACGACCTTGCCGCGGAAGAAGCCGTCGACGTAGTGGTCGGCGAGGCGGTGGTGGGAGCCGGGGACGGCCTGGAGTGCGGAGTTCTCGGTGGTGGTGTCGTCGAGGTAGACGAGGGCTGTCACCAGGTCGGTGTTGGTGTGCGGGTAGTAGGCGAAGTCCTGGTGCCAGTCCACGACGCTGCCCACCTGCGGGGCCTTGAGGTGGAGCTTGCTGTAGTGGAACAGGATGTCGGGGCCGATGAGCGCCTCGACGCGGTCGAGCAGCAGGGGGTGGGCGGCGGCCCGCTCGAACGCGGAGTGCTGCTTGGTGGGCGACCAGATCCGGCGCGCCATGCCGTTGTCGCCGGGCTCCACTTCGGCGACGGCGCCGATGTCGGAGACGTTCAGGATCTCCGTGATGGCGCTGTTGAGCTCGGCGACCTCACTCGGATCGAAGAGGCGTTCGGCGACCACGAAGCCGTTCTCGCGGTACTCCTTGACGAACGCGGCTGTGTCGGGTACGGACATGGCGGAGTTCCTCTCTCCTGCGTGGCGGCGGTGCGATGAGGGTGCGGCTGGTGCGGGTCCGCCGGGCGACGACCGCCCGGCGGACCCGCGACAGCTGGAGGGCGCCGTCGACCGGTAACCCCGCACGGGCCGGGGCGGGCGGCCGCGAGTGCCCCGGCCCGGGCACCGGAGGACCGCCCGCCGTGCCTCCGGTCCGGTGCGTCCGGTGCGTCCGGTGCGGGGCCGCGTACGGTCCCCGTGGTTCCCCCGACCGGTTCACCCCGCAGGCGCCCGAGGTCCCCGCACGCCGGCCCGGTCGTCGGCGCGGGCCCTGGACGTACGGGTCAGACGGTGGCCCGCGCGTGCTTGGCGACGGTGTCCTCGTAGATCTCCCGGAAGAACAGCGCGAGGATCTCCTGGACGTCGTCGATGTACTTGAACACCTTCTGGAAGTCCTCCTCGCTGAAGATCAGCTGGTGGAGGATGTCCCACATCTCCTGGGAGTGGTCCTCGGTGGTGTCGACGTGGAGGTGGGCGGCCTGCCCCTTGACGTTCTCCTTGCCGAGCCGGTCCTGGAGGTTCTCGACGATGGCCGGCTGGAGCTTCACCTGGGTGTACTCCACCAGGTAGTTGGAGACGACCGGCGCGAGGACCGACTCGTGCTCCAGGGCGTAGTAGAAGAAGCCCTCCAGAAGACGGGTGGAGAGGTAGGGCTCGGTGGCGAGGATCTCCTCCTCGGTGACACCGGCGGCCTCGGCGTCGCTGACGTACAGCTTGTCGTGCAGCATCTCGTCGGCCTGGTACTGCGCGTAGTCGCGGGCGGCCCTCGGCGCGATCTGGGCGATCTTGTAGATGGCCTTGGACTGGCTGACCCGGGAGAGGCGGATCCGCCACACGTGCTCGATGAGGGTGCGGCGGTAGTACGCCTGGTGGAGCTCGGGCTCGGTCAGGTGGGACGCGAAGGGGACGGTGGCCTTCCACTCCGCCATCTTCTTGTCCATGTAGCGGTCGAGCTCGGCCTTCTTCAGACGGCTCTGCTCCTCGTTGTAGAACGGCTTCGGGTAGGTGATCCCGGAGTTCTGCACGCGGTTCATCGCGTTCTCCTTCACAAGAGGGTTCGCGTGGGACGTTCACGGAAGGGTCGGAGTGTGGTGCCGTGGTCAGCGGTAGCGGACGTGGAAGTGCTCCGTCGCGTGCCGGTCGAGGAAGGCGGTCTCGGCCTCCAGGTCGTCCGCCGCCACGTCCCACAGGGCGTCCATCAGGCAGATTCCCCGGTCGGACGCCTCGAGTTCGGTTCCCTCCGCCACGTGGACGCGCAGGATCCGGGGCGGACGGGTGGGCGGCTCGAAGCGGATCGCGTCGACGGTCCGCCCCTTCTCGCCGTACTTGCTGAGGAACACGGTCGCCCGGGTGGGCGCGCCGGTGCGCAGGGCCTCCAGCTGGGAGGCGCGGGTGAGCCGGTCGTGGAAGGCGTCCTGCTCGGCGTCGGGCAGCAGCAGGGACTCGGTCCACAGGTCCAGGAGGGAGTGGCCGGTGACGGTCCGGACGCTGGCGTTGATGAGGCTGCCGCCCATCCGGGGGTTGATCTCGATGATCTCCCAGCGCTTCCTCGACTCCCAGTACTTGACCTCGATGTGGAAGACGCCGGCGATCATCCCGTGCTCCGCCAGCGCGGCGAGGCAGCGGGTGACGTGGTCGGCCCCCTCCAGGACGAGTTCACGGTCGAGGCTCACCGGCGGGCTGACCGACATCCCCTCCAGGGTGGTCCGCTCCAGGCGTTCCACGCGGGCCTTCTCGTGGACGCACAGGTGGTGGACCCGGCCGTCGAGGACGAAGGTCTCGAAGCTGAACTCCGGGCCCTCGACGTACTCCTCGACGAGGAAGTCGTACCGGTCCATGAAGATCGCCTTCATCCGCCGGTCGGCGCGCATCTGCTCCTGGAGCGCGGGCAGGTCGGCCAGGTCGTCGACGTCGTCCAGGAGGAAGGTCGCGAAGGACGAGGCGCCGCGCACCGGCTTGACGAACCACCGTGTGGAGGGGTCGAGTTCGGGCTTCGCGCCGGGGGCGAGCCGGTGGAGCCTGACCTCGCTCAGCCCCGCGGCGAAGAGGTGCCGGCGCAGTTCGTACTTGTCGAGGCAGAGGCGCAGCACGGCCGCGGCGGAGTCGTGCGCGCCGAGCCGCTCGTTGAGCTCCGCCATCAGCAGCCGGTAGCCCTCGAAGCTGGCGATGGCGGCCTCGACCCGGTAGCCCCGGTCGGCGAGTTCACGGACGGCCTTGTCGAGGTCGCCGGAGCACAGTTCGGGTTCCTCGGTGACCACGCTGTCCGCCAGGTGGCGGCGGCTCGCCTCCAGGACCTCCGGCGCCTCCGGCCGGGAGCTGAGGGCGACCAGGGCCAGATCGAGCCCGGCGGTGGCTGCGGCGATCTCCTCGGTGTACGACTTGCCCTGGTGCATGAGGAGCAGGATCGCTCTCTTCATCGGTGCATCTCCTCGGAGTTCCGGGGCCGCTCTCAGCGCCGGCGGCCGGACAGCCGGTCCGCGGTCTCGCGCTGGTGGGCGCGCAGGATCTCCACGAGCCGGGCGGCGCCGCCCTCGCGGACCGGGTCGACGACGGGCAGTCCGGTGTCGGCCTCCAGCTTCTCGGCCTCGCGGCGGTAGTCCTCCTCGGAGAAGCCGAAGCTGTTGACGCTGACGGCGGCGACCTTGGCGGGCCGTTCGAAGACGGAGAGCTCCTCGTTCATACGGATGAGCTCGGGGATGGGGATGATGGGCGTGTCCCAGACCTTGGTGCGCTCGGCGCCGAGGCGGTGACAGAAGACCAGGGCGTGCGGCAGGGCGCCGTGCAGGATCGCGAGGGCGACACCGCTGAACCCGATGTGGTTGAGCGAACCCTGGCCCTCGACGACGACCCACTCGTTGCCGGCCGCGGCCTCCATGACGACCTGCTCGACGGCGCCGGCCATGAAGTCGCCGGGCACGCCGTCGACCGCGAAGCCGTGGCCGGAGATCAGCATGCCGCTCTGGCCGGTGGCGGCGAAGCCGGTGCTGATGCCGATGCGGTTGGCCTCGTGCCAGATCTGCAGGGCCGCGGTCTTCTTGCCGATGTTGGAGTCGCTGCCGCAGGTGTGGACGACCCAGGTGTCCAGGTCCAGGACCCGGGCCCTGTTGAGCCGCACCGGCGGGGTGTCCTTGGTCTCCCAGACGGTGACGCCCTTCTCCCGGAGGGCACCGGCGATGTCCGGGTCGCCGGCGAGGCGGTAGTGGATCGAGTTGATCAGGTGCAGGCCGTTCCGGACGGCGGCGAGGATGTGCGGCTTCCAGTTCGGGGGCAGGTCCGCGGAGTGCAGGCCCTTGCCGATGATCATGACTTCGGGGCCCAGGTGCAGAGCGTCCTCGACCCGGCTGACGATCGGGATCGCGCCGCCGTAGCCGAGGACGTCCTGCACGGTCCGGCCGGCCTGGAGGCTGTCGATCACGGCGACGCAGCGGTCCCCGTTGTAGCGGACCAGTGAGGCGGCGATCTTGCTCGTGAAGAGTCCGAAGCATTCTTCGGCGAACAGTACGAACTTCTTCTCAACCAGCTCCGCATGGCTCAACTGGCCCACGTCTTCCTCCATGGACTCGACGGTTCTACGGCCGGGGCACGCGATGGTTCGGGCGGTCTACGGGACGGGCTCGGCCGTCAGGCGGTACTGCGCACTCGCCTGGCGCACGGCCTCCTCGATCTGCTCCTGGGTGCCGCCCCGGAACAGGAAACGGCCGCCCTGGAGCGTGGCGTACGAGCCGGGCCTGGAGATCAGGACCTCACCCGGCCTTGGCACCAACTCGCGGTACACATACGGGATGTGACCCAGGAGCGAGGTGGCGGCGGTGACCTTCTGGGGCAGCGGCTTGGGCCCCTGGATGATCAGCCAGCCGCCGCTCAGCTCCGGGTCGGGGACCGGCAGGTCCACCGGACGGCCGAGCAGCACGTCGACCCACAGCCGCCACAGGTTCACGCCGTGGACGTCGTCGATGACATAGGACACGTCGGCACCCGGCACCCGCGCCCCGACCTCCAGGAACACCAACTCGTCGCCGGTGTCGAAGAGTTCCAGATGGAAGGCGGAGCTGCGCAGACCGAGCGCGACCAGGCAGCGCACGGCGAAGTCCTCGCAGCGGCCGCGCACCGCGGGGTCGGTCTGGAAGACCGAGCCGAGCGGCGCGCCCAGCACCTCGAAGTCCAGGCAGGTGGAGATGTAGCGCGAGGTGCACAGGAACAGCGGCTTGCCCTCGGCGTCCAGGACACCGTCGACGTGCAGGATCTCGCCCTGCACGAACTCCTCGATCTCCAGGTCGTCCAGGCTCCGTTCGGCGCACAGGGCCCGCAGTTCCTCGGCCGAGGCGATCTCGCGCACGCCCTGGCTGGACGCCCCTCGCACCGGCTTGACGATCACGGGGTAGCCGAACTCCTCGGCGGCCGCGAGGATCTGCTCCTCGGTGCGGCAGGACGCCCAGCGCGGCACGCGGAGGCCGGCCCGCGACACCCGCTCCTTCATGACGGTCTTGTCGCGGAACCGGGCGGTCTCCTCGATGCCGGAGCCCGGGATGCCGTACCGCTCGCGCAGGGTCGCCGCGAGGTCGAGCAGCATCTCGGAGAAGCCGATGACGTGGTCGAACGGGCCCTCGTCGCGGACGACCGCGTCGACGAGCCTCAGCACACCGTCCACGTCGCCGAAGTCCGGTACGACGTGCACCCGTTCGGCGTCGGCGGGCACTCCGCTGCGACCGCCCTCGTCGCAGAGGTACGTGACGCGGTCGGTCTCCGGGTCGAAGACCAGGTCGGGAGCGGCGAGGCGGTTCTCCCAGCGTCGCTCGTCCTCGTACAAGGGCCAGCGGGTCAAGAACAGGATTGCGCTGGACATGGATCGCCTCACGGTTCACAGGAAGCATGGATGCGCCCGGCCACAGGCCGGTTTGACAGCGGCGAACGGCGGGCCTTTCGGGCCCGAAGGACGAACCCGGACCTGAATCCCGGGAACAGCCCTCGACGTGTTGATCGCGCTGCCACAGCCTCGCACGGGACCGGCCTGGTCAGAATAGGACCTAGGTCCCGCCCCCCGGGGCCCGGTGATACCGCTGAGCACCGGCGACGGCGTCTTCCCTCGGCGACGAAGGACCCCGACCGCCCGGCACCGGAAACGCCATGGGCAGATGGACCTATTGCCGCACCCGCCGCACGGGACGCAGAATTCCCATCGTGCCCTCCACCTTCGGCGGAGGGCCGCCCTGCGCGCCGGGAGGGTTCCACGAACTTCCGCCCCGGCACCGAAGCGCCCGATCGAAGCGCCCGACGGTGGAACGACACGCTCCCGCGCCGCGGACAACGCCGATGCCGCACCCAGCGGGGACACGGCCCCGCAGCCGGGCTTCACATCCGGACTCAAATTCGCGGGACAGGTGGTGATGCTGTCGTGACGGAGCGAACGGAGACCGTACGGCGGGCGAGCTCCGAGGAATTCCGGTCGGCGATGGCCCGGTTCGCGGCCGGGGTCGTGGTGGTGACGACCCTGGACGACGGCGGACTGCCGCGCGGCTTCACGGCGAGTTCGTTCTGCTCGGTGTCGCTGGACCCGCCGCTGGTCCTGGTCTGTCTGGCGAACTCGGCCGACTCCTTCGCGGCGTTCGACTCGTGCGGGCACTTCGCGGTGAGCGTGCTTGGCCCCGAACACCGGCCGCTGGCAGAGCAGTTCGCGACCAAGGGTGCCGACAAGTTCGCCTCGGGCGGTCTGTCCCTGACGCCCGGCGGACTGCCGGCCGTCGCGGGCGCGCTCGTCGAGCTGGACTGCGAGATGTACGCCAGACACCCGGCCGGGGACCACACGATCCTGATCGGCCGGGTGTCGGGCGCGCGCCTGGAAGAAGGCACGGGAACGCCCATGATCTATTACGAGAAGTCCTTCCGGGTCCTGGCCTGAGAAGGCGGGGCTGCCCGGCGGCCGGAAACGCCATGGGTAGATGGACCTATTGCCGCCCCCGCTCCACGGGACACAGAATTCCCATTGCGCCCTCCACGCCGGCGGAGGGCTGCCACGCGCGCCAGGAGGGTTCTCCGAACTCCCGCCCCGACATCGAAGCGCCGAGCGGTGGGATGACCTGTTCTCGCTCCGCGGACAATGCCGGCCCCGGACGTCAAAGCGACATCGCCTGCAAGAAACCAGACGGCGAACGATGCGAAACGGGAGACATGAGGATGCTGCTGAAGGTTGATCCGATCGATTCCTTCTCCGGAACTTTTCGCGTCCCTTCTTCGAAACCGGAGACGCAACGGGCAATTCTGACCGGCACACTGGCCGAGGGAACGTCACGCGTCTACAACGACCTCCGTTGCGACGAGACGGAGACGATGAAGAACGCGTGCCGTGCCTTCGGCGCCGAGATCACCGAGCACGACGGGTTCCTGGAGATCCAGGGCATCGGAGGGGCTCTCCCGGACATCCGGCGGGTCATCCAGTCCCGCGGCTCGGGTCTGGTGTTCCGCGTCGTGACGGCGCTGGCCTCCGCGCTGCCGTCGCCGGTCGTGGTGACGGCCGACGCGACCCTGCGCAGGCGCGTGATGGAGCCCCTGCTGGAGGCGCTGCGCGAACTGGGCGCGGACATCGAGTCGATCGTCGACGAGAACAAGGCCCCGGTCGTCAACTGGGGAGGCGGCCTGAAGGGCGGCACCTGCCGGCTGCCGGGCGACATCAGCTCGCAGTTCATCACCGCCATCCTGTTCGCCGCGCCGCTGGCCGAAGGCCCGGTGGAGATCGAGGTGACGGGCGAGGTCTACTCCCAGTCGTACATCCGGCAGACGCTGGCGAGCCTGACCGACGCCGGCATCAAGGTGTCCGCGTCGGAGGACATGCGTCACTACCAGGTGGAGCCCTCCTCCTACCAGGCCCAGGACGTCACCACGCACGAGGACTACACCTCCGCCTCGTACCTGCTGGCCGCCGCCGCGCTCTTCCCCGGCCGGACCGTCCTGACCAACGTGTACGGCGACAGCATGCAGGGCGAGTTCGCGATCGTCCCGATCCTGGAGCAGCTCGGGGTGAGCGTCACCTTCGACCGGGACACCCTGTCGCTGACCGTCGACAACCCGCCGGGCAGCCTGTGCGGCGACTTCGCGGTGGATGTGCGGGACTGCCCCAACATCGTGCCCACGCTCGCCGCCCTCGGGGCGTACGTGCAGGGCAGCCTGCGGGTGACCGGCGGGCGCCTCACCCGGTTCCACAAGGCGTCGCGCATCGAGGCCATGGCCGCCGAACTGACCCGCGCGGGCGTGGACATCGAGGTCCTGTACGACGACGGGGTCTGCGACGGCTTCGAGGTCCGCGGCGCGCGGACGTACCCCGGCGGAGTGACGCTGTCCAGCTGGGGCGACCACCGCATCTTCATGTCGCTGTTCGTGGCCGGCCTGCGGATGCAGTCCGCCAACCGGTTCTCGGGCTACGAGGACGTCCGGCTGTCCTTCCCCAGCTTCATGGAGGAGTTCGCCAGGGCGGGGGTCCTGACCACGGCCGTCGAGGAGGAGGACGCGCCCGCCGGGGCCGCCGGCTGATCCCAGGGGTGTCGGCGCGCGGGCCGGATCTCCCGCCCGCGCGCCTCGTCGCGGCGCACGGCTCCCCGGGTCCGGGGCGCCCGGACTCCCGGACTCCCGGACTCCCGGACTCCCGGACTCCCGGATGAACGACGCCCCCGCACCACCGTCCGCTCCCCCGTTCAGGAAGTTCCCCCATGCCCTCTGCACCTGTCCCCCGGCTGCGCGCCGATGTCTCCGGGCTGCCGCGCTACGTCCCGGGCCGGGCCGCGCCCAGCGACCTGGTGGACAAGTTGTCGTCGAACGAGAACCCCTACCCCCCGCTGCCGTCGGTCGTCGCCGCGGTGCGCGAGGAGCTGGGACGCGTCAACCGCTACCCCGACGCGAAGAGCGGTGAACTGGTCGCGGAGCTGTCCGCGGCCCTCGCGGTGCCCCCGGAGCACCTCGTGCCCGGCACCGGATCGCTCGGCGTCACCAAGGACCTGTTGTGCGCCGCGGCCGGTGACGGGGACGAAGTGCTGTTCGCCTGGCGCTCGTTCGAGGCGTACCCGATGCTCGTCTGGGCCACCGGGGCCACCCCCGTGCAGATTCCGCTGCGTGACGAGCGGCACGATCTGGAGGCCATGGCCGACGCGGTGACGGAACGCACCCGCATGGTCGTCGTGTGCAACCCCAACAACCCGACCGGCACGGCCGTGCACCGCGGCGAACTCGAGCGCTTCCTCGACCGGGTGCCCGGCGACGTGCTGGTGGTGCTCGACGAGGCGTACCGCGAGTTCGTCGACGACGCCGACGTACCCGACGGCATCGAGCTCTACCGCGACCGTCCCAACGTCGCCGTCCTGCGCACCTTCTCCAAGGCGTACGGGCTGGCACGGCTGCGCGTCGGCTACGCGGTCGCGCATCCGCCGGTCGCGGCCGCGCTGCGCGCCTGCACCGTGCCGTTCGGCGTCAGCGGCCTCGCCCAGGCCGCCGCGCGTGCCTCGCTGGCGGCGGAACCCGAACTGCTGGAGCGGGTCCGGACCCTGGTGGCCGAGCGCACCCGGGTCACCCGCGCCCTGCGGGCCGCGGGCTGGAGCGTTCCCGACAGCCAGGCCAACTTCGTCTGGCTGCGCCTCGGTTCGCACTCGCCGGCGTTCGCCGACGCGTGCGAGGCGGCGGGAGTCATGGTGCGCCCCTTCGGCGACGAGGGGGTGCGGATCACCATCGGCACTCCCGAGCAGAACGACCGGCTGCTGAAGATCGCGGGCGACTGGCGGATCTGAGAGGGACCCGCCGCGGATCCCGCGCAGCAGCCCCCGTTCGGCAGAACCTCGATAGCGCTCCTGCCGCGTGCTTCTTCGGGCTACCGTGAGGAGGACCCATGACACCACGCGCCGCCCCCGTGCCCCGTGTGCCCGTTCGAAGGACGTCGATGACCGAACCCGGCCGGCCGGCCCCGACCTTCGCCCGCGCCCAGGACGGCACCGCCTTGGCCTACCAGCACCGCGGGGAGGGGCCGCCGCTGGTACTGCTCCCCGGGCAGGCCAACGACCACCACTGGTGGGACGGCGTGCGCGAGGACTTCCACACCGTGCGCTCCACCGTCACCCTGGACCCGCGCGGCACGGGCGCCAGCGACAAGCCCGAAGGGCCGTACTCCGTCCGGCAGTTCGCGGACGACGTCGTCGCGGTCCTGGACGCGCTCGGCATCACGCGCGCCGACGTGTACGGCACCTCGATGGGCGGCCGGGTCGCGCAGTGGCTCGCGATCCGCCACCCGGAGCGGGTCCGCCGGCTGGTCCTGGGTTGCACCTCCCCGGGCGGTCCGCACGCCGTGGAGCGCGACGCGTCGGTACGGCGGTCCCTCGCGCGGCCGGATCCGGAGGCCGTCCGCCGCGAGCTGACCGACCTGATGTACTCCCCCGCCTGGCAGGCCGCGCATCCCGGCCCCTACCGCACCCTCGGCGACCCCCACATGCCCTCCCACGCGCGCCGCGCCCACCTCGTCGCCAGCAACGGGCACGACGCGTGGAGCGAACTGCCGGGCATCGGGGCCCCCACCCTGGTCCTCCACGGCGGCCAGGACCGGCTCACCCCGCCGGACAACCTCCGGCTGCTCGCCTCGCGCATCCCCGGTGCCCGGACGCACCTCTTCCCGGGCGCCCGGCACGCCTACTTCGAGGAGTGCCGGGACGAGGCGGGCCGGCTGGTGCGGAGGTTCCTCGTCGAGGAGGGATGACGGTGAGCGGCAGCGCCCTGCCGTCGACCGGCCGGTACGGCGAGACCCGGGCCGTGGTCCCGGCGTCGGCGTCGGCGGTGCGACGGCCCCGGGTCAGCGGACCGGCTCGCGACACCGACCCGACGCGACCGCGGAGGAACGAGCGCACCGGGCGGCAGCGGAGATCCCCCGGGGAGGAGGTCCGGCTGCGAGCCGCTCAGGAAGCGAGGCCGACGCACTGGGCGTAGAGCGCGGCCTGGGTGCGGTGAGCGGCGCCGATCTTCAGGTAGATGCTGCTGAGGTGGTTCTTCACGGTCTTCTCGGAGATGTCAAGTCTTCGGGCGATGACCCGATTGCTCAACCCCCGTGCCAGCAACCGGAGTACGCCCCGCTCGCGCGCGGTGAGGGCCGGGCCGGTCGGC
The DNA here is from genome assembly GCF_055607525.1 of Kitasatospora sp. NPDC036993. NCBI lineage: Bacteria > Bacillati > Actinomycetota > Actinomycetes > Kitasatosporales > Streptomycetaceae > Kitasatospora > Kitasatospora sp. NPDC036993. The sequence continues at coordinate 25,272 of NZ_JBVJRP010000006.1, read as the reverse complement.
GGCGAGCCCTCCTCGGGGACGGGATCGGACGCCGGAGCGGAGGCCGGGGCGGACGGAGTCGCTTTCCCCGGATCGGGCAGGCCGACGTGTCGGGCGTAGAGCGCGGCCTGCGTGCGGTCGGTGGCGCCGATCTTCAGGTAGATGCTGCTGAGGTGGTTCTTCACGGTCTTCTCGGAGATGTCCAGCCTTCGGGCGATGAGCCGGTTGCTCAGCCCCCCGGCCAGCAGTCCGAGCACATCTAACTCCCGGCAGGTGAGTTTTGTGGCCAGCGCTTCTTCCACGTCCTGTCTCCTCTTTCCTTCTCTCGAAGAGCATGAGAAAAAACGTCCAGGGGCTTCAATCACACGGCACCCCCGGCGCTGAGCGCTGAGCGGTGAGCGGTGAGCGGTGAGCGGTGAGTGCCGGCAGGTCACCCGGCGGCGGCGGTCACGGCAGGCGGCCCGACATCCGGCCCGGCCCCGACGTGCGGGCCGGCAGGACGTCGGAAGGGGCGGAGGGGGGCGGAGGGGGGCGGAGGGGGCCTCGATCCGGGCAAGGGGGCGGAGATTCCGGAGGGTGGCGTCCACGACGGTCTTCCGCCACTCGTCACCGGGGGGCACCGGCCGGGGCGGCGACCTCGCTTCCGGCCTCTCCCGGCCGGGCCGGGCCCTGACATCGGCACCGGCACCGGCACCGGCATTGGCACCGGCACCGGCACCGGCACCGGCCAAGCCGTAATCCTGCCGGGTGGATAGAATTTCGCTGCCGGATCGACGGCTCCCGGATGGGGAGTACCGCCCTGAATACAGAAGCCCGGCGAATCGATGGGAAGTGCACATAGGCAGGACGTCAATGCAATCTCCCCCTGTGTGAGCGCACCAATTGTTCGCAGACGAAAATGGCAACGCTGTGAAGAATCGGTGGCTCGACCACGAAGCAGCGCTTCACGGTCAGGCGAAGGTGTCCCCCTTGATGCTCGCTCAAGACGCAGACTGAAACTGCTCAAACACATTCCAGGCTACACGCTGGTCCAATCGGTCGGCCAGTGTTCGCTGTCAAAATCCGGCGCCCACCCAAAGCCACCGGCACCCCGTCATGGGGCGAGGGGCGGTGGAACGGCGGATTCCACATCGGGCCGGCCCGGCGGGCCCATTCGCAGCCGACCGGGCTCCGGTGTCGGGCAGCCGTGGGATTGCCCGGAAGCCGGCGATCCGGTTTCGGCCGCCGGCCGGGCCCCGGTGCGGGTGGCGAATGTGCGCCGGCGGACGCATGCGACCTCGGGAAAACCGAGAAAAGCCCAGCTGACGGCATTGTCGAAGGAGAAATCCGTCGCGGCCCGGCCGCTGGCGTCACCGCCGAGGCAAGGCGCCCGCGTCGTCACCGGAGGTGGCCCTCGCGCGGGGCCGTGCTCCCGGCTCGCGTCCCGGAGGCGGCCTCGGCGGCTGCGATGGCGGCGGGTGCGCCGGCGGCAGGGGTCCGCCGGGCGCTCGGGGCGCCGGAAACAGGGCCCGCACCGTGGTCGAGGCGGCGGAACACGGCAGCGGTCGGAGCGGGTGGCCTCCGGAAGCGGTTCGTCCTGGCGAGGCGGGCGAAACGTTCGGAACCGCCGGGACGCACCCACACCCGGCAACCCGCCGGCACCCGGCACCTCAGGGCATCTCGACACCCGGGAAGGCACCGGCGCCGCCCACGCCCGCGCGCAGCGTGACCGACTCACGCTGCGCGGCGCTGGGGGCGCCGGCCCTCACACCACCTGCCCGGCGCGTTCGTGCCGGCGCAACAGCGGCAGCACCCGGGTGTAGAAGATCCGCATCTCCTCCTGCGTCGGCCAGCCCGAGAAGATGAACTCGCTGACCCCGGCCGCCTTGTACTCGTAGAGGTACGCCGCGACCTCCTCGTAGCTGCCCACCACGCAGAGAGCCGGCCCGCCGCGATACGCGACGGCACCGGAGAACAGCATGGGAGAAATCCAGTCGGATTCCGCGGTGTCGGCCAGCTGGAAGGACGTCTTCACCGCCACGGAATCGGAGGAGGCCACCGCGGCTGCGATCCGCTTCCGGTGCTCCTCGTCGGGATTGCCCATCAGCTCGGCGAGATCCGCCAGCGCTTCCTCGCGGCTCTCCCTCGCCAGCACGTGCATGCGGGTTCCCACCCGGCCGCCCTGCGTCAGCACGGACTTCGCCGCCGCGGCCATTCCCTCGGGGGTGTCGCCGTACCGCAGCCAGCAGTCGCCGTGGTCCACAGCGGTCTGCTGCGCCACCTCCGAGGCCCCGCTGATGTAGATCTCGGGACGGCCTCCGCCCTTGTATCCCAGGCCGATCTGCGCGTCCTTGATGCGATAGTGCTCGCCCTCGAAGGACAGCGGGGTCTCATTCCGCCAGAATCGGTGGAGAATGTCCAGGAACTCGTTGGAGCGCGCATAGCGCTCGTCGTGCGCGAGAAAGTCCCCGTAATAGGCCTGCTCGGCCGGGGAGGTGCCGGCGACCAGGTTGAGGGATATCCGCCCGTCCGACATCCACGAGACCGTGTTGACCACCTGGGCGAAGAGCGTCGGCGAAAGCAGTCCGGGACGGTAGGCGAGGAGGAACTTGACGCGCTTGGTCTCGCGGACCAGGGCGCCGAGCATCGGGAGCGGATCAGGCATGTGGAAGCCGATCCCCATGAGGAGCGAGTCCACGCCCAGGCTGTCCGCTTCCTGGGCGAATTCGACGATCTCGTCGAAGTCGAGCTGGCCGACCTGGTATTTCCCCGACGCCTTCCGCTGCCCGCTGAGCGGCGAGTTCCAGTGCACTCTCAGCTCGTTCGAGCCCGACTGCGGTTGGCTTGACAGGCCGCTCACCACCAAGACCCCACCTTCCGATTGCTCGAAATCCGATGCCCGGGCCGCGGTACGCGAAAATCAGTCGGCCAGTGAACGGATTCGGTCCTGGCGGATCCCCGGGTGGTTCCCCAACATGTTGATCGCGCGGCCTCAGCCTCGCATGGTTCCCGCTTGGTCAAAATAGGACCTAGGTCCCGGCGCCCCGGCGTACGCCGGGGCGCCGGGAGATTATTTGATCTTGTGTGGTGTGACGGCCGGCGGGCCGTGTCCAAGTCCTCGATGAGCACCCGAGCTTCGGCACTTCCGGCGTCCGCCGTGTCCGGCCGACGGCCCCCGGGCCGAGGCGGACTCGCATCCGTGGAGCAGCCGGAGCGGCCGCCCCGTACCCCGCCCAGCGCACCACGGTCTGCCACGGCCACGTCATGGCTCGGGATCCTACGAAGCCGGACGGGCCGCCGGGACCGCTTCACCGAAGGCCGGCCCCACGGGCGGGGTCGGCCGCCGGCTCACTCCTTCGGGGCCTCCGGCTCCTCGACGAAATCGACCTTCTTGAACTGCCGGTTCATCGACTTGGCCAGGAACCAGGTCGCGACGCCGAGGGCGGCGAAGACGACGAAGCCGAGCAGGCCGGGGGTGACCTTGGCGTCGTCGACGGCGAGGTCAGCGGCGAGATGGACGAGGTTCACGGAGGCACTCATATCTCTATGGTGGCCCGGCTCACGGGGAGCCGGGCCCTCGGGGGGTGGTTCAGTCGCGCGTGTCGGCGGCCTCGGCCACCAGGGTGGGGGTGCGCAGACCGGCGAACAGGTCGTCCTCCGGCAGGTCCACGTCGACCAGGGTACGGGCGAGTTCGTAGTCCTCGGTGGGCCAGACCTCGCGCTGGACCTCCAGGGGAACGCGGAACCACGGGCCGTCCGGGTCGATCTGGGTCGCGTGGGCGATCAGCGCGCGGTCGCGGGTCTCGAACCAGTCGTCGCAGCGGACCCGGGTGGTGATCTCGCGCTCCTTGCGGCCGCTCTTCTCCCAGCCCTCGATCCACTCCCCGTACGGCGACTCGTGGCCGTGCTCGGTGAGGTACGCGTGCAGGGCCCGGATGCGGCCCATCGGGAAGCCGTGGTTGTAGTACAGCTTGAGCGGCTGCCAGGGCTCGCCGGCCTCCGGGTAGGCGTCCGGGTCGCCCGCGGCGTCGAAGGCCAGCATGGTGATCTTGTGGGTCATGATGTGGTCCGGGTGCGGGTAGCCGCCGTTCTCGTCGTAGGTCGTGATGACCTGCGGCCTGAACTCGCGGATCAGCCGGACCAGCGGCTCCGCCGCCTCCTTGACGTCCTGGAGGGCGAAGCAGCCCTCGGGCAGCGGGGGCAGCGGGTCCCCCTCGGGCAGCCCGGAGTCCACGAAGCCCAGCCAGGCCTGCCGGACGCCGAGGATCGCCCGCGCCTCGTCCATCTCCTTGCGGCGCACCTCGTGGATGTTCTCCTCGATGTACGGGTCCCCCTGGAGCTTGGGGTTGAGGACCGACCCGCGCTCGCCCCCCGTGCAGGTGGCCACCAGCACGTCCACGCCCTGCTCGACGTACCTGGCCATGGTGGCCGCGCCCTTGCTGGACTCGTCGTCCGGGTGGGCGTGCACCGCCATCAGTCGCAACTGCTCAGTCAACGCCTTGCGTTCCTTCCACACTCGTCGGGCGTTCCGCGGAGTCCGGGTCTGCCCACCGTACGAACCGCTCACTTCGGGACCGCGTCGCCGCGGGGCCGGGCCGCTGAACGTCGCCGGCGCGGCCGAGCCCTGCCCCCGCCGGACCGGCCGCGGGCGTGCCCCTCCTATAGTGACGGACTGGAGGTCCGTCGCATTCCCCCGCACCACCCCGCGCGGCCCCTCCCCCAGGAGAGGACGGAGTCCGATGAGTGCAGACACCACCGCCGCCCGGCTGCCCGAGGGGCGCTACGGCCGCGGCGGCACCCGTGACTCGGACCGCCGCCTGAAGGTGATCGGCGCGGTCTGCGGCCTGCTCGGCCTGGGCCTGATCGCCTGGCTGGGCGGCTCCTACCTGCTGCGCGAGTCGAAGATCAACGGCTCGGTGCCGACCTTCCAGGTACTCTCCGACTCCGAGGTCCAGCTGCACCTCACCGTGCGCAAGGGCGACGGGCAGGCCGGCACCTGTACGGTCCGCTCGCAGGCCGACGACCACGCGGTGGTCGGGGTGGCCGACTTCCCGGTCCCGGCGGCCGGCTCCAGCTACGACGCGGTGGTCACCCTGCGCACCACCGCGCGCGGCACCACCGCCGAACTGCTGGGCTGCACCCCGGCCAAGTAGCGCGCACCCCGCGTCACGCCCCGGCGCCCCGGCGCCACGCCCCTCGCGCCCCCGCGCCACACGCCCGGCCGCGCGCCCCGCACGGCGCACCCGTCACCGGCGGCGCGCATATTCGATCCGGGGAGCGGGCATCCGTAGAGGGTTCCGCGCCCCGTTGCCGTACACCCCGGCGCAACGCCGCCGTCAATGGCGCGCGAACGCCTCTCCCGCATGTCGGCAGGACTTGTTAGGCTCGTGGTTTCGCCCCTTCCGCACCGGATGGTACGGGAGCGGGCGTTGCTTTGTAGTTGAGACCGATATCACCACCGACCCTGCTGACGACTCACACCCTCAGCACAGCCCCCCAGCACCTACGAGGAGCACCCGTGACCCAGACCAGTGAGAACGTGACCTGGCTCACTCAGGCCGGCTACGACCAGCTCAAGGCCGAGCTGGACCACCTGACCGGGCCCTGGCGCATCGAGATCGCCCAGAAGATCGAGGCGGCGCGCGAGGAGGGCGACCTCAAGGAGAACGCCGGCTACCACGCGGCGAAGGAGGAGCAGGGCAAGCAGGAGCTGCGCATCCGCCAGCTGACCCAGCTGCTGGAGCGGGCCAAGGTCGGCGAGGCCCCGGCCGACTCGGGCACGGTGGCCCCGGGCATGGTCGTCACGGTCGCCTTCGACGGCGACGAGGACGACCTCATGGAGTTCCTGCTCGCCTCCCGCGAGGTCGCCGGCGCCGACGACCTGGACGTCTACTCGCCGCAGTCCCCGCTGGGCCGCGCGATCGACGGCAAGCGGATCGGCGACGAGGCCACCTACGAGCTGCCGAACGGCAGGCCGGCCATGGTGAAGATCGTCAAGGTCGTGCCGCACGCCGGCTGATCCGGCGCCACGACACGAGGGCGGCCGCGGAGGTCAGGGACTTCCGCGGCCGCCCTCGGCGTTCCGGGCCGGGCCGGGTCAGGCGCTGGACGACCGGTACTTGCGCACCGCCAGCCACGAGAACACCGCGGTGATCACCACCGACCACAGCACCGACACCAGCGCCGCGTGCTGCATCGACCAGGCGCTGTCCACCGGGCCGACCTGGTTGCCGAACAGCACCCGGCAGGCCTGCACGGTGGCGCTGAAGGGGTTCCAGTACGCGATCCCCTGGAGCCAGCCCGGCATCGAGGTGACCGGCACGAAGGCGTTGGACACGAAGGTCAGCGGGAACAGCCAGATCAGTCCGGCCGAGGTGGCAGCCTCGGGGCTGCGCACCGACAGGCCGATCAGCGCGCCGATCCAGGAGAAGGCGTAGCCGAGCAGGAGCAGCAGGCCGAAGGCGCCGAGCGCCTTGAGCAGGCCGTCGTGGATCCGCCAGCCGACCAGCAGCGCGACCAGCGCCAGCACGACCAGGGTGAACGCGGTCTGGCACAGGTCCGCGAGGGTGCGGCCGACCAGCACCGCGGAACGGGCCATCGGCAGCGAGCGGAACCGGTCCACCAGCCCCTTGCTCATGTCCTCCGCGATGCCCGCCGAGGCACCGGCGACGGCGAAGGTGACGGTCTGGGCGAAGATGCCGGCCATCAGGAACTGGATGTACGTGTCCGAGCTGGAGTTCGTGCCGGGGATCTTGATCGCCCCGCCCATCACGTACGAGAACAGCAGCACGAACATGACCGGCTGCATCAGCCCGAAGACGACGATCTCGGGTATGCGGGTCGTCCGGCGCAGGTTCCGTTTGGCGACCACCCAGGAGTCGTGCAGGGCGGCGGAGACCCCCCGGCGCTGCCTGGGCATCGCCGGGCCGATGGCGTGTTCGGTGGCGGTGCCCATCTCAGCTCTCCTTCCCGGCCGTCACGGCCTGCTTGTCCGGCCCGCGGCCGCCCTTGCCGCCGGCCCTGCCCCTGCCCCGGCCGTCCGCGCCGGCGTCGTCGCCGTCCTCCTCCTCGGGCCGCTCCTCGGCGACGTGGCCGGTGAGGGTGAGGAAGACGTCGTCCAGGGTCGGGCGGCGCAGCCCGATGTCGTCGATCTCGATCCCGCGGGAGTCCAGTTCGCGGATCGCGTCGGCGAGCACCCGGGCGCCGCCGCTGATCGGCACGGTGATCCGGCGGGTGTTCTTCTCCACCGTCGGCTCGCCCAGCGCGTAGCCGGACAGCGCCGCGAGCGCGTCGGTGACCAGTCCTGGCTCGTGCACCACGACCTCGATCCGCTCGCCGCCGATCTGCGCCTTGAGCTGGTCGGCGGTGCCGCGGGCGATCACCCGGCCGTGGTCGACCACCGCGATGTCGTGGGCGAGGCGGTCGGCCTCCTCCAGGTACTGGGTGGTGAGCAGCAGCGTGGTGCCCTGCTCGACCAGGGTCTCGATGACCTCCCAGAGCGCGAGCCGGTTGCGCGGGTCGAGGCCGGTGGTCGGCTCGTCCAGGAACATCACCGGCGGCCGGACGACCAGGGCCGCGGCCAGGTCCAGGCGCCGGCGCATGCCGCCCGAATAGGTCTTGGCCGTACGGTCCTTGGCCTCGGCGAGGTTGAACCACTCCAGCAGCTCCAGCGCCCGGGCCTTCGCCTCGCGGTGGGTCATCTGGTAGAGCTCGCCGACCATGGTGAGGTTCTCGAAGCCGGTCAGGTACTCGTCGACCGCCGCGTACTGGCCGGAGAGGCCGATCAGGCTGCGGACCTGGTTGGGGTGCTTCAGCACGTCGACCCCGGCGACCACCGCGCGGCCGGAGTCGGGGCGGAGCAGAGTGGTGAGGACCCGCACGGTGGTGGTCTTCCCGGCGCCGTTCGGGCCGAGCAGCCCGAGCACCGTGCCCTCGGGGACGTCGAGGCTGACGCCGTCCAGGGCTCGTACGTCGCCGAAGGTCTTCACCAGGTTCTCGGCTTGGATGGCTGGCGCCATGGCCTGCCTCATCTCCTAGGACGTATGGGGCGATCTGTCCCACTCTGCCCTGTTTTCGGGCACGCGGGCGAGTCGGTACTCGACCCCTGGGACTCGAACGCGATGTATCGCGAGTCTCCCAGTACGCGATATATCGCGTCAAGGGATGGAACTCAGCCGGAGACCACGTACCCCGCGTCCCGCAGTTCACCGACCACCAGCGCGCAGTGCTCGGGCCCCTTGGTCTCCAGGTGCAGGTCCACCTCGACCTCGGTCAGCCCCAGCCGCGGGTCGGTCCGCACGTGCGCCACGTCCAGCACGTTGGCGTCCACCCTGGTCAGCACGCCCAGCAGGTCCGCCAGCGCGCCCGGCTTGTCCGCCAGCCGCACCCGCAGCGACAGGTAGCGCCCGGCCGCCGCCAGCCCGTGCCGCAGCACCCGCTGCATCAGCTGCGGGTCGATGTTGCCGCCGGACAGCACCGCCACCACCGGGCCCTCGAAGGAGTCCGGCCGCTCCAGCAGCGCCGCGATCGGGGCCGCCCCGGCCGGCTCGACCACCAGCTTCAGACGCTCCAGCCCGAGCAGCAGCGCCCGCGACAGCGCCTCCTCGGAGACCGTGCGGATGCCGTCCGCGAGCGTGTTGACCACCTCGAACGGGATGTCCCCGGGCCGCCCGACCATGATCCCGTCCGCCATGGTGGCGAACCGCTCCAGCGACACCGGCCGCCCGGCCGCCAGCGAGGGCGGGTACGCGGCCGCGCCCGCCGCCTGCACCCCGACCACCCGCACGTCCGGCCGCAGCGGCTTCACCGCCGCCGCGATCCCGGCCAGCAGCCCGCCGCCGCCCACCCCGACCAGGATGGTCCGCACCTCGGGGCACTGCTCCAGGATCTCCAGCCCGACGGTCGCCTGACCGGTGACCACGTCCCAGTGGTCGAAGGGGTGGATGAACACCGCGCCGGTCGCGTCCGCGTACCGCTGCGCGGCCAACAGGGCCTCGTCCACGGTGGCACCGTGCAACCGCACGTCGGCGCCGTACTCGCGGGTGGCCGCGACCTTCGGCAGCGGCGCCGCGACCGGCATGAACACCGTGGAGCGCACGCCCAGCAGCGCGGCCGCCAGCGCCACCCCCTGGGCGTGGTTCCCGGCGCTCGCCGCCACCACCCCGCCGGCCCGCTGCACCGGCGAGAGTCCCGCGATCCGCACGTACGCCCCGCGCAGCTTGAAGGACCCGGTGCGCTGCAGGTTCTCGCACTTCAGGTGGACCGGCGCGCCGATCAGCGCGGAGAGGTGCCGGCTGCCCTCCATCGGGGTCACCCGGGCGACCCCGGCGAGCATCTTCTGGGCGCCGCGGACGTCGTCGAGGGTGATCGGCCAGTTGTGCATGGCGCCAGACTACGGGGGGCTCCGACGGCAATCCGGGATGCCGGGCCTGTTCCCGGGCCCGCCCGGCCCGCGTACGCTGCTGCTCCTGAGCCTCCCTCACCGCACGACGATCGTGAGCCGCGATGACGACGACCTCGCCCCAGGCCACCGACCGCACCGACCCCGTGTACACCCAACTCCAGTACCAGCTGGCGCTGTTCGCGCGCCGGATGGAACAGGTCCGGACCTCCGGCGGCGACGTCGGGGCGCTCGACCGGGCCGCCTACCTGCTGCTCGACCGGCTGGACCGGCACGGCCCGGCCAACGTCAAGGCGCTGGCCGAGGCCCTCGGGGTGGACTCCTCCACGGTGACCCGCCAGGTCGCCCCGCTGGTCGCCGCCGGGCTGGTCGGCCGGGTGCAGGACCCGGCCGACCGCCGCGCCGTACGGCTCGCGCTGACCTCGCACGGCGCCGGCCGACTCACCGAAGTCCGGGACGGCCGGGCCGAGTTGACCCGCCGCCTGGTGGCCGGCTGGCCACCGGAGGAACAGCGCGCGTTCTGCGCCCTGCTGGCCCGCTTCAACCTCGCGATGGAGTCGTACTCGGCGGACCGGCAGGGGCAGTGAGGGGCCGCCGGGGCCCCGGCCCGATCAGCCCAGCGCCTGCGTGAGGTCGGCCAGCAGGTCGTCGATCGACTCGATGCCGACCGAGACGCGCACCAGGTCGGACGGCACCTCCAGCAGCGAGCCGGCCACCGAGGCGTGGGTCATCCGGCCCGGGTGCTCGATCAGCGACTCGACGCCGCCGAGCGACTCGCCGAGGGTGAACAGCTGCGCGCGGTTGCAGACCTCGACGGCCGCCTCCTCGCCGGCGGCGACCCGGAACGAGACCATGCCGCCGAAGCCCTTCATCTGCTTGGCGGCGATGTCGTGGCCGGGGTGCTCGGGCAGGCCCGGGTAGAGCACCTGGCTGACCTTCGGGTGGCTCGCCAGCAGCTCGGCGACCTTCTCCGCGTTGGCGCTGTGCCGGTCCATCCGGACACCCAGCGTCTTGATGCCGCGCAGCACCAGCCAGGCGTCGAACGGGCCGGAGACGGCGCCCATCGCGTTCTGGTGGTAGGCCACCTCCTCGCCGAGGGCCGCGTCGGCCAGCACCAGCGCACCGCCGACCACGTCCGAGTGGCCGCCCATGTACTTGGTGGTGGAGTGCACGACCGCGTCCGCGCCGAGCGAGATCGGCTGCTGGAGGTACGGGCTGGCGAAGGTGTTGTCGACCACCAGCAGCGCGCCGGCGCCGTGGGCGATCTCGGCGAGGGCGGCCAGGTCGGTGATGCCCAGCAGCGGGTTGGACGGGGTCTCCACCCACACCGCGCGGGTGTTGGGGCGCAGCGCCTCGCGGACGGTGGCCAGGTTCTGGGTGTCGGCGACGGAGAACTCGACGCCCCAGCGGGTGAGCACCTTGGCGAACAGCCGGAAGGTGCCGCCGTAGGCGTCGTTGGGGATGACGATGTGGTCACCCGGCTTGAGGATCGTGCGCAGCAGGGTGTCCTCGGCGGCCAGGCCCGAGGCGAAGGCGAGGCCGCGGGCCCCGCCCTCCAGCGCCGCGAGGCACTCCTCCAGCGCGGTGCGGGTCGGGTTGGCGCTGCGGCTGTACTCGTAGCCGCCGCGCAGTCCGCCCACCCCGTCCTGCTTGTAGGTGGACACCTGGTAGATCGGCGTGACGACGGCCCCGGTCTGGGGGTCTGCTTCCTGACCCGCGTGGATGGCGAGGGTCTCGAAGCCCTGAGGAAGCTGGTGCTGGGTCATGGGTCCGAGCCTAGTGGGCGAATGCCGCCAAGCCCTCCCGAACCGGGAACCGGGACGAACCCGCAGGTGGGAGCGGGGTGCGGCGGGCCGTAACCACGGTGCGCCGAGCCCCCGGCGACCGCTACGATCTGCACCCGTCGTACACATGTTCACCATGCAACAACCGCGCGCCGTCCTGCCGTCGCGCCCCCGGGAAGGTCACCGCATGGACGCGCCCCAGCGTTCGACTGTCATGAACACATCTGCCCGAGCCGCCACCGCCGTGGCCCTGCTCATCGGCTTCTACCTGCTCGCCCTCGGCATCGTCGTGGGCCTGCTCGTCCTCGACATCACGTTGTACCAGGCCTCGGGCGAGCTCCGCCCGACCCTGATCAAGGTCTGGGCACTGACCGCCGCGGTCGCCTACCCGGTGGTCCGGGTGGTGTTCCTGACCCGCCGTCGCAAGGACGACGGCGAGGTGGCCGGCGTGCTCCTCACCCGCGAGCGACAGCCCGCCCTGTGGGCCGTGGTCGACCGGATCTCCGAGCGGACCGGCGTCCGCGGACCGGCCGAGATCCGGCTCGTGCCCGAGGTCAACGCGGGCGTCCTGGAGGAGACCAGACTGCTCGGCCTGGTCCCCGGCAAGCGGCACCTCGTCATCGGCGCCCCGCTGCTGATCGGCCTCACCGAGGGCGAGCTGGAGTCCGTGCTGGCGCACGAGTTCGGCCACTACAGCAACCGGGACGTCAAGCTGGCCGCCGTCACGGTGGCCGGCCGCCGCGCGATCCTGCACACCATCGGCGGCCTCCACGAGCGCGCCGACGAGCACAAGGCCGAGGAGGCCGCCAAGCTGGCCGCCAAGGCCGAGAAGCGGCTGGCCAAGGGCCGCAAGCCGTCCGGCGCGGTGGCCACCGGCGGGGTCGACCGGGTCCTCGCCAAGCTCTTCACCCTCTACGCCAAGCTCTACTTCCGGGTCTCCGAGGCGGTCGGCCGCCGCCAGGAGTACGCGGCCGACCAGGTCGCCGCCCAGCTCGCGGGCCGGGACGTCACCGCCGCGGCGCTGCGCCGGATGCCGGTCCTGGACTCCGCCCAGGACCACTACCTCGGCAGCTACGCCACCATCGGCTGGGACGCGGGGCTGCTCCCGCCGGCCGGCCAGGTCTACGGCGGCCTGGCCCACCTGCTGGCCGATCCGAAGCGCCGGGAGGAGCTCGCCGAGTACGCGCTCGAACTGCCCTCGGAGCAGCCCGACCCGTACGACTCGCACCCGCCGATCGACCGCCGGGTCGCCGCGATCGAGGCGCTTCCCGACGACGGACGCGGCCCGGGTGCCACCGGCCCGGCCCTCGCCCTGCTGCACGAGGCCGAGCGGGTGCTGACCGAGCTGGAGGCCGTCTCGCTGGTCCCGGAGGCGGCCCGCAAGCAGCGGGTCGGCTGGCCCGAGCTGGTCCGCGCGGCGATGCTCGTCCACGCCCGCGAGGCGGCCGTCCCGGCCCGCGGGGCCCTGACCGCCCTGGGCCTGCCGCCCACCGTCCACGGGCTGCTCGACGCCGTCGACGCCGGCCGGGCCTGGGAGTTCACCGGCCGGTTGCCGAGGAGCGAGGAGGCCGCCGCCGCGACCGGCCGGGCCGCCCGCGAGTTCGCCCGCCCGGTGCTGCGGAAGGAACTGGCGCACGCCACCGTCGTCACGCTGGCCGAGGCCGGCCTGGCCGGCTGGGAGCTGTCCTGGTCCGGACCGGCCGAACTGCACCTGCCGGACGGCTTCGCCAGGCGCTTCGACACCGCCCTCGACGCCGCCTGCACCGACACGCCGGACACCGAGCCGCTGCGGGCACTGCTCGCCGGGGCCGGCCTCCCGTCGTCCACCGCCCCGGCCGTCTGAGCCCACCGCACCGCACCGCACCGCACCGCACCCAGGAAGGATCTCCCTTGACCGGCATCATCGTGTTCGCCGTCGTCGGCCTCGTGCTGCTGTTCCCGGTCGTCATGACCCGGCTGGCCAAGCGCAAGCAGGCCCAGCTGGACCGGGCCAGGACCACCATCGCGAACCACGAGGCACGGCAGGCCGAGGAGGAGCGGGGGAGGGACACCGCCACCGCGTCCGGCCACGGGCTGGTGCCCGCCGAGGACCTGGTCCTGGACGGCGAGCCGGGCCCCGAGGAGGAGGCGGCGCTCGCCGCCGCGAAGGCGGGCGACTGGCGGCCGGCCGCCGCCCACCTCACCGGGGACGTCCGCGCCGACGTCCGCTGGCGGCGCCAGCGCGCGCTGGCCGAGCTGGCGGCCGAGGACGACGCCTGGCTGCTGGCCTGGCGGGCGGAGCACCCGCAGGACCCGGCCGCCGCCCTGCTGCACGCGGACGCCCTGGTCGTCCTGGCCTGGAACATCCGCAGCTCGGCCCGGGCCCAGCACGTCACCCGCGAGCAGTTCGCGGCCTTCCACCGGGTCCTGGGGGAGGCCGGGGAGGCAGCCGTCGAGGCGGCCGCGCTCGCCCCCGCCGGCGACCCCAACCCGTGGGTCGCCCAGGTCCCCGTCGCCATGGGCCTCGGCTGGTCCAACGACCGGTTCCGGGCGCACTGGGCCGAGCTGACCGAGCGCGACCCGCACCACTGGGCGGCGCACAACCGGGCCCTCCAGTACTGGTGCGCCAAGTGGCACGGCAGCCACGAGCTGATGCACGGGTTCATCGACGGGGCGATCGCCGCCGCGCCGGCCGGCAGCCTGCTCGCGCCGATGAAGCTGGAGGCGTACTTCGAGCAGTTCGGCCAGGACGGGGAGCGGCTCAGCGCCTGGAAGCGGCCCGAGGTCGGCGCCGCCCTGGACGCCGCGCTCGCCGACCTCGCCGCCGCCGACCCGGAGCACCCCCGGATCCGCACCGCCCGCGGCTGGCTCGCGTACACCCTGACCCTGGCCGGTCGGCCGGCCGAGGCGCTGGAGCAGTACCAGGCCCTGGGCCGGTACGTCCCGCAGCCGTTCAGCTACCTCGGCGACCCCCGGCAGTCCTTCGTCGACCTGCGGGTCAAGGCGGCCAAGGGGGCCGGCCGGAAGAAGCGCTGACCGACCCCGCGCCCGGCCCCGGCGGCCGCTCCCGGAATCCGGGGGCGGCCGTCCGCGTTGGACCTTGCGCCACCTTTCCCGACCCGCTGGAGCAGGCCGTGCTGTTCAACCGCCACAAGACCTCGCTCGTCCCCGCCGACCAGGCGCTGCCCGGCCGGCCGACCCCGGCCTTCACCCTGTCCGAGCCGCACACCGTGCTGGGCCACCCGCTGACCGGCCCGTACCCGGAGGGCCTGGAGGTCGCCGACTTCGGGCTGGGCTGCTTCTGGGGCGCCGAGCGCGCCTTCTGGCGGCTGCCCGGCGTGTGGACGACGCTGGTCGGCTACCAGGGCGGCCACACCCCCAACCCGACGTACGAGGAGGTGTGCAGCGGGCTGACCGGGCACACCGAGGCGGTCCGGGTGGTGTTCGACCCCGCGGTGATCTCCTACGAGCGCCTGCTGAAGACCTTCTGGGAGGCGCACGACCCGACCCAGGGCAACCGCCAGGGCAACGACGTGGGCACCCAGTACCGCTCCGCCGTCTACACCCACTCCCCCGCCCAGGCCGAGGCCGCCGCGGCCACCAGGGACGCCTTCCAGCCGGCCCTGACCACGCTCGGTCACGGCCCGATCACCACCGAGATCGCCCCGGCCGGGCCGTTCTTCCCGGCCGAGCCGTACCACCAGCAGTACCTGTCCGAGGCCAAGAACCCCAACGGCTATTGCGGCCTCGGCGGCACAGGAGCCTCCTGCCCGATCGGCGTCGCCCGCACCCAGGGCTGACCTCCCGCACCCCCGGGCCGCTCTCCGGCACCCGGCGGCGGCCACTCAAAGTGACCGTTCCCCGATCCGGGCGCAGACTGGAAGGGCCAGCAGGCCGGCCCGGCCACCCGCTGGTGACCGGGCCGTCCTCGTGGGAGAGGAGTGCGCCATGTCCGGTCTCTACCAGCGGAACTTCGACGATCCCGAGGAAGTCCGCCCCTTCGAGGCGGGCACCGGGGAACTGCGGCTGGTCAACCTGGACGGCGGCCCGGTGGGCCGGGCCGTGTTCCAGCCGGGTTGGCAGTGGTCCAAGCACGTGAAGCCGATCGCCGGGACCGACAGCTGCCAGGCCGCCCACACCGGGTACGTGGTCTCGGGCCGGATGAAGATCGTCATGGACGACGGCCAGGCGGCCGAAGTGGGCCCCGGCGACTTCATGGTCTGCCCGCCCGGGCACGACGCCTGGATCCTCGGCGACGAGCCCTGCGTGATCGTCGACTGGCAGGGCTTCGCGGACTACGCGAAGCGCTGAGCCGTCGGCCGGAGCGCGGCCGACGGCCGGGAACGCGGTGGACGGCTCCTTCGTGGCGCCGTCCACCGCGCCGCCGGGTCAGACGGCGCTGCCGGCCTTCCAGGCGGCCCAGCCCATGTTCCAGCCGTTCAGGCCGTTGTCCGGGGCCACCGTCTTGTCACCGGAGTTCAGGACCTCGACCACGTCGCCGACCATCGAGGACTTGTAGAACTTGTAGCCGTCCGAGCCGGTGTCCTGCGCGCCCTTGGTGTCCTGGAGGCCGATGCAGCCGTGGCTGGTGTTCTGGCCGCCGAAGATCGACGGCGAGGACCAGTAGTTGCCGTGGATGAAGGTGCCCGAGGTGCTGAGGCGCATGGCGTGCGGCACGTCCGCGATGTCGTACTCGCTGCCCAGGTTGACGGTCTGGGAGTTCATCCGGGTCTGGGTGTACTGCTCGGAGATCACCATCTTGCCGCCCCAGGTGGTGTGTTCGGGCGAGCCGCCGGAGATCTTGTAGACCGCGCTGACCTGGCCGTCGGTGGTGACGGTGAGCTTCTTGGTGGCGAGGTCGGCGACGCTGGTCTGGGCGCGGCCGACGGTGAAGCTCACGTCCTTGGACTGGGTGCCGAACACGCCCTTGGCGCCCTCGACGTCCTTGAGCCGCAGCTTGAGGGTGACCTTGGTGCCCTTGGCCCAGTACTCCTGCGGCCTGAAGTCGAGGCGGGTGCTGGAGAACCAGTGGCCGACGATCTCGACACCCGGCTCGGCCGTCACCGTGATCGCCTGCTGGACGGCCTTGCGGTCGGTGACCGGCTTGCTGAAGTTGATCGAGACCGGCATGCCGACGCCGACCGTCGAACCGTCCTCGGGGGTGAAGTAGCCGACGAAGGTGTTGGCCGGGGTCGCCGTGGTGAAGACGGCGTTGGAGTCCGCCTCCAGCTTGTCCTTGTCGAAGGCGGTGGCGGCGACGGCGTACTTGGTACCGCTGGCGGGGGCGGCGGCCGAGGTCCAGCCGGTGCCGTCGGCGGAGAGCTGGCCGGCCAGCTCCTTGCCGGTGGTGTCGGTGACCTTGACACTGCTCAGGGTGCCCTCGGTGACGGTGACCTTGACCGGCTCGCTGAAGCTCGCGGAGGCGGCCCCGTCGGCCGGGGTGACCGTGATGACGGCGGCCGAGGTCTTCGGGGCGGCGCTGCTGCTCGCACCTCCGGAGGCCGGGGTGCCGTTCACGGCGCCGGAGCCACTGCCGCTGCCACTGCTGCTGCTGCCGCCGCCGCTGTTGTCGTTGCAGGCCGCCAGCAGCAGGACGGGCGCACCGATCAGTCCCGCGAGGACCCCGCGCCGGCTCCAGTTGCTTCCGGCCGCCCGCCCCTGTCCGTCCCGTGCCGTCACGTCGCGTCTCCCTGCTGATCATCCCGGGCATTTACGGATACAGAAACGCAATCCGCCCGTTCACGGTTCCATCACCGAAGGGTAAGCGATCGTATGAGATGACCCAACTTCCGGACGGAGAGGGACGAAACGCCCGATCCGCGAGGCGGACCGGGCGTTCACGAGCGGTGACGGCGGAGGCCGTCACCCGGTGTTCCGTCCTACTCGGCGGACTCGTCCACCTGGTACTCGTCCCACTCCTCGGTCTCGGGGTCGAACTCGGTCTGCGCCGACTCCCAGGTCGCCGAGGCGAGCTCCACCCCGGGCACCTCGCCGAGCAGCGCGACGGGGTCGATGAAGTGGGCGAGCGAGCCCGACGGGTCCACCTCGATGGCCTCGACGGACTGGGCGCGCTCCTCGTCGTCGAGGTACTCGTCCGCGCCGACCGCCTCCAGGGCGGCGGCCTTGAGCGCGCCCTCGTCGGTGATCTCCGCGATGAGCTCGATCTTGACCCGGACGTAGCGCGGGGCGTCCTGGTCGGTCGTTTCAGTGCTGGTCATGCGTGCGAGGGTACGGGACGGCCACGCCCGGCGCGGCGCACGGGCGGCTGCCCGGAGCACGCTCCGGGCGCCCGGCAAGCCCATGGCGGACCGAAGGCCCGGGGCGGACGGAAGGGGCCGGCCCCTCGGAGAAGGACCGGCCCCACCGCTCCCCCGCGGGGGCTCCCCCACCCGGGAGCCGCGGGGACACGCGCCGTGGCCGGCGCGGTGCTGCCGTGGGAGCCGCCGCACCCTGTCAGCCGGCCGGAGCCGGGCAGGGGCGGGACGACGGCGCCTCCCACGGCGGGAGGACACGGCGGCCGGGTCAGGGCCACCCGATGTGTCCGGAGCCGACCGCGGTCGCCGGGGAGCCGCTCCCGGACGGTTGCCGTCGCCTCACTCGGCGTCCTGCCGTTGACCACCACGATGCCCGAGCCGTGTTAACCACGTGCTGCGGACAGGTGACGCCGGTGTACCACTTCCCCGTGGACGAATCCTCCGCATCCGCCCGCGACGAGGTGGCGGCGAGGTGGCGGCGACGCGGCGCGGCCGTGACGCCGCGTCAGTGCTGGCCGCGACCGGTCAGGAAGCCCAGCAGGTCCTGGCGGGTGACGATGCCCTGCGGCTTGCCCTCGACCAGCACGACGGCCGCGTCGGCCTTCTCCAGCACGGTCATCAGGTTGGTGACGGTCTCGCCCGAGCCGACCACCGGCAGCGGCTTGGACATCACCTTGTCCAGCGTGTCCGTCAGCTCGATCTCCTTGGCGAAGATGCCCTCCAGCAGCAGCTTCTCCACCACCGAGCCGATCACCTCGCCGGCCATGATGTCCGGGTGGCCGGCGCCCGGCGAGACCACCGGCATCTGCGAGACGCCGTACTCGCGCAGCACCCGGACCGCCTCGGCGACCGTCTCGTTGGGGTGCATGTGGACGAACTGCGGGACGCCGCCCTGCTCGATGGACTCCTTGCGGGCCAGCACCTCGCCGATGTGCGCCTCGTCGGTGGAGGAGGGCAGGAAGCCGTAGTCGGCCATCCAGTCGTCGTTGAAGATCTTCGACAGGTAGCCGCGGCCGCCGTCCGGCAGCAGCACCACCACGACGTCGTCGGGCCCGAGCCCGCGGGCCACCTCCAGCGCGGCCACCACGGCCATGCCGCAGGAGCCGCCGACCAGCAGGCCCTCCTCCTTGGCCAGGCGGCGGGTCATCTGGAACGAGTCCTTGTCGGAGACGGCGACGATGCCGTCCGCGACGCCGCGGTCGTAGGCGGTCGGCCAGAAGTCCTCACCGACGCCCTCGACCAGGTACGGCCGCCCGGTGCCGCCCGAGTAGACGGAGCCCTCCGGGTCGGCGCCGATCACCTTGACCTTGCCGCCCGAGACCTCCTTCAGGTAGTTGCCGGTGCCCGAGATGGTGCCGCCGGTGCCGACGCCGGCCACGAAGTGGGTGATCCTCCCCTCGGTCTGCTCCCACAGCTCCGGGCCGGTGGAGTGGTAGTGCGAGGCCGGGTTGTCGGGGTTGGAGTACTGGTCCGGCTTCCAGGCGTTCGGGGTCTCCCTGACCAGGCGGTCGGAGACGTTGTAGTAGGAGTCCGGGTGCTCAGGGGCGACGGCGGTCGGACAGACGACCACCTCGGCGCCGTACGCGCGCAGGGTGTTGATCTTGTCCGTGGAGACCTTGTCGGGACAGACGAAGATGCACTTGTAGCCCTTCTGCTGGGCCACGATCGCCAGGCCGACACCGGTGTTGCCGGAGGTCGGCTCGACGATGGTGCCGCCCGGCTTGAGGGCACCCGAGGCCTCCGCGGCCTCGATCATGCGCATCGCGATGCGGTCCTTGACCGAGCCGCCGGGGTTGAAGTACTCGACCTTCGCCAGCACTGTCGCGCTGATGCCCTCGGTGACCTTGTTCAGCTTGACCAGCGGCGTGTTGCCGACCAGGTCGATGATCGAGTTGTGGTACCGCACGGGGGTCCTCCCGGTCTGTGGGCATGCGAGTGCTTTCGGTACTGCAAAGCCTAGGCCGTGGCACCCGCCCCGCGGTTCCCCTCTTTCACACCTCCCCCAATGGCCCACCCCCACCGCTGCCCCCGGTACTCCGGCGCCCGGCGCGGGTAAGACCGCTGTGCAGGCATCGCCACGGCCCGGAGGGGCCGGCAGGAGCACGGCAAGGGGGCACCGGATGCCAGGGGCACAGGACTCGCGGGCCCGGGTGGCCCGCAGGATCGCCACCGCGGCGGCTTACGGAGGCGGCGGGCTCGGCCTGCTCGGGGTGGGCCTGGTCGGCGTGCTGCTGACCGAGAGCAGACTCGCCGTCCAGGCCATCGGCGTCCTGGAGACCCACCCGCCCAGGGCCGACGGCGTCTACGGCGAGGCCTTCGCCGACCGCGCCGCCGCCGCGCGGGCCCCGCTCGTGCTGGCCGTCCTCGGCGACTCCACCGGCGCCGGCCTCGGGGTGGCCCGGGCCGGCGAGACCCCGGGCGCGCTGCTGGCCGCCGGACTGGCCTCGGTGGCCGAGCGCCCCGTCCGGCTGGTCAACGTGGCCCGTTCCGGCGGCCGCTCCGCCGACCTCTCCGGCCAGCTGGAGCAGGCGCTGCCGCACCACCCGGACGTCGCCGTGGTCATGGTCGGCGCCAACGACGTGACCCGGCACAGCCCGGCCCAACTGGCCGTCCGCCGGCTCGGCGAGGCCGTCGCCGCCCTGCGCGCCAACGGCTGCGAGGTGGTCGTGGGCACCTGTCCCGACCTCGGGACGATCAAGCCGGTGCGCCCGCCGCTGCGCTGGGTGGCCCGCCGGCTGAGCCGGCAGCTGGCCGCCGCGCAGACCATCGCGGTGGTGGAGGCGGGCGGCCGGACGGTCTCGCTGGGCTCGCTGCTGGGGCCGGAGTTCGCCGCGCGCCCGGAGATGTTCGCCGCCGACCGCTACCACCCCTCCGCCCAGGGCTACGCGACCGCCGCGATGGCCGTGCTGCCCTCGGTCTGCGCCGCGCTCGGCCTCTGGCCCGAGGAGGAGCGTCCGGCCACGGCCGTCCCCGGCGGGACGGTGCTGCCGGTCGCGGTGGCCGCCGCCGCGGCGGCCGGGCGGGAGGGCACCGAGGTGGCGGCCGTGCCGGCGGAGGGCCCGGGCCGCCGCTGGGCCCAGTTGCGGCACCGGCTGCGGATCGGTCTGCCCCGCTCCGAAGGCGGGAAGGAAACCGGTACGGCCCCCGGGAGCACGTCGGCCAGCTCACACGCCGGAGCGGGTGACGCCTGATCTACCAGGCGGTAACTTTCCTCCCGGACGTCAGGTCCGCCGTTCACTCAGCGAGGAGCCCGTCATGCCCGAAGCCGTCATCGTCAGCGCCGCCCGTTCGCCGATCGGCCGGGCGTTCAAGGGCTCCCTCAAGGACGTCCGCCCGGACGACCTGACCGCCCACGTCATCCAGGCCGCCCTGGCCAAGGTGCCGCAGCTCGACCCGCGCGAGATCGACGACCTGATGCTGGGCTGCGGCCTGCCCGGCGGCGAGCAGGGCCACAACCTGGCCCGCATCGTGGCCGTCCAGATGGGCATGGACTACCTGCCCGGCACCACCGTCACCCGCTACTGCTCCTCCTCGCTCCAGACCACGCGGATGGCACTGCACGCGATCAGGGCGGGCGAGGGCGACGTCTTCGTCTCGGCCGGCGTGGAGACCGTCTCGCGCAGTGTGAACGGCACCTCGGACGGCCTGCCCGGCACCATGAACCCGGTCTTCGACGAGGCCCAGGCCCGCACCAGGAAGCGCGCCGAGGAAGGCGGCGGCGCGTGGCACGACCCGCGCGAGGACGGCCTGGTGCCGGACGCCTACGTCGCGATGGGCCAGACCGCCGAGAACCTGGCCGCACTCAAGGGCATCACCCGCGCCGAGCAGGACGAGTTCGGCGTCCGCTCGCAGAACCTCGCCGAGGCCGCCATCGAGGCGGGCTTCTGGCAGCGCGAGATCACCCCGGTGACGCTCCCGGACGGCACCGTGGTCAGCGCGGACGACGGCCCGCGCGCCGGCGTCACCCTGGAGGGCGTGTCCGGCCTGAAGCCGGTGTTCCGCCCCGACGGCACAGTGACCGCGGGTAACTGCTGCCCGCTGAACGACGGCGCGGCCGCGCTGGTCGTCATGTCCGACACCAAGGCCCGCGAGCTGGGCATCACCCCGCTCGCCCGGGTGGTCTCCACCGGTGTCAGCGCGCTCTCCCCCGAGATCATGGGCTACGGCCCGGTCGAAGCCTCCAGGCAGGCGCTCAAGCGCGCCGGCCTGACCATCGACGACATCGACCTGGTCGAGATCAACGAGGCCTTCGCGGCCCAGGTGATCCCCTCCTACCGCGACCTCGGCGTCGACCTGGACAAGCTGAACGTCAACGGCGGTGCCATCGCGGTCGGCCACCCCTTCGGCATGACCGGCGCCCGGATCACCACCACGCTGATCAACTCCCTCCAGTGGCACGACAAGCAGTTCGGCCTGGAGACCATGTGCGTCGGCGGCGGCCAGGGCATGGCGATGGTCGTCGAGCGCCTCAGCTGACCCCCGGGTCACCCTCCGAAGGGTCTGGACCACCCGTTTGGAGTGACGCAGCGTAATTGAGGCCCGGATCACACCGCGAGGTCGATCCGGGCCTCTTTTCTTTCGTTTTCGGCCCGGAAATCGACACTGCGGAGCGGATCAACTCCACTGCGTAGAACGGTGTTACCTAACAATTTGGGGACAAGAGCGAAAGTCCCGGAGGAATTGGACATTCGCCACTGCGGTAACAGCCCCGCATGCGGCAATGTGGACACGTAACCCCGTTCCGCTCCTCGCTAGGAGTACGTTCCGTGAGCGCCGTCTACACCATCCTGCTGCTGATCCTGATCGCCGTGTCGACCGCCGTGCTGCTCCACCTCAGGGGACTCTCCCGCCGGCTGGACGCGCGGGCCGCCGCCCGCGCCGTGCCCGCACCGGTGGACGAGGCCGCGATACGCCGGGCCGTCACCGAGGCGCTCGCCGCCGACCGCGAGCGGGAGATCACCGAGGCCCGGACGTTCTGGGCCGAGCAGGAGGCCCGCGCGGCCGAGGACGCGCCACTGTTCGACTCCCCGTTCACCGGAGCGTTCTCCGGATCGTTCTCCGGCACCGACGAGTGGCCGCTCTTCTTCCCCCGCCCCACCGGCCCGCAGGACGCCGTCGACAACGCCGGGACGATGGACCCGGAGTTCGGCGAGGCGCTGCGCTCCGCGCTGGAGGACCTGATCAACGAGGACGGCACCGCCCCGGCCGAGCCCGGCCCCGAGGGCGGCGCGCCGCTGCGCCCCGGCCACCCGGCCGGTGAGGCCACCGCCAAGGACGCCAAGGCCCGCCGTGAGGCCGACCTGCTGGCCACCGGACTGGAGGCCGGGCTGCTGGACACCGACCCGGTCGTCGAGGAGGCCCCGGCCCCCGCTCCCGACCCGCGCCGCCACCCCTCGCACCCCGACTTCGTCCCCAGCCAGGCGCCGTCCCGGGAGTGGACCGACGACCGGCTGGCCGCGCTCGCCGAGGAGGCCGTCGCCCTGATCGACGTCCGCCCGGGCCCGCTGGGCACCCTGGACGTGTACGCCTTCGCCGACGGCACCACGCTCTGCGTGGCCCCGGGCGACCGGGAGGCCGCGTACCGGCTGATCGACGCGGTCCGTGCCGGTGAGCACGTCCGGCTGCTCGGCGGCTCGCGCTTCTCCGGCTCGTACTCGCTGACCTTCTCCACCGACGAGGAGGCCGTCTACGTGCTCGCCGACCGGGTGGTCGCGAGCATCTGACACCAGCTCACCAGCTCACCAGCACGCAGGCGCCGAAGGCCGGCCGGGTCAAGGGGTTACCGACCCGGCCGGCCTTCGGCCTGTCCGCCTCCGTACGGGCCTGTGCGCCTCCGTACGGGCCCGTAGGTACACCTGCCGACGACGGGCTCCTACGGCCTCTCGACGGTGGGCGCGCTCAGCCGCAGAGCGCCGCCGTCTCCCGCACCGCCGCCACCGCCCGGGCCAGCACCTCGGCCACCGCCACCGGCCCGTCCGGCAGCGCCACCTCGGCGCCCCCGGGCAGCGCCGCGAGCGCGGCCGCCAGGTCGTGCCCGGCGACGGCCAGTTGGTCCCCCACCGCGAAGGCCCCGGCGTCCGGGAGTTCCCGCCACGGCCCGCCCTCCGCCGCCAGCGCCGTCCCGGCCAGCCGCCGGGCCAGCTCCAGCGCGGCCGCCGCCCGCGAGGCGTGCCCGGGCACGGCGCCCAGCAGCCTGCTCTGCGGCAGCGAGCGGAAACGATCCGCCAGGGACTCGACGGCTTCGACCAGGGGCTCTACGTCATGCATGGGTAGGAGCGTAAGCGAGAAAGCCGCCGGGCCCCGGAGCGAGTCGCTCCGGGGCCCGGCGGCAGTGGTTCACGACGGGAGGGACCGTCAGTCGTCGCCGCGCAGGATCGCGATCAGCCGCAGCATCTCCATGTAGATCCAGACCAGCGACACGGTGAGCCCGAAGGCGGCCCGCCACGACTCGCGCTGCGGGGCGCCCTGGGCGATGGCCTCCTCGATCGCCGCGAAGTCCAGCGACAGGAAGAAGGCGCCCAGGCCGATGCCGATCAGGCCGACCACGATGCCCAGCGGGCCGGAGCGCAGCCCCATGTCGGCGCCGAAGGCCATCGCGACCACGTTGACCAGCATCAGCAGCACGAAGCCCATGGCGATCGCGATGCCGATCCGCTGGTACCGCGCGGTGACCCGGATCCGGCCGCTCTTGTAGGCGAACAGCATCGCCGCGAAGACCGCCGCGGTGCCCAGCACCGCCTGGATCACGATGCCGTTCAGCATGGTGTTGAAGGCGTGCGAGACGGCGCCCATCATGAAGCCCTGGAAGGCCGCGTAGGCCAGGATCAGCGGCGGGCTCACGCTGCGCTTGAAGGAGACCACCATGCCGACGACCATGGCCACCAGGCTGGCGCCGATCGCGAAGCCGAAGTTCTCGAACGGCAGCGCGAACCAGGCCACCGCACCGGCGGCGACCAGGGTCAGCAGCGTCATCGCCGTGCGGGCGACCACGTCGTCGAGCGTCATCCGCCCGGTGGCCGCGGGACCGGCCGACGGGCCGTTGTACATCTCGTAGAGCTGGTCGTCGGTCAGCGGGGCCTGACCCTGCGGCTGCTGGGCGTAGGCCGTGCCCGCGTAGGGGTTGGCGCCGTTCGGACTCCCGGCCTGCGCGGTGTTGCCGAACCCTGCGTAGCCGGTGTCGCGGGTGAAGGACCCCTCCCGCGAGAAGACCGGGTTGCTGCTTCTCATTGCTCATTCCCTCCGTGGCGGCACTGCACCGCCCGTGTACAAGGGTAATGGCTTGGCAAAAATTTCGGGATACGCCGCGAGGAGGATCCCCTGAACGACCACCGGCGGGGACGCCGTCGGCGCCCCCGCCGGGATATCGGTGCCCGGAGCCGGACTCGAACCGGCACGGCCTCGCGGCCAAGCAGTTTTAAGCTGCCCGTGTCTGCGTTCCACCATCCGGGCGTCCTGCGAACCCCCCAGAGCCTAGTCGCCCGGCTCGTCCTTTTGCATGTTCCCGGCCGCGGAAGTTGTCATGTTTCCTTGCCATCTGACGAACCGTTTGGAATTCGGCCACGAAGGACAGCCTTCCGGCCATCCCCCCTGCCTCAGGGTTCGCGTCATACCGCAGGAGGAGGGGCCGACCCTCCCGTACGCCCAGCGGCGGTAGGCCCAACCGTCCGGCGGATCGACGCAGGACCATGATCACCTCGCGGAACATGGAGGTACAAATCCGCGAGCACAAGGAGCCCCCCGTGACCCCGTCGACCGCAACCGCCGTCCACACCGGCCTGGCGGCCGCCCGCGCCACCGGTCTCAACAAGGTCTACGGGGAGGGGGAGACCCGCGTCGTCGCCCTCGACAACGTCAGCGTCACCTTCCCCCAGGGCGAGTTCACCGCGATCATGGGCCC
>NZ_JBVJRP010000005.1:529328-548317 GCF_055607525.1 Kitasatospora sp. NPDC036993 | reverse complement strand
CTGCTCGACCGCCTCGGCGGCTGCGACCCCGGCCTCGAACTCGCCGACTTCCGGATCGCCGTGCGCCCCCTGCTGGCCCGGCTCCCCGAACGCGAGCAGACCGTCCTCAAACTCCGCTTCTGGGACGGCTGGACCCAGTCCAGGATCGCCGACCGGATCGGCGTCTCCCAGATGCACGTCTCCCGGCTGCTCAGCGCCACCCTGGCCTGGCTCCGCGAGCAACTGGAGGACCGGGACGCCCCCGGCTGGGCCGACGAGCCGCAGCCGTCGCACTGAGGCCCCGCACGCGGCCCGCCCGGGTGCGTGGGTGGGAAGCGGGGACGGGAGGAAGGGTGGACGCGATGGATCCGCGGGATCGGGACGTACTGCCCGTGCCGCGCGGACCGCTGTCGGCGGCGGTGCTGGCGCTGCTCACCTCGGGACCGCCCGGGGCCGGCCGCCTCCTCGCTCCACCGGGTCCGCTCACCGAGCCGTGGGGCGAGGACCACCAGCTGGCCCTGCACCTCTGCTACGAACTCCACGGCCGAGGGCTGCCCGGAGTGCCCGCCGACTGGGAGTGGGATCCCGGACTCCTGAGGTTCCGGCAGGAGTTGGAGCGCCCGTTCCTGTCCGCGGTCCGGGCGGAGGCGGAGCCCGTGCCACCGCTGCGGGAGGCCCTGGAACCGCTGTTCACCGAGCCGCCCGACGGCACCGGCCCCTCGCACTTCCTGCTCGCCGAGGGCGAGCGCCGGCACGCCCGCGAGTACCTGGTGCACCGCTCGGTCTACCACCTCAAGGAGGCGGACCCGCAGCTGTGGATGCTGCCGAGGATCCACGGGCCCGCGCAGGCGGTGCTGACGGCGGTCCTCTACGACGAGTACGGCGCAGGCCGGCCGGAGCGGGCCCACTCCCTGCTGTTCGCCCGGATGATGGCCGCCTTCGGTCTCGACACCGGCTACGGGTACTACCTGGACCTCGTCCCGGCGCCGACCCTGGCGGTGGTCAACCTGATGACGCTGTTCGGGCTGCACCGCGCGCTGCGCGGCGCGGCCGTCGGGCAGTTCGCGACCATCGAGATCACCTCCTCCCCGGGGTCCGCCAGGCTGGCGACGGCGCTGGAACGGTTCGGCGGCGGGCCGGACGGCACCCTCTTCTACCGCGAGCACATCGAGGCGGACGCCGTCCACGAGCAGCTGGTGCGCCGCGGCGTCATCGAGGAACTGGTGGCCGCGGAGCCGGAGTTCGCCAGGGACGTGGCGTTCGGGACGGTCGCGGCCGGGGTGGTCGACGGCCGCTTCGCCGACCACCTGCTCGGCTGCTGGCGGGCGGGGCGCAGCTCGCTGCGCTCAGCCCTGCCCGACTGGGCGGGCTGAGCCGCTGCCGTCGGCGCTTCCGTCCGAGCGGCTTCCGTCCGAGCGGCTTCCGTCCGGGCCGCCTCCGTCCGCGCCGCCTCCGTCCGAGCCTCGCGCAGGGCGGCCGCGCCGCCGGTGGCTGGTGTCGCAGAACGGGTAGGTGCGGCTGCGGCGGCAGGCGCACAGCGCCACCACCGGGCGCTCGGAGACCCGGACCGTGCCGTTCGGCAGGACCACCTCGACCGGGCCCTCCACCAGCAGCGGACCACCGGGGACCACGACCACCCGGGTCGTCGGCCGGTCAGCGTTCACGGACACCGCGCACCACCACCAGGTCCTCCTCGCGTTCGCCCGGCCGGATCAGCCCGCGCTCCTCGAACAGGGCGGCCCGCGAGGTCATCACCGGGCCGAACTCCTGCCGCCGCCGCGCCGCCACCGCCGTGCGCAGCCCGGCCGCGCGCAGCAGCGCGAGCGTGGCACGGACGTCCGCGAGCGAGGACTGCACCAGCAGCAGCACGCCGTCGGCGGCGAGCAGGGCCGGTGCCTCGCGGCAGATCCGGTCCAGGACCAGCCGCCCGTCCGGTCCGGCGTCCCAGGCCAGCGCGGCGCCGCGGCCGACGGTGCCCGGATCAAGGCGGGCCGGGACGTACGGCGGGTTCGCGGTGATCAGGTCGTAGCTCCGGCCGGCCACCGGGGCCAGCAGGTCGCCCCGGCGCACCAGGACCCGCCGGTGGTGCAGCCGGCTGTTGAGCCAGGCCGTGGCGGTGGCGCGGGCGGACATGTCCACCGCGGTGACCCGCGCGCCCGTCCGGGCCGCCACGAGCGCGACCGCCCCCGTCCCGGTGCACAGGTCGAGCACCCGGCTGGCGCCGTCCAGCGGCTCCCGGCGTACGCACGAGGCCAGGAGTTCGGTGTCCCCCTGGGGCGGATAGACCCCGGGCGGCCTGACCAGCAGCATGGCGGTTCACCTCCCGGTACGGCGCTGGTGCCCGGGCGCGGCGGGGTGGGCCGGGAGATCGGGGACGACGGCGGTCATGGCGCCTCCTGGAGCGGACGCCTGGCGGCTGCCCCCGGTGGCGGGGCCCAAACACCGGGCCGTGCGGGCCGGGTCAGCCGGCCCCGGGCAGCCGGACCTCCAGGTGCCCGGAGAGCACCCGGGTCTCCAGTACCGGCTGCGGCGCGGTGGCCGGACCGTGCACCACCTCCCCGTCCCGGAGCCGGAACTCGCTGCCGTGCCACGGGCAGCGCAGGCAGCCCTCCACCAGCGAGCCCTCGGAGAGCGGCCCGGACAGGTGGGCGCGGCGCTCGGCCAGCACGTGGCACCGCGTGCCCTCGCGGACCACGACCACGGCCAGTTCGCCGGCCGTCGCGCGGACGGGCTTCCCGGCAGGGAAGTCCTCCACCGCGCCGAGGCCGACCCAGTCGGCCGGCGCCAGCCGGGGCACGGCGGCGGCCCGGTCGGGCCCGGCGGCCTGCCGGTAGGCCAGGTGCCCGCCCAGCGCGCAGCCGACCGAGACGGCGGTCAGCCCGGCCAGGCCGAGCAGCCGCCCGTGGGTCCGGTGCCTCCGGCAGCGGGCCAGCAGCGAGCCGCCGTACAGCAGCACGCCGGTGGTGTTGCAGAGCGCGTGCACCAGCCCGGTGCGGCGGCGCGGCGGGTCGAGCCTGGCCCAGTCCACCCAGCCGGTGAGGGCGGTCGGTCCCGCGGTCAGCAGGCCGGCTGCCACCAGGGCGTCGGCGGACCGGCGTCCGCCCGGGAGGAAGTCCAGCAGGGCGGCGGACGTCCAGCAGCCGATCGGCAGTTGGACCATCGCCGGGTGGAGCGGATGGCCGAGCCACACGCCGTGCAGGGCGTCGCGGTACGGGCCGAGCGGGAGGGCCTCGACCGCTGCGGCGAGCGGCCGGGCCGGGGCGTCGAGGACGTCCCAGTGCTCCGGTGCGTCCAGGGCCCGGCGCAGCCGGCGGGACCACCGGTGGGTGTGCAGGGGTGTGTGTTCCATACCGGGGCGGCTAGCCCGAGCACCGGCCCGGCAAACCCCGGCGCGGCGGAGATCCGGGCGGAGGCGCGGCGCGGCCGGGGCAGGCCGGCGATCCAGCCGTGCACGGCCAGCAGCTGGCGGACGTTCCACCCCGGGACGAACGACAGGTGCGGCGCCACCGCCGGAACGGGCCGCGCCGCCCCCGCGGCACGGCGGCCAGGGCCACGCGCGGGGTGGTCGCGGATCACCGCGAGGCCCGCCCGGCCACCGGCCACCGGCAGCGGCAGCGCGACGGGCGGCGCGCCGAACCGCCGGGCCCGCCAGCCCAGGACCGGCAGCCTGGACAGCAGCGGGACCGGTGGCCAAGGGGCGCGGGGTGCCCGGAATGCGGTGTCCGAATGCCGCCAGCGCCCTCGCCGGGCGGTGGCGATCATGGGACCCAGGGTGCGTCCCGCCCCGTCCCGTCGCGCTGAGGTGGGATCGTCGCCCGAGACCGCTCGTACGTCCCTGCCCGCAGCGAGGAAGAACTCATGACCGACGCCACCCTGACCGCCGGTCCGGTGGCCGACCGGCTCGACGGCACCGACTGGCCGGCCCTGGCCGGCGAACTCGACGAGTACGGCCACGCCCTCACCGGCCCGCTCCTCACGCCCGCCGAGTGCCGGGCGATCACCGCCCTCTACGACGAGCCCGACCGCTTCCGCACGACGGTGGACATGGCCCGCCACCGCTTCGGCTCCGGCCAGTACCGCTACTTCACCCACGACCTGCCCGCCCCGGTCCGGGACCTGCGTGCGGCCTTCTACCCCCGGCTGCTGCCCGTCGCGCGCGCCTGGGCCGAGAAGCTCCGGAAGCCCGCGCCCTGGCCCGACGACCTGGACGCATGGACGGCGGCGTGCCACGCCGCGGGCCAGGCCAGGTCCGCGCAGATCCTGCTGCGCTACGGCCCCGGCGACTGGAACGCCCTGCACCGCGACGTGTTCGGGGACATGCTCTTCCCCCTCCAGGTCGTCATCGGCCTGGACGTACCCGGCACCGACTTCACCGGTGGCGAGTTCCTCATGACCGAGCAGCGCCCCCGCGCCCAGTCCCGCGGCTCGGCCACCGTCCTCCCGCAGGGCCACGGCCTGGTCTTCACCACCCGCGACCGGCCCGTCGCGAGCAAGCGGGGCTGGTCGGTCGCACCGATGCGGCACGGGGTGAGCACCGTCCGCACCGGCCGGAGGCACACCCTCGGCCTCGTCTTCCACGACGCCTCGTGACCACCCAGGACCAGGAATCCTCACCATGACCCACCACCACGGCGCCCCGGCGGACCCCTCCCGCTCCCCGCGGATCAGCACCGCCGGCCAGACCGGCCGGTTCGGCGGCCCGGCCGCGCCCCGGCCGCACACCGACGCCGAACTCGCCGCGGTCATCGGGCTGTTGACCTCCGGCCGGCCCCGCGCCGAAACCGTCGTGATCGGCCACGGCCGCGACGACGTCTCCCGCGCCACCGCCCGCGCGTTCGCCGAGGCGTGGCAGGCACGCGGCGGCGTGGTCCTCGGACAGGTGGACTGGCCGGAGGACGCGGCGTCCTGGCTGCGCCCCGCACGGCGCCTGACCGCCCAGACCCCCGACGCCTGGGTGATCGCGGCCGCCGTCCTCGGCTTCGCCCAACTCGCCCGCCGCCTGCGCCACTCCACCGACTTCGACCCGGCCCGCACCGTCGCCTTCGCCGCCCTCGACGACCCCCGCCTGCCCGCACTGGCCGGCCCCGGGACCCTGGACGGCCTGCGCGGTGCCACCGCGGACGGCGGCACCTGGGACATCCACGACGGCTGGATCACCTCCCGCCGGCGGACGGAGTCGAGCGGGTGAGCGCCCGCCCTGCCCGGCGCCCGTGCCGGTAGGGACGACGGCCGACGCGGCCGCGCCGTCCGACCCGGGCGGCCCTCGCACCACTCGTCCGGTTCCGCCCGGAACCGGAGCCGGACGAGTGCCCGGAAGGGCGGCCGGAGCACTCGCCTCCGGCCGCCCTCCGACCTTCGCGCCGGTGGGGTCAGTCGGGGCCGGTGGCGAGGAGGAGGTCACTGACCCGTTCGGGGCCGGAGGTGACGGTCACCCGGTAGAGGCCCGGGCGGGGGAGGGTGACGGCGGCGACCAGGGTCGCGTCGCTGAGCAGCAGCGGGGGCGTGGCGACGGCTGATCCGGTGGCCTCGTCGGTGATCCGGCAGGTGGCGCTGTCCGGCGTCGCGCCGTGCACCATCAGGGCCCAGGGCTGCCCCGCGACGGCCGTGTCGGGGAGGGAGAGGCCGAGCCCCGGGCGCTGGAGGGCGTCCGTCACCGGGCGGGGCCGGTGGGCGGCCGGCCTCCGGTCGGTGAGGACGGCCCGGACCAGCTCCAGGACCTGCGGGTCCGAGCAGAGAGTGCCGTGCCGGCCGGACACGAACAGCACGGCGTTCGAGGCGGAGGGCGCGGCGGCGTCGCGGGGGACGAGGCCGTCCCCGCCGCGGTCCCAGCGGACGACCTCGCCGGACCCGCTCCGGTACGGACGGCCGTTGTCGTGGGTGCGCGGTGCCGTCAGCTCCGCCGCGATGCCGTCCTCGGTGACTCGTAGGCTCTGCACGGTCGGCTGGCCGATGCCGACCACGGCGCGGGTGCGGGGGAGGAACGGCGCGCGGGCCTCCGTCCGCCGTGCTGCCAGGGCGATGGTGGCGAGCTCCGGATCGCCGCCGGCGCGGCCGACGTCGTCGAGGCGCAGCCGGCGCAGTCCGCCGTCCGTCTCGACGCAGGGGTAGTCGGGCAGCAGGTCGTACACGCCCGGCAGGGTGGCGGCCAGTCCGGCCGGCGAGAGCGGCAGGATGCGGCGGCGGCCGCTGAGCAGTTCGGCGACGGCGGGGGTGCCGTGGAAGGGCGTGCCGATGGTGACCAGGTCGCGGGTGAGCGCGGCCAGCCGGGAGTCCGCCGCCAGCGCCGCCCGGGCGACGAGGCCGCCGGTGGAGTGGGCGACGAAGACCAGCCGGGGTTCCTCGTCGGGAGCTCCTGATTGGCGGCGGCGCGGGTTCGCGTGCCAGTCCTCCAGGTGGCGGTGGGCGGCCCCGGCCAGCAGGCGCGCGTTCACCTCGGCGGAGAGCCGCCAGTCGTAGGGGAACGGCAGGACGGCGTCCTGGTGGGGGACGGTGGCGCGCAGGGCGTCGAGCAGGGGCTGGTAGGTCTCCAGACCGCCGAGCGCCGCCAGCCACGCCGGGGCGCTCAGCAGGCCGTCGGGGCGCAGCCGGTCGGTCCGGCCCGCCCGTTCGTCGTGGGTGATGCGGAGCGCGGGGAGCCGGAGGAGGCCGGCGCCCCTGAGACTGCCCCAGACGTGCCGGCCGGTCTCGGTGTCCAGGAGCGAACTGCCCATGAAGCCGGGGAGGAAGACGATGGCGTCGTGGGTGGTGTCCCGGGGGGCGGGGGCGGGTGTGGCGAGGTCCACCTCGTGCCGGAGGTTCTGCACCACTGCTCGGCTCCAGGCCGCGGGGTGCTCGCCCTCCTGGCCGAGGTAGGTGTTGACGGCGTCGCCGAAGTCGACGCTGGTGAGTGCGGGGCCGGTGCCCGGTGTGGGAGGTGGCACGCTGACGCCGGTGGCCCGGGTGAAGTCCCGCAACTCCTCCGAGGTGAGGGCGTCGCGGAGGGCGGAACCACCTCCGCCGGACAGGTCGACGCCGGACTGCCGGGCGGTGAGTGCCACGAACTCGGGGGCCTCCTCGCCGAGTTCGGCGGCGATGAGCCGGATGAGCTCGGGGTTCCTGGCGATGTCCTGGGGGTCCAGGCTGCTCATGATGGCGAGCGTGCGGGAGCGAAGCCGGCGGGCGTCGAGTGAGTCGAAGGAGCCGCCGGTCCGGTGCAGGCGCAGGATGTTCACATTGATACTGAGAGTGAGCACCGTGTCCTGAAGGGCCTCTGTCGCGACCCGCGCCTGGTAGAGCAGATCGTGGGCACGGCCGAAGTCGCCCTGGATCAGGGCGCTTTGGGCCCGCAGGACAAGCATGCTCGCGGCGGAGGCCGGATCGGGCTCGCCGGCCAGGACGTCGTCGGCCAAGGCGTCCACTTCATCCCAGCGGCGCAGAGCAGCCAGTGAGTTGATCAGGACGACGGTGAGGGGGATGTCCCCGCCCACCCGCCGAGGACGCTCCTGGAAGAGTGTCAGCACCTCGTCCGGCTGGTTGTCGACCAGGAACTGATGGGCGGCACGCAGCGCCTGCCGGGCCCAGGTCTCGTCGTCGGCCTGCGCCCGGAGCTCCGTGGGGGCGATGTTTCCCAACTGCTCGGCGAGGTACACCTGCGAGCAGGGCGGCAGCTCGTCGTGGGCCGGCTCCAGCAACCGGCCCGCCTCCTTGTCCCAGCGGTGGTCGAGGGTCTCGGTCGGCTGGCCCAGTGCCAGCCGGTGGTAGAGCTCCTCGACCCGGTCGCCGTCGCTCTCGTAGTGGGCGACCGCCCGGCGGTGGATCAGCTCCACGACCTCGGGGCGGTCCCGCCGGAGCAGCGGCAGCATGACGGCGCGGACGTCCGCCCGGTGGACCACCGCGAGCCGCCCCGGCACCTCGTCGACGAGGGAGGCCTCGCGCCGGAAGTCCTGGAAGAGGTGCAGCGCGCGGTCCTCGTCCACCGCGCCGAGGCCGCACGGCTCGGCCAGGACCGTGCGGATGACGTCCGGGGTGACCTTCCGGACGATCAGGCCGGGACTGGCGATGCGGCGCAGGTCCGGGTCGTCCAGGTGGTCGAGGATGCGCCGGTACAGCACGCCCTGGACGGTCTCGGCCTCCAGCTTGTCCCGGAGCCGCTCGTGCAGGGCCGGGTCCCGCAGGGCGTCGGCCTCGTGGCGGAGCAGGGCGGCGGCCAGTTTGAGGTTGAGCGGGCTCCGGCCGACGGTGTCGGTGACCAGGTCCAGTTCCTCGTCGGTGGCCCGTGCGAGGGTGGTGACCTGCCGGCGCAGGAAGTGGCGGGCCGTCGGCGGGTCGAACCCGTCGAGGGGGACGGAGCGGAAGCGGGGGTCGTCGGCCGGCGCGCGGCCTGCGGCGATGACGCGCAGGTTCGGGCAGGTCCACCGCAGGCTGTCCAGGGTGTGCAGCAGGCGGTCCTGGGCGAAGCGGCCGCGCCGTTGGACCCGTTCGAAGGTGTCCAGGACGAGCAGCGGCATCCGGCCGTCGTGGTCGGCCCCGACGGCGGCCAGGAAGGAGCCGAACCTGTGGAGCAGCAGGTCGGTGTCGTGGTTCCGCGAGCTTCGGTGCCCGGACGAGGAACTGCGGTCCCGCTCCGCTCTGAGGTCGGCGGCGACGGCGCGGCGCAGGGAGTGCCCCAGGGCGTCCGCCCGGTCGCGCATCCGCGGTGCCAGCAGAGCGACTTGGCGGACGGCCTCGACGAGGACGGTCAGCGGGCGTTCCGGTGCCAGCTCCGGGCGCTCGAAGGTCAGGTAGAGGTGGGCGGCGGGGGCGGGTCCGGCACGCTCCAGGAGGAAGCGCGACAGCAGCGTGGACTTGCCGACCCCGCCCGGTCCGTGCACGAGGAGCCAGGGGGAGTAGCCGTCCCTGCCGTCCACGTAGCCGGCCAGCGCCCCGAGTTCGTCCTCCCGCCCGGTGAACGTCTCGTCGGCGAGGGCCTGGAGCGGTTGCAGCAGCCGGGCCCGCTTGAGGTGCTGCTGCACCTCGTCGGAGGACGGGAGCGTCAGCCCGTGGCCGTCGAGCGCGGCCCGTGCCCGGGGGGCGTCGCGGAACCAGCCGACCACGGTGAGGGCGGCGAACAGCTCGTCGAAGCCCTGCCGGTCCAGCGGAGGGTTCGCCGAGCCGAGGAACCGCTCGGCCCAGTCGCGCGCCGGGTCGGGGCCCGTGCGGGGTGCGGTGGTGAGGGCGGCCCGCAGGCGTTCCGGACAGCCCAGGGTCTCGATGGTGGCGGTGCGGACCTCGGGGGTCAGCCGCCAGCGGCGTCCCTCCCGAGTGGTGACCCGTTCGCAGTCGTGGATGAGGAAGTGCCGCAGGGACGCGTCGGTGCCGGCGCCGTCCGTGTCCGGGGCAGCCGCAGCCAGGCCCTCGGCGGTGAACGCGCCCAGCAGGACGGTCCGTTCGCGGTAGTCGGCGTGGGGCGGCAGCGTGCCGGTCTCGGTCACCGTCGTCAACATCCCTGGTAGAGGTTTCGGCCGAGGCCGACAGCCGTGCGCTGGATCTCGTCGGTCAGGGGGAGCGGGCCGTCGGGGAGGCAGGTGTCGTGGCCGGTCTCGCTCAGCACCTTGACGGCGAGACCGTCGGCGGTCACGGCGTCGATCGGGTGGCCGGCTTCCGCGGCGACGGTGTGGAAGAAGTCGCGGAGGTCCTGGACCCCGATCGGACCCAGCCGTTCCCGGGCGGCATGCCACTCGATGTCCGGCGGCAGCCAGCCGTCGTAGGCGAGCAGTACGATCCGCATCCGGTCCGCCATCTCCCCCTCGACCACGGCCCTGATCAGCCGGACGACCGCGCGCAGGGCGGGTTCGGTGAAGCGGAGGGCCTCCGAGTCGTCGAAGACGAGCCAGTGCCGCGGCTGTGCCGGGACGCACCCCCGCTCCTCGCGCATCCGTCCCCTGAGCTGTCTGACCAGCCGGTCGGCCTGCTGGTCCTCGGAGGAGTGGTGGTCGATCTCCACGCTCCACCCCCGGAACTCGTAGTTGAGGAACTCGGCGAGGTCGGAGACCCGGACCGGCTCGGTGTACTCGTTGATGTTGATCCGGCAGGGGTTGATGCCCCGGCTCGTCAGCACGTGGTGGATGAGGAACCAGGTGAAGGTCCGTCCGCTCCGCGGACCGCCTTCGACGGTGAGCACCCGGTGGCCCCGGTCGAGCACCATGTCCCGCAGCCGGGAACGGAGGGGCTTGCGGTCGAAGAAGGCGCACCACCCGTCATTGATCAGTCCGTGGTCGAACGGGTCGACGGATCGTGCGACCTCCTGTTCGTCCAGCAAGTCGGCGAACACCCCTGCGGCGGCCCGGGAGTCGGAGTCCTCGGCGACGACCTCGACGAGCCTGCGCAGGAGTCCGGTCGTCGCGGCCTTGTCGACGATGTCCGGCCAGACGTCGTACATCGACCTCTGCCAGTCGATCTCCGCCGCTCTGACGCCCGCGCGGGCGGCGATCTGCCGGGCCGGCGGCTGAAGGGAGTAGACCTCCATGAGGGCGTCGAGCAGGGCCTTGCCCCTGGGGTCGTCGTGGGGGAACGCGCGCAGGTCCAGCAGTGCCACCGGCTCACCCCACCCCGGCGGCGGCCAGGGCCTCGGCCACCCGCTCGACCCGCAGGCCCTCGTTGCGGAACTCCGAGGCGGTGAGCCGCCCGCCGACGCGGTCGTAGCCGCGGTGCAGGGCGACCAGCCGCCAGCGCTCGTCGAAGACGGGGGCGCCGGAGGAGCCGTGATCGGTGTCCGTCCAGTACTGCACCACCTGCTCGTCCACGTGCCGGACGACGTTGTGGCGGACGGCGAGCTTCTTCACCAGACCGTGCGGGTGCTGGATGATGCAGACCCGGTCGCCCTCGGCGACGGTGACCCGCTCGGGCAGCGGGACCACCAGGGCGTCCTCGGGCAGCGGTCCGGCGGCGCGGATCACGGCCCAGTCGCCCTCGGGCCGGCCGACGGCCGTGGCGGTGTCGCACCGGACGGTGCGGTAGGTGAGCGCCCGTCCGTCGAGGTCCTGCTCGTAGCCGAACCAGGCCTCGACCGCCACGGCGGCACGGCCGTCGGCGTACAGGACGTGGTGGTTGGTCAGCAGGAGGTCGGGGCCGATCCGGAAGGCGGTGCCGTAGCAGGTCGTGCCGTCGGCGTGGGTGACCAGCAGGCGGCAGACGGCGGTGGCGAGTTCGGCGCCGCGGCGCAGGAAGGCGACGTCCAGGTACTCGGCGGCGCCGAAGATCTGCCGTTCCTGTTCGTCCGGATCCCGGAAGGCGGCCCAGGTGCCTGCCGGGAGCTCCGTCGCGGGGGCGGGGAGCACGGGGTGGGCTGCGAGCAGTTCGCGCAGGCGGGCGGCGAGGGCCCGGTCGGGGCCGTCGGCGATCCGGTCGAGCAGGGGTCGGAGCTTCTCCTGCTTCCGGGCGACGCTGATGAGGTCGAACCAGACCTGGGTCATCGGCTGGTCCCAGTTGACGTCGGCCGGGCGGATGCCGGTCTGCTGGGCCAGCTCCAGCACCGGGTTGACCCGGAAGTGGACGGAGGCGAGCAGGTCGCGGAGCTCGCCGGCACCGGGGTGGTCCCACCGGAAGGGGAAGCTGTCCAGGAAGTGGGTCGTTCGCTGGGAGGGGGTCGTCGTCGCCATGCCCTGTGTGTTCGCTCGTCGGAGAGGGTGGGGAGTTACGGCTGGAAGGCCCAGTACGCGCCGTCCTGGTGCGGGATCCGGACCAGCCCGTAGCGCTCGGACGGGCGGTGGCCGTGGCGCAGCAGCCCGTACAGGTCGGAGAGCACGGAGCGGTGGTCGTTCACGTAGGAGTGGCCCATCAGACCGGTGTCGAGCTCGGAGACGTCGACGGTGTCCAGGCCGGGCGCGACCACCACGCCCGGCCCGGCCTGGCCCGCCCGGGGGTACTCGGCCAGGTGGCTGGAGACGGCGAGCGCGCGGTCGTTGGCGGAGGCGTAGAGGGTGCAGCCGCGCGCCTGGCGGACGATCCTCGGCAGGAGCTGGCGGAACACCTCGGCGTCGACGTCGGGCGCGGTGAAGACGACCTGCCCGAGCCGGCCGGCACCCTCGGGGAGGGCGGTGGTGTCCAGGTCGGCCAGGGCGTCGGTGACCAGCCGGTTGCCCATGCTGTGGGCGACGAGGTGCACCTCGTCGACACCGGTGTCCGTCAGCACGTGCCGCAGGAACTCCTGGAAGTGCGGGACGGCCCGGCGGGCGGCGTTGCCGTCGGCCGGGTAGTCGGTGACGGCGGCCTTGGACGGCCAGCTGTACAGCATGGGCAGGCCGGTGAAGTTCAGGTCGTAGGCGATCTGGGCGGCTCGGACGGCGGCGTCGGCGAAGGAGACGTTGTAGCCGTGGACGAACACCAGTGCCGATCGGGGGGTTTCGCCGTTGCCGGGGAGGTGGCGGCCGCGGGCCCGCTCGGCGAACCCGGCGGCGGTGAGCGGGGTGACTTCGCCGAGGTGGGTGTCCCGGTCCGGGCTGGTACGGAACCGCAGCCGCCACCAGCGCGGCTTCTCGACGGCGCCGACGCGGTGGTCGTCGGGGACGTTCACCAGGGCCTCTCCGTAGGAGAGCGGGCCGCGCTCGCCGCCGTACGCCGTCCCGGCCCCGGTGGCCGGCGCGCGGTCGGTGGCGTAGAGGACGGGGACGAGCAGGGAGCGCGTCGTGGTGCCCCAGGAGGGCGGGGGAGCGTCCGGACCGAAGCGCTCCCGGCCGTCGGTGAGCGCGTCGAACTCGGCGGCGAGGAGGTCGTCCAGCGGCGGGTACGCCTCGAAGGCGGCGGCCACCGCGTGGGCGGCCTCCTCGACGGCGTCGGGCGCGTCCTGGCCCGGCGACGGCGCACGGCCGCGCGCGGTCTCCAGGGCGCGCAGCGCCACGAGGACCTCGGCCTCCAGCCGCTCGAACTCGGCTTCCGACAGGCTGTCGGGCGCCTTCGGCCAGACCCGCGCGACAGCCGGCTCCAGCACATCCCACGTGTCCAACATCGGCCCCCAGCCGCCTTGTTCGGGACGAACCCGACCCGGCGCGACAACGAGTGCCGAACCGGATCGGTCGCATCATAGGCCTTGGGGCGGGCACGGTTGGGCGGTTCCCGCAGGTCCGGTGCCGAATCGGGGCACGGCGGGGGCGGGTCTCAAACGGGCTGGCGGGTGCGGGCGGCCCTGGTGACTTCGTCGTACCAGTTCACGAGGGCGGGCGCGTCCTCGCGCGCCAGACCGGCGTGCACGGAACGGCACAGGGACCGGAAGGGTGACGGGTCCCAGTGGCGGGCCAGCTCGGACAGCGAGGCTTCGTCGAGGTTGCCCAGGGCGAAGCGGCGGTCGAATCCGTAGGTGAGGGGCACGACCGTGCCGTCCGTCTCGATGACCAGTGGGGAGAGCCAGGAGGCGAGCCCCCGGGGCGGCTCGCCGTCGGCGAGGAACCGGTCGGCCTGGGCGACGATGCTGTGGCGGTCCACGAGGTCGAGCTGGACGGTCAGGTCCGTGGACGTCCGCAGCCGTGCGGCCTCCAGGACCGAGAAGAGCATCTCGGTCACGTCGGGCACCGCTCCGGGGAGGCGGCCGGCGGCGTTGCCCTCCGGTTCGAGCGGGTGGATCTGCAGCAGGCTCGCCCCCGCGGCGACGGCGAAGTCGGCCACCCAGGCGAGCTCGTGCACGTTGAACTGGGTCAGGGTGAAGATGAAGCCGAAGGGGATGCCGGAGGCGCGGACCAGGGGGAGGCGGCGCTCCATGGCCGAGAAGCTGCGGGCGTCCTGCCGCATCCGTACGTGGCTGTCCGGGGTGCCGTCCAGTGAGATGGCCAACACGTCGACCAGGCCCGTCAGTTCGCCCAGCCGACGTTCGGTGAGCAGCATGCCGTTGGTGGTGACGGTCGTCCGCATGCCGTGGGTACGGGCGGTGCGCAGCAGGTCCGTGAGTGGCCGGTAGAGCAACGGCTCGCCGCCCGACACGCCGAGGACGTCGTAGCCGAGGGCGGCGGCGTCGGTGACGGCCCTGCCCAGGACGGGCAGGGCCGTGGTCTCGTCGACGTCCGGCCCCGAGGACGAGTAGCAGTGGAGGCAGCGCAGGTTGCACCGCCGGGTCGGGTGGACCTGGAGGACGGCTCGCCGGCCGGTGAGGGTCATGGGGTGGGGGCTCGTCCGTGGTCTCAGCGGGCGGAGTTCGCGACCCCGACGGAGACCTCGATGACCTGGTGGTCGTACACCGGCGGAATGCCGCGCGGGAAGACGGTGACGGACGGTCCGCCGATGGTGTGGCTGCTGCGAATCAGCTCCACCACCTGGTCGACGACCGCCCCGGCCTGCGGGCCCGTGCCCTCGGCGCGGTGTGCGTGGCCTCCCGGCGGGGGAGGGGCCGTCGAAATTGGTCCAGACCTAATTGGTCCAGACCTATTGACGCCGCTTGTCATCCTTCCTACGATCCGGTCCGGCACAGCCCCCACATGTTCCACCTCACCCAGAGCCGGGCGTCACGCCCCCACGCGTCGGTCATGCCCATGACGCTCGGCGGGAAGGAAGCACAGCATGTTCCGTCGGAGGTCGCGTACCCCACGTCAGTCGGGCGGGTTCCGCCCTTGTCCGGAACCCGGTCGCCTCGAAGGCGGCCAGGCCGGCAGCGAGCCGCTCCGGGCGTCCGGTCTGCAACGGGCCTCGCGGGTGAGCCGGGCCGGCAGCGCCGGCAACGGGCGGACCCTCCTGAGGAGTTCCCTCGCCGCAGCGAGCGCCATCGCCGTCATCGGTGCCGGGCTCGCCGTGTCCGGCGCCGCCACGGCGGGTGCCGCCACCCCGAACCTGGTGGCCAACCCCGGATTCGAGAGCGGACTCTCCGACTGGAGCTGCTCCGGCGGTTCCGGTGCGGCCGTCACCAGCCCGGTCCACTCCGGTGCCTCCGCGCTCCAGGCCACGCCGACCGGCCAGGACACCGCCCAGTGCAGCCAGACCATCAGCGTGCAGCCCAACTCCCAGTACACGCTGAGCGCCTACGTCCAGGGCAGCTACATCTACCTGGGCGCCACCGGCACCGGCGTCAACGCCTCCACCTGGACGGCGAGCAGCCCGTCGTACGGCCAGCTCAGCGTCGGCTTCACCACCGGGGCGACCACCACCTCGGTGACCGTCTTCCTGCACGGCTGGTACGGGCAGCCCGCGTTCTACGCGGACGACGTGTCGCTCGCCGGCCCGGGCGGCACCACCACGCCGCCCACCACCCCGCCGACCACGCCCCCGACCACCCCGCCCACGACTCCGCCGACCACGCCGCCCACCACGCCTCCGACGACTCCGCCCACGACTCCGCCGACCACCCCGCCGGGTGACACCTGCCCCACCAAGCCCAAGCCCTCGGGCAAGGTCCTCCAGGGGTACTGGGAGAACTGGGACGGCGCCCTGAACGGGGTCCACCCGGGCATGGGCTGGACGCCGATCACGGACAGCCGGATGGCCGCGCACGGCTACAACGTGATCAACGCCGCCTTCCCGGTGATCCTCTCGGACGGCACCGTCCTGTGGCAGGACGGCATGGACAGCAACGTCAAGGTCTCGACCCCCGCCGAGATGTGCCAGGCCAAGGCGGCCGGGGCGACGATCCTGATGTCGATCGGCGGTGCCGCCGCCGGCATCGACCTGAGCTCCAGCACCGTCGCCGACCGCTTCGTGGCGACCGTCGTGCCGATCCTCAAGAAGTACAACTTCGACGGGATCGACATCGACATCGAGACCGGCCTGTCCGGCAGCGGCAACATCAACACGCTGTCCGCCTCCCAGTCCAACCTCATCCGCATCATCGACGGCGTGCTCGCCCAGATGCCCGCGGGCTTCGGCCTGACGATGGCCCCCGAGACCGCGTACGTCACCGGCGGTAGCGTCAACTACGGGTCGATCTGGGGTTCCTACCTGCCGATCATCAAGAAGTACGCGGACAACGGCCGGCTGTGGTGGCTGAACATGCAGTACTACAACGGGAGCATGTACGGCTGCTCCGGCGACTCGTACCAGGCCGGCACCGTCCAGGGCTTCACCAAGCAGACCGAGTGCCTGAACAACGGCCTGACCATCCAGGGCACCACCATCAAGGTGCCCTACGACAAGCAGGTGCCCGGCCTGCCGGCCCAGCCCGGCGCGGGTGGCGGCTACATGGACCCGGGCCTGGTGAGCCAGTCGTGGAACGCCTTCAACGGCCAGCTGAAGGGCCTCATGACCTGGTCGATCAACTGGGACGGCTCGAAGGGCTGGAGCTTCGGCGACAACGTCAAGCGCCTCCAGGGCCGTTGACATCCGGTAGGCCTCACAGCTGATCTTCCGTTGATCTCCCGCTGAGCCCTCCTTCCGAGTCCTCCCCATCGGGTTCCCGCGCCCCGGTGCACCACGGTGCACCGGGGCGCAGCCGTGTCCGGGGCGCGGGCGGCGGCCCGAGGAACAACCGGAGGGGCGCGGCGGTTGTTCGGCGTTTTGTTCAATGACCGAGGGCCGAGCCGGAACAACCCCGGTGCGCTACACCTGTAGCGCACGCCACACCCGTGTCGTGCGTCGGGGCCAGGGCCGTGACAGCGCCGGACGCCGGGAGGGCTCACCAGATGACGACGCTCTGCATCGCGAACAACCGCACCGAGGAGATGGTCGGGGACCTCACCGGGATGACGCCGCCGGAGCAGCTGGCCGCCGGGTGCGGGGCACAGCGGATGCTCTGGTGGGCCGAGGACGGTGACGTCCTGGTGCTGCCCTGGCGCCCCGATCCGGCGTACCTGGCGTACGTCACCGGGCTGACCGGGGTGCGGGCCGACAGCCTGGCGTTCGTGGTGCCGCCGCCGGGCGCGCAGGGCGACCAGGTGCTCACCACCGACCGCCTGGCCGACCCGGGCTTCCTGGCCGAGCTGCGCCGGGTGCTGGACGGGCGGACCGTCGACGAGGTGCTGGCCATCTCGCCGAACGGCGCGGTGGCCGAGCTGGCGGCGGCCCTCGGCGTGGCGCACGCCATGCCGGGTCGGCCCTTCGCCGCGCAGGGCGGCAACGCCCTGGTGAACAGCAAGGCGGGGTTCCGGGCGCTGGCCGCGGGCGCCGGGGTGCCGATCCCGCCCGGCAGGGTGGCCGGCTCGCCCCCGGAGGTCGAGGCGGCGATCGAGCACCTGCTGGCGCAGGGGCACAGCGTGATGGTGAAGGTCGAGTACCAGGCCGGCGGCCTCGGCAACGAGATCCTCGCCAGGGACGAGCGGGTGGAGGCGGTCGGCGCCGAGCGGGTGGTGCCGCTGGCGGACCGGGCGGCGGTGGCCGCGTACGTGGCCGGACGGTGGACCTGGCTGACCGGCGGGCGCTGCCAGCGGGTGGTGGTGGAGCGGTACTTCGGCGACTCCGTGCCGCTGTACGCCCAGTTCGCCGTCGACGACACGGCCGTGGTGCTCTCCGGCTGCGGTGAGATGGTCATGCGGCCGGTGGTGGTCGGGGAGATCACCCCGCCGGTCACCCCGGACGCCGGCGCGCTGGCCGAACTCGTCGACCAGGGCGCCCGGTTGTGCGAGGTACTGCGGGTGATCGGCTACCGGGGCACGGTCAGCGCGGACGCCGTGCTGACGCCCAAGGGCGAGATCTACTTCCACGAGACCAACGGCCGGCTCACCGGCTCCAGCCACCTGCTCGACGTCTACCTCGGCCGCCTGCTGCGCGAGGAGCACCGCGGCTCCCGCTACCTCCTGGAGCTGGAGGGCCTCAGGGTGCCCTCCTTCGCGCAGGGCGTGGCGGCGATCGGCGAGGCCGGGCTGGCCTTCGACCCGGCGACCGGTACCGGAGTGCTGTTCAGCAGCGACTACGGGCCCGTCGACGGCTCGGTGATGTACTGCGTGGTCGCCGGGAGCCCGGAGGCCGTCCGCGCCCTGGAGAGCGCGCTGCTCGCGCTGTTCGCCGGATGAGGCCGGAGGAGACCGTGGAGGCGGACCAGGGCGTGGATGCGGACATGGACGTGGACGCGGACGTGACGGGGGACGGGGCCGGGATGCGCGCGGTGGTGATCGACCGATACGGCGGGCCGGAGGAGCTCCGCCTCGCGACGGTGCCGGAACCGGCGGCGGGCCCGGGCCGGGTGCTGGTCGACGTCACCCTCGCCGGGCTCAACTACGCCGACCTGGAGTGCCGCACCGGCGAGTACCTCCGCTTCCCGCTGCCGGCGGTGCTCGGCGTCGACGTGGTCGGGCGGCGCCGCGGGGACGGCCGGAGGGTCGTCGCGCTGCTGCGCACCGGTGGCGGGTACGCCGAGGTGGCCGCGCCCGAGGCGGCGCACACGGTGGAGGTTCCGGACGGCGTCGGCGACGAGCAGGCGCTCGCGCTGCTGGAGCAGGGGGCCACGGCCTACGGCGCGCTGACCCTGACCGGGCGGCTGCGGCCGGGCGAGGCCGTCGGGGTGACCGCGGCCGCGGGCGGCGTCGGGCACCTGGCGGTGCAGCTGGCCAGGGAGCTGGGGGCGGGGCGGATCGTCGCCCTGGCCTCCACCCCGGAGAAGCGGGAGTTCGCGCGCTCGCTGGGCGCCGACACCGTGTTCGACCCCGAGGACCCGGACCTGGCCGGGCGGCTCGCGGAGTCGGGCGGGCTGGACCTGTTCCTCGACTCGGTCGGCGGGAAGGTGCTGCGCGCCGGGCTGGCCGGGCTGGCACCCTTCGGGCGGCTGGTGTCGGTCGGGGCGCGGGGCGGCGTGGAGGACGGCTTCACGGTGGGCGAGCTGGCGGAGGGTTCGGCGGGGCTGGCGGTCTTCTGGCTGAAGCACGCGCTGGCGGACCGGGCGCTGTTCACGGGCATCGCCGGCCAGCTGTTCCGGCTCGCCGCCGACGGGCGCCTGGTGGCGCGGATCGACCGGACCGTGCCGCTGTCCGGGGTGGCCGCGGCGCACCGGGCGATGGCCGCGCGGGAGACCATGGGCAAGGTGCTGGTGGACGTCCGCCGCGAGGGCTGAGCGGTGTGGAGGGGGGTTGTCGACCGCCCCCCCCCCCCCCCCCTCTGGCCCCGTGTCCGGGGTCAATCCCCCGCGTCCCCCCCCCAGCCCTGAGCGCACAACA